>NZ_CP020100.1:2728091-3381622 GCF_002056295.1 Halopseudomonas phragmitis | reverse complement strand
TACCAGTGGCAGGCCGAAATCAGGCATCACCGTGACCACATGCAGCGAAGCGTCATAGGTTTTGCACAGCACTAGTGCGGTCGGCAGGGCGCGGTCCCAGGAGGCCTTGTGGTTAAGATCGATGGGTAACAGGATCTTGTTGTACATGCATCCTCCTCAGGGCAGTGCCGGGGCATGGGCACGCTGGCGCAGCCATTGCAGGCCGACAATCAGCCCAAATAGCAGGAAGCCCGGTATCCACATCCATTCCTTGGCCCAGCGATCAACCGGGGCCATGACCTCGATGATTTCCTGATCGAACTGGAAACCCAGTTCCGCGGCCAGGCTACCGAAGTTGACCATATCGACCAGAGTGCGTTCATCTTCCTGAATCAGACCCAAGCCCAGGTTATCCAGCCGCTCCTGGCCGTCAGTGCCGTCGGGTACCGGGACCAGCAGGAAGAAAGTACGGGGGTTGCCGATATCGTCTTCACCAGCCACTTGCATGCGCAGGTAACTGTTGTCATCGACCCGGTTCAGCACTTCGGCCAATTGCGCCGGTGGCACCGACTCGTAGGGATCATGAATGATGTCCATCCAGAACCCCGGGCGGAACAGGGTGAAGGCCACCAGCAGCAATAGCAGATTTTCGTACCAGCGGCTGCGTACCAATAGCCAGCCCTGGGTCGCAGCGGCGAAGATCAGCATGGCGATGGTCGCGACGATGAAGATCAGTATCCCGTGCCAGAAGTCGACGTTGATCAGCAGCAGGTCGGTGTTGAAGATGAACAGGAATGGTAACGCCGCAGTACGCAGGCTGTAGTAGAAGGCCTGAAAGCCGGTGCGGATGGGGTCGCCGCCGGACACTGCCGCTGCTGCGAATGAGGCCAATCCTACGGGAGGGGTAACGTCAGCCATAATGCCGAAATAGAACACGAACAGATGTACGGCGATCAGCGGTACGATCAGACCGTTCTGCTGGCCGAGGGTGACGATCACCGGTGCCAGCAGGGCCGAGACCACGATGTAGTTGGCGGTGGTTGGCAGGCCCATACCGAGAATCAGACTGAGCACAGCCGTCAGTACCAGCATCAGCATCAGGTTGCCCATCGACAGGATTTCCACCAGGTCGGCCAGTACCAGACCGACCCCGGTCTGCGATACCGCACCGACGATGATCCCGGCGGTAGCAGTGGCAATACCGATGCCGATCATGTTGCGCGCGCCTGATACCAGACCCTGCCAAAGATCATCCAGGCCGTGCAGCAGGTCGTTGACCACCTTGCTGCGTCCTCGGAACAGAGCCATCAGCGGGCGCTGGGTAAGGATGATGGCAATCATGAACACCGTGGCCCAGAAGGCCGACAGGCCGGGTGACAGGCGCTCGACCATCAAGCACCAGATCAGCACGATGACCGGCAGGATGTAGTGCAGCCCGGACATTACCGTAGGCTTGGTCTGCGGCAGTTTGACCACTGGCGAGTTGGGGTCGTCCAGCTCCAGTTCCGGATAGCGTGCGCCGAGTTTCAACAGACTGACATAAACCACTGCCAGGCCACCGGCAATTACCCAGCTGGCGGCGTCGCCGAGCAGCGGCTTGAGCCAGCCCAGTCCGTAATAGACCGCAAACGACAGCCCCATGAGCAACAGCAGGCCGGTGAGAAAACCGATCAGCTTGCGCAGCAGCGGGCGCTGCGGATTGCTGCTCTGCAGCCCCTGCATGCCGGCCTTCATCGCTTCCAGGTGGACGATGTAGACCAGGGCGATATAGGAAATAAGCGCCGGCAGGAAGGCATGCTTGATCACTTCGACATAGGAAATGCCGACATACTCGACCATCAGAAAGGCGGCGGCGCCCATGACCGGCGGCATGATCTGGCCATTGACCGATGACGCCACCTCGACTGCGCCGGCCTTTTCCGCCGGGAAGCCAACCCGCTTCATCATTGGGATGGTGAAGGTGCCGGTGGTCACGGTATTGGCGATCGAGGAGCCGGAGATCAGCCCGGTCATGCCCGAGGCCACTACGGCTGCCTTGGCCGGCCCGCCTCGGTAGTGACCAAGCAGCGAGAAGGCTACCTTGATGAAGTAATTGCCGGCACCAGCCTTATCCAGCAGTGAGCCGAACAGCACGAACAGAAACACGAAACTGGTCGACACCCCCAGGGCAATCCCGAATACCCCTTGGGTGGTGAGCCATTGATGGTTGGTCAGCGCCTCCAGGCTCACGCCCCGGTGCGCCAGAATCCCCGGCATGTGCGGGCCGGCCAGCGAATAGACGATGAACACCAGGGCGACGATCATCAACGGCGGCCCCAGCGCCCGGCGGGTGGCCTCCAGCAGCAGCACCAGACCAGTGACGGCGACTATTACATCGACCTGGGTCGGGCTGCCCGGGCGGCGGGCCAGGTCGGTGTAGAACAGAAACAGATAGGCTGCGCAGAACGCAGCCAGCAGCGCCAGAATCCAGTCCAGCAGCGGTACCCGGTCACGGGGGGAACGCTTGAAGGCGGGGAAGGCCATGAAGCCCAGGAACACCGCGAAAGCCAGGTGAATGGAGCGAGCTTCGGTGCTGTTAAACACGCCGAAGCCGACCATGAACGGCAGCGGCGAGGAAATCCATAATTGAAAAAGCGACCAGGCGGCCGCAATGCTGACAAGCAATTTGCCGGGGATCCCCCGGGGTTTGCGTGCACCCGTGTCGCTGGTGGCGACCAGGTCTTCCAGTTCAGTGTTGAGGTCTTCCCGTTTGGTACTCGGTTCACTCATGACAGGCACTTTTCTTCTGATTTTTTGAACGGTTCAAACGAACGGACCGCCCGGTGGGGCGGTCCGTGGGTCTGGCTTACATCCAGCCGCGTTCCTTGTAGTAGCGGATGGCGCCGTCATGCAGAGGTACCGAAAGACCTTCCTTGATCATCTGCTCTTCAGTGAGGGTAGCGAAGGCCGGGTGCAGGCGCTTGAAGCGGTCGAAATTCTCGAACACTGCCTTGACTGTCTGGTACACGACTTCGTCAGAGGTAGCGGTAGAGGTCACCAGTGTGGCGCGAACCCCGAAGGTAGCTACGTCGTTGTCGTTGCCGCGGTACATGCCGCCGGGAATGATAGCCTTGGCGTAGTAGGGGCGTTCTTCGATCAGTTTGTCGATTTCCTCACCCGCAACCTCAACCATGACCGAGTCGACGGTGGTGGTGGCTTCCTGAATCGAGCCGTTGGGGTGGCCGGCGACATAGACCATGGCATCGACGTTGTTGTCACCCAGGGCCGCAGCCTGCTCGGCAGCGCTCAGTTCGGAGGCCAGCGAGAAGTCGCGGGTTGTCCAGCCCAGTGACGCCATCACCACGTCCATGGTGTCGCGCTGACCGGAGCCGGGGTTGCCGATATTGACCCGCTTACCCTTGAGGTCGTAGACCGTTGTGATGCCGGCATCGCGACGGGCCACAACGGTCAGCGGCTCGCCATGCAGGGCGAACATGGCACGCATGCCTTCATAGGGGCCGGCGGCTTCGAAGTTTTCGACTCCGGCATAGGCTTTGTACTGGATGTCGGACTGCACTACGCCCATGTCCATTTCACCGCCGCGAATGGCGTTGACGTTGGCGACCGAGCCGCCACTTGAAGGGGCGTTGCAACGGATGCCGTGCTCGCTGCTGTTGCGATTCAGCAGTCGACAGACTGACTGGCCGACTACGTAATACACGCCGGTCTGGCCGCCAGTGCCGATGGTGACGAAGTTCTGCTGGGCTACAGCCGGGGTAGCCGCCAGGGTGGCGTAACCGATGGCTGCGCAAAACAGCGTGGCGAGGGATTGACGTTTCATGAGAGGGTGACTCCTTTTTCTGATTTTGGATCGACACCTTAGGTACGGTGTCGACGTCACTTGCTAATGACTGTAGTTAACAGTCAGGCCCGTTCAGGGCCAACGTCTGGATCACAGACTAATAAGTGTAGCGGAAGATGCCGCCAGCAGAGCTGGAAGCCGGAAACGGAGATATGCGGAAGGCTCCCGATGAGGGATCAAGCAAGGTTCATTCCGTTGTACGCCGGCCTGGGAACTCTTTTTTGACAATAACCGGCTAACCCGATTCGAGCAAGTCGTCGAACGTAGTGTTGCCCAATATGAATGCTGTTGCTTGCTCGAGCGGGCTCGCATGCGAGCCCGGAGCCGTAGGGACTAGACCGGTGGCCAGCCGCCCATTTCACGCCAGCGGTTGACGATGGCGCAGAACAGTTCGGCGGTTTTTTCTGTGTCGTAACGTGCCGAGTGGGCCTCGCGGCCGTCGAAATCGATGCCGCCAGCCGAACAGGCCTTGGCCAGCACGGTTTGGCCATAGGCCAGGCCGCCCAGAGTGGCGGTGTCAAAGCAGGAGAACGGGTGGAACGGGTTGCGTTTGATCTCGCAGCGCTCGACTGCGGCATTGAGAAAGCCCAGGTCAAAGAAGGCGTTGTGCCCGACCAGAACCGCCCGCTTGCAGCCGGCGGACTTCACCGCCTTGCGTACGTGCTTGAAAATCTCGCCCAGCGCATGCTGCTCGGAAACCGCCATGCGCAGCGGATGATCCAGCTTGATGCCGGTGAACTCCAGGGCTGAGGCCTCGATGTTGGCGCCTGCGAAGGGTTCAACCCGGAAGAAATGGGTTTGGTCTGGATAGACCAGACCTTCATCGTCCATGCCGATGGTGGTCGCGGCAATTTCCAGCAGGGCATCGGTGGCGGCGTTGAAACCGCCGGTTTCAACGTCCACCACTACTGGCAGGAACCCCCGGAACCGGTAGGCCATGGGAGGCTTTGGCCCCTTGTTCAATTGCTCTTCGTGCAGGTCGGGATCGAACTCAAACTCGCTCACACGCGGTCCTTAATGCTGTTTTGACGGGTCAAATGACTCGCCAATGAATGGTTTCACCGGCGCGCAGCGGCACCACCTCATGATCACCCAGCGGCAGGCTGTTGGGGGCCTGCCAGTCTTCACGTATCAGGGTAATCTGATCGGTGTTGCGCGGCAGGCCGTAGAAGTCTGGGCCGTGCAGGCTGGCAAAGCCTTCGAGCTTGTCCAGGGCGCCGAGTTCATCGAAGGCCTCGGCATACAATTCGATGGCCGCATGTGCAGTGTAGCAGCCAGCACAGCCGCAGGCGGCTTCCTTGGCATGGCGGGCATGGGGAGCCGAGTCGGTCCCCAGGAAGAACTTGTTCGAACCGGATACGACCGCATCGCCCAGAGCCTGCTGGTGGCGCTGACGCTTGAGAATCGGCAGGCAATAAAAGTGCGGACGAATGCCGCCAACCAGCATGTGATTACGATTGTACAGCAGGTGGTGGGCGGTGATGGTGGCGCCGACCTGGTCCGAGGCGCTGCGCACGAAGTCAACGGCGTCGCCAGTGGTAATGTGCTCGAAGACCACCTTGAGCGTGGGAAAGCGCTCGACCACCTTGACCAGTTGCTGATCGATAAAGGCCTTTTCACGATCGAAGATGTCGACCTCGGCATGGGTAACCTCACCGTGGACCAGCAGCAGCATGCCTACTTCAGCCATGGCTTCAAGCGCCGGGTAGATGTTTTCCAGGGCGGTCACGCCAGATTGCGAGTTGGTGGTGGCGCCGGCCGGATAGAGCTTGGCGGCCACGGCCTGACCTTGCAGCTTGGCTGCACGGACCATCTCGGGGGTGGTCTGATCGGTCAGGTACAGTACCATTAGCGGCTCGAATTGGCTGCCTGCCGGGCGGGCGGCCAGAATGCGGGCCTTGTAGGCGTCGGCCTGTTGGCCATCACGGACCGGAGGTACCAGATTGGGCATGATGATGGCGCGAGAGAAAACCCGGCCAGCATCAGCTACGCTGTGTTTGAGCACCTCACCGTCGCGCAGGTGAATGTGCCAGTCATCGGGCCGGATCAGGGTCAGGCGGTCAGTCATCGAGAGGTTTCCGGGCAGTGGCGATGCCGCCATGCTACCGGAAACGCTGCCTTTTTGACACTCGTGCGGCGGTGAATGGGTTGGGCTGTCTGCCAAGTGCATCACACACCATTGGCGGGCTTTGGCCTACACTGGCGGCGGGTGTAAGCCTCCACGCAAGGGCGCAGAGTATTAGAAAGAATCATGGCGGGAGCCGATGAATGAGTACGACACGCAAGCCTGCGCTGATCGAAGCGGTAATGTTCTTTTCCGAACGCGGGATCTGCAGCGAGATGCTGTATCCCGAGTTCGAGGCTTTGCTCGACGGCATGGTCAGTCATCCCGAGTACATTGACGAAACTGTCGAAGCGGTCTTTCTCCAGATCAATGCCCGGCTGCATGTCAGGGCAGCCGTGTTTTTCACCATCGATTTTGACCAGAACGGTTACATCAACCGGCTCTGGAACCTGCCGCTGCGCTCGCTGGCAGAGAAGGCCGGACGTGGTCCGGATATGGGCGGCGGGCCTATCCGTCTGGTGTGTCTGGGCTTTAATCAGAACCCCGAATACCGGCCGCTGTTGTGGAAGCCGGGGCAGCGTGGCGGGCGTTCCGATCTGATGCATGTCAAGGAAGCGGTGACCCGTAATACCCTGGGTATCCTCGGTGAAGACGAAGAAGCGCTGGCGGTGATCGCGACCGAGCGGCTGCAAATCGCTGCCGAGGAAGGTTGGTACGGCAAAAATACGGACCCGCTGATCGAGCGCCCTGAGCCAGAGCCGGCGCCACCCCCATCCCCGTCAGTGGATGATGAAACGCCCAAATTGAAGCAGCAACTCAAGGCTTTTGCTCTGCAGGTGGCCGAGTTGCAGGCCCAGCTTCGTGAGCAGGAAGAAAACCAGCAGCGGGCATTGGCTGCGATGCAGTCGCGTCATGCCGAGCATCTGGGCGTGGTACAGGGTGAGTTGCTCGACGTCAAGAAAGAGCTGGAGCAACAGCAGAAGCTCAACTTGTCACTCAAGCGTGATCTGGCGCGCTTTCAGAGTCGCAATACCAGCGATCCGGGTTAAGCGATCAGGTGTCTAGGGAGCCTCTGAACAACTCCTTGCATGCTTCAGGTCACGCTGAGTACGCAAGGAGTTGCTCAGAGTCTCCCTTATTTGGCCAGTGCCGGCTGACCAGAAACAGGCGCTGAGCCTGAAGCGGGTCGGTGCCGGCATCATCAATGCGCCACAGCATGACGCCGCCCGGACTGCTGTCGAGCAGTCCGCCGAGTTGCGCTGCAATCTGATCCGGGCTCAGCACCACAGACGGGCTTGAGGGCGGCATCAGCCAGGCTTTGTGGGCTAGTGGGCTCCAGTGGCTGTCAGCCGGGAGTCGCTCGCTGGCCTGGTGAACATGACACCAAAGATGCGTCTGAGGGGTATCAGTTGCATGGATCATCCGTGGCATGGGCTGAGCCGCCGGATAAAACAGACAACCCTGTAGCCAGGCACAGGAGCGCTCAACGCGTGGCCAAGCGCTGTCGCTCAGGTCGAGTTGCACACCGAGCGGGAGCTGATGTGTGAGCATGTGGTTGAGCTTGCGGTCGAGCCGGTCCTGCGGGTCTGGCCCCCACCAGGCCGAAGCCGGACTGCTGCTCAAACTGGTATCTACTCCTTGCGGGTAGCCCAGAAAGAACTTGATCGCCAGCTCCAGGTGCAGCACTTCTCCGTTCGGGGTCTCGAGCAACAGATCCAGCTCGCCCAGGGTGCGCCCCTGGCGATGCAGAGTAATGTTGTGGCCCAACAGACGCACGTCGGGAGCCAGCTCCAGCAGCATATGCCAGAGTCGCTCATAGTAACTGCCCAGGCGCCTGTCGCGGGCATTGGCAAAGACATCGTCCAGGCGCTGGGGTTGGCGTTCAAGTTGTACCAAGGCCTGGTGCAAGCGCATGGGTTCGCTGCGCCAGATTGAGCCATCCAACGGGTCGCGCAGGGGCAGGGCGCCAGGCCCTAGCAATGGTGCTGACAGAGCCACCCAGGCGAGATCCCTGACAACAGGGTGGCGCAGTTGCTCAATCATGATCGCCCTCGTTGATTTGCCAGCTGCCGGTTGGCCACGGATAATCCTCTGAAATGCCGTCGGGTGACGGTCTCCCATGTTGTATGGTTGTCTGTTCAGTCTCATGCATGTACGGGCAACCCTCAAGTCGTCAATTTGCGAGGTGGTATGGAGCAGTTCCGCAATGTCGGGTTAATCGGTCGTTTGGGCAGCGGCAAGGTGGTCGATACTCTCAAGCGCCTGAAGCGGTTTCTGCTCGATCACGGCCATGGCGTGATTCTTGAGGACGCCGTGGCCGATCTGCTGCCAGGTCATCAGTTGCAGGTCTGCTCGCGCAAGATGATGGGCGAGATCTGCGATCTGGTGATCGTGGTCGGTGGTGACGGCAGTTTGCTGGGTGCGGCGCGGGCGCTGTGCCGCTACAACGTCCCGGTATTGGGAGTGAACCGCGGTGGGCTGGGTTTTCTCACCGATATTTCGCCGGACGATCTGGAGCGTCGGGTTGGCGAGGTGCTGGCTGGACGTTATTTGGTCGAAACCCGCTTTTTACTGGATGCCTTTGTCCGTCGCGACGAGGAACAATTGGGCAGCAGCGAGGCACTCAACGATGTGGTGCTGCACCCTGGCAAATCGGCGCGGATGATTGAGTTCGAGTTGCATGTCGATGGCCAGTTCGTCTACAGCCAGAAATCCGATGGCCTGATCGTCGCCACGCCAACCGGTTCGACAGCCTATTCATTGTCAGCTGGTGGGCCGATCATGCACCCGAAGCTGGATGCCATCGTGCTGGTGCCGATGTTCCCGCATACCCTGTCCAGCCGGCCGATTGTGGTCGACGGCAACAGCGAGCTGAAAATTCTGATTTCCAAACAGAGCGGCATTTATCCCCAGGTCAGTTGTGACGGGCAGGTACATATTACCTGTGCCCCCGGTGACAGCCTGACGATCCGCAAAAAACCACAAAAGCTTCGGCTGCTGCATCCAGTTGATCATAATTTCTACGAAATTTGCCGCAACAAGCTGGGTTGGTCCAGTCGTTTGACGGAGTGACTGTCATGGCAGAGGTTGAACACCCAGGCTACGACATCATTGGCGACGTGCACGGGTGCGCCCAGACCCTGGTGCGCCTGCTTGAGTTGCTCGGCTACCGTCAGCAGGCTGGTGTCTGGCGTCACCCGGAGGGGCGTCAGGCATTGTTTCTTGGCGATATCGTCGATCGTGGGCCACGTATTCGCGAGGCTTTGCATCTGGTTCGCGATATGGTTGATGCCGGTGAGGCACGTTGCATCATGGGCAATCACGAGTTCAATGCGCTGGGTTGGGAGACTCCGGCACCAGCCGGAAGCGGACGGCAGTTTGTCCGCGAGCATACCGAGCGCCATCATCGGCAGATTCGCGAAACCCTTGAGCAGTTCGCAGCCTGGCCCCAGGAGTGGAAGGCGTTTCTTGACTGGTTCTACCAGTTGCCACTGTTTCTTGACCTGGGGCCGCTGCGTCTGGTGCATGCCTGCTGGGATGACAGCCTGATACAGCCATTTGCGGCCCAGTACCCGGACGCCTGCATCGATGACGAGTTTGTTCGGGCTTCGGTTGAGCGTGACAGTTTTGCCGTCCAGGTACTTGACCGGCTACTGCGCGGCACCGATATGCGCCTGCCGCACGGTCAGACCATGACCGGCAAGGATGGTTTGACCCGCGCTTTTTTCCGGACCAAGTTCTGGGAAGAGGATCCGCAGACCTATGGCGATATCGTGTTTCAGCCCGATGGCTTGCCTGAGGAGGTTGCTGCCCGGCCTTTGAGTGATGATCAGAAGGCCGAGTTGCTGGTGTATGGCCGTGATGAGCCGATTCTGTTCGTCGGGCATTACTGGCAGCAGGGCAAACCGCATCCGATCCGTCCCAATCTGGCCTGTCTGGACTACAGTGCGGTCAAATATGGCAAGCTGGTCGCCTATCGCTGGGATGGCGAACGTCATCTTGATCGTAACCACTTTGTCTGGGTCGATGTGCCCCGACTGGCCTGACGCCAAGGAATGCCTGCATGATCCGTGCTTTGCAATGCCCTCTCGATGAAGACTTGAGCCAGTTGGCGCGCTTTCTGCGCAGCCGCGGCGTAGTGCATCGGATCAGCGAAGAGGGTGGGCGTCAGGTGGTATGGACGGTGGACGAGGCAGACGCCCAGATCGTGCAGACGCTGTATGCCTCTGGTGTGCCGGCGATTGATGAGCCTGAGCGACCTGTGCAACCCGAGACCACCCCCTGGCAACACTCGCTCAGGCATATTCCCCTGACCATGGCGGTGCTGCTGGTCACCGCAGTAGTCGCCGCCATTACCCGGTTGGGTAGTGACCCCACGACCGTGGTGCTGTTTACCCTGGTGCCTCTGGGCGCAGATGGCTACTTGCTCGAACAGCCGGATATGAGCCAGTGGTGGCGGCTGATCACGCCGATCTTTTTGCATTTCGGTGTGCTGCACCTGGCGTTCAATGCGCTCTGGTACTGGGAGCTGGGGCGGCGCATCGAGATGCGTTCAGGTAGTCTCTGGCTGCTGGGCTTGACACTGTTGTTTGCCCTGGTATCGAACGTCAGTCAGTGGTTGATCGGCGGCTCGGTGCTGTTCGGCGGCTTGTCAGGCGTGCTGTACGGGGTGCTGGGCTATTGCTGGCTGTACCAGTGGATTGCGCCAAACGTGCACTTCGACCTGCCCAAGGGCGTGGTGATTCTGATGCTGGTCTGGCTGGTGCTATGTCTGACCGGCTTGGTGACTTTGCTGGGGTTTGGCGCGATCGCCAATACCGCGCATGTCAGTGGTTTGCTGATTGGCTGTGCCACCGGAGCGCTGGCGGGAGCGTTATCCAGGCATAGAGGCGCCCAGTGAGCGGCTGATGGCCTTTGCGCCCGGGCTGCGAGCCCGGATGTCGATTTACAGTTTTTCCCTACGCCCTTTATAATCAGTAACTTATAAGAGAGTGCGACTGTTCGGTACGCACTTCATAAATATTCGGAAAATACTCCAACTCTATACCCATACCTGAAACCCATAGCGTGGTTTCAGTTTGCCTCGTGCCCAGCCAAGTAAAAGGGATCTTTATGTCTGTCAATGATGTGGTAATGCAGAGCTATGGCCGCTGCTGCGCGTCGACCAGCTTTTTTGATGACTTCTACCAGACTTTTCTCGCCAGTTCCGCTGAAATCCGCGACAAGTTCCAGAATACCGATATGCCGGCCCAGAAGCAGTTGCTGCGTCAGGGCATTCTGAATCTGGTGCTGTATGCCCGGGGCCTGCCGCCGACCAAACTCAAGGCCTTGGCCGAATCCCACTCGCGTCACCGGTTGAATATCGAACCGCATTTATATGAGCTGTGGCTGGATGCACTGCTCAAGACCATCGACGCGCACGACCGCGATAGTGACCGCACGGTCCTGCGGGCCTGGGAGCAGGTACTGAGCAAGGGGATTGAGGTGATAAAAACAGGCTACTGAACAGTAGCGCAGGGTGAGCAATACCATAGTGCTCTAAAGCCAGCTCCTGCCTGCAGGTGCTGGCTTTGTCAGTAATGGTACCAGCGCAACTGGAGGGTCAGGCTGTTTTGCGGGGTGCTGAAGTGGCTGAACTCTCGTTCGGCGCTCAGTCGCAGCCCCAGATTGTGACCCAGCTCCCATTGCTGGCCGAGCGCCAGGCGGCGTCTGACTTCACCATGGTGGAAGTAGTCGGCGGTGGCATTGAGGTGCAGGTTACCGAGCGGGTTGCGCCAGAGCACGCCAGCATCAAAACCGCTGGCAAGGTTTAGAGCCGCAGCTGTATCTGGGTTGTATTCTGTTCTCAGTGTAGCCAGCAGGTAGCTTGACGTATTGCTGAATGGCTGCCAGGTAAAGCCGCCGCCACCGCTGAGATAGCTTGCCAGTCGGCGTCGATCATTATCTGTTGGTATCCGTTCCATCCCCGCGGCAACCTGCCATGACCAAGGCTTGAGCAGTCGGTTGCGCGGAGTCAGCGAGCGGATGTTGATCAACCCAAGCTCTTCCAGTTGCCAGTGGTTGCCTTCGTATTGACGTACTCTCAACTTGCCCAGTTCGATCTGGGCGCCCAAAGGAAAGCCCGCCTGGTTGTCTATCAGATCGTGATAAGCCATGCGCAGGCCGTACTCGGCAAAGTGCTGGTGCGCGTGGCTGCCCAGGCCCAGGTGCCAGGTGCGTGAATCATGGCCCTGTTCGGGCAGTGTTGGCATCTGGGCTGGCTGGGCCGGAGCCGGGTTGCGGTTTATCGCCTGCAACAATGCCAGACTGCGTTGCGCATTGGCTGGATCGCGTTCAAGGCCGCTGGCCTGGTAACGGGTCCAGCGGTAGGCTGCCTCCTGAATGAGTGCCTGACGTTCTGTGGGCTGGTTGAGGAAGGTATCGGCATCCAGGTGATTGCTGTCTTCGGCCAGAAGCTGTACCCAGTCCAGCTCGGGGCCTGATAGCAGCTCAAAACGCTCGAGTAGCTCGCGTTCACGCGAGGGGCGGTATTGCACTTCAGTGATCAGGCCGGCTTCCCTGACGGCACGTACCGTGTCAACAGGAATGGCCGTGAGCGGGAACTGTTCGGTTAGACGCAGTGTAGGGCGGGCAATTTCCAGCAGTTCAAGCAGCCGGAAAGAGCAGTTCTCGTCGAAGAAATAGTAGTCGAAGCGGATTTGCCGCAGCTCCCAGACATGTTCAATCATGCGCTGGGTTTCCGCTGGCGTCAGGTTCAGGTGGTACTCCCAGAGATCCCGGTTTTCCAGGTGGCTGTACTCACTGATCTTGTCCCGATAGGGCAGCAGGGAGAACTGGCCCGGGTAGCCGCCGGCCAGGCCTCGCCAGGCGTACAAGATGCCGTTGTCCATGCTGTCGACCATGGCCCCAAAGTTCAGTGCGTAGCTGAGTAGGGTGGTGCCGTTGTCTTTGGTGTCCGGTGTGTCGATCCGCAGCAGGGTGTGGCCGAACATCGAAGAAGGGCTGTTCAGATAGGCATCAGGAAAGACCAGTACGGTCGAGTGGGGGTCTATATCGTTATACCAGGTCTGGTATTCAGTGCAGGCTGGTTCGGGCAGGTTCTCAAGTGTGAGTTGCTTGCGCAGCCAGCGGGTGCGTGCCGGGTAACGGCATTGCGGGTGATCATCGCCTAGCGCTGGGTCAGCATACAGTCCGCTCAGGGTTGCTTTCAGCTCGGCCAGAGGAGATTTGTCGCCGTTGTCAGCCAGAAAGAACTCGGTGTCGTTTACGTAGCTGCGCCAGCCTCCCAGTTTGCCGGGTGCATAATGGCCAAGAGACAACCAGAAGCGTTGCGAGGCTAACTGATGCTGGTGTTCTGTCGGGATATTCGGGGCTGCGAAACTGGTTGTAATGCACAGGCTGCCAATCAGCAACGCTAGCAGGCGTATAGGCATATAAGATTGCAATGAAGAGGGCGGAAAAAGATGGACGCACAAGGCCCGAGCGGATGCTCAGGCCTTGTGTGGGTCAGAACGCTTAGGCTTGCTCGGCGTACTTGGCCAGAATGGCGTCATTGCTCAGCACATTCAGGGTGGCCTGATGCACCTGCTCGGCGGTGATGTCGGCCGCAGAGAAAATCTCGTTGAAGTGCTGGCTGGTGATGGCTGCGAAGTGAGCGCGATCTTCTGGCTGAACGCCAAGAATGACGGCATAGGTTGTCAGCGCCTCGCCTTCACCGCGAGCCATATCTTCTGAAAGCTCGTTCATGATGCTGCCGAGGACCAGCATCGACTTGCCGTTATAGGCCAGCTTGCCACTGGTATCGCAACCGTTGGTGCCGGAGGTCATGCCAAAGGTGGCGTTACCCGAAGTGCCGTTGGTAATTGAGGCTACCAGGTGCGAGGGCAGGCCGCTTTGTCCTTCAAACAGCATGTTGCCCCAGCCACAACCAGGACCGCCAGGAGCGGTGGCAAAAGCATTGAGGGAGGCAGCAGCGAGGAGAGAACCGAGCAAGATCCGTTTCATTTTTACTTTCCATTAATGTGAACGAGCGATGGAATCTAGCACTTGTATATAATTGTTTCAATCAGGTTAAACCTGCGAGGCAGAGCTTGTAGCTGCCAATGTCCGCCGGTCATCGGTGTGTGCTTGTAGCTTGTCGCTCCACCATTCCCTAGAATATCCCCTTGTTTTTCGCCATTCCCCCGGAGCTCCCCATGACCACCTTCCTCGACATGTTGCGCAGCATCACTCCCGACGTCTATGCGAGTCTCAAGACGGCCGTGGAAATCGGCAAATGGCCGGATGGGCGCAAGCTGACCCAGGAGCAGAAGGAGTTGTGCCTGCAGGCGATGATCGCCTGGGAAACCGACAACCTGCCCGAAGAAGAGCGTACCGGCTATATGGGGCCGCAGGGCTGCAAGTCGCAGGACAAGGAAATTCCCAATATCCTGTTTTCCACCGGCTCGAGCACTCTGCACTGATGGCGTTTCTCAGTGGTGAGGGCAGTGTCAGCAAGCTGGTTGGTGAGCTTGAGGCGCCGGTGCGCTACAGTCTGCCGATCGGCGATCAGCGTTTGCCTCTCAACGAATGCCTGGGCAAGACCCTGCGCCTGCAAGCGCTGGGCGCAATCCACTGCACCCATTGTGGGCGCAAGACCAAAAAAAGCTTTAGTCAGGGCTATTGCTACCCCTGTTTTACCAAGCTGGCGCAGTGCGACAGCTGCATCATGAGCCCGGAAAAATGTCATTACGACCAGGGCACCTGCCGCGAGCCGGCCTGGGGTGAGCAGTACTGCATGACTGATCACATCGTCTACCTGGCCAACTCTTCCGGGCTCAAGGTCGGCATCACCCGGGCAACCCAGGTGCCGACGCGCTGGATCGATCAGGGTGCCAGTCAGGCACTGCCGATTCTGCGCGTAGCCACGCGCCAGCAGTCCGGGCTGGTCGAGGACCTACTGCGTCAGCAGGTGGCGGACAAGACCAACTGGCGGGCGTTGCTCAAGGGTGAGCCCGAGCCGCTGGATCTATTGGCCGAGCGTGATCGCCTGCTGGACAACGCCCAAGCTGGCATCAGCGAGTTGCAGCAGCGCTTCGGTCTGCAGGCCATTCAGTTGCTGAGTAATGCCGAGCCTCTGGAGATCAGTTATCCGGTGCTGGAGTATGCCGCCAAACCGCAGTCAGCCAATCTCGACAAGGAGCCGCTGCTTGAAGGCACGCTGCTGGGCATCAAGGGCCAGTATCTGCTGCTCGACACCGCTGTCATCAATATTCGCAAGTACACGGCCTATAGTTTGTCGGTCAGTGTCAGTTGAGGAACCACCATGCGTACTGAACAACCGAAGACCATCTACCTCAAGGACTACCAGCAGCCCGACTACTGGATCGACGAGACCCATTTGACCTTCGAGCTGTTCGAGGATCATGCCTTGGTGCACAGTCGTTTGGCGCTGCGCCTGAATGCCGACAAGCCGCAGAAAACCTTGCCACCACTGGTGCTGGACGGCCAGCAGTTGCAGTTGTTGAGCGTCGCGCTGGATGACCAGTCGCTGGCCGAAGGCGACTACCAGGTGGATACCCACAGCCTGAGCCTGCAACCGACCGGCGCGCAGTTCGAGCTGGCCCTGACCACCCGTATCGAGCCGCAGAACAACACGGCGCTGGAAGGCCTGTACAAGTCCGGCGGCATGTTCTGCACCCAGTGCGAAGCCGAGGGTTTTCGCAAGATCACCTATTACCTGGATCGCCCGGATGTGATGAGCCGCTTTACCACTACGGTGATCGCTGACAAGGGTGACTATCCGGTGCTGCTGTCCAATGGCAATCCGATTGCCGCTGGCGAGCATGAGGCCGGTCGTCATTGGGCTACCTGGGAGGATCCGTTCCCCAAACCGGCCTATCTGTTTGCCCTGGTGGCCGGTGATCTGGTGCTAATTCAGGATAGTTTCACCACTGTGAGCGGCCGGGAAATCGACCTGCGTATCTATGTCGAGCCGGAGAATCGCGAGCAGTGCGGGCATGCGATGGACAGCCTGAAACGCTCGATGCGTTGGGATGAGCAAGTCTATGGTCGCGAGTATGACCTGGACATCTTCATGATCGTCGCGGTCAACGACTTCAACATGGGCGCGATGGAGAACAAGGGGTTGAACATCTTCAACTCCAGTTGCGTACTGGCCCACCCCGATACCGCCACCGATCTGGCCTTTCAGCGGGTCGAGGCCGTAGTCGCGCATGAGTACTTCCACAACTGGTCGGGCAACCGGGTGACCTGTCGCGACTGGTTCCAGTTGTCGCTCAAGGAAGGTTTCACCGTGTTCCGCGATGCCGAGTTCAGCGCCGATATGAACTCGCGCACGGTCAAGCGTATCGAGGACGTAACCTTCCTGCGTGCCAATCAGTTCGCCGAGGATGCCGGCCCGATGGCCCATCCGGTGCGCCCGGATTCCTTTATCGAGATTTCCAACTTCTACACCCTGACGGTCTACGAGAAGGGTGCCGAAGTGGTGCGTATGCTGCATACCCTGTGCGGGGCTGAGGGGTTTCGCAAGGGCACCGACCTGTATTTTGAGCGTCATGACGGCCAGGCGGTGACCTGCGATGACTTCGTCAAGGCGCTGGAAGATGCCAACGGCCTGGATTTCAGCCAGTTCAAACGCTGGTACAGCCAGGCCGGCACCCCGCGGCTGGAGGTTCACGGTCATTGGGATGCCGCCACTGGTCAGTTCAGCCTACTATGCAAGCAAAGCTGCCCGCCGACCCCCGGTCAGAGCGAGAAATTGCCCTTCGTGATTCCTCTGCGCATGGCGCTGCTGGACAGCGAAGGCCAGGAAATGCCACTGAAGCTGGTGAGTGACTCTGCCGCACGTGGTAACGAAACGGTGCTGGCGGTGACCGAGGCCGAGCAGGTGTTCACCTTTGAAGGCCTTACCGAGGAACCTCTGCCGTCGCTACTGCGCGGTTTTTCCGCACCGGTCAAGCTGAGCTATCCCTACAGCCGTGATGATCGGGTGTTTCTGGCCAAGCATGACCCGGATGGCTTCAACCGCTGGGAAGCCTGCCAGGCCCTGGCGGTGGATGTGATGCAGGGGCTGGTTGGCATTCATCAGGCCGGCCGCCCGTTGCTGGCGGATCAGCGGCTGATCGAGGTTTACCGCAGTCTGCTGGCCGATGAAACACTGGATCCGGCGATGGTGGCCGAGATGCTGCGTCTGCCGTCTGAAGCCTATCTGGTCGAACTGGCCGAGGTTGCCGATGTTGAGGCGATTCATCTGGTGCGTGAGACGCTGCGGCGTGAGCTGGCCCTGGCGCTGCGCAGCGAGATGTTGATGCGCTGGCGGCAACTGAATATCGCTGAGCCCTACAGCGCCGAGGCGGCCGCCATGGCGCGGCGCAGCCTGAAGAATACCCTGCTCGGTTATCTGATGATCGAGGCCGGCGACGACATGCTGGCGGCCTGTGTGCGCCAGTTTGTCGAGGCCAATAACATGACCGATCGCCAGGCAGCGCTGGTGGCGTTGGTCAATTCACCGTTCGAGGAGGCCAAGCAGGCGGCGCTGGCTCAGTTTGCCGAGCGCTGGCAGGGCTATCCTCTGGTCATGGACCAGTGGTTCAGCGTGCAGGCCACCTGCGGGTTGCCGGGCGCGCTGGAGCGGGTCGAAGCGCTGATGCAGCATCCGGCCTTCAATCTGCGCAATCCGAACAAGGTCCGGGCGCTGATCGGGGCCTTCGCCAACCAGAATCTGGTCGGTTTTCATCGCGCCGATGGGGCAGGGTACCGCTTCCTGGCCGAGCGAATCATCGAACTGAATGCGCTGAACCCGCAAATTGCCTCGCGCCTGACCACGCCGTTGACCCGCTGGCGCAAGTTCGACAGTGCCCGGCAAGGCCTGATGCGCGCCGAGCTGGAGCGCATTATGGCGCTTGAGGGGCTGTCGCCAGACGTTTATGAGGTGGTCAGCAAGTCCCTGGCTTGAGGGCGCGCGTGCATGTTATTGGGCTCGGACTGCGGTGTTGAAGCCTGCCCCTGAAAACCAGGGGTAGGTGTCGGCAAAACACAGGGTTTGCACCGTCCTGAGACACTCCCCATCATTGACGTGATTAACAAAAGATAACCAAGCGCCGTTGGCAGGGGTTGCCCAACCCCGTTAGTATTAGTGAGCCTCGGGATAGCCGCTGGCCAGCTGTGTATGGCCGGCATCCCGCATACGAGGTTCATAATATGTCCTGCCCCGAGGCAGGGTGTCCTATAAGAATAAGGGGGAATGGTGTATGCGTGAGCCCATCGAGCGGCACGCTCCGTCCTATGCTAAGGCCCGTCACGGCGGCCAACCTGGCAGCGGGCGTAAACTATCGTTATCTCGTCAGATCCTGACGGCTCTGGGCCTCTCGACCGCCTTGACCTGTCTGCCCGTCGCCGTGGCTCATGCTCAGCCCACTCTCGATGATGTTCAACCCGCTGTGATGTCTGCCATTGCCCATCGCACTCTGCTGCTGGATGTCGCGCGTGCCGGTGATCGTCTGGTTGCCGTAGGCACCCGCGGTCACATCGTCTATTCCGATGACAACGGTCAGACCTGGACCCAGGCCCCGTCGCCGGTGCGCCAGGTGCTCACGGCGGTATATTTCGCCGATGAGCAACACGGCTGGGCCGTGGGGCACGATGCTCTGATCCTGCACAGCAGCGACGGTGGCGAAAGCTGGGAGCTGCAGTACCGGGATCCGGCGTTGTCCGACCCGGACGAAGTGGACTCCTTGCTTGAGCGGCCGTTGATGGATGTCTGGTTCCGTGACGCCCAGACCGGTTTTGCAGTCGGCGCCTATGGCATCTTCCTGCGTACCGACGATGGTGGCCAGAACTGGGATGATGTGTCTTTCGATATCGACAACGAAGACGGCTTCCACTACAACGCCATCTCTGCCATTCCCGACACCGGCCTGTTCCTGGTTGGTGAAATGGGCACCATGTACCGCTCCTTTGATTTCGGCGATACCTGGGAAACCCTCGAAGACTTGCCCTATGACGGTTCCTGGTTCGGCGTGTCCGGCACCACCGAGCCCGAAGTTGTCCTGACCTGGGGCCTGCGTGGCAACATGTACCGCTCCGATGATTTTGGTGACACCTGGGAGCAAGTTGAGCTGAACACTCCGAACAACGGTCCGCTGGAAGCGACCCTGTCCGGTGGCCACCTCTCCGATGACGGCCGCCTGGTGGTGGTTGGTCTGGGCGGGACTGTGGTGTCCAGCAGCGACAACGGTCGCAGCTTCGAGGTCATGACCCGTCCCGATCGCATGGCTCTGGCCTCTGCCAAACCGCTGCCGGATGGCAGTGTGTTGCTGCTCGGTCAGCGCGGCGCCATGAAAGCCGCTGCCAACGGTCTGAACCCAGGCAACTGATAATAATTAAGCGCCAGGAGATACTGGATGTCCAAGCATCATCAGGAAACCGCGCCACTCATTGAGCGGTTAATTTTCAACAACCGAATTTTCGTGTTGTTGTTGTTTACCCTGCTGACCCTGTTCTTCGGCTATCAGGCCGCCCAGGTCAAGCCGGATACCAGCTTCGAGAAGATGATTCCTCTCAAGCACCCCTATATCGTCAATATGATCGAGCATCAGGATGACCTGTCCGGTCTCGGTAACTCGATCCGGATTGCTGTGGCGATCAAGGATGGCGATATCTTCTCCACCGAGTACATGGAAACCCTCAAGCGCATCAACGACGAGGTGTTCTTCCTGCCGGGTGTGGACCGCTCGAACATGCGTTCGCTGTGGACTCCGAACGTACGCTGGACCGCAGTGACCGAATACGGTTTCGACGGTGGTCCGGTAGCCAACCAGCCTGCCTATCTAACCGAGGAGCATCTTGAGGAACTGCGCGAGAACATCCTCAAGTCCGGTGAAATTGGCCGTCTGGTAGCGAACAACTTCAAGTCGAGCATCATCGAGGTGCCGCTGCAGGAGTCATATCCGAATCCGGACAACCAGAGCGAGCTGATCCGCCTGGATTACGGCGAGTTCTCGCGCCTGCTGGAAGAAAAAATTCGCAGCGAGTTCCAGGGTGAGAACCCGAACATCAGTGTTCACATCGTCGGCTTCGCCAAGAAAGTCGGTGACCTGATCGAAGGTATCATCAAGGTCGTTGGTTTCTTCGGCGCCGCATTGCTGATCACCTTTGTCCTGCTGCTGCTGTTTACCCGCTGCCTCAAGAGCTCGCTGACGACCCTGGTTTGCTCGGTAATTGCTGTTGTCTGGCAGTTGGGTCTGTTGCGCAGCATGGGCTTCGGGCTTGATCCGTACTCGATTCTGGTGCCGTTCCTGGTCTTTGCCATCGGTATCTCCCACGGTGTGCAGATCATCAACGGTATGGCGATCGAATATACCCACGCCGATGACGCCAACACTGCCGCACGTCGGGCATTTCGCGCTCTGTACATTCCGGGTATCGTGGCCCTGGTGTCCGACGCCGTAGGTTTCGTGACCCTGCTGCTGATCGAGATCGAGGTTATCCGCGAGCTGGGTATCGCTGCCTCTGTGGGTGTTGGTGTGATCATCCTCACCAACCTGATTCTGTTGCCGATCCTGATGTCCTACATTGGTATCAGCAAGGCCGCCGTCAAGCGCAAGCGTGAGCTGGCTGCACGCCCGCAGAAAATGTGGCTGACCGTTGCCAAGTTCGCTCACCCGACCGTGGCCCCGGTATCGGTAGTTCTGGCCATCCTGGCCTTTGGCTTCGGTATCTATTACGGCAAGAATGTCGAGATCGGCGACCTGGACCCGGGTGCTCCGGAACTGCGGGCGGATTCACGCTACAACCTCGACAACGACTTCATCATCAGCAACTACTCGACCAGTTCCGACATCCTGGTGGTCATGGTCAGTACGCCGACCGAAATGTGTTCGGCTTACGAAACCATGGATGCCATCGATCAGTTGGAGTGGAAGATGGTCAACCTGCCGGGCGTTCAGTCCACCGTTTCTCTGGTGACTGTGGCCAAGCAGGTGATCATGGGCAACAACGAGGGCAACCTGAAGTGGCAGGCGCTGTCGCGTAACCAGGACAACCTGAACAACGCGATCAGCCGTGCCCCGACCGGTATGTTCAACTCCGATTGCTCGCTGGCACCGGTGATGGTGTTCCTGGAGGATCACAAGGCCGATACCCTCAAACGCGCCACGGCAGCTGTCGAGGCGTTCGCTGCCGAGCAGAACACCGAGACTCTGGAGTTCAAGCTGGCTGCCGGTAATGCTGGTATCGAGGCTGCCACCAACGTGGTGATCGAGAAGTCCCAGCTGAAGATGCTGCTGACCGTTTACGCGGTGGTGATCTTCATGTGTCTGATCACCTTCCGTTCGATCCGTGCGGTACTGTGTATCATCATCCCGCTGGCGCTGACCTCGGTCCTGGCCAATGCGCTGATGGCGTTCCTGGGGATTGGCGTGAAGGTAGCGACCTTGCCGGTAATTGCTCTGGGTGTCGGGATCGGTGTCGACTACGGCATCTATATCTACAGCCGTCTGGAGACCTACCTGCGTCAAGGCCTGCCGCTGCAGGAAGCCTACTATGAGACCCTGAAGACCACTGGTAAGGCGGTGACCTTCACCGGCTTCACTCTGGCCATCGGTGTGGCGACCTGGATTTTCTCGGCGATCAAGTTCCAGGCTGACATGGGCATCCTGCTGACCTTCATGTTCTTGTGGAACATGTTCGGTGCCCTGTGGCTGCTGCCAGCTCTGGCACGCTTCCTGATTCGTCCGGAGAAACTGCGTAACGGCGAATAAGCCCAAGGCTTGCTGGAACCAGAAAAGGCCACCCCTGTGAGGGGGTGGCCTTTTTTTATTTCAAACTGCGCGCCTGCGAGGCGCTCATATGGGGGCGGCTAAGCAGGGGTCAGACGTCGGGGTATAGGCTGGCGAGGTTGTCGCTGGGTTCCTGCTGCTGGCGCTTGTGCATCTGGACAATCATCCGTACTGCACGCCACAGCGGCTTGCTGCGCCAGGGGGCATCATTCTGGCCAAACAGGCAGGCATTGAGTTCGTCGAGGGCTTCGGCCAGTTCCGGGTGTTGCTGGGCCAGGCCGATCAGGCCTTCGCTGTGCTGCTGGCGGGCCCAGGCCTCCAGAGCCTTGCGTGCTTCGCTTGGCTGGTTGGCTCGGCAGGCGGCCTGCAAATCGATCAACGGGTTGCCGGGTTCTTCGATGTCGACGATATCCTCGGGCTCTTCCTGCTCCAGTTGGCGTAAGGTGCGGCGAGTCCGGTGCAGCAGGCTCAGGCAGGCAAGCAGTCCCATGCCCAGCAGGGCGGTCGCCAGTTGCCATGGCCATAGACGAGGGCCAGCAGGCTCGCTGCCGGCGCTGACCACTGGCGAGGCGGAGCCGGTGAAGCTTTCACTGCTCAGTACACTGAGGCTGACAGCCTCCAACCGGCTGGTACGCAGACGCTCTTGCTGGGTATCCCACCAATGCACCTCGACCGCCGGCAGGGCGTAGATCCCTTCACGTTGGGCAACCAGTGCCGCACTGTCCTGGCGCTGGGACTGTACCCCGGCTTCGGTGATCCGGCTTTCCAGGCGGGGTTGGTCGGCATACTGACGCAGGCTCTTTTCCAGGGCTGGATTCAGGCTCTGGAGACTGGGTAACTGGCTGGCGTTGAGCCCTTCGGCACTGATGATCAGCGTGCGGGTCAGAGGTTCTCCGGTCAGAAGGTCCAGGTCAGGTTCCGGCTGCCAGCCTTGTTCCAGGCTGAGGTTACGGGCGGGAAGCCAGGGGGCGTCGTCCGGATAGCCTGCCGGGATTGATCGTACGTCGAGGGTGATGCTGGGTGAGCGCACCTGGATCAGACGTCCGGTACGGGGGGAAAACCGTTCGCTGCTGTCACGGGCCTGTAGCACGGTGGCGCTGAACAGCTGCGAGGGGATCTCCAGCGGGCCACTGTGCTCAGGGAACAGGGCATAGCGGACTTCGATGACGCCATGTCGCACGCCGTTGATCAGTCGCTCGTAATGGCGCGGCGGCCCCAGGCTTTCGACACGAGCCTGAGGGATATCCAGGCCGCTCAGGCTTGAGTCGTCATACAGAGAAACCGAGTGGTAGATGCGCAGGGTCAGCAGTACCTGAGCCTGGACATAGGGGTTCTCTATATCCACTTCGCTGTCGATGAACAGGGGGGCAAGCTGAGCGCTGTCGTCTTCGGCGGCCTGGGCGGTCGAGAGGACCTGCAAAGCAATGGGTTCACTGGCCTGCTCATCGACCCCCAGGGCTGGAATGATCAGATAGCCAGTGTGCTTGGGCAGCAGGGTAATGATCCAGCGGGTCGCTGGTTGGCTGCGACCGTTGATCTGGCTGACCAGGCTGAGCTGACGGGTGCCCTGGATCTGGAAGTTTTCCTCCAGCGGGGTAAGGTCGGGGCGATTGAAGCGATTGCCAGCACTGGTTTCCAGGGTCAGCTCCAGGGTTTCCCCTTCGACCAGCCGGGTCCTGTCGACACTGGCCTCAAAGCTGGCAGCCAAAAGCGTCAATGGTTGCAGGAGCAGCAATCCCAGCGTCAGCGCAAGCTGTCGGGGAGCGCCCGGTCGGGCAGGGCGGGGTTGGGTCCGCCCTGTGGTTGCCTGGTCGGGCTGAATCGGCGGTTGCTCAGGGGCTGTCATCGAAACCTGCGTCCTGTCGTTGCAAATGCTGATAAAGAAACTTGCGGCGCAGCAGTTCGCCTGGGTCGTCCGGAAGATCGTTGAGCCAGAGCTGCAGAGCCTGCTCGCTCTCGCGCCAGCCCGGTGCGGCGCTGCCTATGTCATTGGCCGGCTGCTGGTTGCTGGTTGTCGGGCTGGCAGCATCGCCGGGGGTCGGGGTGGCATCGCTGACTTGCTCGCCAAGGCTACCGGCAGAGCCAGGTGATATGCCGTCAGCTGATGATGTCTCAGTCTCGGATAGCGCATTGTCAGTGTCATGATCCGGGCCATTCCCTTGGCTGGGGCCAACTGATGGCTCGTTAGGCTCCGGCTCGGCTTTGGCCGGCGCTTGATCTTGCTCAGCGCTCGGCTCGGCGTCCTGCTGCTGTGCCTCCAGCCAGGCTTCGATCCGGCTGCGGTTGTGCCTGGCGGCCTGATGCTCCGGCACCCGGGTCAGCACTTGCTCGTAGGCGTCCAGGGCCTCTTCGTAGCGCTCGGCCATGGCCAGGGCTGTGCCATGGTTGAAATGATACTCCGGGTTGTCGGGCCACTGTGTGATCAGTTCGGCATACTGGGTTGCGGCGCGAGAGTAGTCGCCGGCCTGATACCAGGCCCAGGCTTTCCAGGCTGGGTCGTCGAAGCGTTCGGCGGCCTGAACTGCATCGCTCTCCAGTAGTTTGCTGGCCTGCTGGTCTGGGGTCCACCACAGGTCGCGCCAACTGGCTGCTTCACTGGGTTGGGGCAGGAGCATGGCGCACAGCAGCAGGCCGAACCAGCCACGCCGGGCGCCCAGGGCGGCCAGTGGCAGCAATAGCAATAGCAGCCAGTGGCCCAGGTCGCTCAGGTGCTGGCTGGGCTCTGTGTCGATGTTTGCTGAGCGGATGGAAAGTGTACGCAACAGGTGATCCAGATCGCTGTCATCCAGGGTAATGCCATGGTAACCGCCGCCGTAGCGCCGGGCTATGCTGGCCAGGCTCTGGGCGTCAAGGCGCGGGAGCAGGATGCTGCCCTGGGCATCGCGCATAAAGCCTCCCCCGGACAGCGGAACTGGTGAGCCGGTACTGGTGCCGATGCCGAGTATTGCCAGGCGGCTACCCAACTCCCGGGCATGCTGTTCCAGCTGTTTCAGCGTTTCACCCTCCAGTCCGCTGGTCATCAGCAGTACCTGGGTACTGCGTGGCGGCAAGCCAGCGAGCATGTTGGTGGCCAGACTCAGGGCCTGGTCCGGTTGTCGGCCGTCACTGGGCATGATGTTCGGCTGCAGCGAGGCCAGCAGGTTGTTCAGGGTATTACGGTCTCGGCTCAGAGGGGTCACCAAGTGGCTGCTGCCGGCGTAAACGATCAAGGCGATCTGCTGCTCGGGATTGTGGCGGATGATGTCCTGAATTTTGTGCTGGGCGCGAGTCAGGCGATTGGGCGTCAGGTCAGTGGCGAGCATGTGCCGCGACAGATCGAGAACGATAACCAGGGCCTGCTGGTCTGGGCCCGGCGCTTCAACCGCCCGCTCCCGAGCCGGGCCTGACAGGGCCAGGATCGCTACCGTCCAGGCCAGGGCGAGCAACAGGTAGCGGCGGCCATGGCTGCCGCCTGGGTGGCGCTGTAACAGGGCGGTGCGCAGGTGCGGTGGCAGCAGGGTTTCCCAGCCCGAGCGTCCGCCCTTGTGTCGGTATAACCGCCAGCACAGCCAGTAGGCCAGTGGTAGCAGCAGTAGCCACCAGGGGCGCAGCAGAGCGAACTGGCTCAGGCTGTCAGGCCACATGCGACCTCCCGGGCGTCGAGCGCAGGGCGATCAGCAGGCTGGCGAGCAGGGCCACGGCCAGCGGCCACGGGTAGAGCGGCTGGCGCTGGCGGATTGGCTGGCCGTCGCGCAGCGCAGGTTCGAGTTGATTCAGGCGTTGATAAATCGCCTGCATGCTCTGTTCATCGCTGGCACGAAAGTATTCTCCGCCGGTCAGCAAGGCAATTTCCCGCAGTGTACCTTCGTCCAGATCCAATGAAGAATCGGACTCCAGGCTGATCAGGCCGAGCAGGTCACTACGCTGCAGGCTGTCCGAACCTATACCAATGGTAAAAATACGTATGCCCTGACTGGCTGCCAGCCGGGCCGCCTGGATCGGTGAGACCCTGCCGCTGGTATTGGCACCGTCCGTCAGCAGGATCAGCACCCGGCTTTTTGCCGACTCAGCGCTGAGCCGCTTGGTCGCCAGGCCGATGGCGTCGCCGATGGCGGTTTCCCGGCCGGCCAGGCCAATGAAGCTTTCCTCTAGCCAGTAGCGTACGCTGTCGCGATCCAGGGTCAGTGGAGCCTGCACGTAGGCCTGGGAGCCGAACAGGATCA
The DNA here is from genome assembly GCF_002056295.1 of Halopseudomonas phragmitis. NCBI lineage: Bacteria > Pseudomonadati > Pseudomonadota > Gammaproteobacteria > Pseudomonadales > Pseudomonadaceae > Halopseudomonas > Halopseudomonas phragmitis. The sequence goes on along the minus strand of NZ_CP020100.1, from coordinate 3,355,756 downwards.
GGCCCAGGCGGTCGCCGTGACGCTGGGCAATAAAACTTTCGAGCAGGTGCTTGAGCAGAGTCAGACGATCAGTTTCCTCTCCGGCCAACTGCATATCGCGAAACTCCATGCTGCCCGACAGGTCGATCGCCAGCATCATGTCGCGCCCGGTGATCGGCAGGGCAATAGGTTCGCCGAGCATTTGCGGTCTGGCAACGGCCAGTACCAGCAAACTCCAGATCAGCAGAAATGGCCAACGTTGACGGTTGCTGCGAGTGTTCAGTTGCTGGCTTGGCAGACGCTGAAGGCGGTTGAGGAAGCTGACCTTCAGCGCGGCACTGCGCTGTTCGGCCGCCGGCAGCAACCAGCGTACCAGCCAGGGTAGAGGCAGCAGCAACAGAGCGGCAGGCCAGACTAGTTCAAACATGCTGGCGGCGCATCCAGCGGGCCAGCTCGCGGAGCAGGCGTTGGCGTTGCTCGCTGCTCAGCGTTGGCTGGCGTTGATAGTGCCCGGTTCCCAGTGGCGTAAGTGCATCGCGATCGACATCCGGGTGCTGGCACAAATAATCGAGCCAGGCCTGACCGTGGAGCCGGGTGGCGGCATCGAACCCCTGCTGTTTGAGCAGGCGTTTGAGCAGTATATTGATCGCGGCCAGCCAGTCTCGATCATTGAGTCCCTGGGGCAGGCTGGCCAGACGGCGCTGAATCAATTGCCGGCGCTGACGCTGGCGGCGCCAGATGATAATCATCCAGGGCAGGCTGGCGAGCACCAGCAATAGCAGGCCGGCGATAATCCACCAGCCCGGTGCTGGTGGCCACCAACCAACGGGCGGCGGTGGCTGTGGGTGGACCAGAGCGTTGTAGAGTGGCGCGCTCACCGCCGACCTCGGCGTGGACGTGGGTCGAGCATGTTGTGCAGTTGTTCGACTGCCGGTAGCCGGGTATCCATGGGCAGCAGGCTGCAATGCAGACGTCGGGCCAGATGCTGCCAGGCCTGTTGTTGGGCGGTGAACTGCGCGCCATAGGCGGCCTGGGTGGCTGGATCACTGGTGTTGAGGGTCAGCCACTGCTGGGCCTGGCTGAAGGCCAGTGGGCCGTGGGTTGGCAACTGGCTGTCCAAAGGGTCAACCAGTGGCAATAGAACCAGATCGTTGTGGGCTGCCAGGGGAACCAGCAGTGCCTGGTTCATCTGCTCAATCGCAGCATGATCGCAAAGCAGGTAGAGAATACTGCCTGGGCGAATAACCTCGCGGCTGTGGCGCAGAGCCAGGTTCAGGGGCTCGTTCCGGCCGTCCTGTTCATTCAGACTGTCCTGGTCATGCTGGCCAAGGGCGTGATTGGCGCTCAGCAATTGACGAAACAGCTCCAGGACCGCCTGGCGGCTACGTCGTGGCCGTACCTCATGACACTGCCGGGCATCGAATACCATGCCGCCGACCCGGTCGTTGTGCGACAGCGCCGTCCAGGCGATCAGCGCACAGACGTCGGCGGCCAGCACCGACTTCAGTCGTTCCTGACTACCGAAAAACAGTCGCTCGCTCTGTTCGCAGATAATGAAGATCGGCCGTTCGCGCTCCTCGTTGAAAACCTTGGTGTGGACTTTGCGGGTACGGGCGGTGACGCGCCAGTCGATGTTGCGGATGTCATCGCCGGGCAAGTAGGCGCGGACCTGATCGAAGTCCACGCCCCGGCCGCGCAGACGTGAGTACTGGCGACCGCTCTGCCGGCTGTTGCGCATCGGGCGACTGAACAGCGGCAGTTCCTGGCAGTGCTGACGGGCTTCCAGCAGGCTGTCCAGGCTGGCATAGAGACCTGGCGGCGGACCGGGATCGGGGCGACTCATACGACGGCGACAGACTCCATCAGCAGGGCAATGGCGCGATCGGCGTCAATGCCGGCAGCCTCTGCCTCGAAACTCAGAATCAGACGATGGCGCAATACATCGTGAACGACTGCCTGAACATCTTCCGGGCTGACGAAGTCACGTCCGGCCAGCCAGGCGTGGGCCCGGGCACAGCGGTCCAGGGCGATGGTGCCGCGTGGGCTTGCCCCCATCTGCAGCCATTCGGCCAATTGAGGGCTGTAGAGTTCGGGGCGCCGAGTGGCCATGACCAGTTGGATCAAATATTCCTCGACTGCCTCGGCCATGAACAGTGCCAGCACTTCCTGTCGAGCGGCGAGAATGCTGTCCTGACTGATCTTGCGGGCAATCTGCGGTTCGATCCCCTGAGCTTCGCCCCGGGCCAGTTGCAGAATCTGGCGTTCCAGGGCGGCATCAGGGAAACCGATACGCACATGCATAAGGAAGCGGTCAAGCTGGGCTTCGGGTAGCGGGTAGGTGCCTTCCTGCTCGATCGGGTTCTGGGTCGCCATAACCATGAACAGCTCGGGCAGCGGGTAGGTTTCCCGGCCGATACTGACCTGGCGCTCGGCCATTGCCTCAAGCAGCGCTGACTGAACCTTGGCCGGTGCCCGGTTGATTTCGTCGGCCAGTACCAGGTGATGGAAAATCGGTCCCTGCTGGAAGCTGAAGCTGGCAGTTTCCGGGCGATAGATTTCGGTGCCGGTGATGTCTGCCGGGAGCAGGTCAGGGGTGAACTGGATGCGATGAAAGTCGGCTTCGATACCTTCGGACAGGGCCTTGATAGCCTTGGTCTTGGCCAATCCGGGCGCGCCCTCGACCAGCACATGGCCTCCGGCCAGTAGGCAGATCAGCATGCGATCGATCAGGGCTTCCTGGCCAAAGATCTGCTGGCCCATGAACGTCTTGAGCTGGAGCAACTGTTCGCGGTGGGACATCAACGGATTTCCTGGCTCATTGGGAACGTCACTTTAACGAAAAAACTCTGGTCTAGACTAATGCTTGCGGCGAATAGTGTTAACCAGGCGACATGCGCGTGACTCTCTGTCCTGAGTCGTGCTTCATATTTGCCAAGGCCGGATACACGGCCGCCGATAACAAACTGGAGGCATCATGGCATTCATTTTGGCCAGCAGCAAAGACGAGTTCCTGTCTATCCTCAGAAACCGCTTGCTGACACTGGTAGAAGCGGAAGACAAGGCACCCATTGCCCGCTTCAACGAGCAGTTCTTCGGAATCGTATCCCTGAACGAACTACTGCTTCGGCATGACACCGATCTGCTTGGTTGTACCCTGTCGTTCTGGCGGTTTTTCCAGAGCGTTAAGGGGGCGGCGGAAAAGTTGCGGGTGTTCAATCCCGATACCCAGCAGCACGGCTGGCAATCGACACATACCATTGTCGAGCTGGTACACCAGGACTCGCCATTTCTGGTTGATACCGTGCGCATGGAACTCAAGCGCCAGGGCTACTCAATTCATACTCTGCAAAACAGCGTGATGCAGGTGGTGCGTGATGCCAAGGGTGAGTTGCTGACTATCTGCGCGCCTGGTGAGTCGCCCCCTGACAGCCATCCCGAATCGGTGATGTATATTGAGATCGATCGCTGTGCCAGTGCTTCCGAGCTCAAGGCGGTTCAGGCCGGCCTGAAGGAGTCGCTAGCCCATGTGCGGGCAGCGGTAAGTGATTTCGAGCCGATGAAGGCTGAAGTTCAGGCTCTGATCAAGCTGCTCAAGGGGCGCAAGGCCAATTATTTCAGCCGGGTTGAGCGCGATGAAGCGGTAGCCTATCTCGAGTGGTTGCTGGATAACCACTTCACGTTCCTGGGTTATGAACAGTTCTCTGTGCATGAAGGCCTGGCCGTGGGCCGTTTGGGCGTGCGCAGCGAGCGCAGTCTGGGCGTACTGCGGTTACGCCCGCTGGATGACAATATCGAGAACCTGCCGCAGTCGGTGCTCGATTACCTGCAAGCCCCATTGCTGCTGTCTTTCGCCAAGGCTTCGCGTTTCAGCCGGGTTCACCGGCCGGCCTATCCGGACTATGTGTCGGTGCGAGAAGTGGACGAATATGGCCAGGTATTGGTTGAACACCGCTTCATGGGGTTGTTTACCTCGCGGGTCTACACCGATAGCGTCGACCGGATTCCCTACCTGCGACGCAAGGTCGATGCGGTGCGGCGGGCTTCAGGCTTTGACCCGCATGGGCATCTGGGCAAGGAGCTGGATCAGACCCTGCAGGTAATGCCCCGTGACGACCTGTTCCAGATGTCCGAAGAGGAGCTGAGTAGCACGGCCCTAGGGATCGTACAGATTCAGGAGCGCAATCAGGTCCGGATTTTCCTGCGTCAGGGTAACTATGGGCGTTTCTGGTATTGCCTGGCATTCGTCCCGCGTGAGATCTACTCCACCGACATTCGCATCAAGATCCAGCAGGTACTGATGGATCGTCTGCACTCCAGCGAATGCGAGTTCTGGACCAGTTTTTCCGAATCTGTGTTGGCGCGCACTCAGTTCATTCTGCGTGTGGATCCCAAACAACCCCTGGATATTGACCCCGTGAAAATCGAACAGGATGTGATTCACGCCTGTCGCAGTTGGCAGGATGATTTTAATGACCGGTTGTTGGAAAGCCTCGGCGAGGCCAAGGCTACCGAAGCGATGAGTCAATTTTCCGGTGGATTTCCAGCTGGCTATAGCGAGCGCTTCACTCCGGCGACCGGGGTGGTCGATCTGCAGCACCTGCTGGCGTTGAACGATCAGCAGCGCCTGGGCATGAGCTTCTACCAGCCACTGGCGCAAAAGAGCGGGGTGCTGCACTGCAAGCTCTACCATCTGGATGAGCCTCTGCCCCTGTCGGACGTGATGCCAATTCTGGAAAACCTCGGGTTGCGGGTGCTGGGCGAGTTCCCGTTCTGCTTCGTGCGTCAGGATGGCCGGTCTTTCTGGATTCACGATTTCGAGTTTACCTACGCTCAGGAAGGTGGTCTGGACATTCAGGAAGTCAACGAACTGTTCCGTGAGGCCTTCATCGGTGTCTGGAGCGGGCAGGCTGAGAACGACGGTTTCAACCGCCTGGTCCTGCTGGCCAGCATGCCCTGGCGTGATGTCGCATTGCTGCGCGCCTATGCCCGCTATCTCAAGCAGATTCGTCTGGGCTTCGAGTTGCCTTACATCGCCAACACTCTGGCCAGCCACTCAACCATTGCCCATGAATTGGTGCGCTTGTTCAAGACTCGTTTCTATCTGGCTCGCAAGCTTACGGGCGAGGCGCTTGACGACAAGCAGAAGCGCCTGGAACAGGCGATTCTGGGCGCGCTGGATGAGGTGGCGGTGCTCAACGAGGACCGCATCCTGCGACGCTATCTGGATCTGATCAAGGCGACCCTGCGGACCAATTTCTACCAGAGCGACAGCGCCGGCCAGACCAAGGATTACATCAGCTTCAAGTTCGATCCGCAGGCGATCCCGGAATTGCCGTTGCCGCGGCCAATGTATGAGATCTTCGTCTATTCGCCGCGCTTTGAAGGGGTGCATCTGCGTGGTGGCAAGGTCGCTCGAGGCGGTTTGCGTTGGTCGGATCGTGAAGAGGATTACCGTACAGAGGTGCTTGGGCTGGTCAAGGCTCAGCAGGTTAAGAATGCGGTTATCGTGCCGGTGGGAGCCAAAGGTGGCTTTGTTCCCCGACGGCTGCCGGTAGGCGGTAGTCGCGATGAGATCCAGCAGGAGGCCATCGCCTGTTACCGGCTGTTTATCCAAGGGCTGCTCGATCTGACTGACAACCTGGTTGAAGGTCAGGTGGTGCCGCCGGTCCAGGTGGTGCGCCACGACGATGACGACCCCTATCTGGTGGTGGCGGCAGATAAGGGCACTGCTACCTTCTCCGATATCGCCAATGAAATCGCCGCCGGCTACGGCTTCTGGCTCGGCGATGCGTTCGCCTCTGGTGGTTCGGCAGGTTATGACCATAAGAAAATGGGGATTACCGCGCGTGGTGCCTGGGTTTCGGTGCAGCGGCACTTCCGTGAGCGGGGCATCAATGTGCAGCAGGATCCGTTCACTGTCATAGGTATTGGCGACATGGGCGGCGATGTGTTTGGTAATGGCATGTTGATGTCGCGCAGCCTGAAGCTGGTGGCGGCCTTCAACCACCAGCATATCTTCATCGATCCGGACCCGGATGCCGAGCGCAGCTTCGATGAGCGCCAGCGCCTGTTCGATCTGCCGCGTTCGAGTTGGGCTGACTACAACCGCGAGCTGATTTCCGAGGGTGGCGGGATTTTCGACCGTAGCCTCAAACAGATCAGCCTGACCCCGCAGATGAAACGCCTGTTCGATATTCAGGCTGACAAGCTGACGCCGGCTGAGCTGATCCACAATCTGCTCAAGGCGCCAGTGGACCTGATCTGGAACGGTGGGATCGGCACCTACGTCAAGGCAGCCAGTGAAACCCACGCCGATGTTGGTGACAAGGCCAATGACGTGCTGCGGGTCAACGGGCGTGAGCTACGCTGCCGGGTGGTGGGTGAGGGCGGCAACCTGGGCATGACCCAGCTTGGCCGGGTCGAATTCTGCCTCAACGGCGGCGCAACCAATACTGACTTTATCGACAATGCCGGCGGGGTCGACTGCTCTGACCACGAGGTCAACATCAAGATCTTGCTCAACGAAGTGGTGGCCGCCCAGGATATGACCGGCAAGCAGCGCAACAAGCTGCTTGCGAGCATGACCGACGCGGTGGCCGAACTGGTGTTGGGTAACAATTACAAGCAGACACAGGCCATCAGTCTGGCGCAGTGTCAGGCTCGTCAGACCATGGGTGAATACCGCCGCTTCATCACCGAAATGGAAAACAGCGGCAAGCTCAGCCGGGCGTTGGAGTTTATTCCCGATGATGAGCAGTTGGCTGAGCGCGTGGCACAGGGCAAGGGCCTGACTCGGGCCGAGTTGTCGGTACTGATTTCCTATTCCAAGGCCGACCTCAAGGAGCGGCTGATTGCCTCGGATGTGCCAGAGGACAGCTATGTCGCCCGTGAGCTGAATACCGCGTTTCCGGCTACCCTGGTCAACAAGTACGCCTCGGCATTGCGCAACCACCGTTTGCGTCGCGAGATCATTGCCACCCAGTTGGCCAACAATCTGGTCAATCACATGGGCATTACCTTCTTGCGCCGGCTGGAGCAGTCGACCGGGGCCTTGCCCAGTGATATCGCCAAAGCCTATGTGGTGGCTCGTGATGTGTTCCGGCTTATGGAGCACTTCGCAGCCATTGAGGCACTGGATCACCAGGTGCCAGCCGAGGTGCAGATGGAACTGATGGATGATCTGACCCGGCTGGGACGGCGAGCGACTCGCTGGTTTATCCGCAACCGCCGTGGGGCACTGGATCCGGCCCGTGAAGTGGAGCATTTTGCCCCGCGTATTGCAGCGTTGGCTGAGCAGTTCGACAGTTTGTTCGAAGGCCCGGTGCGAGCCTTGTGGGAGGCCAAGTTCAGCAGCTATGTGGACGCTGGAGTGCCGGATGAAATCGCCCGCCTGGTGGCCGGTACCGGGCATTTCTATACCATGCTGGGGATCATTGAGGCGGCTGATGCTACCGGGCAGCCGACCGAGCGGGTGGCTCAGGTGTTCTTCTCCTTGGGTAGCGAGCTGCAATTGCCGTGGTTCGCCCAGCAGGTCACCGGCTTGCCGGTGGACAACCATTGGCAGGCTCTGGCGCGTGAAAGCTACCGGGATGATCTGGACTGGCAGATTCGGACCATGACCGTTTCGGCTCTGCAATCAGCTGATGCCAAGCAACCGGTAGGCCAGCTGGTCGAAACCTGGGTGGAGCGCAATCAGACCCTGGTACAGCGTTGGCGTGCCATGCTGGTTGACCTCAAGAGCGCAGGCAGCGGTGATTATCCGATGGTGGCTGTGGCCATGCGCGAGCTGCTTGATCTGGCTCAGAATGCACGGCAAATGGCAGTTGAGGACGCATGCAGCAGTTGATCGTTGATCTGGCACTGCCCGCCGAGCGTTATCTGGCCTGGTATCAGGGGCGAGCAGAACGGGTGTTGATGCGTAGTCGTGATGGCCGGCGGGTTAGTCTGCCGGCCCATCACCTGCGGCGTTTTCTGACCCATGAGGGGGTGTTTGGCAGCTTCCTCATGTGCTTTACCGAGGATGGAAAGCTGGTGTCGCTGGAGCGGCTGGAAGGCTAAGGATCCCGGGAGGCGGGAGCATCTGTGCTCCCGCTGCAACCGATTACAGCCGGGACAGGTCTATATCGACCAGCAACAGGTGTCGGCTGTCGTCGATAAACAATCCCGAGGTCAGGCAGTACTGGTTGCTGGTCGCATCGCGATAGCGATTGGAAAGGATGACTCGGCTGTCCTCACCGGCCTCTGCCAGGATCTGGTAGAAGTAGGGGCGCCACGACCAGTTGTGGTCGAGGTAGCGCGGGTCTGAACGCCATTGCTGGCCGGTCCACTCGTAGTTAGGTGAAATCTGGGTGCCATGGGCATCGCACAGGAAGCAGCGCAGCAGCCAGGGGTAGGCTTTGGGAGAGGGCAGATCAGTCGGGCGGGCGCCACGGCTCAGCCACTGACGCAGTTCACTGAAAAGCACCGCCAGCTCACGGCGCAACTTGGCCAATTGGGCGCGTTCGGCCAGCTTCTCCTTGACGTAGTGATCACGCAATTGGGAGAACTGCGCCTGCACCGCGTCGTTGGGCAGGAAGTTTTCCTCTGGGCGGGCAAACAGGTAACCCTGAACATAACGCGCCCCGCACTCCAGGGCGAAGTGCAGCTCCTGTTCGTTTTCCACGCCTTCGGCAATGATCCAGCAGCCGCTTTTCTCCGCCATCAGGGCCAGAGCCCGGACAAAGTCACCGCTGTTGCCTGTGCCGCTGGCTGCCTTGCGGAACAGTTGAATATCCAGTTTCAGAATGTCAGGTTCCAGTGCCAACACCCGGTCCAGCATCGAATAGCCGGCTCCGAAGTCGTCAATGGCAATGCGAATACCGGCTTCGCGGTAGCGTTTGACTACGTCGCGCAACTGCTCGATGTTGCCCTGCAGTTCGGTGATTTCGAAGACCACCTGTTCGGGGGGCAGGCCGACTTCCTCCAGCAACTGCAGGCTTGGCAGTGGCGAGTCGGGAGTGAGCTGACTGACCCAAAGCGGTGAAATGTTGAGGCTGAGGAAACCCTCTGGGTTATCGCGAAAGCGTTCGAGCGCCATGCGGCGGATACAGCGATCCAATTCCAGCAGGTCCGCAGGGTTGACGCTCGGGTCGGTGAACAGGGGGCCGGCGCTGGTGACGTTGCCTTCTTCGTCGCGCAATCGGGCCAGGGCTTCATAGCCGGCGATACGGCCCGTTGCGGTATCGATCAGTGGCTGGAAGTAAGGCAGGGGGTGGCCATTAAACACGTTGTTCTCCAGGCGGGTATTTATGGGCGTCAAACGTATGCAAGATTATAGCCAAGCAGCTCCGTGACGCTGGCTCGCGGCGCTGGCCCCCTGTCTGGAGTCCGGATTGACGCGGCACTGAGTGCGCTGCGGCTGATCGTCGCAGGTGTGCTCATGGGCCGTTTCGATACCGTTGGCTTTCAGTACGCTCGGGGCGAGCCCCAAAATAGGGCAACGATCTTGTGTTGGGGTTCATGATAGCTTCTTAATCTCATGAAATATAATGATTTTTTTCGACGCTTTGAGGTGGATTGTGAAGTCAGGTTTCGCCCTAGGGTGGGGCGCGTGTCGCGTGACCTGAAGGCGCCCGGGTCGTTAGCCCGGGCGCTGAAGGGTTAGAGCAGAGGGATGGTGTAGGACAGAATCAGACGGTTTTCGTCCATGTCGCGAATCACGTCCGAGCGCACCATTGCGTTACGCCACTGGATTGCCAGGTTCTTCAGCGGGCCGCTTTGCAGGGTGTAGGTAAAGTCGATATCACGTTCCCATTCCTTACCTCGGCCAGCCGGACCCATGTCGATATTGCTGCCACGGATATAACGGACAAAACCTCTCAAACCCGGCAGCCCGACAGCGGCGAAGTCCAGGTCATAGCGTGCCTGCCAGGACTTTTCGTCGGCTCGGGCGAAGTCGAGGATCTGGACGTAGTTGGCGATATAGGGGTTGTTCTCGGCCAGGTAGGGAAAGGAGGTATCGCCATCACTGTGTTGGTAACCGACCCGGAAGGTATGGTGACCAAGGCCGGCCGAGAGCATCAGGGACTTCATCTTGTGGTCGATGTCCATGGGCTGGCTGCCAATGTCGCGGGTATCGAAATAAGCCAGGTTGGCGCCCAGTTTCCAGTCACCGGCGTTCATGTTGTGAATCAGGTTGACCAGCGTCTGGCCATAGACATCCTTCAACTCTCCGCGCCAGAGACCGAATGTGGTGCTGTTCTGGTTGAACTTGTAGTTGCCGCCCAGGTAGTTGAAACGATCTGAGGAGCCGCCGACAGTGGCGCGGATATCTTCGCGGTTGGTACTGGCGCGAAATACCACATCACGCAATTGGCCAGCCTGGACATCAAGGTTCTCGATTTCGCCCATGGACAGGTTGGCGCCGGTATACATCTGAGGGATCAGGCGAATGTCACTGGCCTGGGCAATCGGAATCTGCGGATACAGGCCGCCAACTTTCAGTTCGGTTTTGGAAACCTTGGCCTTGCCGGTCAGCAGGGCGTGGCTGTAATTGCCGGGGCCTTCATTGCCGAAGGAGTTGGGTAGCAGGCCGGTGCCGGCCCGGTCGTCCGCCGAGTCGAGCTTGAGGCCCAGAGCGGCATAGGCGTCGAGGCCGAACCCTACAGCCCCTTCGGTATAGCCCGATTGAGCTCGAAAAATGAAGCCCTGGGCCCACTCTTCGGCTTTGGATTGAGCACCTGGGTCACGGAAATCACGGTTGAAATAGAAGTTGCGTAGCTGCAGGGAGGCCTTGGCATCTTCGACAAAGCCGGCGGCGGTTGCCTGGTTGGCCATCGGGGCGATCAGTGAAAGGGCCACGGCAGTGGCCAGCGCCTTGGGTCTGACATGCTTCATTATTGTTCTCCATAGTGTCAAAACGGCTTGACCGGTATCGTCAGATGCAACTGCGTTCAGGCAGCAGGCCGTCGGCATGAACCTGACAGGGGAAAATGTCCGGTGCGGATGCAACTAAAGCATGGGGGTTCCCTGTCCGGCGCTAAGACCTTGGTCGAACAGGGGCAGGGCGGGGCCGTGAGGAGCGGAGAGGGAGAGCGTGCGATCGCCCGTTCCAGACAGGTTACGGAACGATGACAGGGCGCCTGTGGGCGCCCTGAAATAAGGTTTAGACTTTAGTAGGGGGTTACATGCCGTTGGCGAAAGCCGGATTGCTCATGTCGATTTGTCCGCGGACCGGCTTCAGGGCCTGGGCATAACGCAGCAGGATATCCAGGTTGTAGTTCAGCCGGGCGCGGATGCGGCTATCGTCTTCCGAGGCTGGTTCGGCCTGATTCATTACGGCTTCCACTCCGCGCACGATCAGGTGCTCAGGGATATAGCACAGTCGGCAATTCTTGTAGCTGGAGGCGCGCAGCTCGCTGATCGGATAGGCGCCGCCGACCCCGGCTGAAATGCCGCCGAGCATCGCTGGTTTGTGAGCCAGTTGCGCCTTGCTGGCGTAAAGGAAGAAGTTTTTGATCGCCGGGCAGGCCATGCCATGCCATTCCGGGGCCAGAATCACCACAGCATCGGCTGCGCTTAACTGTTTTTCAAAGTCCCCCCAGGCGTCAGCGCCCTCGGCCGGCCACAGGGGCAGGGGGTTGCTGCCCAGGTCGATCAACGATACCGCATCGGCATCAAGTTGATGCTGGTCGATCAGGGTCTGGCGGATGAAGCGGGCGACTTTGGCAGTTTGGCTGTTGCTACGGCTGCTGCCAGCGACAATCGCGACATTGAGCATGAAGGACTCCTGTGGAAGGTGGCGTTGAACCCATGTTAGGACGGTAATTGAACAGGAAATAGCGGAAAAACACGATAACTTCTATCTAAAATCACGATTGTTCACTGGGCTGCTTTTGACAGGCTGGGCGCTATCCGGCAGAGTACGCGGCCTCCGGCCCAGGGAGCCCTTGTATGCCAGGGTTGCCTTGAGCCGGTCTTCTTTCATCGATATGGGAATACACCAATGAATGCAGTGGTCGCCGCTGTTGCGGTAATGCTGATTCTGAGTCTATGCCGGGTGCATGTGGTGGTCGCGTTGATCATCGGTGCGGTAGTCGGCGGCCTGTTGGGTGGCCTGGGCGTAGAGGCCACTTTGGAGGCTTTCCAGGGCGGGCTGGGCAAGGGTGCTAATGTGGCCCTGAGCTATGCACTGCTGGGTGCCTTTGCGGTGGCGATCGCCAAGTCTGGGCTGGCCCACGCACTGGCCGATAAGGCGTTGGGCTTGGTCAATCGTCAGCAGTCCGGTGGCACCGGGCTGCTCAAGGGCATGCTGGTGCTGGTGCTGCTGGCGGTGGCGATTTCATCGCAGAACATTCTGCCGATTCACATTGCCTTCATTCCGCTGCTGGTGCCGCCACTGCTGTATGTGATGGGCAAGCTGAACCTGGATCGCCGGCTGATAGCCTGTGTACTGACCTTCGGTCTCATCACTCCCTACATGTTCCTGCCGGTCGGTTTTGGTGGGATCTTCCTCAACAACATTTTGCTGGCCAACGTATCCGAGAGCGGCGCGGACGTGACTGCCGTCAATGTGATGCGGGCCATGGCCCTGCCGGCGCTGGGCATGCTGATTGGTCTGGCGGTGGCGGTATTCATCAGCTACCGCAAGCCGCGTCAGTATGACATGGAGCGTATTGAACAGACCGAGCGGGTGGGTGCCAACTACAATCCGTTGTCGCTGCTGGTAGCATTGGTAGCCGTGGCGGCGGCGTTTGTCGTGCAGCTCTGGCTGGATTCGATGATCATCGGCGCGCTGACCGGCTTCGTGATTTTCTCGGTGTCGGGTGTGGTGCGCTGGCGCGAAGCCGATGACGTGTTCACCGAGGGCATGAAGATGATGGCCATGATTGGCTTCATCATGATCGCGGCTGCCGGCTTTGCCGAGGTGATGCGAGCTACCGGTTCGATTCAGACGCTGGTGGACAGCTCGGCTGAGCTGATTGGCCATAACAAGGCTCTGGCGGCACTGTTGATGCTGCTGGTGGGTCTGTTGATCACCATGGGGATCGGCTCGTCATTCTCGACCATTCCGATTATCGCCGCGATCTATGTACCGCTGGCCTTGCAACTGGGTTTCAGCCCGTTGGCAATCGTTGCGCTGGTGGGTACGGCGGCGGCGCTGGGAGATGCCGGCTCGCCGGCTTCGGACTCGACCCTGGGGCCGACGTCTGGTCTCAATGTTGATGGTCAGCACAACCACATCTGGGATACCGTGGTGCCGACTTTCCTGCATTACAACCTGCCGCTGCTGGTGTTTGGCTGGCTGGCGGTGATGGTGCTCTGAAGATAGTCAGTCAATGGGAGCGCCGCTGTGGCGCTCCCATCTTCTCTGCTCAGATTTTGAACCGGCTTACCAATCCATCGATTTGTCGTCCCAACTGGGCCAGGTGTTGACTGGCCTGGGCGGTCTGCTGGGCACCGTCGGTGGTTTCGCGGGCCAGTTCAGCGGCTTCGGTCACGTTCTTGTTGACGTCCTCGACCACGGTCGACTGCTGGGTTGTGGCGCTGGCGATCGAGGCGTTGAGGGCGACCATCTGCTGCATGGACTGGGCGATCTGATCCAGCGCCTGACCGGCAGCGTTGACCTGCTCGACGCTGAGCTGTGAGTAGCGGCTGCTTTCGTTGATGACGTTGACCACCGTCTGGGTATTGTTCTGCAGCTTGGTGATCATTTCATGGATTTCTTCGGTGGACTTCTGGGTGCGCTGGGCCAGATTGCGCACCTCATCGGCGACCACCGCAAAACCGCGACCCATCTCGCCGGCACGGGCGGCCTCAATGGCGGCATTGAGCGCCAGCAAGTTGGTCTGCTCGGCGATGTTGCGGATCACATCCAGTACTGAGGTGATCTCATTGGCATCGGTGGCCAGGGTCTCCATGTGCTCGACAGCCGTCTTGACGCTGCTGGACAGATGGTTGATCTGCTCGATGGTTTTTTCCACCTGGCTGCGACCGTGGTTGGCGCCTTCGTTGGCGTTTTCTACCTCATGGGCGGCGGCATTGGCATTCTGAGCTACGTCCTGAACGCCGTAGGTGATTTCGTTAATGGCGGTAGCCATCAGTTCCATGCGCTCCGATTGGCGGGTCATGTCGCGCAGGCTGTTATCGCTGATCTGGTCGAGCTGCTGACTGGCGCTGATCATCTGCCGAGCACTGTCGCCCAGTTGCTGGATCAGGCCGCGCAGGTTGCCGGTGAACTGGTTGAAATAGCGGGCCATCAGTGACAGTTCGTCTCGGGCGTCATCATCCAGCCGGCGGGTTAGATCGGCTTCGCCACTGGCGATATCATGCATGGCGTCGACCACCCGGTTCAGTGGTTGGGAAATGCTGCGGCCGATGATGAACAGAATGATGATCATCAACAGGTTGATCAGGCTGACCACCAGCAGCAGACGCATGGCCTCGGTCCAGAATTTGGACTGCATGTCTTCGATGAAAATGCCGGTGCCGACCATGTAGTCCCAGGGCTTGAAGTGCTTGAACGCGGCGATTTTGCCAACGCCTTCGTCTTCGCCAGGGTTCTTGCCGGGGCGGGTCCAGGTGTACTCGATATGCGCGGTGCCCTGGCTACGGGCCATGTTGACCATGTCGACGATGACATTGCGGCGCCCATCTGAGCTGTTGATGTTGGTCAGGTCCATGCCTTCGGTCTGGGGCGCTACCGGGTGCATGATCATGATGTTGTTCATGTCATTGACCCAATAATATTCCTGGCCGTCGTAGCGTAGCCCGCGCAAGGCGTCCAGAGCCTGCTTGCGAGCCTGCTCCTCGCTCAACTCGCCGCGCACCTGTTTGCCGTGGTAGTGAGCCATGAGGTCGTGGGCCACTTCCACCAGATGGGTGGCCTTGGTGATTTCCGCCTGACGCAGTTCGCTCTTGAGGCCGACGAGCGCGGTAACTGACAGAAGGGTCATGCTGACCAGAGCGACGATAAGGATCAGCCAGATCCGCTGACTGATTTTGATGCTGCGCAACAGCTTCATTAAAACCTCCACGCGCAAACGACTTGTGTTTGTTCTTGTATTGCCGCGCCCTATGCCAGTGGCTGCGGTCCCCTAGCGTCTGTATCGGCACTTTCAGGTAAACCTGAACCCGTCTGAACAAAAAAAATGATGTCAAATTGGCGTCGGTTTTCTGTGGGCTCATCAGTGTAATGCCAAGCTGGTGGCCACGCTCAATGATTCGTGTTGGCTATGGTGGGACCCCGGTCAGGCTTATGGGCTGTTGCGTGACAAGCGTCATTTCCCCGCTTGGCCCCTCTATTCAGCGCCGTCAAATCATATAAAATGCGCGCCGTTTTGGTCCGCAAATGGCCAGTATCCCGGCTGGTGTGGCACTTTTTCTATTCCTGCCGGTCTATCCTGTTGTTTCTGCAAAGGATCTCTCATGCATTCAGTGATCAAGCGTTGGTGTTGGGCGGTGTGCTTGTCGGTGTTGGCCCCGGTGGCCTGGGCCGAGGCCGAGCAGCACGAAGACCCCGAAGCCTCGGAGCAACCGGTTGCCGCGCAGGTAATCGTTGGCTGGGTTGAAAAGGGCCGAATCCTGCCGGAGCATACGGCGGTCAAGATCAAGGTTGACTCCGGTGCACTGACCTCTTCGATGCATGCGATCAACATCGAGAACTTCACCCTCAACGGCAATCCTTGGGTGCGTTATGACGTGCCGGTTAAGGATGCCGATAGCGGCGAACTGGTGACCCTGAAGTTTGAGCGGCCGGTCTATCGTCGGGTGCTGGTGCGCGGGGCGGGCGGCGAGGATCGTCGGCCGGTGGTGAAAATGGCGATGTGCATCGGCAATCAGGTTTATGAAGAACAGTTCTCCCTGCGTGACCGCGGCGACATGACCTATCCGGTGCTGATTGGTCGGCGGACCATCGAACATGTCGGCCTGATCGATGTGTCACGGACCTTCCTGCTCAAGCTGGACTGCCCCGAGGCCGAGGAGACCCGTGAGCGTGAGCGTGTCGAGCGAATGAAGGAAGATGCCGAACTGGTGGATGACTCTGCCCTGGATGAGCCGGAGCAGGTCGAGGAAGAGGACGAGCAGGAACAGCGGCAATAATGGTTGGCTGGCCCGGGCATTGTGCCCGGGCCGATTGTATTACCACATCAGATCGTCAGGGATCTGGTACGCGGCGTAGGGATCGTCCTCGCTGACTTCTTCGACCTTGGCGATGATTACCGGCCAATGCGGGGCCCGTTCCTTGACCTTGTCCGCGACCTCCAATGGAATCAGCTCGAACTGCCCGCCCAAGCGAGCAATGGCCAGTTTGCCGCGGCTGAGTCTGTCGAATTGCTCCTGAGTGACATAAATCTTCTTGATCTTGTTCTTACTGGCGAACTGGTAGGGCACTTCACCGCCAGTGCGCTCGATTTTGTTCTGTTCGATCAACTGCTTGGCCTGAGCTTCACGCTCCTTGCGGGCAGCCTCTTCCTGGCGTTGCTGGTTGAGCTGACGGTCCCGCTCGGCCTTGTCGGCCCGGGCTTTTTCCACCAGTGCCGCGGTATCCACAACCTTTTCGGGCTGCTGTTTGGCCTGTTTTTTCTTCGAGCGCTGGGCTTGTTTGAGCTTTTTCTCGTCGACCAGGCCGGCCTTGAGCAGTTGGGCTTGCAGTGAATTGATCATGGGGTGAAATCCTGCGAGTTGAATCTGCCGGGCATTCTACCGGGTTTTCAGTCCTTTTTGCGTTCGGCTTCCTTGGCTTCTTCTGCCTCGAGTTCAGCCTGACGCTCTTTGATGCGCTTGAGCCTTTCCTTGTCGATGGGCATCTTGTTGGCGCTGTCGCGCAACATCAGCAAACTGCCGAGCACCAGGCCGAAAGCCATCAGTAGAAACAGCCAACCGATCATCGGCATCATCGCAACTCCGCTAAACTGCTGTTGAACTATCATGCGACAAGCAATCTCCCGAGGCAAACACCATGCTGGATGACATGTTGCGTCAGGCTCTGCGAAGCCAGGCTCCAATGTTGTGGATCAATCCCGGTGTTCGTACCCAGCCGGAACTGTTCGACCCTGCCCTGATTGATCAGGCTGAACAGCGATTGAAACGTGCGGCTCCCTTGCTGGCGGCGGGCTCCCCTGCATTGGCGGCCTGTGATGGGGTAGTCGAATCGCCGCTATTGCCAGCCGATGCCCTGCGCGATGCCTATGGCGGGCAGGGGCAATGGCTGCTCAAGGCCGATCACCGCCTGCCACTGGCCGGTTCGGTCAAGGCGCGGGGCGGCTTTCATGAGGTGCTGGAGTTCGCTGAGTATTGTGCGCGGGAGCATGGCTGGCAGGGGGAGGACTTTCGTGAGTTGGGTTCTGCGCAGTGGCGAGCTTGTTTTTCTGGCTATCAACTGGTGGTGGGTAGCACTGGTAACCTGGGGATCAGCATTGGACTGATGGCGCGCGTGCTGGGTTTTGCGGCTCAGGTGCATATGTCCCAGGATGCCAAGGATTGGAAAAAAGCCCTGCTGCGTGAGCAAGGCGTTGATGTTGTCGAGCATGGCGGTGACTACGCTGCGGCCGTAGCCGAAGGTCGGCGCTTGGCTGAGGCTGGCCCGCAGTCCCACTTCGTCGATGATGAACGATCCAGTTCGCTGTTTGCCGGCTACGCGGTAGCTGCCCGGCGCCTGCTGCCGCAACTACGTGAACTGGCAATCGAGGTTTCCGCACGGCGGCCGCTGTTGGTCTATTTGCCCTGTGGTGTTGGCGGCGCGCCAGGCGGGATTGCCTATGGACTCAAACAATTGCTGGGTGATGCAGTACACGTCTGGTTCGCCGAGCCAGTCGCCTCGCCCTCGGTTTTGCTGCAGTTGGCGGCAGGCCTGGAGCAGCCGTTGTCGGTCTACGATATTGGCCTGGACAACCGCACCCTGGCCGATGGCATGGCGGTAGCTCAGGCCTCCATGCTGGCCAGCAATGCTATGCAGGATCGGCTTGCAGGCGTCTTTACCGTCAGTGACGCGCAGTTGCAGCGAGGCCTGGCTCTGGCCTGGGGTACTCTGGGCGAACGGCTTGAGCACTCGGCCTGTGCCGGATTTACCGGTCCAGGCTGGCTGATGGAGAGTGAGCCCGGACGGCAATGGTGCTTGGCGCAAGGAGTGAACCCGGCGCAAGCGGTGCATCTGTTGTGGAGTACCGGGGGAGGGTTGCTGCCTGATTCGGAGTTCGAGGCCTGGCTGCATCAGGCTCAGTCCGAGCTGCCCTGAGCGTCTGGTGCGGGCAAGTTAGACGCGGCTGCGGCGCTGACCTACAGTTATTTTAACGGGCACATTGCCTGCATCCCCATCAAGGAGTCGCTATGAATATCCTTCAGTCAATCATCAACCCTGGGCAGCACTGGGCCCCGCTGGCGCTGCGTATACCATTCGGTATCATCTTCATGGCCCATGGCGCCCAAAAGCTGTTTGGCTGGTTTGGTGGTCACGGACTGGAGGGGACAGGTCAATGGATGGCATCAATTGGGCTGCAGCCGGGCTATCTGATGGCGCTGGGCGCGGGGTCGGCCGAGTTTTTCGGTGGTTTGTGTCTGGTCCTGGGGTTGCTTATTCGTCCGGCGGCGCTGGTGCTGGCCTTCACCATGCTGGTGGCGATCTTTGCCGTGCATATTGATAACGGCTTGTTTATGAGCAACAACGGCTATGAGTTTGCGCTGTCGCTGCTGGCCGGTTCGGTGGCCTTGATGTTGTCGGGTGCCGGCAAGCTGAGTCTGGATCAGGGCTTGCTGTCGCGTCTGCCTCATTAGTTCTTCTTTCTGAGACCCTATTCGTCACTTATGGCGAATAGGGTCTTTTTTATTGCTTTATTCGTAACATATGACGATTTGATTGTTTTTGTTTTTTGCTGTATAAGTCGCTTAATGTGTCGACTTAATATGCAAATAATGTTTATTTCGCAACGGATGACGACTTATGCGGTTATCTGACTCGCTGACTGATGATGCAGTGTTGGCCGAGCTGGGAGGGCGGTTGGCCCGGCTGCGACTTGACAGTGGTTTGACCCAGGCCCAGTTGGCGGAGCAGGCTGGTTTGTCCAAGCGTACTCTGGAGCGTCTGGAGGCGGGGCAGTCCAGCCAACTGCTCAGTCTGATTCGGGTGCTGCGGGTGTTGGGTCGGCTGGGCGGCCTGGAAGCCTTGTTGCCGGATACCGGACCGGGGCCAATGGCGCTGCTACGTGGCAAGGGCAAGCCGCCGCAACGAGCATCGCGCCGTGCGGTGGCCGAGCCCAAGGGCGAATGGCAGTGGGGAGATGACGAATGACCACACTGGCCGAGGTCCGGCTATGGGGGCGGACCATTGGCGCGGTAGCACAGGAGCCGGGTGAAGCTACGGCGGCGTTCCAGTACGATCCGGGGTTTATTGGTAGCGGCATTGAACTGTCGCCATTGGTGATGCCCTTGTCACCACGGGTTTACCGCTTTCCTGAGCTGCCCAGGCAAACTTTTCACGGTTTGCCTGGGCTGCTGGCTGACTGTTTGCCGGACAAATTCGGCAATGCTCTGATCGATGCCTGGCTGGCAACTCAGGGGCGTAGCCCGGACAGTTTCAATGCGGTAGAGCGCCTGTGTTACACCGGGCGGCGGGGGATGGGGGCGCTTGAGTTTTTGCCGACTACTGGACCTCAGGCCCGTGAGTCGGAGCGGGTCAGCATCGATGCGTTGGTTGAGTTGGCCTCTGAAGTGCTGGCGCACCGTAACGATCTGAAGGGCAGTTTTGCTGATGCCGACAAGGCTGCGGCCCTGCGTGACATTCTGCGAGTGGGAACCTCGGCCGGTGGCGCCCGAGCCAAAGCTGTGATTGCCTGGCAGCCGCAGACCAATGAGGTACGTTCTGGTCAGGTCGAGGCTGGAGAAGGTTTTGAATACTGGCTACTGAAGTTCGATGGGGTTTCCGGCAATCGCGACAAGGAGCTGGATGATCCTCAGGGTTATTGTGCGATCGAATATGCCTACTACCTGATGGCCCGCGAGGCGGGTATTGACATGAGTGAGTGCCGGTTGCTGGAGGAAGGCGGGCGCCGGCACTTCATGACCCGGCGGTTTGATCGGTTGCCCGGCGGCGGCAAGTTGCACATGCAGTCACTGTGTGCGCTGGCTCATTTCGACTTCAATCAGGCTGGTGCCTACAGCTACGAGCAGGCGTTGCAGGTGATTCGCCGCCTGGGGCTGCCGATGGCGGCGCTGGAGCAGCAATTCCGGCGCATGCTGTTCAATATCGTCGCCCGTAACCAGGATGATCACGTCAAGAACATTGCCTTTCTGATGGATCGTCAGGGGCGCTGGTCATTATCGCCGGCCTTTGACGTGACCTACAGCTACAATCCCGAGGGTATGTGGACCGCGAGTCATCAGATGAGCCTCAATGGCAAGCGCGATCACTTCACCCTGGATGATATCAAGGCCTGTGCCCGGGTTGCCGGCCTAAAGCGCGGACGCGCTGAATCTCTGTTGCGGGAGGTGGCCGAGGTGGTTAGTCAATGGCCGGCGTTTGCTGACCGGGCTGCCGTGGCGCCGCGCTGGCGCGATCAGATTACCCGAACCCTACGCCTGAAGCTGGCTGGTTGAGCGGGCTTCAGGGCCGCATCGACTGGGTCAGCATGCCCAGGGTATAGCTGACCAGTTGCTCCGGGTTGGGGTGGTCAGGCAGTTCGATTTCACTGATGTGCCGACATTGCATGATCACTCCATGTAAGGCGCCGCGCAGATAGTAGGCGGTTTGCAGTGGATCGCTGACCCGCTCGGCGCTCAGACTGCCGTCGGCTACGCCCTGGAGCAGTGCCTGAATCATCAGGTGCATGGCGTCGATGCTGCATTGCTGCAGGGCCAGGCTCTGTTCGTCAGGCTCGTCTGGGTGGGCGAATCCCTGGGCTTGGGTCAGTACATCGAAATAGTTGGGATGCTCAACGCTGAAGTGGTAGTAAGCTCGGCCGATATTTTCAATCTGCTCGGCTCCGCTGCTTGAGGCCTCCATGGCCTGGCGGAAATGACTGCGGATCGATTCGCCGGCGCGTAGCATGATGCCGCGCATGATTGCGGCCTTATCTTTGAAGTAGACGTACAGCAGGGCGCGACTGACCTGGGCGGCCCGGGCGATCTCATCCATAGAGCAGCGCTCATAGCCCTTGCTGAAGAAAACCTGCTCGGCTGCATCAAGAATGCTGTCTCGGCGCTCCTGCTTTTCCCGTTCCCGGCGTTGCTCAACGCTCATAGGTAGCTCACTAACTGATGGCTGACGAATGGAGTTTGTGATGTTATTGACAATTTGTCAAACGATGACAAACTGTCAAAAATAATCCTGCCCTTTTCAGGAGTCCGTCATGTCCCGCCTTGCTGATGTCCCGAAATCCTGGTTGCCACCGTTGTTGGTGGTGTTGCTAGTGCCGCTGTTGGCCACTGCCAGTGGTTGCGGCCGAGAACAGCAGGCTGATGCAGCGGCGTTGCCGCTGACACCTGCTGTTGCGGTGCGCGCGGCCGAGGTGAGTCTAGCGCAAGCAGAGGAGCCATTGCGGTTTGCCGGATTGGTC
Organism: Halopseudomonas phragmitis; assembly: GCF_002056295.1. NCBI lineage: Bacteria > Pseudomonadati > Pseudomonadota > Gammaproteobacteria > Pseudomonadales > Pseudomonadaceae > Halopseudomonas > Halopseudomonas phragmitis. Next base: position 3,334,250 of record NZ_CP020100.1, on the reverse strand, counting down.
AGGCCGCGTCAGCGAGCCGTGCTGACCTTTCAGGTAGGTGGAGTGCTGCGCGAGCGGCCACTGGAGATCGGTCAACAGGTTAAGGCCGGTCAGTTGCTGGCACGGCTGTACAACCCGGAGCTGGAGCCGGCCCGTGATGCGGCCAGGGCTCGGCTGCAGGAGCTGCAAGCCCAGGCCGAGCAGGCCCGGCGTGATGTCGACCGGGCCGAACAGTTGTATCAGCGCGGTGTTATGTCAGCCCAGGAGCGCGAACAGCAGGCGGCCCGTCGCGATGCGTTGCTGGCCTCGGTCAATAGTGCCCGGGCAGCATTGCGCCAGAGCGAGCAATTGCAGGGAGAAATGCGCTTGCTGGCCCCGTTCGACGCCAGCATTGAGGCTTTGCTGGTCGAGCCGGGTGAGTACGTGGCGCCAGGACAACCGGTATTGCGCTTGTCTGCGTCGGCTGGCCATGAAGTTGAAGTACGGGTTCCGGCTGCCTTGCTCCATGGCGTCGAGCTGGGTCAAAGCCTGCCGGTGTGGGCCAGTGTGCGTGAAGGGCAGTGGCTGGGGCGGGTCAGTGAAATCGGCCAAAGCGCCTCGCAGGGCAGTGTGCTTTATCCGTTGGTATTGAGCCTTGATGAGCCCGACCTGCAGGCCGGCGATGCGGTGGAGGTAGGGCTGGCACGCCAGCAACCGGGCCAGCTCAGCGTACCGCTGGCGGCGATCATGCGTTCGGCCGAAGGTCTGTCGGTATTTCGTATCGAGGGTGAACGGGTGAGCCGGGTAGCAGTCAAGGTGCGTGGCATGCAGGGTGAGCGGGCGTTGCTGGAAGCGGGTAGCCTGCAGCCGGGCGAGCAGGTGGTATATGCCGGCCTGACCCGGCTGGCCGATCAGGACCGGGTGGAGCTGCTGCCATGAATCTGCTACTCAATACCCGGGCCCGATTGATCGGGCTGGTGGTTACCATGTTGTGCTTGCTGGGGTTGGCTTCCTATCTGACCATGGCGCGCCAGGAGGATCCGAGCTTTCCCCAGCGTGCTGGCATGATCACGGTGATTTATCCTGGGGCCATGGCCGAGGCGGTCGAGCGGATGGTGCTGGAGCCACTGTCCGATGAGCTGTCACAGGTAGAGGAGATCGACTATTTCACCGCCACCGCGCGGACCGGCGTGGTGCTGATCAGCATCAACCTTGAAGATAGAATTTACGACACCGACTCAGCCTGGGACCGGGTGCGCCAAGCGATGGAGCGGGCCCGGCTGGAGTTTCCCGACGGCGTTGCCCGCATGAGTCTGGATGATCGGCTGATCGATATCCCGGCGGTCGTGCTGGCGGTGCGCGGCGACGCTTCCCTAGTGCAGCTCAGTCAGCAGGCCGAGCGCCTCAAACGAGCCCTGATGGACTTGCCAGGGGTGTCGCGGATCGAACTGGAAGGTGAGGCCGACGAGCAGATCACCATCGCCCTGCGCGATGCCGAAATGCGTCGTCTGGGCCTGACACCACAACAGTTGAGTACGCTGCTGGCCCAGCGCAACCAGGTCATTCCCGGCGGTTTTGTGGTGGTCGATGACAAACGTCTTGGAGTGTTGCCCAACAGCGAGTTCACCAGTATTGAAGCGCTACGCGGCACCCAGATTCCGCTGCCTGAAGGCGGCAGCGTGCCTTTGGCGGCGATTGCCGATGTCTGGCGTGGCCCGCTGGAGCCGGCTCAGCCCCAGGCTTGGTTTGATGGTGAACAAGCGGTTCTGGTCAGTCTGACTGCGCAGCGTGGCCAGGTCGATGCGATTCGTTTCGGTGAGCAGTTGCGCGAGCGTCTGGATCTGCTGCGTGACGAGTTTCAGCCGCTGCAGATTGACGAGATGTTTTTTCAACCGGATCAGGTCAAGGAGCGTCTGGATAGCCTGGAGCTGAGCCTGCTGCTGAGTGTGCTGATCATTGTGGCCGTGGTGCTGGTTGGCATGGGCTGGCGGATGGGCGTGCTGGTGGCGACCATGCTGCCGCTGGTGGCGATGATCAGTCTTGGGCTGTACAACTTCGGCGGCGGTGTCCTGCACCAGATCGCGGTAATTGGTATGGTGATCTCGCTTGGGATTCTGATCGATAACGCCATCGTCATGGTCGAGAACATTCAGGATCGGCTCAACCGCGGCGCCTCACGGGCCCATGCCATGCATGAGGCGGTACGCGAACTGGCCGGGCCGCTGGGCGCCTCGACCGCGACCACGCTGGCGGCATTCACACCCCTACTGCTGGCCAAGGGCGGCACCGCGGACTTCACCCGGGGGATTCCGGTGATGATCATGCTGACCCTGAGTGTCAGCTACCTGCTGGCTATCAGTGTCGCGCCGCTGATTGCCGGGCGTTTTCTCAAGCCGGCGGCCTCGCTCGACAGTCCCTTGATGGAGCGTCTGGGCGCCGGTCTGGCCCGTGTCAGTGGCCGCTTTCCCTGGCTTGTGGTGTTGTTCGGGCTGGTAATGGTGATCATCAGCCTGGGCATGACGCCCTGGATGAAGCAGCAATTTTTCCCCTATGCCGACCGGCCTGTGGTGGTAGTCGAACTGCACATGCCAGAAGGCACCGATCAGCAGCGCACCGCCGATGTAGCCGCCGACCTGGAGCGCGAGTTGCGTGGCTTGCCCCAGGTACAGGCGGTTCATCGCTTTGTCGGTTCGGCTGGGCCCAGCTTCTATTACAACCTGCTGCGCTCACCCGAGTCGCCCAACCGTGGCCGTCTGGTCGTTCAGACCACTGATCTGGCTGCCACCGGTGAAGTGATTCACTGGGTGCGCGAGCATGTCGCCCGGCAGCGGCCGGAGCTGGATGTGGTAGCAGAACGGCTGGGGCAGGGACCGCCACGGGTGGCGCCGGTCGAGGTACGGCTGTACCACCCCGATGACCGGCAGCGGATTGCTGCCGCCGAGCAAGTGTTCACTGCGCTCAAAGCCGTCGAGGGCGCGGTGGATGTACGCCATGATGTGGATCTGGGCGTGCCGGTGCTGGCCATCGAGGTCGATGATGCCCAGGCCCAGCGCTTGGGGGTAAGCCGCGCCGAGGTAGCCCGGGCGCTGTTCTCCCAGAGTCTGGGGCTGACTGTCGAACAGTATCGCCAGGAGCTTGATCCGATTCCGATGCTGCTGCGCTCGCATGAGGGGACCCGGCAGTCGCTGGAGCGCTTGCTGTCACTGCATGTATTCAACCAGGCCGGCGAGGCGATTCCTCTGACCGCGCTGGCGCGGATCGAGGCGCGCTGGTTGCCGGCCAGTATCCGCCAACGCAACGGGGTACGGGTCTACAGCGTCACGGCCGGGCTGGAAGACGGCTACAGCTTCAATCAGGTGCTTGATGCGCTGGATCGGCAGTTGCAGGTCCAGCCCTTGCCGCCTGGGACCCGGCTGGAACTGGGCGGTGACAGCGAGGGCTCCGGTGATGCCAACCGGGCGCTGGCCACCAGCGCACCAGTCGGCATGCTGCTGTTGCTGTTTTTCCTGCTGCTGCAGTTCAACTCGTTCCGCCGGGTCGGGATCATTCTTCTGACCGTGCCGCTGGCCAGCGTCGGCATTTTCCCCGGTCTGGTATTGTCCGGCTCGCCGTTCGGCTTCCAGTCGATGCTCGGGGTGATTGCCCTGGTCGGCATCGTGGTCAACAACGCCATCGTCTTGCTTGATCTGGTCGACCAGCGTCTGGCCGTGGGTAAGGCGGTAGGGGAGGCGGTCAGCGAAGCGGTGCAGCGGCGTACCCGACCGATTCTGCTGACCACCGCGACCACCATCGCCGGTCTGTTGCCGCTGGCCTTTTCATCATCGACCCTGTGGCCACCGATGGCCTGGGCGATCATTTCCGGCTTGCTGGCCTCGACCGTGCTGACCCTGCTGGTGATACCTGCGGTCTGCCGCCTGAGCCTCAAACCTAAAGTGCAGGCGCAAGACAATAAATCTTATGCAAGTGCTTGACTCCGCTGGAGGAATGTTTAAAATGCGCGCCAGTTCAGACGGACAGGGTGGCCCCACCCATACCGGATTCCGGTGTTCTCTGAACGACGCGCAGCGGTAGTTCAGTCGGTTAGAATACCGGCCTGTCACGCCGGGGGTCGCGGGTTCGAGTCCCGTCCGCTGCGCCATTATTCAGAAACCCCAGCTTTGCAAGAAGCTGGGGTTTTTTGTTTGTCTTTGGTCGTGCAATATGCGGCGCTTTTACGTCAAATGATCCGGATCAATCGCCTCGCCATGCCAGGCGTGCAGTTTGGCGCGGATGTCTTCGAACATTTCATCGTACTCATGGTGGGCCGAGACCGAGAGGAACTCCGGGGTGATTACACCGTGGTGGCGCAGGATGTGATCGATATTGCTGGCGAAGTTGAAGGCGGTATCGCGCGGCAAAGAAAAGCTTTCCTTGAGGGGTTCGCCCTTGATTTCCCCCTCCAGGGTGAAATGCACGGCAGTGCATTGCTCGTCGATTTCGTAGCGGATGTCGATGCTGAAGCCGACATCGCTGGGCAAAAGCTGCATACGGCTTAAATGCAGGTGGCCTGGTTCAAACATAGCAGGACTCCTGGTTGTGTTCAGATGTTCCCTGGTTGATTGGGCGCTTATCAGCTTAGAGGATGCAGCCGGCTTGGGCCGCCTGAAACAGGATCACGTTTTTCCAGTTCATTGAGAATACCGCAGTGCCCGGTGTCATTGTGCCCGGAACAGCGGTGGCGCAGCTCGACCAGTTGCTGATGCAGCGCTTGCAGGCTGGCCATTTGCGTTTCGACATGGCCGATATGGGCGTCGATCAGGTCATTGACGCTGTCGCAGGGCGACTGTGGGTCGTCACGCAAGGCCAGCAACTGGCGAATCTCTTCATGACTCATGTCCAGTACCCGGCAGTGGCGAATAAAGCCCAGCCGTTCAACATGTGTCTGCCCGTACAGCCGATAATTACTGGCGCTGCGGGCCGGTGCCGGCAGCAATCCTTCGCGCTCGTAGTAGCGGATGGTCTCCACCGGGCAGCCGGTATGCCTGGCCAGTTCACCGATTTTCATCTCGTCGTGTCCTGAATTGCTTGACCCTGTAGTAACTATAGGGTGTGCAATGGCAAGCAGACAACCACGGAGAGTCTGGAATATGTCCTGTTGCGATAACCAACCCCAGGCGTTGAAGCCTGAAATCGATAACTGCTGCGGCGCGGATGGCTGCTCAAGCAGCGAGCATCGCTCAGCGTGGGGGCGCTGGCGTCTGGCGGCAGCCGGGCTGGCGGCACTGGCCGCTGAAGTGTTGCATCTGGCCGGGCTGGCTGGTGACTGGCGGGTAGCGGCGCTGGCGTTACTGTCGATCCTGCTGTGCGGCCTAGGGACCTACAAGGCCGGCTGGCAGGCTATTCGCCGCCGCGAACTCAACATCAATGCATTGATGAGTGTGGCGGTGACCGGGGCCATGCTGATTGGCGAGTGGCCGGAAGCGGCGATGGTGATGTTTCTGTTCACCATCGCCGAGTTGATCGAGGAGCGCTCGCTGGAGCGGGCCCGGCGGGCGATCAGTTCGCTGCTGGATCTGAGCCCGGCCCAGGCCAGAGTGTTGCAGGCCGATGGTCGGTGGCGGGATGTGTCGGTGGCCGAAGTCGCGCTGGGTGATCGGGTACGTGTGCGACCGGGGGAGCGCATCGCCCTGGATGGTGAGGTGCTCAGTGGGCATTCGAGCATCAATCAGGCGCCGATTACCGGGGAAAGTCTGCCAGTCGACAAGCGCTCGGGCGATACCTTGTTCGCCGGCAGTCTGAACCAGCAAGGCGAGCTGGAGTATCGGGTCACGGCGGCGGCCAGCAACAGTACCCTGGCGCGGATCATTCGTGCGGTGGAGCAGGCGCAGGCCAGTCAGGCACCGACCCAGCGGTTTATCGATCGTTTTGCCCGGATTTACACGCCGGCGGTATTCGCCCTGGCCCTGGTGGTGGCGCTGGTTCCGGCTCTGTTTGTCGGCGATTGGCTGGAGTGGATCTACCGGGCGCTGGTGTTGCTGGTGGTTGCCTGCCCCTGCGCGCTGGTGATCTCGACCCCGGTCACCGTGGTCAGTGGTCTGACCCGGGCCGCGCGCCTGGGTATTCTGATCAAGGGCGGGCGTTTTCTTGAGGCTGGGCGTGAGCTGGACTGCCTGGCTCTGGACAAGACCGGCACGCTGACGCTGGGGCAGCCGGAACTGACCGATATCGAACCGCTCAATGGGCAGGGTAGTGAGTTGCTGTTCGGGCTGGCTGCGAGTCTGGCCGAGCGCTCGGATCACCCGGTGTCCAGCGCGCTCAGTCGTGCCGCCAGGCAGCAACAGGCCCGGTTACAGGCGGTAGAGGGGTTTGCCGCCTTGCCGGGCAGCGGGGTGCGCGGGCGGATCGATGGGCAGGATTACTGGCTGGGCAATCGCCGACTAATGAGCGAGCTGGGCCGGCTCGACGCAACACTGGAGCAGCGACTGCAAGCGCTGGAGCGCCAGGGCAAGAGTGTGGTGGTGTTGGCGGATGCGCAGCAACCGCTGGCTCTGTTTGCCGTGGCCGATCAGCTCAAGCCGGGCACCCGTGAGGCTATCGGGCGGCTGAGTCTGGCTGGGGTGGAGTCACGGATGCTAAGTGGCGATAACCCGCACGCAGCCCGGACCATCGCTGCGCAGGCCGGGATTGATCAGGCCCATGCTGAACTCTTGCCTGAACACAAGCTGGAACTGGTCGAGCGTTGGCAGGCCGAAGGGCGCAGGGTTGGGATGGTTGGTGATGGCATCAACGATGCGCCGGCACTGGCCCGGGCCGATATCGGTTTTGCCATGGCGGCGGCCGGTACTGATACCGCGATGGAGACCGCCGATGTGGCGCTGATGGATGATGATCTGGGCAAGATTCCGACCTTCATCCAGCTGTCACGGGAGACGGTACGCATCCTGCGCCAGAACATCGTCCTGGCGGTTGGTATCAAGGCGCTGTTTCTGCTGTTGACCCTGACCGGGCATACCACCTTGTGGATGGCGGTATTCGCGGACATGGGTGTCAGCCTGCTGGTGGTGTTCAATGGCTTGCGCCTGCTGCGGGCCAGGCCGCAGGTCGAGTCACAGCCGGCGCAAGCCCCACATCAGATAAGCGCCGCCAATCAGTGAGGCCATCAGCCCGGCGGGTATTTCGTTGGGGAACAGCCACTGGCGGCCCACCCAGTCGGCCAGCAGCATCAGCAGCATGCCGATCAAACCCGCACCGAACAGGTGCGGGCCGGCCCGAGTCAGGCCCAGCAGACGCGCCATGTGTGGGGCCAGCAGACCGACAAAGCTGAGCGGGCCGATCACCAGCGTGGCACCGGCAGTCAGAATCGAGGTCAGCAGCAACAGCCCCAGGCGTGCCCGTTCCAGCCGTATGCCCAGCGCCCGACTGGTTTCGGCGCCCAGTGGCAGGATATCCAGCCAGCGCAGCAGTGGCAGGCAGGCCAGGGCGGCCAGCAGCGCTGCCAGCAGGACGCCGGCAGCAGCAGGGGTGTCGACATAATAGGTCGAGCCAGACATCCAGGCGATCAACTGTTGGCCGCGCGGATCGCCGCCCGCCAGAACCACAGCGCGCAGAGCCTCGAACAGCGCGGTAATCGCTACCCCGGTGAGCAGCAGACGCTCAGGCAGCCAGCCACTGCGGCGATTGACCATTATTAGCAACGCCAGGGTCAGCAGGGCTCCGAGTGTGCCGGCCAGCATCAGTATCAGATTGCCCGGGGCTGGAAGCAGAAACACCGCTGCCATCAGCGCCATGGCGCTGCCGCCACTGATGCCAAGCAGTTCCGGGCTGGCCATCGGGTTGGCACTCAGGCGCTGGACCAGGGTGCCGGCCAGTGCCAGCATCAGGCCGCAGCCCATGGCTGCCAGCACCCGGGGCAATCGCCATTCCAGCACGCTCCAGGATTCGCTGGTGAGCCAGTACCAGCCCTGCGGGCCTTGGCCGAACCAGAGTGCTACCAGCAACATAGCCAGCACCCCCAGGCCCAGTCCGGCCAGCAAGCGCTGCGGATTGCGGCGACGTTCGCTCAGGCTCTGTGCCGGGCTGGGCGCCCGTTGGCCAGTCAGGCGCAGGCGTGGAATCAGCCACAGCAACAGTGGAGCCCCCAAGGCCGCCGTGACCGCGCCAGTAGGAATCAGCATGGCAGCCCGTTGGCCGAGCGACTGCACCAGCAAATCGGTGCCGGCCAGCAACAGGGCCCCCAGCAGTGTGGACCAGAGCAGTCTATGGCTGAGCCGGCGGGCACCGGCCAGGCGCACGATATTGGGCGCAGCCAGGCCAATGAAGCCAATGATGCCGACTACGCTGACCACGCAGCCGGCGAGAAAAACAGCAATGCCCAGCCCGGCCAGGCGCAAGTATTTGAGAGAAACGCCCAGGCTTCTGGCGCTGGCATCTTCCAGATCGAGCATGGCCAGGGGGCGAATCAGCAGCCAGGCCAGCAAGGCGCCAACCAGCACCCGTGGAACAAGAAAGCCTGCGCTGTCCCAGCCATTCTGAGCCATCGAGCCGGCGCCCCAGATCAGCAGGCCGCTGAGGCTTTCCTGATTGAACAGCAGCAGGGCCATACCCAGTGCGCCGAGATACAGGTTGACCACCAAACCGGCCAGCACCACGACCAGCGGAGCCAGGGCCCGACGCCAGCCCAGCAGCATGACCAGGCCCATGGCCAGAGCGCCACCAGCCAGCGCAACCCACTCCCGGCCCAGATCCAGCAGCCCGGGCGCCAACAGGCTGGCAGCCATCAGGGCCAGATTGGCGCCGCTGGATACTCCAAGGGTGGTGGGTGAGGCCAGCGGGTTGCGCAGCAACTGCTGCATCAGCACGCCGGCAATCGCCAGCGCAGCGCCGGCCAGCAAGGCAACGCTGAGACGCGGCCACCAGCTGTATTGCAGCAGCAGGTAATCACTGCTGAGCTGGCTGAACAGGGCTTGCCAGGCTCGGCCTGCGCCGCCCAATGGTTGCAAGCTGGTCAGCGCCAGCGTTGCTGCAAGCAGGGCGAACAGCAGGCAGAGCAGGGCGGGGCGGCGTTGTTCAGTCATGGGCCTGCTCCAGGGCGGCGCTCAACAGTTCGGCAAAGCGCTGGCAGGACGGCAGGGCACCAAAGCTCCAGACTGGAGGCAAGGTGATGACCTGATTGTCTGCCACGCCTGGCAGGTGTTGCCACAGTGCGCTGCTGGCCAGCTCGCGCTCGACGCCGGCTGGCTTGGGCTCGACTACCACCAGTTGGGCATCCAGGCCTACCAGTGCGTCGATACTGACCAGTGCAAAACCCCAGGCATTGGTGCCGCCAGTCCAGGCGTTGTCCAGGCCGAGTTGGTCGAGCACTACCTGGTACAGTCCGTTGGGGCCAAATACTCGTACATGGCGGGCATCCATGAACTGAATGATCAGCAGCGGGCGCTGTGGCCGGCTCAATTGCCCGGCCAGACTGTCGATTCGGGCCCGGGTGCTGGCGATCAACTGCTCGGCGGCCTGATCCCGGCCGGCCAGCCGGCCAACCTCGCGGGTCAGTTCAAGCATTTGCGTCCAGGTATCGGTGCCAGGAGTGTAAAGCTGCACCAGCTCGACCGGGGCAATGCGGCTTAGCCTGGGGGTAAGGTTGGTGAACATCTGCGAGATCAGAATGCGCTCAGGGGCCAAGGCGGCCAGCAGTTCCTGGTTGGGCTGGGTGCGCAGGCCCAGGTCGATCACGTTGTCGGGCATCTGCGGCTCGCCGACCCAGGCGTGATAGTCATCAACCTGGGCCATCGCCAGTGGCGGTGCGCCAAGCGCCACCAGGGTTTCTCCCAGCGTCCAGTCGAGGCTGGCCAGTCGTGGGCTGGCCTGGGTAATCGTGCTCAGCAGCAAGGCGAACAGCAACAGAAAACGCAGTGCAAATAGTGGCATGAGGAACTGTCAGTGGGCCAGGGCGACCAGGTGGTTGGCACTGGGATGGGGGATGACTTGCATGCTGATGCCGTAGATATCCTGCAGGGTATCGTGATCCATCAACTGCTCGGGATGCCCCTGGGCCAGCAGTTGGCCGCTGTGCAGGGCGATCAGGTTGTCGCAGAAGCGGGCGGCGATATTGATGTCATGCAGCACGATGACCAGACCCAGCCCCAGTTCGCGGCTGAGCCCTGTGACCAGGCTCATGACCTCGACCTGGTGAGCGATATCCAGCGCCGCCAGTGGCTCGTCGAGTAGCAGGAAGCGGCTCCCCTGGGCCAGCAGCATGGCAAGCCACAGGCGCTGACGCTCACCGCCAGACAAGGTGTCGACCATGCGGGTGGCGAAGGCCTGGGTATCGGTCAGTTCCAGAGCCCGGTCGATCTGCTGCTGGTCATCGCGGGTCAGACGTCCGAGCAGGCCACGCCAGGGGTAACGGCCAAACTCGACCAGCTCACGCCCAGTCAGGTTCTCGGCGCTGGGCAGGTGCTGGGGCAGATAGGCAACCTCGCGGGCAAAGGCCCGTGCCCCCCAGGCAGGTAATGGGCGCTGATCGAAGCAAGCCTGACCACTGCTGGGGCTATACTGGCGCGCCAGTAGTTTCAGCAGGGTAGATTTGCCCGAACCGTTGTGACCGATCAGCCCATGAACCTGGCCCTGAGCCAACTCCAGACTGAGTGGCTGCAACAGCGTTTTGCCATTGACCTGATAACTGGCAGCGTTGAGGCTGAACATGGAAGGACTCCGCAGAGTGATTCAATTAATCTGCGCAAGGTTAAATAAAACAATAATGATTATCAATTTGTTTAAAGGTAGGATGTGCCGCCTGACGCGCGTGCGCGCGGCCACCCCAATCACGGATGTCAACCAATGAATCAAACCAACAGCTTCAGCGCACTGGTACGCCTGTTGCGCTATGCCCGCGGATACCGCCGGCGGATCATCGCCGCTGCCACCTGTTCAGTAATCAACAAACTGTTCGATATTGCTCCGGAAATTCTGATCGGTGTGGCTATCGACGTGGTGGTCAACCAGGAGCGCAGCTTCGTTGCCCGACTGGGGTTCACTACCCCGCAGGAGCAGATCATCGCACTCGGGGTGTTGACCTTCGTGATCTGGGCTGGTGAGTCGATTTTCGAGTACCTCTATCAGGTTCTCTGGCGCAACCTGGCCCAGCGGCTGCAATCGGATCTGCGCCAGGATGCCTATGAGCATGCCCAGCGGCTGGATATGAGCTTCTTCGAGTCGCGCAGCTCCGGGCATCTGGTTGCCACCCTGAACGACGACGTCAACCAGCTTGAGCGGTTTCTTGATGGCGGAGCCAACGCCATGATTCAGGTTGGGGTAACCGTGGTGGCAGTCGGCGCGGTGTTCTTCTTCATCTCGCCGCTGATTGCTCTGCTGGCCTTTACCCCGATTCCTCTGATCATCTGGGGTGGTTTCTACTTTCAGCGCAAGGCTGGTCCGCTGTACGGCGAGGTGCGTGAGCGGGTAGGGGAGATCGCCAGTCGGCTGAGCAACAACCTGAACGGTATCGCCACGATCAAGAGCTTCACCGCCGAGGCCCGCGAGGCCGAACGTTTGCGCCAGGCCAGTGAGGCCTATGTTGAAGCCAATCGTAAGGCCATCAGGGTCAGTTCGGCATTCATACCGGTGATCCGCATGGCGGTGCTGACCGGCTTTTTGGCCACCTTCACCATCGGTGGCATGCAGGCACTGAGTGGCGATCTGAACATCGGTGCATACGGTGTACTAGTGTTCCTGACCCAGCGACTGTTGTGGCCGCTGACAGGACTGGCCGAGGTGATCGATCTGTTCGAACGGGCCATGGCCAGCACCCGGCGGATTCTCGGCCTGCTGGAAGAACCGGTGCAGGTGGCTGACCAAGGTAATCCTGATCTGGCCCAGCCGGTGCGTGGCGAGGTGCATTTCCAGCAACTGGCATTCCAGTATCCGAACTCTAACAGCGGCATTCACGGGATCGATCTGAAGGTTCCTGCTGGGCACACCCTGGCACTGGTCGGGGCTACCGGCTCGGGCAAATCGACCCTGATCAAGCTGCTGCTGCGTTTTCAGGACCCTCAGAGCGGCCAGGTATTGATCGATGGCCAGCCGGTGACTGCGATCAGCCTGCGTTCACTGCGCCAAGCGGTGGGGCTGGTCAGCCAGGATGTGTATCTGTTTGAGGGCAGTATTCGTGACAACATCGCCTACGGCAGGCCCAATGCCAGTGATGAGGAGATTGTCAGCGCCGCCCGTCAGGCCGAAGCCTGGGCGTTTATCGAGGCCTTGCCACAGGGGCTCGACACCCCGGTCGGTGAGCGCGGCGTGCGGCTGTCAGGTGGCCAGCGCCAGCGTCTGTCACTGGCCCGGGCACTGTTGAAGAACCCGCCGATCCTGGTGCTGGACGAGGCCACCAGCGCGGTCGACAACGAGACCGAGGCTGCGATTCAGCGTTCATTGCGGCGCATCGCCCATGACCGCACAGTGATCATGATCGCCCACAGGCTGTCCACCATAGTGCACGCAGACCAGATCGCAGTGATTGAGCAGGGCCGGGTGGCCGAATGTGGACGCCATGCCGAACTGCTGGCCAGGGATGGATTCTACGCGGCTCAATGGCGGGTGCAGACCGGGATGGCCCGCGAGGACGACCCGATCATGGCCTGATGGCACGGCTATTGCTGGTGCTTGTTCAAAGCCCGACGGTAGGGGAGCAAGCACATGGCGACGGTATTGGGGTTCATGCTGGCAGCCCGGCGCAGCGAAATGCAGGGGCTGATCGCGCTGGAGCTGACCTGTGAGCTGGTCGGCGGCATCAGCCGGCTGGTGCATGCGCTCCAGCGTGAGCGCGGTTTTTCCAATATGTATCTCAGCGCTCGGGCAGAGCGCTTCCGCCAGCCGCTGGATCAGTTGACCAGCGACAGCCGTGGACTTGAGCAGTCGGTGCGGCGAGGCTTCAATCGCATGGACCCGGAGACCGGACGCGGAGCCGACAAGGCCCGTCTGTTCAACCGTATTGCCCTGGTACTGCACGGACTTGACGGGCTGGCCTGTCTGCGCCGTCGGGTGCGCGATCAGGCCCTGAGTCCTCAGGAGTCTACCCGGGCTTTTACCCGGGTGATTGGCGGGCTGCTGGCGGTCGTGTTCGAGGCGGCCGATACCTCCGTCGATCCGGATATCACACGTTGCCTGGTGGCGCTGTTCAATTTCATGCAGGGTAAGGAGTTGGCGGGGCTGGAACGAGCCACCGGAGTTGCAGGTTTCGCCTCGGGGCTGTTCGATCTGGAACAGCTCGAACGCCTGCAGTATCTGGGCGAGGGCCAGCAGCGCTGCTTCGCGATCTTTTGCGACTATGCCGACAAGCCCGCGCTCAATGCCTGGCATCAGCTCTGCACCGATCCGGTCGAAGCTGAAATTGCCCGCTTGCGCCTGGTCGCCGCGCGCAGTCTGCCGGGGCAGCCGCTGGAGGTCAGTCTGGGTGAGCCCTGGTTTGAACTGACGACCCGCCGTATCGATGCCATGAAGCAGGTTGAAGACCTGTTGACCGAGAGATTGCAGCAACTGTGTCAGCAGAAAATCCGCCAGGCCCAGGCTGATCTTGATAATCACCGTTGTCTGCTTGAGCGGCTTGATCAGTTTGATGATGCCAGCGACCCACCAGGGACCCGGTTATTCAACGTGCAGGCCACTGAACTGGATGGTGCTCCGGGCGACACCATGGGCCAGCAGCTCAATCGCTCGGTGCTGGATCTTTTGCACGAACAGAATCAGCGTTTGCAGATGCTGGCTGAGGAGCTGGATAACGCTCGCAGCTCGTTGAATGAGCGCAAGTTGATTGAGCGGGCCAAGGGGGTGTTGATGTCGCGTCATGGGCTTGATGAGGAAGCGTCCTACCGGATACTTCAAAATGCTGCCATGGAGCGGAGTCAGCGGCTGGCTGATGTGGCTCAGGCAGTGCTCAGCCTGGCGGATCTTATGCCAAACGCCAGCACGCGGGTGAAGGCCGGATAAGCGAGGCATTTTTGCACGCTGGTTGCGCATTTGCCCTGCCGGCGCTCTCTTAGAGTGCGTAGGTTGGAGTCAGGGCATATTGCCGGCACTTGGCCAGGGTTGATAAGTCTTTAAACTGTCGAGAGTTTTTCTGAGCTAACCGTTAACTGGCACGCAACCTGCTTTGAGACCGTCAGGTCAAGACCATTAGACCTCTACACAATTGACTAAGGGCAACGGCGTCCACCTCCACCTCGGCCATAGGGCCAGGTGCGAGGGGGCGCCGTTTTTTATGCGTGCTTTTCAGGGGAATGTGCAATGGACGACAAACCGATCAAGCCAACCAGCCAGGCCAGCGTCAATCTCAAGCGCCGTGACTTTCTCAAATATTCTATTGCCGCCGTTGGTGGCGCCGCGTTACTCGGCGGCATGGCCCCGGGCCTGCGCTCGGCGGCCTGGGCCGCAGGCAGCGATGCGCCGGAAACCACCCGAGCCAAGCTGGGGTTTATTGCTCTGACGGATGCGGCGCCGCTGTTCGTCGCTGATGAAAAGGGCTTTTTCGCTAAGCACGGCATGACCGGCGTCGAGGTGTTGAAGCAGTCATCCTGGGGTACCACCCGCGACAATCTGGTACTGGGTTCTGCGCGTAACGGGATCGATGGTGCGCATATCCTCACACCAATGCCCTATCTGATCGCCTCGGGGGCCATGACGCCGAACAATGTGCCGGTGCCTATGGTGATTCTGGCCCGTCTGAATCTGGGAGGGCAGTGCATTTCAGTTGGGCAGGAATATATCGACCTCAAGCTTGGGGTAGACAGTACTCCGTTCAAGGCCGCACTGGCAGCGAAAAAGGCCAGTGGCAAGCAAGTCAATGCCGCCATGACCTTTCCCGGTGGAACCCATGACTTGTGGATTCGCTATTGGCTGGCCGCCGGAGGCATCGACCCCAATCGCGACATCTCGACCATAGTGGTGCCGCCGGCGCAGATGGTTGCCAACATGAAGGTCGGCAGCATGGATACTTTCTGTGTCTGTGAGCCGTGGAACGAACAACTGATCAACCAGAAGATCGGCTATACGGCACTGACCACCAGCGAGTTGTGGCACAACCATCCGGAAAAGGCGCTGGGGATGCGCGCCGACTGGGTTGAAGCCAACCCCAATGCGACCCGCGCACTGCTCAAGGCAGTGATGGAGGCGCAGATGTATTGCGAAGACCCAGCCAACCGCGAGGAAGTTGCACGTATTTGTGCCAAACGCCGCTGGATCAACGCTCCTTTCAATGATGTGGTCGAGCGCATGAAGGGCAATTTCAACTATGGCACTGGTCGCGTGGTGGAAAACAGTCCGCACCAGATGCGCTACTGGAACGACTTCGCCTCCTATCCGTTCAAGAGCCATGACCTGTGGTTCCTGACCGAAGATATTCGTTGGGGGTACTTGCCAGCCGACTTCGATAGTCATGCTCTGATCGAACAGGTTAACCGTGAAGACCTCTGGCGTGCAGCTGCCGCTGATCTGGGGGTGCCGGCCGAACAGATCCCGACGTCCACCTCGCGCGGCGTTGAGACCTTCTTTGATGGCACCGTATTCGATCCTGAAAACCCCCAGGCATACCTCGACAGTCTGGCGATCAAAGCGCTGGCCTGAGTCTGTCGCAAGGAGAATGACCCATGAATGCCAACGTCAAGATTGAAGCAGAGAGTGCTGCACCGCTATCAACGGCTTCCCGGGTACCAGCCTGGATGGCCCGGCTTGGCCGAGTCGGGTTGCACAACCTGTTACCACCGATAGCAATTACCCTGCTGTTCCTGCTGGTCTGGGAAATGCTTTGCTCCAGCCCGGCGAGCGCCTTACCCCCTCCTACCCAAGTGTTCAGCGATACCTGGGAACTGATCGCCAATCCGTTCTATGACAATGGTGGGAACGATGTCGGCATGGCCTGGCAGATTCTTGCCAGCCTGGAGCGGGTCGCCTACGGCTATGCCCTGGCGGTAGTGGCCGGGGTGGGGCTGGGCGTGCTGGTAGGGCAGTCGACCTGGGCCATGCGCGGGCTTGATCCGATTTTCCAGGTACTGCGCACGGTGCCGCCGCTGGCCTGGCTGCCGCTGTCGCTGGCCGGCTTTCAGGACAGTAATCCGTCGGCGATCTTCGTCATCTTCATCACCGCGATCTGGCCGATCATCATCAATACCTCGGTGGGCATCCGCAACATTCCTGAAGACTACCGCAATGTCGCCAGGGTGCTGCGTCTGAACGGCATCGAGTACTTCGTCAAAATCATGCTGCCGGCGGCCGCGCCCTATATCTTCTCCGGGCTGCGCATCGGGGTCGGCCTGTCCTGGCTGGCGATCGTCGCCGCCGAGATGCTGGTCGGCGGGGTAGGGATCGGCTTCTTCATCTGGGATGCCTGGAATGCTTCGCTGATCAGTGACATCGTCCTGGCCCTGCTCTACGTCGGCATCGTCGGCTTCATTCTCGACCGTCTGGTGGCCTGGGCTGGCCGGCTGGTCACTCGCGGCACCAGCGAAGGCTGAGGAGCATCATCATGAGCAAGTCCTATCTGAGTATCGAAAAGGTGTTCAAAAGCTTCAGCCGTGGCGGCGTGACCAGTCAGGTGCTGAGCGATATCAACCTGCAGGTCGAGCGCGGGCAATACATTTCCATCATTGGTCACTCCGGCTGCGGTAAATCCACAGTGCTGAACATCGTCGCAGGTCTGCTGGATGCCAGCAGTGGCGTGGTGATTCTGGACGGCAAGGAAGTCAGCGGGCCCGGTCCGGATCGCAGCCTGGTGTTTCAGAACCACTCGCTACTGCCCTGGCTGACCGTCTACGAGAACGTGCAGATTGCCGTCGACAAGGTCTTCGGTCGCAGCAAGAGCCGCAGTGAACGTGACGCATGGATTCGTCACAACCTGAACATGGTGCATATGGGCCATGCGCTGGATAAACGCCCTGGCGAGATTTCCGGTGGTATGAAACAGCGGGTCGGGATCGCCCGGGCGCTGGCCATGCAGCCTAAGGTGCTACTGCTCGACGAGCCGTTCGGCGCTTTGGATGCCCTGACCCGTGCGCACCTGCAGGACGAGGTAATGCGTATCCAGGCCGAACTGCACAATACCGTGATCATGATCACCCACGATGTTGACGAGGCAGTATTGTTGTCCGATCGCATCGTGATGATGACCAACGGTCCGTCGGCGGCCATCGGCGAGATTCTCGACATCGACCTGCCGCGCCCGCGTGATCGCATCGCCTTGGCCGAGGACCCCAAGTACAACCAGTACCGCCAGGCAGTTTTGCGGTTTCTCTATGAGAAACAACGCAAAAAGGCCACGGCCTGATGTGCAGGGGGGCGCTGCGACATTTTGCTCCCCCTTTTTTCATTGACGCCCCAGGGCAAAACTTCTAACCTTCGCCTCGCTTCAGGTGCCCCTGGCCAATGGCCTTAAGGGTGAAACTGGGAAGCCGGTGCGTTCCTTGATACGGAACAATTCCGGCGCTGCCCCCGCAACGGTAAACGAGTGCCCGCCACCCATAGGGGTGTGACGCGGCAGATGATCCCCCATGACCACTGTGTACGCACGGGAAGGTCGGATCATCGGACACTGTCCGCTCGTGAGCCCGGAGACCGGCCTGATGCATGTCACAGCAGTGCGGCGGGCTCTGCGGGTGTATGGCCTCTGTTCGTCTGGCTGTCTGCCTGTTCGCTTCGCCGCGTGTACCCAGCTACTCAATGTCGTACGGGTGAGTACGACGGAGCGAACAGATGAAGATGTTGCCGCGCACGCCGCTGGCACTGGCCCTGATGGCCAGCGCCTGCCTTTCCCATGCCCAATCCCTGCACCTGGACAGCCAGGTGGTTACTGCAACCCGTACCAACCAATCGATTGCCGCCAACCTGGCTGCGGTCACGGTGATTGATCGGGCCGATATCGAACGCCTGCAAGCTACCGACGCACTGGATCTGCTGCGCCGCACGCCGAGCGTCAGCATCGTCAACAACGGCGGGCCGGGCAAGTCCAGCAGCATCGGTATTCGCGGCACCAACAGTGACCATGTACTGGTGCTGATCGATGGCGTGCGCATTGGCTCGGTCACCAGCGGCAATGCTGCGCTGCAAAATTTGCCGATGGAGCAGATCGAGCGGATCGAGATTGTCCGTGGTCCGCGGTCCAGCCTCTACGGCTCGGAAGCCATCGGAGGGGTGATTCAGATTTTCACCCGCCAGGGCAGCAAGGGCGATCCCAAGCCCTGGGCATCGGTGACCACCGGCAGTCGCAATCATCTGGCCGGCAGTGCCGGGGTCGCTGGCGGTTTCGGAAACGCCTGGTACAACCTGGGTGTCAGCAGTCTGTCGACCCGGGGCATTGATGCGCGTCCGGGCCGTGGCGATCCGGACAATGATGGCTATCGCGAGCTCTCGGCCAACCTCAAGGCAGGCTATCGCTTTGCCAACGGCCTGGAGATCGATGGCCATGTACTGGAAACCCACTCCAGCAATGACTTCGACTCCGGCTTCAAGGCCAACTCCGATTCGGTGCTCAAGACCCATGGCCTCAATGCCCGGTTTGCACCGCTTGATCCGTGGCGCGTGACCCTGCAGGCTGCACGTAGCGAAGACAAGAGCGACAACTTCAACGGCAGCAATTTTACCAGCCGCTTCGACACCCGCCGCGACAGCTTTGGCTGGCAGAACGATATCGATCTGGCGCCGGGCCAGGTGCTGACCCTCGGCTATGACCATCTGATCGATGAGGTCAGCAGCAGCACCGACTACAGCAAGGGCCGGCGCACTAACAAGGGTTATTACGCCCAGTATCTGGGCCAACGTGGCATCCATGAATGGCAGCTTGGCCTGCGCCATGATGACAACCAGCAGCACGGCGATCACACCACCGGCAACATCGGCTACGGCATCAGCCTGACGGACAGCCTGCAACTGGTCGGTAGCTACGGCACCGCATTCAAGGCACCGACCTTCAATCAGCTGTACTTCCCCGGCTTCGGCAACCCCGATATCAAGGAAGAGACCTCACGCAATTATGAACTGGGGCTGCGTGGTCAGCATGACTGGGGCACCTGGGCCGTCAATGTCTTCCGCAACGAGGTCGAAGACCTGATCGCCAGCGTCAACCTGGGTGGCGGCGTCTGGTTGGCAGAGAACGTCGACAAGGCGGTGATCAAGGGTATCGAACTGGAACTGGCCGGCCATTGGTGGGGCTGGGATGTAGCCAGCAACCTGACCCTGCAGGACCCGTCCAACCGCTCCAAGCGTGCCAACCAGGGCGACCTGCTGGCCCGCCGCGCCGAGCAACTGTTCAACCTGGATGTCGACCGCCGCTTTGGCCGGATAGGCGTCGGCGCCAGCCTGCACGCCGAAGGCCGGCGCTGGGACAACGCCGCCAATACTACCGACCTGCATGGCTACAACACCGTCGACCTGCGCGCCGAGTACTGGTTCAGCCAGCAGTGGCGAGTTCAGGCACGGATCAGCAACCTGTTCGATACCGACTACGAAACCGCTGCCAGCTATCAGCAGCAGGGCCGGGCCGGCTATCTGACTGTGCGCTACCAGATGCTGTAAGGACTCTTCATTGCGAGGGCCGCAGGCCCGTGGCAATCCATGTGCCTTGGTGGCGGGGCCTGAGCATGGATTGCCACGCCGCTACGCGGCTCGCAATGACGGCGTAGCGGGGGGATCGCCCTGGTACACGAGCCCCGTCATGACGGACTAGCGGGAAGACGTAATGGCAGCAGTTGAACCAAATATCTACACCCATCCAAGGAGGATGACATGATCGTACTATCCAAACGCAGCCAACTGGCTGTTGGCGCCGTACTGGTGTTGTTGATGGCCATGACCCGTGGCAGTCACTTCAGTGTGGTCAACTTGCCCAGCGCTTCCTGGGCGGTATTTTTCCTGGCTGGGGTGTTTTTGCGTCCGCGCTGGGCGTTTCCGCTGCTGTTTCTGCAGGCTGTGGTCATGGACGTGCTCAGTGTCGGCTGGACCAACGCCGGCCATCACTGCATGACCATCGCCTATTGGGCCTTGCTGCCCGCCTATGGCAGCCTGTGGTTTGCCGGCCGTTTGTACGCGGGTTGGCACCGTGACCACCCGGCAACTCTGCTGATCCTGGCCCCAACGGTGGCCACTGGTGCGTTGATCTGCAGTTTGTTTTCCAGTGGTGGGTTTTACTTTTTCTCCGGGCGTTACGAAGCCCCGACCTTTACCGGCATGCTTGAACGGATCGCTACTTATTACCCGCAATACCTGAGCACGCTGGTTATGTACGTGGCGGCGGCCTGCGCCGTGTATGTGGTGTTGCGTCTGTTGGCTCAGCAAGGGCTGTTGGGTCAGGGGCGCAAGGCATGAGCGAGCCGAGCGAGCGCGATCAGCGTCACCGCCAGCGCATGCAGCGCAAGAAAGCGGTAGTCGATGAAAAGATCGCCGCAGCGCAGGACGAACGCGGCTTGCTGCTGGTGCTCAGCGGCAACGGCAAGGGCAAAAGCAGCTCGGCCTTCGGTATGGCCGCTCGTGCCCTGGGGCACGACATGCAGGTGGGCATCGTGCAGTTCATCAAGGGGGCCAGCAGCACCGGCGAAGAGGCGTTCTTCCGCCGTTTCCCCGAGCAGGTGCGCTATCACGTGATGGGTGCTGGCTTTACCTGGGAAACCCAGGACCGTCAGGACGATATCGCCAAGGCCCAGGCGGCCTGGGCGGTGGCTGTCGAGCTGATGCGCGACCCGGCGGTAGCGCTGGTGATTCTCGATGAGCTGAATATCGCGCTCAAATACCAGTATCTGGAGCTGGATAAGGTGCTGGCGGATATCGCTGGCCGACCGCCTCACCAGCATGTGGTGGTGACCGGTCGCGGGGCTCCGGCGGCGATGCTGGAGGTGGCCGATACGGTAACCGAGATGGGCATGGTCAAGCATGCCTTCAAGGCCGGTATCAAGGCGCAGAAGGGGGTAGAGTTTTGAGTCAGCTTGAGTGTCCAGCCGTATTGATCGCCGCCCCGGCCTCGGGGCAGGGCAAGACCACCGTCACCGCCGCACTGGCGCGCTTGCACAGCCGCCAGGGCCGGCGGGTGCGGGTGTTCAAATGCGGGCCGGACTTCCTCGATCCGATGATTCTGGCTCGGGCCAGCGGCCAGCCGGTGCATCAGATTGATCTGTGGATGATTGGCGAAGCGCAAAGCAAGCGCCTGCTGGCCGAGGCCGCACGCGACAATGACCTGATCCTGATCGAAGGGGTGATGGGGCTGTTCGATGGCACCCCCTCGGCGGCTGATCTGGCCCGGCATTTCGGCGTACCGGTACTGGCGGTGATCGACGGTTCGGGCATGGCCCAGACCTTCGGTGCCATGGCCCACGGGCTGGCCAGCTATCAGCCCGATCTGCCGTTTGCCGGGGTACTGGCCAACAAGGTCGGCAGTGCCCGCCATGGCGAGATGCTGCGTGACTGTTTGCCCGCCGGCATCGCCTGGTTTGGTGCCCTGACCCGTGATGCCGCGGTGGAGCTGCCAAGCCGACACCTGGGGCTGGTGCAGGCGGCGGAGCTGGCTGATCTGGATGCCCGGCTGGATGCCGCCGCCGATGCCTTGGCCGCCAGCGCCGACACCCGGCTGCCCCCGGCCGTGAGTTTTGCCCCGGTGGATGCCCAGCAATTGCCACCCTTGCTGGCCGGTGTGCGCATTGGCGTTGCCCGGGATGCGGCCTTTGCCTTCATCTACCAGGCCAACCTTGATCTGCTTGAAGCGCTGGGTGCCAAGCTGTGTTTCTTTTCGCCACTGGCCGATAGCGCCCTGCCGGCGGTCGATAGCCTGTATCTGCCCGGTGGTTATCCCGAACTGCATCTGGATCAGTTGGCCGGCAATACGGCGATGGCGGCGGCTATCCGGGCCCACCATGCCGCCGGCAAGCCGATTCACGCCGAATGCGGCGGCATGCTCTATCTGTGTCAGCGTCTGACCGATGTACAGGGCCATAGCGGCGAGATGCTCGGCCTGCTGCCGGCGACGGCGACCATGCAGCCGCGCCTGACCGCGCTGGCCCTGCAGGAAGTGGTGTTGCCGGAAGGGGCGCTGCGCGGGCATACCTATCACCATTCGGCGATCGAGTGTGCGCTGGAGCCGCTGGTGCGTGGCGAGTGCCCGAACTACAAGCGCACCAGCGAGGCGGTCTGGCGTCTGGGCCGGCTGACGGCGTCCTACATTCATTGCTATCTGCCGGGTAACCCGCAGGCGGCTGCGGCGCTGTTTGCGCCATGAGCAGTCCGCGCTACAGCGATGCGGAGCGCGCGGCCATTTACCGGGTGATCCGTGAGCGCCGTGACATGCGCCATTTCAGTGGTGGTGAGGTTGCTCCCGAGCTGCTGGCGCAGTTGCTTGAAGCGGCGCATCAGGCACCCAGCGTGGGGTTGATGCAGCCCTGGCGTTTTATTCGCATCACCCGGCCGGCGCTACGCCAGCAGTTGCACCGTCTGGTCGAACAGGAACGGCTGCGTACCGCCGAGGCGCTGGGTGAGCGCAGTGCCGTCTTCATGCAGCTCAAGGTTGAAGGTATCCGCGACTGCGCTGAATTGCTTGTCGCGGCACTGCCGGAAGGCCGTGAGGCCCATGTGTTTGGCCGCCGCACCCTGCCGCAGATGGATCTGGCCTCGCTGGCCTGTGCCATCCAGAATCTGTGGCTGGCGGCCCGTGCCGAGGGGCTGGGGCTAGGCTGGGTATCGCTGTTCGACCCGCAGGCCGTGGCCGAGTTGCTGGGTTTGCCGGCCGGCGCCGAGCCGGTCGCGATCTTGTGCCTGGGCCCGGTCACGGCCTTCTATGACCAGCCGATGCTGGTCGAACAAGGCTGGGCTGCACCACGCCCGCTGGCCGAGCTGCTGTATACCGATCACTGGGGAGAATCACCATGAAGGGTCCGCAACGCATCGTCTGCCTGTCTACCGAAACCACCGAAGTGCTTTATCGTCTCGGCGCGCAGGAGCGTATCGCCGGCATTTCCGGCTTTACCGTGCACCCGCCGCAGGCACGCAAGGAAAAGCCCAAGGTGTCGGCCTTCACCAGCGCCAAGACCGAGAAAATCCTCGAACTCAAGCCGGATCTGGTGATCGGCTATTGCGATTTGCAGGCCGATATCGCCGCCGAGTTGGCGCGTGAAGGGTTGGAGGTGCACCTGTTCAACCAGCGCGATATCGCTGGCATTTTCCGCATGATCGAGACCCTGGGTGCGCTGGTGCACGCCAATGCCCACGCCGAGCAACTGGTGGCCGAGTTGCGGCAGGGGTTGGAGCAGGTCCAGACCCAGGCGGCGTCACTGCCGGCTCGCCCCCGGGTATACTTCGAGGAGTGGAATGAGCCGCTGATCAGTGGCATCCGCTGGGTCAGTGAGCTGATCGAGATTGCCGGTGGCCAGGACTGCTTTGCCGAACTCAGCCAGTTCCCGCGAGCCCGCCAGCGTTACATCACCGACCCGCAGGACGTGGTACGCCGTGCCCCGCAGATCATTGTCGGCTCCTGGTGCGGCAAGCGTTTCCGCCCCGAGCAGGTGGTTGCGCGGCCCGGCTGGGAGACCGTGCCGGCGGTTCGTGACGGGCAGCTGTTCGAGATCAAGTCGCCGGATATCCTGCAGCCGGGCATCTCCGCGCTGACCATCGGCCTGGCGCAATTGCATGGCCTGATCCGGGACTGGAGCCAGCGCTGATGGGCCTGGCGCCGCTGCTGCTGGCCGGGGTGCTGCTCGACCACCTCCTGGGTGAGCCGAAACGCTGGCATCCGCTGGTCGGTTTTGGCCGGCTGGCCAAGCGGCTTGAGCAATGGCTGAACCGGCCTGCCGCCAGCCGCTGGCACGGCGTGCTGGCCTGGCTGCTGGCAGTCGTGCCCTTGACCTTGCTGACCGCCGCGCTGGCCGCCTTGCCCTGGATCGGCTGGCTGGTGGCGGTGCTGGCGTTGTATCTGGCGGTTGGTTTGCGCAGCCTCAGCGAACATGCCCTGCCGATCGCCCAGGCACTGGCTGCGGGCGATCTGCCGCTGGCCCGCGAGCGGGTGGGCTATATCGTCAGCCGCGACACCTCGGCACTGGATGCCGAAGGTGTGGCCCGGGCGGCCACCGAGTCGGTGTTGGAAAACGGCAGCGATGCGGTATTCGCCGCGCTGTTCTGGTTTGCCCTGCTCGGCGCGCCGGGGGTAGTGCTCTACCGCCTGGCCAATACCCTGGATGCCATGTGGGGCTACCGCAACCAGCGCTACCGGCAGTTTGGCTGGGCGGCGGCGCGCCTGGATGATGTATTGAACTACCTGCCGGCGCGGCTGGTGGCCCTGACCTATGCACTCTGTGGGTGTACCCGTCAGGCGCTTGCCTGCTGGCGCCGCCAGGCGCCGCACTGGGACAGCCCCAACGCTGGCCCGGTCATGGCCGCCGGGGCCGGGGCGCTGAATCTGCAACTGGGCGGCGGAGGCTGCTATCACGGCCAATGGCAAGGCAAACCCATGCTGGGCGCCGGCGGGCCACCGATGGCCGCAGATATTGGCCGCGCCGTGTGGCTGGTGCGTCAGGGTGTGGCGCTGTGGTTGTTGCTGGCCCTGATTGTCTGGGGGCTGACTTATGCTTGAGCACGGTGGGCGGCTGCGCCGGGCCGCACGGCAATACGGCATCGCTCTGGACGCTTGGTTGGACCTGTCCACCGGGCTGGCGCCCTGGGTCTGGCCGCTGCCGGCGGTGCCGGTCAGTTGCTGGAGTCGGTTACCGGAGCCGGATGACGGCCTGGAGGCGATCGCCCGTGACTACTACCGAGCCCCTGCGCTGCTGCCGGTAGCCGGTTCGCAGGCGGCGATTCAGGCCTTGCCGAGCCTGCGTCCGGCCTGTCGGGTGCGGGTACTCGGGCCCTGCTATGCCGAGCATGCCCAAGCCTGGCGTCAGGCCGGGCATCAGGTACAGGTCTGGGATGAACGGGAGCAGGGCCTGCCGCCGCTGGATGATTGCGATGTGCTGGTGCTGGTCAACCCGAACAACCCTACCGGTCGCCTGCTGGCCCCTGCAATCCTGCTGGCCTGGCAGGCCGAGCTGGCCGTGCGCGGTGGCTGGCTGGTGGTCGACGAGGCCTTTGCCGATCTGCAACCCGAGTACAGTCTGGCGCCCTATAGCGAACGGCCGGGGCTGATCGTATTGCGTTCACTGGGCAAGTTCTTCGCCCTGGCCGGTGCCCGCCTGGGCTTTGTGCTGTCCGACACCGCGCTGCTGGCGCGTCTGAACCAGCGTCTGGGCCCTTGGACGGTGAATGGTCCGGCACGCTTTGTTGCCCAGCAGGTGCTGGCCGAGCGCGATACCCAACAGGTCTGGCGCTGGCGGCTACAGCGTGAAGGCCAGCGTTTGCAGCAGTTGCTGAGTGCCTGCGGCCTGACGCCGGACGGTGGTTGCGCACTGTTTCAGTGGGTTTGCCGCACGGATGCCGCAGACTTGCATCAGGCATTGGCCGGGCAAGGTATTCTGACCCGGCTGTTCAGTCAGCCGGTAGCGCTGCGCATCGGCCTGCCCGGCAATGAAATGGGCTGGAGCCGGCTGGAGCAGGCCTTGCAAGGGCTAGCTCTGCCGGCACCGCAGTTGATTCAGGAGGAATCTGCGTTATGACCACCTTGATGATCCAGGGCACCACCTCGGATGCCGGCAAAAGCACCTTGGTCACCGCGCTGTGCCGCTGGCTCACACGCCAGGGGGTTGCCGTGGCCCCGTTCAAGCCGCAGAACATGGCGCTGAACGCAGCGGTGACCATCGACGGCGGCGAGATTGGCCGTGCCCAGGCGGTGCAGGCCGAAGCCGCCGGACTGGAGCCGCACACTGACATGAACCCGGTGCTGCTCAAGCCCAATACCGATATTGGCGCTCAGGTGATCATTCATGGCCACCCGGTGGGCAGCATGGATGCCGTGGCCTATCACGCTTACAAACCCATCGCCCTGGAGGCGGTGCTGGCCTCGCATCAGCGGCTGCGCCAGCAGTATCAGACCGTGCTGGTCGAAGGCGCCGGCTCGCCGGCGGAAATCAATCTGCGCGCCGGCGATATCGCCAACATGGGCTTTGCCGAGGCGGTCGACTGCCCGGTGATCCTGATTGCCGATATCGACAAGGGCGGCGTCTTCGCCCATCTGGTCGGCACCCTGGCCTTGTTGTCGGCCAGTGAGCAGGCGCGGATCAAGGGCTTTGTCATCAACCGGTTCCGCGGTGACATCGCCTTGCTGCAACCAGGGCTGGACTGGCTCGAGCAACACACCGGCAAGCCGGTACTCGGCGTATTACCCTATCTGCATGACCTGCATATCGAGGCGGAAGATGCGGTCAATGCCCGTCAGCCAGACAAGCATGGGGATGCCTTGAAGATAGTGGTGCCGGTGCTGCCGCGCATCAGCAACCATACCGACTTTGATCCGCTGCGCCTGCATCCGCAGGTCGATTTGCAATTCGTTGGTCCGGGTCAGTCATTGCCGCCAGCGGATTTGATCATTCTGCCTGGTTCCAAGAGCGTACGCAGTGATCTGGCGTTTCTCGAACAACAGGGCTGGGATGCCGATATTCGTCGCCACCTGCGCTATGGCGGCAAGTTGCTGGGGGTCTGCGGTGGCTTTCAGATGCTCGGTGAGTGGGTGGATGACCCGT
The DNA here is from genome assembly GCF_002056295.1 of Halopseudomonas phragmitis. Taxonomy (NCBI): domain Bacteria; kingdom Pseudomonadati; phylum Pseudomonadota; class Gammaproteobacteria; order Pseudomonadales; family Pseudomonadaceae; genus Halopseudomonas; species Halopseudomonas phragmitis. The sequence continues at coordinate 3,307,698 of NZ_CP020100.1, read as the reverse complement.
TGGGGCTGGAGGGCGAGGCTGGTTCGAGTGCCGGGCTGGGCGTACTGGACTTCAGTACCCGGCTGGAAGCCGAGAAGCGCCTGACCCGAGTGCGTGGTCGCTTGTGCCTGGAGCGGGCCGAGGTTCAGGGCTATGAAATCCACGCCGGACGCAGCCATGGCAAGGCATTGGCCCAGCCATTTGCACTGCTGGACGGCGGCGAAGCCGATGGTGCACTGAGTAACGACGGGCAGATTGCTGGCACTTATCTGCATGGATTGTTCGAACACCCAGAGGCCAGTGCCGCGCTGTTGCGCTGGGCCGGGCAGGAGCAGGCGGCGGCACTGGATTATCCGGCCTTGCGTGCACGTGATATTGAGCGCCTGGCGGACTTGGTCGAGCAGCATCTGGATACAGATAAATTGCTCAAGCTTTGCGGTATAACTCAATGATTGAATTGATTTTAGGTGGCGCAAGGTCTGGCAAAAGCCGGCTCGCCGAGCAGCGCGCCCAAGCCTCGGGGCTGGCGGTGACCTATATCGCCACCAGTCAGGCGCATGATGCCGAGATGGCCGCACGCATTCGTCAGCACCGTGAACGCCGGCCGACTGATTGGGGACTGGTTGAGGAACCTCTGGCTCTGGCACGGGTGCTGCGCCGTGAGGCCGATTCGCAGCGCTGCCTGCTGGTTGACTGTCTGACCCTGTGGCTGACCAACCTGCTGCTCGATAGCGATCCGCAACGCCTTCAGCACGAGCGCCAGGCGCTGCTGGAGTGTCTGAGCGAACTGCCAGGGCAAGTGATTCTGGTCAGTAATGAAACCGGGATGGGGATTGTGCCGCTGGGCGAGTTGAGTCGGCGCTATGTCGATGAAGCCGGCTGGCTGCATCAGGACCTGGCGCAACGTTGCGAGCGGGTCAGTTTCTGCGTGGCCGGGTTGCCAATGATCCTCAAGGGAGGCCAAACATGAGTGCGCTCTGGTGGAGTCAATCAGCTGCCCGGTCCCATGAACCGGTCGCCGAGCAGGCTCGCAGCCGTCAGGCTCAGTTGACCAAACCGCCTGGTTCGTTGGGGCGACTGGAAACCCTGGCAATCGAGCTGGCAACCTTGCAGGGCCAGCCCAATCCCTCGGTTGATCGTGTCTGGATCAGCATTTTTGCCGCCGATCATGGGGTCGTGGCCGAAGGCGTCTCGGCTTTTCCTCAGTCGGTAACCGGCGAGATGCTGCGCAATTTCGTCGCCGGTGGCGCGGCAATCAATGTGTTGGCCCGTGAACTGGGAGCCAGCTTCGAACTGATCGATCTGGGCCTGGCTGTACCGATTGACCCCTTGCCCGGTGTCCGCCATCTGGCGATCGCGCCCGGCACAGCCAACCTGCGCTGTCAGCCGGCTATGACAGAGGCCCAGTGCGAGCAGGCGTTGCTGGCTGGTCGACAGGTGTTGCTGGGCGCGGCCGGTGAGGGCGCGCACCTGTTCATCGGTGGCGAAATGGGGATTGGTAACACTACCGCAGCCAGTGCCCTGGCCTGCGCCTTGCTGGATCTGCCCGCTGAGCGGCTGGTTGGCCCCGGCACTGGGCTTGGCGCACAGGGGCTTGCCAATAAGGTGCGGATAGTCAACGAGGCGCTATCCCTGCATTTGCCGGCCTGCAGTACCCCGCTGGATTGCCTGACCCGGCTTGGCGGGCTGGAAATTGCCGCTTTGGTCGGCGCCTTTATTGCCGCCAGCCAGTTTGGGGTGCCGGTTCTGGTCGATGGATTCATCTGTTCGGTGGCGGCCTTGTGTGCGATCCGCATGAACCCATCCTGTCGGGACTGGCTGCTGTTCAGTCATCAGGGGGCTGAACCTGGGCATGGTCCGGTGCTCGCCGCGCTCGATGCCGAACCGCTGCTGAGCCTGGGCATGCGCCTGGGCGAGGGTAGTGGCGCGGCGCTGGCGGTACCTCTGCTGCGGGCAGCCTGTGCACTGCACAACCAGATGGCGACCTTTAGCGAAGCGGCGATTTCCGGAGGGGCAAGGTGACTCTGACCCTGGATCTGTTGCGTCACGGCCAGACTGAGCTGGGTGGCGGGTTTCGCGGCAGCATCGACGACAACCTGACGACCGCTGGCTGGCAGCAAATGCAGACTGCCACCTGCGGCAGGGCTGACTGGGATGCGGTGATCAGCTCGCCGCTGCGCCGTTGCGCAGATTTTGCCTTTGAACTGGCGCGTCAACTGAATCGGCCGCTGGTGCTGGAACCGGCCTTTCGCGAATTGCACTTCGGTGATTGGGAAGGCCGCAGTGCGGCCGAGCTGATGCAGGATGAGGCTGATGCTCTGGGTCGGTTCTGGGATGACCCCTATACTTTCACACCCCCAGGCGCCGAGCCCCTGGCTGACTTCGAATCACGGGTACTGAGCATCTTGGCCGGCCTGCAACAGCAGCGCAGTGGTCAGCATCTGCTGCTGGTCACCCATGGCGGCGTCATGCGCTTGCTGCTGGCCAAGGCTCGTGGTCTGGCGCCCCAGGCGCTGCTGCAGGTTCAGGTCGAACATGCCCAGCTCAGCCGTCTGCGCTGCGAGCCTGGCGGAGTCCTGTACGAATGCCCCTGCTGATCGCCCTGCAGTTTCTGACCCGGCTGCCGATTCGCCTGCCGGGCCTGCCCACGGCCGAGGAAAACGGCCGTTCGCTGCTCTGGTATCCGCTGGTGGGGCTGTTGATCGGTGCGCTGCTGGCGGCTGTGTACTGGGGGCTGGGCGGATTGAATCCGTTGCTGCTGGGGGCGTTGCTATTGGCGCTCTGGGTCTGGCTCAGCGGCGGACTGCACCTGGACGGTCTGGCCGACAGCGCTGATGCCTGGGTAGGCGGTTATGGCGACCGTGAACGCACCCTGGCGATCATGAAAGATCCGGCCTGCGGGCCCATTGGGGTGATCACCCTGGTGCTGTGCCTGCTGCTCAAGTGGGCGGCACTGATCAGCCTGATCGACGCTGAGGCCTGGGCTGTGCTGCTGTTGGCGCCCTGGCTTGGCCGCTGGTGTCTGCCGTTGCTGCTGTTGACCACCCCCTACGTGCGCCCTGGCGGCCTGGGGCATATCCTCAGTCAACATTTGCCAAGGCGCAGCCTGCCGGCACTGCTGATCCTGCATGCGTTGGCCATGCTGCTGCTTGGCTGGCTGGCATTGCTCGGGCTGCTGTTGACCTTGCTGCTTTTGGCCTGGGGCAGGGCGCTGCTGCTCAAACGTGTGGGCGGCACCACAGGCGACACCGCCGGAGCCTTGGTGGAACTGGTTGAGGTGACGGTACTGGTGGGGTGCTCAATAGCGATTAGCTTGTAATTGCCGTGTTTTTATTGCCAAAAACACTAGCAAAACGGAACTTTTCTCATTCATCTTCATCCCATTGTCATACAGGGCGCCTAACTTCAGGCAAGGAACCTATGGAACCTCTGAAAAACTACCTGCGTTGGCAATGCTGCGTTAAAAACAGCCTCAAAATGCTCATTTACACCACGTAAACTGCGCTTTTTCGGCTGTTTTTGCCTTGTCTTGCCTGCCTCGCCTACGTTTTTCAGAGGTCCCTTGTGTTCCACTCGAATGACAATCAGGAGATAAGCAATGAACGATTACGTGGAAGAACTGCTGGAACAACGTGCCCAGGAATGGGATGAAACCGTGGAAGATGCCGAAGAGATGTAATGTCCCTTCGGCTGTTCTTCTCCCTTTGTAACCGCGTTCTACCCCCTCACTACCCGCTGTTCCCGTCTGAACTGCCCCGGCGCCTGTCCAGCCCAGCGCTTGAATGCGCGCTGAAACGCTGCCGGTGACGAAAAGCCCAGCAGAAACGCCACTTCACCCAGCGCCAGTTCGGTATCGCGGATATAACTCAGAGCCAGATCCCGTCGGGTCTCATCGATAATGTCCTGAAACCGCGTGCCATCCTCAATCTGCAAGCGTCGGCGCAGGGTCCATGATGGCAACCCCAACTGTCTGGCGACCTCGGTAATGCCCGGCAATTGACTATGCAGGCGCGGTGAAAGAATTTCCTCGACCCGCTCGCGCAAGCGCCGGTGCCGGGTCTGCTCATGCAACTGGGCCTCACACAGCGCGCGCAGTTGGGCATAGGTGCTCGGCGCGTTGTGCAGCAGTGGCTGCGTCAGACTTGCCGGTTCCCAGAGCAACTGGTTATGCGCCTGCTCGAACAGCACCGGGCAGTTGAACAACGCTTCATAGCGCTCGGCATAGGCCGGGGCGGGAAACTCGATATGCACTTCTCGCAGGCGGGCCTGGCCGCCACTCAGTTGCCGGGCCAGTTGTGCGCGGGAGGCCAGTGCCGAGTCGACCACAAACAGGTTGAAGGCGTTGTACGGGCTGATCGAATAGAACCGCAAGGCCGGAGACTCGAAGCTCGAATGGCCGCGGTAGTTCATGCTGGTCAGCCGCTCGAAGTGCACCAGGGTCTCGAATGCACGATTCAGGTCCGGGGCGCACTGCGCGGTTACGCCAGGCAGCCCCAGATGGCTGGCCTGACTCTGGCTACCCATCAACAAACCGATATCGGCCCGCTGGCTCAGGCCAATCGCGGCGTTGCCCAGACGCATGAAGCGCGGAATGCTGATGCGCGCCCCAGGTGTGGCCAGCAGTTCATCGCTGATTCGAAACCGCTGGAACAACGGCGCCGGATCATGCCCCAGGCCGCGTAGCACGGCTTGCAGGCTGTAGAGATAGCCGACGGACAGGTCGCCGAGTTTCATGGAGTATTCCTGTTGATACGCTGGGGAACCGCAATGGTGCTGATGCACAAACCCAGCAATCAGTATTTCCTGCAGTGAATGACTGCACAATGTAATTCAGAGTTATAAAAATGTCACTTGAAGTAATTGAGCGCCGACGGGATGCGGCCTATTGTCTCGTCATAAGCAAGCTGCCTCAGAGCGGCACACCACCTGATGACGATATAACCGGAGAATACGATGAGCGAGCACGCCCGCTATCCGCACCTGCTGGCCCCGCTGGACCTGGGCTTTACCACCCTGCGTAACCGCACTCTGATGGGCTCCATGCATACCGGCCTGGAAGAGCGCCCCAATGGCTTCGCCCGTATGGCCGCCTATTTTGCCGAGCGGGCCAAGGGCGGTGTTGGTCTGATCGTCACCGGCGGTATCGGCCCGAATGAAGAGGGTTGCGTCGCCCACGGTGCGGCCAAAATGACCACTGCCGAAGAAGCCGAGCAGCATAAGGTCGTCACCCAGGCGGTGCATGAAGCAGGTGGCAAGATCTGCATGCAGATTCTGCATGCCGGTCGCTATGCCTACAGTCCCAAGCTGGTCGCTCCCAGCGCCGTGCAGGCGCCGATCAACCCGTTCACTCCCAAGGAACTGGACGAAGAGGGCATTCAGAAGCAGATCAACGATTTCGTGACCTGCGCTACCCTGGCCCAGAGCGCCGGCTATGACGGTGTTGAAGTGATGGGCTCGGAAGGCTACTTCATCAACCAGTTCCTGGTCGCCCACGTCAACAAGCGTACCGACCGTTGGGGCGGCAGCTACGAAAACCGCATGCGTCTGCCGGTTGAAATCGTCAGCCGTATTCGTGAAGCGGTTGGGCCGAACTTCATCATCATCTATCGCCTGTCGATGCTCGACCTGATCGAAGGTGGCAGCACCTGGGATGAGATCGTCCTGCTGGCCAAGGCCATCGAAAAGGCCGGCGCCACCATTATCAACACCGGTATCGGCTGGCACGAAGCGCGGATTCCGACCATTGCCACCAAGGTGCCGCGCGCGGCCTTCACCAAGGTTACGGCCAAGCTGCGGGGTGAAGTCTCGATTCCGCTGTGCACCACCAACCGTATCAACACCCCGGAAGTGGCCGAACAGGTGCTGGCCGAGGGTGATGCTGACATGGTTTCGATGGCGCGGCCGTTCCTGGCTGATCCCGAGTTCGTCAACAAGGCCGCCGAAGGCCGCAGCGATGAGATCAACACCTGCATCGGCTGTAACCAGGCCTGTCTGGACCACACCTTTGGCGGCAAGCTGACCAGTTGCCTGGTTAACCCGCGCGCCTGTCATGAGACTGAGCTGAACTACATTCCCACCACCCAGGTGAAGAAAATTGCCGTGGTTGGAGCTGGCCCGGCCGGGCTGTCGGCGGCCACTGTCGCGGCCCAGCGTGGCCATGAGGTAACGCTGTTCGATGCGGCGGCTGAAATCGGTGGCCAGTTCAATGTGGCCAAGCGTATCCCTGGCAAGGAAGAGTTCTATGAAACCTTGCGCTACTTCGGCAAGCTGATCGACAAGACCGGCGTTAAGCTGCAGCTCAACCGCCGGGTCAGCGCCGAGGACCTCAAAGACTTCGACGAAGTGATCCTGGCCACCGGCATCGTGCCGCGTACCCCGGATATCCCGGGTGTCGAGCATCCAAAGGTCATCAGCTATCTGGATGCGATTCTCGAACGCAAGCCGGTCGGGCAGAAGGTGGCGGTGATCGGTGCTGGCGGTATCGGCTTCGACGTGTCCGAATTCATTACCCACCAAGGCCAGAGCCCGAGCCAGGATGTTGAGCTGTTCTGGAAGGAGTGGGGCATCGATACTGCGCTGGAGGCCCGTGGTGGTATCGCCGGTATTCAGCCGCAACCGCATCCGGCGGCGCGTGAGGTGTATCTGTTGCAGCGCAAGCGCAGCAAGGTCGGCGATGGTCTGGGCAAGACCACCGGCTGGATTCACCGCACCGGTCTGAAGAACAAGCAGGTACAGATGCTCAATGCGGTGCAGTACCTGAAGGTCGATGATCAGGGCCTGCATATCAGCATCGGTGAAAACGGCGAGCCGCAGGTATTGCCGGTGGACACCGTGATCATCTGCGCTGGCCAGGAGCCGCTGCGTGAACTCAAGGACGGCCTGGAAGCGCTGGGCAAGTCCGTGCACCTGATTGGCGGTGCCGATGTCGCCGCCGAGCTGGACGCCAAGCGGGCGATTGACCAGGGCTCGCGCCTGGCCGCAGGTATTTGAGTCAGCCCCACAACTCGTCATTGCGAGGGCCGCAGGCCCGTGGCAATCCACGGGGCTAGGCCGCCCACCCATGGATTGCTTCGCGGCTGCGCTGCTCGCAATGACGTTAGTGGGGTAGGCATACCCGCGTGTGGATTGCTTCACCCTCGTCATTGCGAGGGCCGTAGGCCCGTGGCAATCCAGGGGGCTTTCCTAAAGTTTTCCGGTTTTGCGCCGATTCTTCACAAGAGAGTTGCTAAAGCCTGTGGAGCCAAGCGTGGCGCGAGTCTATCTGGGGATTTTGCTGAGTATTACCTTGCCGGTGCAGGCACTGACCTTCCAGACCCGCATGGAAGATGTGCAGTGGTCGGTGGCGGGGGATCAGTTCGAGTGTCGGTTGTCGCAGACTGTTACCGGTTACGGTGAGGCGGTGTTCGTTCGCCGTGCAGGCGAGCGGCCGACCTTTGAGTTGAAGCCCTGGAGCAACCTGATGCAGCCGGGCCCGGCCCAGCTCTACAACGAGGCTCCGCTCTGGCGCCCGGGCACCCGTAGCCGGTTGCTGGGGCAGGCTCAGGTTCAGGACGGGCCGGTGGCGCTGGTCGCCCCTGAACAGCAGGCCGGGTTGATGCTGGCCGGTCTGGCCGAAGGGCTGCATCCGACCATTAAGCGCAGCAGCTTTGCCGGCAGCGAGCCGGTGCGAGTGGTGGTGTCCAGCGTCGGTTATCAGGCGGCCTGGAACGATTTTCAGCAATGCGCTACTGGCCTGCTGCCGATCAATTTCGATCAGGCTTCGCGCAGCGTGGTCAGTTTTGCCACGGGTGGCAGCAAACTGGATGATGCTGCACGGCAATTGCTTGATACAGTGCTGATCTATATCGAGGCCGATGATCAGATCAAGGGCATTCAGCTCGATGGGCACTCGGACAACGTCGGCAATCGTCTGGATAACCGTGAGCTGTCCCGTCAGCGAGTGCTGGCTGTGCAGAACTACCTGATCGAGCGCGGGGTGGATGAATCGAAGTTCAGCCTGCGCTTCCACGGTGACAGCTTCCCAGTGGCCAGCAATCGTAGCGCCGAGGGGCGGGCGCAGAATCGTCGGGTGACATTGCGACTGGAAAAGCACTGAGGTTTCTTTAGCCAGTGGCCCGCGCCCCTGTGAATCCTCGCGCTGTAACGCCAGGGCCTGTTGACGTTTCATCGCAAGCCGCGTTGCTGCGAAAAATTTCGCCAGGCTAGGCGTGGGACGCAGGTAATGGTTATTCCCTTGCCAAGTCCCACAACGACGCATGGCGAAATTTTCCGCGCAACCCGAAGGGCCGGGCCTGTTTTTGCGCGATACAGCGTTGCTCGATGCTTATTTGGCCCACCAAACCTCGCATCTCGCTCCTTGTCTCGCGCAAAAACAGGTGCCGGCGCGGTTGTGATGAAACGTCAACAGGCCCTAAAATAGCGCCTTTGGCCGTTGCCCTATCGGGCAGCGGGAGTCATCTTCCTATGGAGCGCGCAATGTCTGACGTGAAGAAAGTCGTCCTGGCCTATTCGGGCGGCCTGGATACCTCGGTAATCCTCAAGTGGTTGCAGGAAACCTACCAGTGCGAAGTGGTGACTTTTACCGCCGATCTGGGTCAGGGTGAGGAAGTCGAGCCGGCCCGCGCTAAAGCTCAGGCGATGGGCGTCAAGGAAATCTACATCGATGACCTGCGTGAAGAGTTCGTGCGTGACTTCGTCTTCCCGATGTTCCGTGCCAATACCGTCTATGAAGGCGAATACCTGCTGGGCACCTCGATTGCCCGTCCGCTGATCGCCAAGCGCCTGATTGAAATCGCCAACGAAACCGGCGCTGACGCCATTTCCCACGGTGCCACTGGCAAGGGCAACGATCAGGTTCGTTTCGAGCTGGGCGCCTACGCGCTGAAGCCGGGCGTAAAGGTTATCGCCCCCTGGCGTGAATGGGATCTGCTCTCGCGCGAAAAACTGATGGATTACGCCGAGAAGCATGCGATTCCGATCGAGCGTCACGGCAAGAAAAAGTCGCCGTACTCCATGGATGCCAACCTGCTGCACATCTCCTATGAAGGCGGCGTGCTGGAAGACACCTGGACCGAGCACGAAGAAGACATGTGGCGCTGGACCAAGTCGCCGGAGAACGCCCCGGACACTCCGACCTACATCGAGTTGACCTACCGCAACGGTGATATCGTCGCCATCGACGGCAAGGAACTGAGCCCGGCCACCGTACTGGCTGAGCTGAACCGCATCGGCGGCGAGAACGGCATCGGTCGTCTGGATATTGTTGAAAACCGCTTCGTCGGCATGAAGTCGCGCGGTTGCTACGAAACTCCCGGCGGCACCATCATGCTCAAGGGCCACCGCGCCATCGAGTCGATCACCCTGGATCGTGAAGTCGCTCACCTCAAAGACAGCTTGATGCCCAAATACGCCGAGCTGATCTACAACGGCTTCTGGTGGAGCCCGGAGCGGGTCATGCTGCAGGAAATGATCGACGCCTCGCAACTGAACGTGAACGGTGTCGTGCGCCTGAAGCTGTACAAGGGCAACGTCATTGTCGTGGGCCGCAAGTCCGATGACTCGCTGTTCGACGCCAACATCGCCACTTTCGAGGACGATGCCGGCGCGTACGATCAGGCCGATGCTGCCGGTTTCATCAAGCTCAATGCTCTGCGCATGCGCATCGCCGCAGGCAAGGGTCGCAAGCTGCTGTAAAAGCCGTTGGAACCGCTATAGGCTTAAGGCTGGACGACTGCTGAGTGCGGTCTCCAGCCCCAGCCCCTTCGGAGGAAGAAACTATGCGCATACTTCACACCATGCTTCGTGTTGGCGACCTGGAGAAGTCCATTGCGTTCTATACCGAAGTGCTGGGCATGACCCTGTTGCGACGCAGAGACTACCCGGAAGGGCGCTTTACGCTGGCCTTTGTCGGCTATGGCAATGAGGCCGAGCAGGCCGTGCTGGAGCTGACCCACAACTGGGATACCGATCATTACGACCTGGGCAGTGGTTACGGCCATATCGCCATTGAGGTCAAGGATGTCTACAAGGCCTGCGAGCAGATCAAGGCTGCTGGCGGCAAGGTGGTACGCGAGGCCGGGCCGATGAAACACGGCACCAGTATTCTGGCCTTCGTCGAAGATCCGGACGGTTACCGGATTGAGCTGTTATCCGGGCGTTCCAGCCCAGCCTCAAGTTGATCAACGGCATGCGCCTCCCCTGAGAGCAATCCACGTCAGATCAGCCAGGAGAAGCACATGCTTTGGGGGTTTTTGGTCACGTTGCTCCTGTTGGTTCTGTTGCTGACCCGGTTGAGCTATTTCCGTCGCCGTCAGTTGGCGCGTCGCCAACATACCCAGATTCTCGATCAGATCCGCCTGTTGCGTCTGTTGCTCGAACAACTCCAGCGCCACCGGGGCCTTTGCTATGGCTCCATGTCCGGTGAGCCCGGATTGGAGGCTCAGCGTTGGTCGGTCAGCCAGCAGGTCGACGCCTTGCTGAAGCAGGCCAAGGTCCATGAGGCCAGCCTGTTCTGGTATCCCGGCTGGCACCATGTGCTGGCCGGCTGGCAGGAAGTGGATGCCCAGCGCGAGCAAGCCAGTGCCGAACAAGTGTTGTTGCTGCATAACCGAATGATCGCTCAACTGCTCGATACCATTGAGGAAATGGCCGGCAAGCAGGACCTGGTCTGTCTGGGGCATCTGGTGCCGCAAACCGAAGGGTTATGGCTGGAGCTGCTGCAGAATGCTGAATTGCTGGGGCAGGCCCGGGCAATCGGCACGGGTATCGCCGCGCGGCGGCAGAATAGTGCATTGCAACGTGAAGAGTTGCAGCGCCTGGCTGAACAGATACGCTTGCGTGCCTATGGAGTGCCGGCCCGGCTGTATAGCGATGCGTTGCTGCGCACTCAGATGGCGGCTGCGGTGCGCGAGGCCGAAGACAGCCTGGATGCGCTGCTGCAATTGATCGAGGACCTGCTTGAGAGCGAAAAAGGCCCGCTCGTGCGCGCGCAGAACTATTTCCAGACCGCGACCCGGACCATCAGCGCCCAACTGGCGCTGGCCGACATGCTGCTTGAGCGCCTGCAGCAGAACGTTCTCAGCCCAGCGTGATGCCGCGAATGCGGGCCGCCATATCGGCGGCGTAGAGGTCTGTCATCCCGGCGATAAAGTCGATCACCCGCAGGTAGCTGCGATACAGGTCCCAGTCCTCACGCGGGGCATTATTACCCATCAAATCCAGAATGCGTCGGTGCTTGAAGCTCAGGTGCTGGCCGGCATGCAGTTCATTGACCGCACCGCAGAAGGCGTCCAGCAAGGTTTCCAGGGTGCTGTAGGCGCCGATTTCATGCAGGGTCTTGCGTTTGTCCTGGAAAATCCGTTCGCGGGCCATGGCCTTGGCGGTTTGCACGCAGTCGCGGGCCAACGGGTGCATATGTTCAACCAGATCGCCCGGCAGGGTGCCACTGAGCAGCGCCGGCTGCTGACGAATGAACGCCTCGGCAGCGGCGTTGACCAAGTGTTCAATGGCCTTGCCGCGCAGGATCGCCAGCTTGCGCCGGGTTGAGTCTTTGGGGCCCAGTTGTCGGTAGGTTTCCGGCAGGTCATCGCCGACCAGGTCGAGCAGCAGACGCTCGACTTCCGAATAGGCCAGCAGCTCCATTTCCAGGCCGTCTTCCAGGTCGATCAGGCCGTAACAGATATCGTCTGCCGCCTCGACCAGATAGACCAGCGGGTGGCGGCTCCAGCACTGCTCGCCCTGGGCCGGCAGCCCGAGCTTTTCGGCAATCTGTACCAGCAGTGGGTATTCGGCCTGGTAGGAGCCGAACTTGTGTTTCTTGTAGCCCAGGTTTTCCGCATGTCGGGCGGTCCACGGGTATTTGAGATAGGCACCCAGGGTGGCATAGGTCAGGCGCATGCCGCCTTCGAACTGGTGGTACTCCAGCTCGGTCAGTACCCGGAAACCCTGGGCATTGCCCTCGAAGTGCAGGAAATCATTGCGTTGGTCATCACTGAGCGGGTCCAGCCAGCCCTGGCTGGCAGCCTGCTGGAACCAGTGACGAATCGCGTCTTCACCGGAATGGCCGTAGGGCGGATTGCCGATGTCGTGGGCCAGGCAGGCGGCCTGGACGATCACCCCGATATCCGCCGGCTCGCACCAGTCGGGCAACTGGCCGCGCAGCATCTCGGCTACCCGCATGCCCAGCGAACGGCCGACGCAACCGACTTCCAGACTGTGGGTCAGGCGGGTATGGATATGGTCGTTACTGGAGACTGGATGAACCTGGGTTTTCTTGCCCAGCCGGCGGAAGGCGCCGGAGAAAATGACCCGGTCGTGATCTTTGTGGAAGGGCGTGCGACCCAACTCATCGGCACTGGCAACCGGTTTGCCCAGACGTTCGCGACACAGCAGTGTTTCCCAATCCATGCATGACTCCCTGTGGTTGAGCCGAGTATGCGACAGCTGCCGAAGGCTGTCGAGGGCGAGGCCCAGTCACCAAATCGGCATCCAGACATCACTGGACTGACACATACAGCTGGCAGGCTTGCGAGTCGAGTACTCATTCAAAGGAGCATGATTGTGAGACTTAAAGCCTCCCTGGCCCTGGTGCCGGTAATCTCAGCCATAGTGCTGAGTGGTTGCAACAGTGGTAGCAGTAGCAATCGCAATGCCGACGATAATGATGTTGGTCAGCCCCTGTCGCTGAATATTCTGCATATCAACGATCACCATTCCAATCTGGATGAAACCAGCATCAGTCTTAACATTGCCGGCGCTGAAACCAGTTTTGCTCTGGGCGGATTCCCGCGTGTGGTGGCCAAAATTGCAGAGCGTGAAGCCGAACTGGAAAACGTGCTCAAGCTGCACGCCGGGGATGCCATCACCGGCACCTTGTACTTTTCAACCTTCGAGGGTGAGGCTGACGCAGCCCTGATGAACGAGGTCTGCTTCGATGCCTTTGCCCTTGGCAACCACGAATTTGACCGGGGCGATGCGGGGCTGGTGAAGTTCCTCGATTATCTCGCTGCAGGTAGCTGCAACACTGCTGTACTGGCTGCCAATGTCAAACCGCAGATTGGTACACCGCTGGCGCCCAGCGCTGAAGATGATTACATCAAGCCGTACTACATTCACGAAGTGGACGGCCAGCAGGTGGGCATAATCGGTATCGATATTCGCGGCAAGACCCAAGGCAGCTCCAGTCCTCTGCCAACTACCGAGTTTCTGGATGAACAGGAAACGGCCCAGGCGATGATCAACGAGCTGGCCGAGCAGGGCGTCAACAAGATCATTTTGCTGACCCATTATCAGTATGAGAACGACCTGGACATGGCGCGTAACCTGTCTGGTGTGGATGTGATCATCGGCGGTGACTCTCACACCTTGCTGGGTGATTTCGATGCCTACGGCCTGAATGCTGGCGGCGAGTACCCGACCATGGTCACCAATGCCGACGGCAACCGGGTTTGTGTTGCCCAGGCCTGGGAGTACTCCAAGGTGGTTGGCGAACTGAATGTGCAGTGGGATGCTGACGGCAATGTAGTGTCCTGTGAAGGCGTACCACATTTGTTGCTGGATAACCCAACCCGCAGCAACGCTGCTTTGACCGGCAATACCCTGGCTGAACTGCAAGCAGCTATCGATGCCGACCCACAGCTCAGCCTGACTGCACCGGATCCCGCTGCTCAGGCGCTGCTCAACAGCTTCTCTGAGCAGCTTGATGAGTTTCGCAACAATGTGATTGGTTTGGCGGTCGAAGACCTTTGTCTGGCGCGGATTCCGGGGGTGCCTTACGGCGATACCACCTGCACCGGTGAAGACCCCGACCGTGGTGGTGACATCCCCAATGTGGTGGCCAGTGCTTTCCTGTTCATGAGCAAGGGCGCCGATGTCTCCATCCAGAACTCCGGTGGTGTGCGGATTGATATCTTTGCCGGCGACATCACCATTGGCGATGCCTACACCTTGCTGCCGTTCGGCAATACCCTGACCAATCTGGAAATGACCGGCGCGGAAATTCGCCAGGTGCTCAATGAAGCTGTGGAGTACGCCCACAGCAATTCCACCGGTGCCTATCCTTATGCTTCCGGTCTGCGCTGGTATGTCGATATGAACCGACCGGCTGGCCAGCGGCTGTACGATATCGAGTATCGGATTCGTAACGAGGGTGACTGGCAACCACTGATCGACAGCACCGTACTGACGGTGGTAAGCAACAGCTTTACCGCCATGGGGCAGGATGGCTATGTCACCTTCGGTACTGTGAGTGAAGATGGCCGTGCGGAAGATACCTTCCTCGATTATGCGCAGTCCTTTGTCGATTACATGCTGGAAGTCGGCACTGTGGCCAAGCCGGCGCTGGATGAGTACTCCACCCAGTTCTATACCCCGGCCAACTGAGTCAGTCAGAGGCACAGCCCGGAGGGAAGACTATTTCCTTCCGGGCTTTGGCCAGTCAGCGGGTAAGTGTCGGTAAATACCCCAAATGGCGCTACAATAGCCAGCTGTTTCCCGACCCGCCGTGACCCGCAATGACTCAACTCCCTCCCGTCACTCTCTATGGCACGCTGGCCTGTCACCTGTGTGAGGCCGCCATGCAGATCCTGCAACCGCTGATTGCCGACGGTTTGCGGGTGAGCGAGGTCGATATCAGCGACAGTGATGAACTGATGCAGCGCTATCAGTTGCGTATCCCGGTGCTTCAGCGACAAGACAGCGGCGCCGAGCTGGATTTTCCGTTTGACCTGGCCCAGGTGATGGACTGGCTGGGCGATGTCCTGAGCGAGGGCCGTTGAGATGGCCATGACCGTGGTGCCATTCTGGAAGCGCAAGCGGCTGGATGAACTGGATCAGGACGAGTGGGAGTCCCTGTGCGACGGCTGCGGCCTGTGCTGCCTGCAGAAGCTCGAGGATGAGGATGATCCGGCGGCAATCTATTACACCCGCATCGCCTGCAAGCTGCTGGATCTCAAGACCTGCCAGTGCAGCAATTACCCCAAGCGCCGGGAGTTCGTGCCCGACTGCATCCAGTTGACCCCGGCCGATGCACAGTCGTTCGCCTGGCTGCCCCCGACCTGCGCCTACCGCCTGGTGGCCGAAGGCGAAGAGTTACCGCCCTGGCACCACCTGGTCTGCGGCGACCCGAAGGCCGTCCACAAGGCCGGCATTTCCCAGGCCGGACGGATGCTGGCTGAGGATGCGGTGGATGAAGACGACTGGGAAGAGCACATCATTTTTCGGGTCGGGTAACTGGATTGCCACGGGCCTGCGGCCCTCGCAATGACGGTGTGGGGCGATGGGTCTGTGCCTCATCGTTGTGAGGTTTGGGGCGATGGCTGCGGCTTAAACCCTGTCATTGCCAAGGCAGGGGCTATGTGGCCTACACCCGTCATTGCCAAGGCAGAGGCTATGTGGCCTACACCCGTCATTGCCAGGGCAGGGACTATGTAGCCTACACCCGTCACTGTCAGGGCAGGGGCTATGTCACCTACACCCGTCATTGCCAAGGCAAGGGCTATGTCACCTACACCCCGTCATTGCGAGGGCCGTAGGCCCGTGGCAATCCACCGGCCGCCCTGGATTGTCACGTCGGCGGATGGCCGCCCCCTGTTCCTCGCAATGATGATGGGCGATGGGGTTTGTTGCGAGGGGGCAGAGGTGTGTGCCTTACACCCGTCATTGCGAGGGCCGCAGGCCCGTGGCAATCCACCGGTCGCCCCTGAATTACCACGCCCCTGTACACCTACTGCCCGATCTGCAACTCGCGCAATTTCAGATACAAGTAACGGATCTGGTCGTACTCGAACGGACTATCCAGCGCGCCATAGCGAAAGTCATTGTTGTAACGCAGGTCAATGGCGTACAGCCCATAGAGCCACTGCTCATTGTTCATCACGCTGTGGCTGTCGAGATAGTTGATGGCGTCTTCCACTGACCAGTCCACCACCAGCCCGGTGCTGTCACGCAGGTTCGAAGGCCCCAGCAGCGGTAGCACCAGATAAGGCCCCGGCGGCACACCGTAGCGGCCCAGAGTCTGGCCGAAATCCTCGGGTTCCTGCGGCAGGCCCATCTTGCTGGCCACATCGAACAGGCCCAGCCCACCCAAAATGGTGTTGAACAGCAGGCGCGCGGTGGTACGCATGCTCTTCTCGATCTTGCCCTGAGCCAGGCTGTTGGCCAGGTTGGGAACATCCCCCAGGTTGGCGAAAACGTTGCGTACTCCCGAGCGCACAAAGCGCGGGGTTACGACTTCGTAGGCCCGGACTGTTGGCAGATAGACGTAATGGTCGAACTGGGCGTTGAACCGATACATGCGCCGGTTGAAACCCTCGAACGGGTCATAAACGTTGAGAGCATCCAGGCTGGAGCGCTCGAACTGGTAATGGCCGGCCTGATCATCGATCACCAGGCCTGCCAGCGGGTCATGGTAGGGCGGAGCCTGGTTGGCAAACGCAGGCGTGGTGAGCAGGGCGCAGGTCAGGCCCAGGGTTATGGTCGTTCGCATGGTTACTCTCCCTGTATGAAGCTCAGCATCCGCTCAACCACGGTCTGGTGCTGAAGGTTGCCACCATGCCCGCCACGGGGAAACAGAAACGCGCGCTCACCAAAGGTCTGATGCAGAAAGTCATAGTCTTCACGGCTGAGAATCAGATCGTCGGCATTGGTCAGTGCGGCAATGCCGGAATGGCTGGCCAGAAAGTTCTCGATGCTTCTAAGGCTTGTATGCCAAGCCATGTCATCGATGGTTTTGTCTGCATTACGACTGCTCCAGTCCGGCCACAATTGAGTTTCGATGTAGCAGCTGAAGTCGCAGAACAGCGCCCGGCGCAGATAGGGAGTGAGTGAAGTGCTGACCTTGAGTCGCTCGTCCGCTGGCGCATACAGGCCACCACCGGTCACCAGATCGGCCATGAAGTTGAGGTCGGCAGCGGCGAAACGGAATACCGCGCCAATCAGCATGGCCAGCTCAGGGTCGGTCAGGGCCTGGTCGGATGACTGGATGCCATAGAACAGACCACCCTCGATGTCGGTTTCGCCTTTCTCGGCAAAGTAACGCGAGAGCTTGCCGAAGATATGCTCGTAGAAGCTGTCCGTATCGCTGACCCCGTCAATGCGGGTACGGGCCAGCGAATCCAGCCGCTGAATCGAGGTATAGAGGTCCACGGGTGGGTTGAGCAGCAACACCCGGCTGAAGTTGAACTGTCCCAGGCGCTGGTCCAGTTCGGCGACAAAGGCAGCATTCAGCGCGCCAAGGCTGAAGCCCACCACATGGTGCTCGGTAACCTGCAGGCCGACTTCGTGGCGGGCCTTTTCGGCAGCCATCGACATGGCAGTGTGCAGGTCGCGGGCATCCTCGCGTCCCAAGCCGGGCAGGCCACTGCGTGAGGCGGCGGCGATGAAGTCATGATTGGTCGGTGAGGACAGCACTATTACATGCATGCCCGCCTGCCAGAACACCCGCTTGAGGTAATCCAGTCGGGGGCTGTCATAGCTGGAGCCGGTGCCGGCGATCAGAAACAGCAACGGGGCCGGTTGCTGCTGCCAGGCCAGACGGAAATGCAGATCGCGGTATTGCGACAGGGTCGGTGGCAGGTTGCGCTCGGGCAACACGCGCACCGACAGATCGCGCTGACGCACATCGGACTCGCTTGGCACCGGGGCCATGAGTCGTTGAGGCGTGCCGGCGATAGTTGCCATAAGTGCATTGCTTATGGGGTAACTGAAATCATCCGCGCTGGCCTTGAGCGCCAGTAACGCAAGCAGAACGACGAGCAGTCCATTAAATCTGGGCATGGGCTAATCCGTGATGAACACAGACACTATATACCCTAATCAGCCCGCAAAAGTTCCTCGGCGAGTCAGGCCTGCATTACCGGAGGAAAGCGCATGCCTCGCTGCTCGCGGCGCATTTGCCGGCGCTGCTCAATACGTTTCCAGACTTTTTCATGGAAGTGGAAAGCCACACTGTTCAGCGCGGGCTCCACTACCGCAACCGCACCGCCCAGAACCAGGCTGCCGGTCATGGCATAGACCACGGCAAAAGCAATAGTGAAGTGCATCAGGGTGAAGGAAATGGTCTTGGTCATGATGACAGCCTCTATAGTCCAATGGGAATCATTCCCGCTGAGTTGATAGTAGGCGAGCATTACCTGAAGCAGAAACAGAAATGACTAATGCTTTTGATTGGTCAAAGCTATCAGAAAGGGATGGTTGGTAGCTTGAAGGTATGTTGATCAGCCGGCCCGCGAACCCAGCCTTGAGGCTGCCCCCTGCAGCGGCAGGGGGCGTATTGCCTTAAAGGTCGAAGTCGTAGTCGGACAACTGCTTTTGCAGACGACGTTCTTCCAGATAATTGTCGATCAGCCGACGCTTGGTCAGGCTGGCCTTGGAATTGGCTGCCGGATCGGTATCCGGCGCGTCATCCTCATCCACAAATTCATCATCGTCCAGTTCGATTTCGGCTTTCGCTTTGGCCATGACTCAACTCCACAATGAAGTGCCATTTGCGGACCTTATAGCGGCAGAAAAGTCTCAGCGGAAATAGATTTTTTTTATTGTTTCAGATGATTTTTCGAAAAAGTCATGAGCTCAGTATCGGCGCGTGGTGCAAGCGGCTTGCTGCGGCGCAAAAGGGGCTGCAATTAGTGCTCGTGGAGCGCTTCTACATAGGAGGCTATCAGTCGCAGGTCTTGTGCTTGTAATCGCACAGATCCTCAATCCGGCAACTACCGCACTGTGGGCTGCGGGCCTTGCAGACGTAACGGCCATGCAGGATCAGCCAGTGGTGGGCATCGACCAGAAACTCCTTGGGGACATGCTTGAGCAACTGCTTTTCCACCGCCAGCACGGTTTTGCCGGGGGCGATACCAGTGCGGTTGCTGACCCGGAAGATATGCGTATCCACGGCCATGGTCGGCTGGCCGAAGGCGGTGTTGAGTACCACGTTGGCGGTCTTGCGACCGACGCCAGGCAGGGCTTCCAACGCCTCGCGGTTGTCCGGCACCTGGCTGTTGTGTTGCTCGATCAGGATCCGGCAGGTCTCGATGACATTTCTGGCCTTGCTGTTGTAAAGGCCGATGGTCTTGATGTACTCGCTCAACCCTTCAACACCCAGCGCGTAAATGGCCTCGGGAGTATTGGCCACCGGAAACAGCTTGTCAGTAGCCTTGTTGACGCCTACATCGGTCGCCTGAGCCGACAGGGTCACCGCTACCAGCAACTCGAACGGGGTGCTGTAGTTGAGCTCGGTGGTTGGGTGCGGATTGTCTTCACGCAGTCGGCGGAAGATTTCATAACGCTTGGCCTTGTTCATGCTTTAACTGATGGTCCCGGTCACTCGTACCCGTTTGCTGCCACTGGCGGCCGGTTTCTCGGCGCGGGCGGCCTGGAGGGCTTTGACGTGGCTGTCGATGGCGTTTTTCAGAGCGATCAGCAGGCCCATGAACACGAAGGCGCCGGGCGGCAGAATGACGAACAGGAAATCCTTGTAGTTGCTGAACACCACAATCTTCCAGTCGGCCGCAATCGGTCCCAGCAGCAGATGCATGTTGGAGAACAGCGTACCGTAGCCGACCAGTTCGCGCAGCATGCCCAGCACCAGCAGCACCAGGGCAAAGCCCAGGCCCATCATGAAACCATCAATCAACGACGGCAGCACCGGATGTTTGGAGGCATAGGCGTCGGCGCGGCCGAGGATCGCGCAGTTGGTCACGATCAACGGAATGAAGATGCCGAGAATCTGATACAGCTCATAGGTGAAGGCCTGCATCAGCAGTTCGGTACAGGTCACCAGCGCGGCGATGATCATCACGAACGCCGGCAGACGCACGGCATCGGTTACCGCGCTGCGGATCAGCGATACCGCCACGTTGGAGCCGACCAGCACCAGAATGGTAGCCAGCCCCAGGCCCAGGGCATTGACGGCGGTGCTGCTGACACCCAGCAGCGGGCACAGGCCCAGCAGTTGGACCAGGCCGGGGTTGTTGTGCCACAGGCCGTCGGCGCTGATGCTCTTGAAATCGGTGCTAGCCATCGATGCTGTCCTCATTCATGGTGCTGGCGTCGGGCAATTCCAGCAACTGCTGGCGGTGGGCGGCGAAATACTCAAGGGCGCGATAGACCGCCTGGATGACTGCGCGCGGGGTGATGGTAGCACCGGTGAACTGGTCGAATTCGCCGCCATCCTTGCGCACCGCCCAGCCGGTCGGAGCGGGCACTTGCAGGCTCTTGCCGTTGAAGCTCAGAACCCAGTCACTCTTGGCCAGCTCAATCTTGTCGCCGAGCCCCGGGGTTTCCCGGTGATTGAGCGCCCGCACGCCAGCCAGCTCACCGTTGGCACGCACGCCAACCAGCAGGTCGATACGGCCGCTGTAGCCATCCGGCGCGACCACCGGCAGAATCACCGCTACCACTTCATTCTCAACCCGCCCACGGTAGGCCATGGTCGGGCGTGGCAGGTTGAGCAGCTCGCGGTCGCTGACCTCGAACCCATCGGCCAGCAGATCGTTGTCGTGCTGGTCATGCGGCAGAATCTCGTTCAGTGCGCTCATCTGCACACGGCGCTGTTCTTCGGCGATGCGCGGCGCGGTGCTGATCTGGGTAACTGCGATCAGGCCAACAGTGGCCATGGCGAACAGCCCAAGAATCAGGCTGTTGCGCACTACCGAGCGACCGGCGCCCAATGGCTGTGTGCTCTGTTCTTGTTCGCTCATCAGTCCACCTTGCCCATGCCGCGCTCAGCCTTGCGGTGGCCGTAGGTGCGCGGAGTCGTGTAATAGTCGATGGTCGGTGCGGCCAGATTCATCAGCAGCACGGCGAAGGCCACTGCATCCGGGTAGCCGCCCCAGGCGCGGATCACATAGACCAGAATGCCGACCCCGGCGCCAAAGATCAGCCGGCCGAGCTTGCTGGTGGCGCCGGACACCGGATCGGTAATGATGAAGAACGCACCGAGCATGGTCGCCCCGCTGAGCAGGTGGAACAGCGGCGAGCCATTGGAGTCTGAACCCGAGCCGCCCCAAAACAGCAGGCTCATGAGCGCCAGCGCACCGAGCATGCCAACCGGGGCATGCCAGCTGAAGACTTTCTTGTAGATCAGGAAGGCACCGCCAGCCAGATAGGCGAGGCTGACCCATTCCCAGCCGTAACCGGCCATGGCGCCAAAGATCGGCTGGGCCTGGCGCAGCTCATCCATGGTCAGGCTGTTGTTGTTCTTGACCACATCCAGCGGGGTGGCCAGGGTCCAGCCGTCAATCGCCAGGCTGGCGGGCATGAACACCCGCTGCAAGGCTTCCAGCAACCCCAGGCTGGCACTGATATCAGGCATTACCTGTTCAATACCGCGCCAGGCCGGCCAACTGGTCATTTCCACCGGGAACGAGATCAGTACCACCACATAGCCGAGCATCGCCGGGTTGAACGGATTCTGGCCCAGCCCGCCGTAGAGCTGCTTGCCGAACACGATAGCAAAGCTGGTAGCGATCAGGACCAGCCACCAGGGCGCCAGCGGCGGCAGGGCCAGGGCCAGCAGCCAGGCAGTGACCAGGGCGCTGCCGTCGCTCAGAAAGAAGCCCACCGGGCGTTTGCGCAGGGCCAGAATCAGCGCCTCGCAAGCCAGGGCGAAGCTGCTGGCCAGTACGATGTTGATCAGCGTGCCCCAACCGAACAGCCAGGTCATCACGGCTACGCCGGGCAGGGTGGCGGCCAGTACCCAGAGCATCAGGGTCTGGGTCTTGTTATTGCCCTTGGCGTGGGGCGAGGTCATACGCACCAGGGCCATCAGACTTTCTCCTTGCTGGCCATGTGATCGGCAAAGGCCTTGGCGGCCTGATCCAGTGCTGCGCGGCTGCTCACCAGCTCGGCTTCCAGCGCGCTGGCATCCTGGCCTTGCTCCTGGGCGTCCTTGACGGCTCGTTCGGCCTGTTTGAATACAGCCTTGGCCATGGCCAGGTCAGTCTTGAGCTGGCGGGTGGCTTCATCCACCGGGCGCTTCTCGACGCGCTCACGCTCAGGTGGCGGGATAGGGCTGGCGTCCTCGGCGGCGTGCAGGGCCTTTTCGGCCTCCTGCAGGGTTGTGCGGGCCTGCGCCAGTTGCTGCTGCAGCTCGTCGCTGTCTGGGGTGGCGGTCAGCTCGCGCTCGAGTTTTTTAACGGCCGCACGGGCCATGGCCAGATCCAGTTTGGCTTTTTTGAGGTTCTCGTCCACCGGCTTCCTGGCCGGTTTGTCACTGGCCTCAGCGCGTACAGCAGGCGGTGCGGCGGCGCCGCCGGTGGCTGCCTCAAAGGCGGCCTGGGCCTCAAGGGCGGCTTTTTCCAGCTCGGCGATCTGCGCCTTGAGCTCTTCATTGTCCGGGTTGGCGGCCAGTTGCTTATTGGCTTTCTTGACCGCCATCTGGGCAGTGGCCGCAGCAATCTTGAGCTGTTTCTGCTCATCGCTGAGCCCGGCGGGTTTGGCGACCGGTGCCGGAGCCTCAGTACCGGCTGGTGCTTGCTTGGGCGCCTGGGCGGCTTCGGCTTCCTTGGCGGCTTTCAGGCGTGCGGCCTTCTCGGCCCGCGCCTGGCGCTCCAGTTCCTTCTGCTCGGCTTCGCGCTGCAGGCGAGCCTGGCGTTGTTCAAAGCGCTGTTTGGAATGCTCGGCCCTGTGCTGCTGCAGCTCAATGGCGCGGATCTCGGCCTTGGCTGCACGGTAATACTGCACCAGCGGAATGCTGCTGGGGCAAACATAGGAGCAGGCACCGCACTCGATGCAGTCGAACAGGTGCTGACGCTTGAGCTGGTCGTAATCCTTGCCCAGTGCGAACCAGTGCAACTGCTGCGGCAGCAGTTCTGCCGGGCAGGCTTCGGCGCACAGGCCACAACGGATGCAGGCCTGGGCCGGTGGCGGTGGCGGCAGTTCTTCGCGGGTGCCGGCCAGCAGACAGTTGCTGCTCTTGATGATTGGCGCGTTCAGATCCTGCAGGGTAAAACCCATCATCGGCCCGCCCATGACCAGACGGTAGAGCTGGTCGGGCTTGAGGCCGGCAAATTGCAGCAGGTCGATGATAGGGGTGCCGATCAGCGCCTCGACATTGGTTGGCCGCCCCAGTGCTGCACCGGTCAGGGTGGTGATCCGTTTGATCAGCGGCTGGCCGAGCAGTACCGCGTCATGAATGGCCAGCAGGGTACCGATGTTCTGGCAGACCATGCCGATATCGGCTGGCAGGCCGCCGCTGGGCACTTCCTTGCCGGTCAGAATCTGAATCAGCTGCTTCTCGCCACCGGACGGGTACTTGGTCGGGAATACCACCACCTGCATCGTCCGGGTGCCCACCGCCTCGCGCATGGCGGCAATGGCTTCGGGCTTGTTGTCCTCGATGCCGATCAGCACCTGATCAGGGTTGAGGATATGCATCAGAATTTCGATACCGGCAACGATTTCGGCGGCTTTGTAACGCATCGCGGTATCGTCGGCGGTGATGTACGGCTCGCACTCGGTGCCGTTGATGATCAGCGTCTGGGTTTTCTGCTCCGGACGGGCCTTGAGCTTGACCGCCGTCGGGAAGCCGGCACCGCCCAGGCCGCTGATACCGGCCTGGCGGATCATTTCCAGCAGCAGGGCCGGATCGAGCGTGCGGTAGTCGCTGATCGGCGCGAGTGTGGTCCACTGATCCAGGCCATCGGCCTCCAGGGTAATCGCCAGTTCAGCAAGGCCGGAAGCGTGCGGGTAGGGGGCCGGCCCGATGGCCGTAATGGTGCCCGAGGTTGGTGCGTGCAGCGGACAACTGACAACCCCGTTGGCTTCGGCCAGCAGTTGCCCCTTGAGTACCTTGTCGCCGACCTGAACCACAGGTTCAGCCCGCGCACCAATATGCTGCTGCAGCGGCAGGATCAGGGTTTTGGGCAGCGGTGCCGGTTCCAGCCCGCGTTGGGTGGACTCGTGCTTGTGTTCTTCAGGATGGATGCCACCGGGAATGTCCCAGATGCGGATGGCGGACTTCATGCGGCTTGACCTCGCGCAGCATCGGTGGCGATCAGTTGCTGGGGCGGCAGCGGGTAGTCCCACTTCCAGTTCTGCGGGGTGGTCGGCAGCGGCACCATGTCGATGCAGTCGACCGGGCAGGGCTCTACGCACAGGTCGCAGCCGGTACATTCATCAACGATCACCGTGTGCATCTGCTTGGCGGCGCCCAGGATGGCATCGACCGGGCAGGCCTGAATGCACTTGGTGCAGCCGATACACTCGGCTTCACGGATGTAGGCAACCATCTTCGGCTTTTCTTCGCCATGCTCGGCATCCAGCGGCAAGGCCTCGACATCCAGCAGATCGGCCAGCGCCTGAATGGTCGATTCGCCACCCGGTGGGCATTTGTTGATCGGCTCGCCATTGGCGATACCTTCGGCATAGGGTCGGCAGCCGGGGTGGCCACACTGGCCGCACTGGGTCTGTGGCAGCAGGGCGTTGATCTGATCGACGATCGGGTCGCCTTCAACCTTGAAGCGAATGGCGGCATAGCCGAGGATCGCGCCGAAAATCAGCGCCAGGCCAAGCAGAACGAGAATGGCGGTCAGGACGACAGACATGCTTACAACCTTATCAGGCCGGTGAAGCCCATGAACGCGAGCGACATCAGGCCGGCGGTGATCATGCCGATGGCCGCACCGCGGAACGGTGTGGGTACGTCGGCGATGGCAATGCGCTCACGCAGGGCGGCGAACAGCACCAGAATCAGCGAGAAGCCCAGCGCGGCACCCAGGCCGTAGACCGCCGATTGCATGAAGGTCTGCTCGGCGCGGTTGGTGTTCAGAAGCGCCACCCCGAGCACGGCGCAGTTGGTGGTGATCAGCGGCAGGAAGATGCCCAGCACGCGGTAAAGCAGGGGGCTGGTCTTGTGCACCACCATCTCGGTGAACTGCACGACCACGGCAATCACCAGAATGAAGGCGATGGTGCGCAGAAATTCCAGCTCCAGCGGCACCAGGATGTACTGAAAGGTCAGGTAACTGAGGATCGACGCCAGGGTCAGTACAAAGGTAGTGGCCGCCGACATGCCAATGGCGGTCTCCAGCTTGCCGGACACACCCATGAACGGGCAGAGGCCGAGAAACTGCACCAGTACAAAGTTGTTGACCAGTATGGTACTGACCAGTATCAGGGCAAATTCCGTCATGTTACCCGGCCTCTCACATTACCCGCTGACCCGGCTTGGCACCGTTGTCGGGACTGAGCAGGAAGATTTCTTCGCCACCGGGGCCGGCAGCCAGCACCATACCCTCGGATACCCCGAACTTCATCTTGCGTGGCGCCAGGTTGGCTACATACAGCACCAGCCGGCCTTCTAGCTTGCTCGGGTCAGGATAGGCGCTCTTGATACCGGAGAATACGTTGCGCTTGGCGTCGCCGATATCCAGGCTCAGACGCAGCAGCTTGTCGGCGCCCTCAACGAACTCGGCCTTCTCGACCAGCGCAATGCGCAGATCCACGGCGGAAAAGGCGTCGAAATTGATCTCGGCAGCCAGCGGCTCCTTGACCAGCTCGCCATTGCCAGCCGGCGCAGCAGCGGTTTCGCTGGCGGCCAGGTCTTCCTTCGAGGCTTCAACCATGGCCTCAATTTTGGCCGGCTCAATACGGGTCAGCAGCGGCTGGAAGGCATTGAGTTGGTGGCCTGACAGCAGCGTCTGGTGATCTTCCCAGCGCAGCGGTTCAATATTCAGGAACTGCTCGGCCTGGGCCGCCAGGTTCGGCAGCACCGGCTTGAGGAAGATGATCAACTGACGGAACAGGTTGATGCCCAGCGAGCAGATCGCCTGCACCTCATCCTGCTTGCCCTCGACCTTGTTCAGAGCCCAGGGCGCCTTGTCGGCAATCCAGGCATTGGCACGGTCGGCCAGGGCCATGATTTCGCGCATGGCGCGGGAGAAGTCGCGTTTCTCGTAGGCCTCGGCAATGCTCGGCGCGGCGGCGGCAAAGGCCTCGGTCAGCTCCGGTGCCGGGTTGGCGGCAACCATCACCCCGGCGTTGCCCTTGTGAATAAACCCGGCGCAGCGGCTGGCGATATTCACCACCTTGCCGACCAGATCGGAATTGACCTTCTGCACGAAGTCTTCCAGGTTCAGGTCCAGATCCTCGACGCCACGGCCGAGCTTGGCCGCGTAGTAGTAACGCAGGTATTCCGGGTTCAGGTGATCCAGATAGGTGCGGGCCTTGATAAAGGTGCCGCGCGACTTGGACATCTTCTGCCCGTTCACCGTCAGGTAGCCATGCACATTGACAGCGGTCGGCTTGCGGAAACCGGCACCGTGCAGCATCGCTGGCCAGAACAGGGTATGGAAGTTGACGATGTCCTTACCGATGAAGTGGTACAGCTCGGCCGTCGAGTCCTTGCCCCAGAAGGCATCGAACGACAGCTCCGGGCGGCGCTTGCACAGGTTCTCGAAACTGGCCATGTAGCCAATCGGCGCGTCCAGCCAGACGTAGAAATACTTGCCCGGCTCACCGGGAATCTCGAAGCCGAAGTAGGGCGCATCGCGGCTGATGTCCCATTCCTGCAGGCCAGAATCCAGCCACTCGGCAATCTTGTTGGCGACCGCCTCCTGCAGCGAACCACTGCGGGTCCACTCCTGCAGCATGGCCTGGAAATCCGGCAGCTTGAAGAAGAAATGCTTGGAATCCTTGAGCACCGGGGTGGCGCCGGAGATTGCCGAACGCGGGTCTTTCAGCTCGGTCGGCTCGTAGGTAGCGCCGCACTTCTCGCAGTTGTCACCGTACTGGTCCTCGGCGCCGCACTTGGGGCAGGTGCCCTTGATGAAGCGGTCAGCCAGGAACATGCCCTTGTCCGGGTCGAAATACTGGGTCACCGACCGGGTAGCGATGTGGCCGGCTTCTTTCAGGCGGGTATAGATCAGTTCGGAGAACTGCTTGTTCTCTTCCGAGTGGGTCGAGTGGTAGTTGTCGAAATCGACCAGAAAATCGGCAAAGTCGGTGGTATGTTCGGCCTTTACGTTGGCGATCAACTGTTCCGGCGTAATGCCTTCCTTCTCCGCACGCAGCATGATCGCCGAGCCATGAGCATCGTCGGCGCAGACATACACGGCCTGATGACCGCGCAGTTTCTGAAAACGCACCCAAATGTCAGTCTGAATGTACTCCAGCATATGCCCCAAATGGATCGAACCATTGGCGTAGGGCAGGGCGCTGGTTACCAGGATCTGGCGTTGTTGTGCTTGGCTCATGGGTACTCGGCTTGTGCTTGCTAACGGATTTAAAGGGCGGTAATCATACCTGTTTGAGGCGTTTGGGTCATCTGTCAGGGGCGTCTTGCCGCACCCCCTGGCAAATCTCTTGAGCGCGCTTGGGTACTGGTGTTTACTGCGCGCTGGTATACCGATTCAGAGCAGAAATGGGCATGGATTACTTCATCATAGTCGTCACCACCGTCGCCGGGCTGGCTTTTCACTGGTGGCTGTATGTACTGATCCAGCGCTGGATGCAGCGCGACCTGGCCCTGTCCATCGCCGGTAATAGCCCCGAACGCCGTGCCTACCTGCTGCAATGCCTGCAGCAGGCCAAAGCCGAAAAGATCAGGAAAAAAGACCTGGAAACCTGGCTACGCAGCAAAGCTGACGCTTACTCCTGACCCAAATAGTGCGCCACTGGCTCGCCCGCTGTCAGGGCAGAACGTCGTAGTCAAAGTCTTCTCGCTCGAAAACATCAAATGCCGGGCCCCTGACGCTTGCCTCGTTGTCGTCGCATAAGCGGGTAGAGGTGATTTTGCCGCGATGGCGAGTCACTACACCGGCCTGGAATTTCGGATAGTTCGGCTCGCCCGGAGTGAAGTTGGTCCTGATCATGCTGTCGAACAGCATGTACTCATAACCGCTATTGTCGAACCGAACAATGCTGGCCCCGCCACCAGAGAACGCAGCAAGCCCCAGGAAAAATTTCCCTGCGGGTGGAGTCTTTTCACTGGGGTAGACGAACTCAATGTTGTCCGGCTGGCCAAAACGGTACTGCACGTAACCGGATTCTCTGGTGAGCTCTTTAGAGGCGCAGAGCGAGACGGTTTTTTCTCCTATGTCACAGCCGAAAATCAGCTGTTCGTCTGCCTTGCACAGAAACAGTGACTCATCGGCCAGGGCAAGCGGGCTTGTTAGGGCGAAAAGCAGGCCGATGATCCCTGCTACGTTGCGGTCTCTTGAAAATGGACTGACAGTCACGCCTGGATGCATGTATGACACGAAAACTACTCTCCCTGTGTTTTTTGCTGCTGGCTGGTCAAACCCTGGCCATAGACCGGCGGACATTTCAGCCTTGCGCGCCAGTAGACGCCTGATGTCACAGTCAGTCTGCTGTACGTACCGATACCATTCTCGGGGGCGGGCTAAGGCTTCTCCGCCGGAATATAGGCCTCAGGAAACTTCGGTAGTTCATCGTTGACCTCAAACCAGTTCGCCCGGTGGGCATAGTAAAAATGCGCCACCGGCCGGGTCTGCAACTCGCCATCCAGCGTCCCGGCACGAATGCGCAGCACCTCTGGCAAACCGTCGCGGCGGCTGTAAACCGGCGAGCCACAGACCTTGCAGAAGAATCGATGCTTGCCCGGCGAGGATTCATAGGCACTCAGCAACTGCTCACCGCTGAGCAACGTAAACGCCGCCGCCGATACCGGAATATTGCTGACCAACGGCGTACCCTGAGCCTTGCGGCATTGCCTGCAGTGGCACACCTGAATGGGCTCCAGCTCACCTTCAATACTGAACGTTACACCGCCGCACAAACAGCTGCCTGTTGTTGCCATGGTTCCTCCTTGAGCCCGCTATTGAACCGGGTCGGGATTCTGGTGGCAGGATGCGCACACCGTACTTCTCGCCCGGTTGTTGATTGCACACATGCTGCCACCAGCTTTCCAGATCCTCAACCAGCAGGTGCATCATGAAGTTGTCGGCATGCTCTTTTACATAGAAGCGCTGGAGCAGAAAGCTGCGGACGGATGATCGCTATGCATCGATAGGAAGGGGATACATGTCCAGCAGCTCACCAAGTTTAAGTTCCATGGCGCCTTGGGTTTGGCCGCCCTGCGAGAGCAACCATTTCACGCGATCAATTGTTTCTTGCTCGTGCATATCGGCAACGAAGCGCTGTGACTCATCCGCCAGAGTATCTTCATCAGGTCTGCTGACAGTATCCACCACCGCTTTAACATTGCCGATACCTTTGGCCGGAAACCCAGCAATACGGCGGGCAAGAGCATCGCAAAAGTCGCTGAGTTGCTCGCCTGGCAGCGCTCGGTTGATCCAGCCGTAGAGCTCGGCGGTATTGGCATCAAAATCCTCTCCGCCCAGGCATACTTCCAATGCCCGGCCTCTACCCAGCATTTGCGTCAACCGGACAGTTCCGCCTGCCCCCGGTAAAAGTCCCACTCCAATTTCCGGTTGGCCAAGCACTGCGGTTTCGCGCGCGGCAAAACGCATATCCAGCGCCAGAAGAAATTCGCTTCCGGCTCCTCGGGCGCGCCCTCTCAACTCACCAATAGTTACCTGAGGGAGGCGACTCAAACGACTGAAGAGCCCACTAAGTGGGCTCGTCGTGCCTGGTGGCAAGACTACGGGAGGAGCGTCGAGTTCACTGCCCAGATCATAGTGGGCAAGGAAGAATTCAGGATGGTCGCTGCGAAAGATAACGACTTTGGTCTGGTCATCATTCTCAAGCTGTTGGGCCAAACGGAGCAAGTCGATCACCATGGTACGGTCGACCAAATTAATTGGCGGGTGATTGAATCGCACCACGGCCACACCTTCACGATCTTCACGGGTAAAGCTCCGGTATCCGCTCATAACTATTCTCTGTAATTGGCTATATATTCATATTGTTTTTTTATTGCTTACTGGGCCGTGAGGCCGCCATCGACCGGCATGGCGACGCCCGTCGTAAAGCCCGCCAAATCTCCGGACAAGTAAAGAACGGCTGCGGCAATTTCTTCGACAGTGCCTATCCGCCCGATCGGATGAGCTGCTACTGCCATCGCCACATACCTTGCATCAGCTGCGTTGGCACGACGAAACATTTCAGTGTCGATAATTGCAGGGCAAACGGCATTCACTCGAATATTCTTTCGGGCGTATTCGGCCGCAGCTGTCTTGGTTAACCCGATCACCGCATGCTTGGAGGCTGAATAAATGCCCTGTTTGGGCGCAGCGATCAAACCCGCGACTGAGGCGGTGTTAACAATTGACCCACCCCCCTGTGCAAGCATCACGGGGATTTGATATTTCATACACAGCCATACCCCCTTCACGTTCACGTTCATGATGGCATCGAAAACACCTTCTTCGCCTTCGGCCAATTTGCATTTCTCAATCTCAATCCCTGCGTTGTTGAATGCGCAATCAAGCCTGCCGTAGGTTGACACGGTTCCGTCAACCAATAGGCGTACGTCTTCATCACGGGACACATCGCAGTGGATGAACGTTGCCTCACCACCTGCCTCCTCAATCAACGCCACGGTCTCTTTACCTGCTTGGCTGTCGATGTCGGAGACAACTACTTTGTACCCGTTTTTTGCGAATGCCAACGCGGTGGCGCGACCAATGCCGTTCGCCGCGCCAGTTACCAAAGCAACCCTGCCTGAATTTGTGCTGCTCATTTTATTGCCTCTTCCAATGTTCAGATCTGACACGAGCCGGCCAATCACGACCACGGAATACCTTTCACAGTGCATGGACTGGCGCTTCGACTGAGTATCGCCATGCTAGGTGTTGGCATATAATTAATGAAGTGATGGTTTTTCATTGGCAGTCATGAACAAAAATAATTACTCATCTCTCATAACACGCTTGGACTTGAACCTGTTTCGAGTCTTCGCCGCGATTTATCGCGAACGCAATCTCACACGCGCCGCAGAATTACTATCGGTAAGCCAATCAGCCGTTAGCCATGCGCTGGCTCGTATGCGCCAACAACTCGACGACCAGCTGTTCATCCGCGAGGCTCAGGGTGTTGTGCCGACGCCGCTGGCCACGCGTATTTGGCCGGACGTTCAGGAAGGTTTGGGGTTTCTGCAACGAGCCGTAGCCCACAGTCATAGTTTTGAGCCCGCGCGCGATATCGCCACGGTGGCCTTGGCGATGCACGACGTGATTGAGCACGCCCTGCTGCCGACCCTGGTCAAGGTACTGCGTGGAGCTGTGCCAGGGATTCAGGTCGCCAGCGCGCGTATCAAACGCTCAACGCTCAAAGCAGACCTGGCTACTGGTCGCCTCGACTGCGCCATTGATGTGGCACAGGCAGCCGATGACGAACTGTTTCATAGCTTCCTGAGCCGTGACGAGTTTGTGGTGGTCAGCCGCTCAAGCGCTGCCATTGACAGCGACAGTTACTTGGCCGCGCAGCATGTCACTGTGTCGTCCCGGCGTATGGGATACGGTGTTGTGGACTTCGAACTGGCTCGACAAGGCATCAAACGTCAGATCGCCGCACGCTGCCAACACTATGAGTCGGCCTGTCGTATAGTTGCTGGCAGCGATCTGCTGCTAACTATGCCTCGCGGCCTGGCGATTTCCAGCAACGCCTATCTGGACAACCATATTCACCCACTACCGATGACGGTGCCGGGCGTGGAGTTGCACCTGTTCTGGCACAAAGAACGCGAGTCGGATCCGGCCAATACCTGGTTGCGGCATACCCTGCTCACAGCCATGCAGTAGCGTCGCCAATCTGCAGGTCTCTGGCAAACCATCGCGGCGGCCAATACTGAACGTCACACCGCCGCACAAACAGCTGCCTGTTGTTGCCATGGTTCCCTCCTTGAGCCCGCTATTGAACCGGGTCGGTATTCTGGCCAATCCGCCACAGCACCCCTGTTGGGTCATCAATCACAAAATCCCGCATGCCCCAGGGCCGGTCTTCCGGTGGCAGTATACGCACACCGTACTTATCGCCCAGTTGTTGACTGCACACGTGCTGCCACCAGCTTTCCACATCCTCGACCAGCAGGTGCATCATGAAGTTGTCGGCATGCTCCTTTACGTAGAAGCGCTGGAGCAGAAAGCTGCACGAGCCGGCATGAAAATACGCCATATCGTCCGAGCCCCAGGCCAGGGTAAAGCCAAGGTCGGTGTAAAAACGTTTGGATAGCTCGAAGTCCCGGGCGGGGACGAAGGCTTTGATTTCTACAGTGTTCAGGTTGGGCATGGTGATGCGCCTGCTCTGGTTGAAGGTAAAACCCCGGTTAGCTAATCAGGCGTTTTTAATCGCCTCAAGACTATCTCAACGACATGGCCAATCAATAGCCAAGCGCCCAGCCAAAAGCCTATGGCAAGCGCAAAGCCAAAATTAGACGGCCCCGACCACCCCCAACCCGATCCCGGCTCAATAACCGGCAGCCCCAGGTGGGCGAGGGGAGCCAGCGGGAGATAGATCATGGCGAAAAATATGTCGAGTAATATGCTGGGGCCATTGGCCAGCGCTGCGAAGAGCAGTATGGCGAGTGTTAGCAGAAGGCCTAAGCCAATTTTGCGGGGGAAGTTCAAAACGGAGGCCATTTCAAAAGCCTCAGGGGGAGGCCCTCCATCCGCTCGATGGAATGGTTAGACGTTTGTGGCAAAGTGGTACACATAGAAAACCTCGTCACGCCGCCAGCCTGCACCCTCATAGAGAGACTGACCTGCTTTGTTTGTGATGGCCGTTGAGAGCGACAGTCGGATAGCACCGACCTCTCGTGCGTAGTGCGCCGCTGCACTAAGTAGGCTTCGCCCAACGCCAGACCTTCTTGCCGCAGGCGATACGAACAGATCATTGAGCACGAAGGTCCGCGCCATCGACACAGATGAGAACGTTGGGTAGAGCTGCGTGAAGCCAACCGTTCGGCCTTCAACCTCGGCCACAAACAGCACTGAGTCTCGTTGCTCAAACCGTTTGCGCAAGAAGTCTCGGACTGCAGCCTCGTCACTTGGCTGGCCATAGAACTGGCGATATCCATCAAACAACGGAATGATCTTCTCGATGTCGGCGAGAACGGCTTGGCGAACAGGGACTGATTGCACTCTTTTTCTCCTGGGGGAAACGTCTAACGCCGCATTCAGCGGCTTGTCCGCTGCAATGTTTTGTTAAGCATCATCGTCGCTTGGCTCACAATCTGACAACTCTTCTTTGAGCTGTTCCAAAAGCTCATTTTCCAGGTGAGCGCCATGACTTTCAATGAGGTTGCTATAGAATTCATAGACGTCCGAATCACAGATAATCCAATTTATTTGGCTATTGCTAATTGCAACCTGAGCTAGCTCGTTTGCTTGCGACTTATTAAACTCAGCATATTTAGACAGCTTAGATATTGATGAATGAGTTGATGCAAAGTTACTACTATTAACAAGGGCCTTAATCGCCAACTCTTTTTCAAGCTCTGTTGCCAATTTAATTTCTGGATAGTGCTCTTTGAAGAACTGTGAAAGCCGCCTATAAAAATGCACTTGGGATTCTTTCTTCTCAGCCCATTCATCACTCAGAAATTCTTTTATTACATTTTCATCAAGGACAGAATAGTAATCTTTGTCGTCCGCAACCAAGTGCAACGGCTCTCCATTTGTCACAGACTCCAATAAACCTTCCCAGTTAATTGCATCCCCCAGAGAACCATCTTTCCCAGGTGGATTACGTACATCCATTCTGAACCTTGCTTTTTCTATCAAGCTAGAATCCGTACTGATGATAGTTGCTTTCCCAAAAAGCTCCGTTATCTTTTCGTCTGCCTTTAGGCTTCTTGATGCAACATCGTCAGAGACTTTTTTAATAAGAGACGACAAATGCTTTTCATATTCTTTTTGGAGTTCACGTATTACTGGATATTCTTCATAATCCTTACATATCTGCGGAAACTGGGGCTTTTTCTTTTGCTCTTGAAGTTTCTTTACGGCTTCCGATATTTTGTTTTCTCTGTTCCTTTTGAATTCATCCTTTACCTGTTCAGTCAGCCAAAGCTTTACGTCTCCTTTCTCGAGAAGTGCCGCCAGTTTGTGTATCTCTTCAAGATCATCGTTTGAAAGATGGTAAAACGAAAGAAATACATTTGTATCTATGAATAGGTTCAATGCTTACTCCGAGCTATTCTTGATGCTTAACGCCCGCAGCACGGGCAAAATTGTAGCGCAGCGGAAATTTTGTCCCAGTGCCTGCGATTGTTAGCGACTAGCACTCGATACATTGCCAATTAAAAAACCGAAATAATTTTCTTTACCACTTAATGTGACCTGTACAAGGTCTGGAGATGATGAATAATACTCAAGATTAATGCAAATGTGTGAGGGTAAAGCGCGATCTAGAAAATCACCTTCAAGCCTATAATTGCAATGTCTTTTATTAAAGAACGTTGCCTTTTCCAATTCCTGTACTACTTTTCTATCAGATCCAAAAAAAGCGGTGATAATTGAGGGTGCTCCATGCACAAGTCCGGTGTAGATGAACATCATAGTTAATGGTGGGATTAGCATCAAAAAAAGCGTAAACTTTAGTTTTTTCAATTCACGCTGCATCTTTATCTTTTTTGTAATGTATCCATACCAGGGCAAAGCTGTTAACACAGCTGTTATAAACAAGGAAAGGTATAGACCTACACTCGACCAACTCTCTGATGCGATAAAATCTGACTTCAACCCCCATGCAGTTAAAATCGCTAATGCGGTTATTCCGTGAACGCAATGACGACGGGCTAAAGAAGGGTGGTCCTTCCCATAAATCATCCAATTCAAACTAAGCATCTTGATTATCTCGCTAACGCCGCGTACAGAGGCGCGAGTTTACGAGCGTCCTGCCGCCGCTTGCGGCGGCGAACTGGTACGCTTGGTTATGTGTTTTCATCCTCAACCTCAGTGTATATAAGCAAAGCTGATCCGTATTCCATCGCCTGCGTATACATCTCTAAAAAAGGCTCCTGAAGGTCCATATTTTTTGCGAGAACGCCAGTTTTCCTAAGCCTTACATTGCCCCATAGTTTCTCAAGAACGATATTCTCTGCCTCATCCCAATCGGGCTCAGCTCCTTCCTCCTGCGCCACGTAGAGAATAAGTGCGTGCCGCTCTCCATGCGGATAGCCGCCAGAGTTCCCCTCCATTGCGACCGCGATTCCGAGATACTGTCTTATTTCTGTGCTCATAGCTGACTACACATAACAGTGAAGTGGATCGACGGCTTTATGACCACATATCAGTGGCTTCTCTATGATTGCGGTCTTGCTCAGCACTGACGAGCGGAAAACCTTCATACATTCAATCCCTTAACCCACACCCCAAACACTCCAGCGTAATCGCTTGGCTTCTCTATTTCATGCGTACAATCATGCCCTGGCGCATATCGAATGCAGGGTTTTGCATGTAATCCAAGGGTGTATCGCTGGGCGTGGACTGTTTTGCTGCGGATTGCTTGTCCTTGCTGGGCCATGCTGACCTCCTTGTCGATGATGGTTTGAAGATAAACCGTTATGGCGTGGAGGCCAAGGGCCATTTTTGTGGTGTGGTGGGTTTTGTGTCGCGCGGGCGTACGACACTCCTAGGTGAGCTGGTGGTTGGGCTGGGGGATTGCCTGGAGCGGATGCTCCAGGCTCCCAGGTGCAGGCTCCCAGGTGCAAGCTCTTGGTGTGGGCTTTGGGGTAAGGCCCCGTGGTTGGGGCCTTGGGTTGTTTATTGGCCGGCTTTTTGGGCGCGGGCGCGGTGGAGTTTTTGGTAGCTGTCGATCAGGCGCTGGTGTTTGTCCAGGCCTTCCAGTGCCAGGCTGGTGGGGGTGAGGCCGTGGAAGCGGGTGCTGCCGTTGACTGAGCCGATGACGGCGCTCAGGGTCTCTGTGCCGAACATGCGCTGGAAGTTGTATTGGTAGTCGTCCAGTTCCAGTTCGTCGTCCAGGGTGACTTCCAGTACGGCCTGCATGGCCTGGTAGAAGCGCCGGCGCTCGACGGTGTTGTCGTTGTATTGCAGGAAGGTTTCCACGCTTTCCAGTGTGGCTTCGTGCTGGCCGAGGGCGAGCTGGATCAGCAGTTTCAGTTCCAGAATGGTGAGCTGGCCCCAGACGGTGTTTTCGTCGAACTCGATGCCGATCAGGGTGATGATGGTCATGTAGATGTCGAGTTCGCTGTCTTCCAGGCGCTCCAGCAGGTCGGCCAGTTGCTCGTCGCTCAGGCGGTGCAGGTTGAGGATGTCTTCGCGGAACTGCAGGGCGATGTTGGTGTTGTCCCAGATCAGGTCTTCGACCGGGTAGACCTCGGAGTAGCCGGGCACCAGGATGCGGCAGACCGGGGCGCCCAGGTCGTTGAAGACGGCCATGTAGCTTTCCAGACCGTGTTCTTCGAGGATGCCGAATAGGGTGGCGGCTTCTTCTTCGCTGGTGCCGGAGAAGTCCCATTCGCAGAATTCGAACTCGGATTTGGCGCTGAAGAAGCGCCAGGACACTACGCCGCTGGAGTCGATGAAGTGTTCGACGAAGTTGTTCGGCTCGCTGACCGCCATGGAGTTGAAGGTCGGCGCCGGCAGGTCGTTCAGGCCTTCGAAGCTGCGGCCTTGCAGCAGTTCGGTCAGGCTGCGCTCAAGCGCGATCTGAAAGCTCGGGTGTGCGCCGAAGGAGGCGAACACGCCGCCGGTTCTCGGGTTCATCAGGGTTACGCACATGACCGGGAATTGGCCGTCCAGCGAGGCATCCTTGACCAGTACCGGGAAGCCCTGGGCTTCCAGCGCCTGGATGCCTTCCTGGATGTGCGGGTACTTGGCCAGCACTTCGTCGGGTACGTCGGGCAGCGCCAGTTCGTTTTCGATGATGGCCTTTTTCACTGCGCGTTCAAAGATTTCCGACAGGCACTGTACCTGGGCTTCGGGCAGGGTGTTGCCGGCGCTCATGCCATTGGAGAGGTACAGGTTTTCGATCAGGTTGGACGGGAAGTACACCACTTCGCCGTCGGACTGGCGTACGAAGGGCAGGGCGCAGATGCCGCGTTCGGGGGTGCCGGAGTTGGTGTCGTACAGGTGAGTGCCGAGCAGTTCGCCTTCGGGGTTGTAGATGGCCAGGCAGTAGTCGTCGAGCAGGCCGTCGGGCAGTTCGCCGTTGGGGCCAGGCTGGAACCATTCTTCATTCGGGTAGTGGACGAAGGCGCTGTTGGCGATGTCCTGGCCGAAGTACTGGTCGTTGTAGAAGAAGTTGCAGTTCAGCCGCTCGATGAATTCGCCCAGTGCCGAGCACAGCGCGGCTTCCTTGGTTGCGCCCTTGCCGTTGGTGAAGCACATGGGTGAGGCGGCATCGCGGATGTGCAGTGACCAGACGTGCGGCACGATGTTGCGCCAGGAGGCGATTTCGATCTTCATCCCCAGTTCGGCGAGGATTGCCGTCATGTTGGCAATGGTCTGCTCCAGCGGCAGGTCCTTGCCTTCGATATAGGTCTGGCTGTCGCTGGCTGGGTTCAGGGTCAGCAGGGCCTGGGCGTCTTCGTCGAGGTTTTCCACTACTTCGATCTGGAAGTCGGGGCTGGCCTGCACGACCTTTTTCACGGTGCAGCGGTCGATGGAGCGGATGATGCCCAGGCGATCTTTTTCGCTGATGTCTTCGGGCAGCTCGACCTGGATCTTGAAGATCTGCTTGTAGCGGTCTTCGGGGTCGACGATGTTGTTCTGCGACAGGCGGATGTTGTCGGTCGGGATGTTGCGGGTGTTGCAGTAGACCTTGACGAAATAGGCTGCGCACATGGCCGAGGAGGCCAGGAAGTAGTCAAACGGGCCGGGCGCCGAGCCGTCACCCTTGTAGCGGATGGGCTGGTCGGAAATGACGGTAAAGTCGTCGAACTTGGCTTCAAGTCTCAGGTTGTCGAGATAATTGACTTTGATTTCCATGGGCGGCTTACCGGGGGTTGGCTACTGGGCAGGTGCTGTGTGCGTAGGGCTTTCAGGGGGCGCGATGGTCTCATAAAAACGCGCTGGGGGGTACTTTTGGGGAGGTGAGGTGTCGCGCGGGAGCGCGACACACACAGGGGCCGGCTGCGAGTTTTATGCGGGGGCTGGCCTAATACAGGCCGAGCAGGCGTAGCAGTAGCAGGACGGTCATGATCAGTACCAGCACTGTGCCGATCATGAACAGCCGTCGCCGCACCATGATGATGTTGGAGCCGGTGTGGACGATGGCATGCGCAATCCGGCTGGCGACAAACAGCCAGGCACAAGCCAGCGCCAGCCAGCCGACCGCATTGAGGATCGACAACGTGATGCACAGAACGCAGAACAGCAGCGGCAGTTCGAACTGGTTGCGAATGCAGTTGTTGACCTTGATTACCGACTCAGGCCAGGCGTCATCGAACAGCGCGCGGCGGCTTTCATCGACTTGGCCCTGACTGGCGGCCCGCTGTTTGCGCAGGTTGAGCAGGATGTAGAGCCACAGGATGAGCAGGGTTTGGACGACGATCGGGAGAAAGATGGAGTTCAGGGTCATGCGTGTTGGCCTTGTTTTTGGTTGTTGTGGGCATTGCTGCAGCAGTGTAGGTGTTTTTGTTCGGTTGGTGTGAGGCTCATTTGCGCCGTGTTGAAGCGTTTGTGTCCTGGAGCAGATGCTCCAGGCTCCCAGGGGGATGGTGCTCTCGGTAGAGATCCAGGGAGGCTCAGGGGCTGGCTTTGATCAGGTAGGTCTGCTTGTGGCCGCGTTGTTCGAAGTCCTGGCGGGTGCGTTCGGCCTCGCTGTAGTCGCTGAAGTGTTGCATGGTGATTTCGTTGCCGTTGTCGTCGATACGGTAGAGCTGCCAGGGCGCGGGGTTGCTGGCGGGGCTGAGGTATTCGACCTTGGGGCCGGTGAAGCGCTCAAACAGTTGGCGGTGGCGTTGGAGGCCGTACTCATCGTCGCGGCTGGCATAGCTGCCAACCCAGTCGATCAGGTATTCGAGCATGGCCTGTTGCTGCTCGGGCGAGGCAAATTTCTCTGGCTCCCAGGGCCGGCTGCGGCAGTGGGCGATGCAGGTGTCGGTGCCAGGGTTGAGAAAGCGCAGTTCGCTGCAGTGGGGCAGGGCCGCTTCAATCAGGTCGCTGTAACAGCCTTCGATCACCCAGTGCTCATGTTGCTCGATAAACTCGTGCAGCAGGGCCAGGCTTTCGCTCAGCGGTTTGCGCTCGGGCCCTTCGTCCCAGGCAATTTCGTCCAGCGAGAGGCGGGCTATCGGGCGTTCGCCGATCAGTTGTCTGGCCAGAGTGCTTTTTCCGGCGCCGGCATTGCCTAGCAGTATGGCTTTCATGGTGGCTCCTGAAG
This sequence comes from Halopseudomonas phragmitis, assembly GCF_002056295.1. Classification (NCBI taxonomy): domain Bacteria; kingdom Pseudomonadati; phylum Pseudomonadota; class Gammaproteobacteria; order Pseudomonadales; family Pseudomonadaceae; genus Halopseudomonas; species Halopseudomonas phragmitis. The sequence continues at coordinate 3,268,518 of NZ_CP020100.1, read as the reverse complement.
TCTGCAGGCTTGCTTCGGCCGGCCTCTGGCAGCCGGCGGCGCTGCTTCTTAGCTTTGTGCTTCCAATAGCCTTTTCAATGTTTGCAGGTCTGCCGCCACCGCTTGGGCGTCGGCTTCGAATTGTGCATCGGTCATGCCCGGTTGGCGGATCAGGGTGAAGATGAACTCGCTGCCGGTGCCGTTGGGGACTACGCGCATGGGGTTGTGGACGACTTCGCCGGTTTCCAGTTCGACATCGTGGTCCATGACGCCGAAGTCGTTGGCCGGGGCGAAGCGCAGGCGCACGCGGCCGAAGGGGGCCTGGACTTGCCAGCTGTCACCGTCTGGGCTGACCTGCGAGCGGGCCAGGCCGGCGGCCCATTGGGGCAGGTTAAGCGGGTTGCCGGCCCAGGCGTAAACCTCGGCGGGTGGGCGGTTGATGCTGATGCTGAGGTGTTTGACCGGGGTCATGTCAGTGTCTCGCCTGAAACAGGGTTTGGCCGGGGAGCATGTCGTTGCTGACTGCTTCGCGGATCGATTGGTCGATGCGCGGGTCCTGGCTGTCGTACAGGCCGCAGAGGCTGAACGCCTTGCGCAGACGCACGCTGGGGCCGAGGTATTCATATAGCACACGGGCGCAGCAGGGCATGCGTTGACTGTTGTCCGAGACGCCGACCTTGAGCCCGGTCAGCCGGGTAACCCGGTTGCGAAAGCTGGGGAACAGGATGGTCTGGGTGATTTCGCGGCGGTTGAGGGTTTCATAGTCGACCAGAAACAGGCGGTCGGCCAGCAGGTAGGCGATGCCCTGATAGCGGTTGTGATAGGGCGGCTCTGCGGGGCTGGGTTGCATGCGTTCGGTACGCTGGAACACCACCTGATCGTCGCGCCGCTCCAGGCAGACCAGATTGCGCAGCAGTTTGCCGGGGGTAGACATCGACAGGTAGTACTCGAAGTAGTAGCCCAGGTAGCGCTCCAGTTCGCCGCTGGTCTTGCCTAGCTGGTCGAGATGTTCGAGTACGGTGCCGGCGGCATCGACGGTGCTGCGCTCGTAACGCGGGCGAACCTGCACCAGCCGTTCGAACTGCTCGTGCGGCAGCAAAATTTCCTGCACCTCGACCCCAAAGAATTCACACAGACGGCGCAGGGTGTTGGCGGAGGGTTTGTGCTGACCGCTGAGGTAGCGGTTGAACTGTGGGCGGTTGATATCCAGGCGCCGGCAGACTTCGGCGATGGATTTGTAGTAGCTGCAGAGCAGCTTCAGGTTCTGGGCCAGATCGTCATGCAGTCCGGGGTCGCTCATCAGGCGGTTTCCGTGTTCATGTGCGTCAGTTTGCGCTAGCGCGATTTGATGCGCTAACAGCGACAGTTTGCGCCACTTTGACGCTAGAAAGCAAAATTCTAACAGCGCCGTCGGGTTGTTTAAATGCATCTCTTCCTACAACAACAACCACGGAGACTGCCATGCTGGACTTACTCAATGACCTGCTGTGGGGCAAGGTCCTGATAGCCCTGCTGCTGATCGTCGGTGTCGGCTTCACTGTTGCTTCGCGTTTCGTTCAATTCCGCTATTTCACTCGCATGTTCCGCGTATTGGGCGCCAGTCAGGCGTTTCAGCGCAATAAACACGGCCATTTGAGCTCATTCCAGGCGCTGGTGCTGTCGATTGCCGGCCGGGTGGGTGGCGGTAATATCGCCGGTGTCGCCGTGGCGATCACGCTGGGTGGTCCGGGCGCGATCTTCTGGATGTGGATGGTCGGCCTGATAGGTATGGCCACCAGTTTCCTTGAATGTTCCCTGGCCCAGGCCTACAAGCAGGCCGAGCCGGATGGCACCTATCGTGGTGGTCCGGCGCACTATATCTCCAAGGGGCTGGGGCCGCGCTGGAAGTGGATGGCGGCGGTTTATTCGGTACTGCTGCTGGTGACCTTCGGTTTCGGCTTCAACGCGCTGCAATCCTATGCGGTAGCGACCTCGCTGAATGACGCTTTCAACATCCCGGTGTTCTACTCTGGCATTGGTCTGGCGATGATCGCCGGTCTGATCATCTTCGGTGGGGTCAAGCGAATTGCCCGGGTAGCGGAGTTCCTGGTGCCGATCATGGCGGTGGGTTACCTGCTGATTACCCTGGTCGTACTGGGCATGAACCTGAGCCTGATTCCTGATGTGATCGTACTGATCGTCAAGAGCGCCTTCGGTTTGGAGCAGGTCGTCGGTGGTGGTATTGGCGCGGCGATCATGATGGGCGTCAAGCGTGGCCTGTTCTCCAACGAGGCCGGTCTGGGCAGTGCGCCCAACGTGGCGGCGGTGGCCTATGTGCCGCACCCGGCCAACCAGGGCGTGGTGCAGTCGTTCTCGGTGTTCATCGACACCATCATCATCTGTTCCTGCACCGCCTTCATCATTCTGCTCAGCGGCATCTACGATCCGGCGGCGCTGGCTGACATCGGCGGTGTGGCGCTGACCCAGTCGGCACTGGCTGATCACGTCGGTGACTGGGGTCGTAGCTTCGTCAGTATCGCGCTGTTGCTGTTTGGCTTCAGTACCGTGCTGTACAACTACTACTTGGGCGAGAACAGCATCAACTTCTTCAATACCTCGAACCAGAACCTGTTCAACGGCTTCCGGGTGATCACCATTGGTCTGGTGTGCTGGGGTGCGACCACCGATCTGGGCACTGTGTTCGCCTTTGCCGATGTGACCATGGGCCTGCTGGCACTGGTCAACCTGATTGCTCTGGTGGCGCTGTTCAAGCCGGGTCTGCGGATTCTCAAGGACTACGACCGGCAGATTGCCGAGGGTGTCGAGCAGCCGATCTTCGAGGCTGAGAAGTTCCGCGACATGAACGTTGATCCAGCGGCCTGGGTGCTGGAACCCGAGGATATCGAGCGCCTGCAGCAGCGTAGTGCCGCTCTGGCCCAGCCGCGCGAAACCCTTTCCTGATCCATCCAACGGCCCGCCCGTCTGGGCGGGCCACCCCTCCCGTTCACTGTGATACCCACTGAGGTCCCTCGCCATCATGAACACCCGTATTGAACACGATCTGCTCGGCGATCTGGCGGTGCCCGCTGACGCCTGGTATGGCATTCAGACCCAGCGTGCGCTGGACAACTTCGCCATTACCGGCGTGCCGATCAGCCATTTCCCGGCGTTTATTCGCGCGCTGGCCATGGTCAAGAAGGCCGCTGCGCTGGCCAACCGCGATCTTGAGGTGCTGGCGCCGCACAAGGCCGAGGCGATTGTCGCGGCCTGTGACGACATCATCGCTGGGGCGCTGCACGACCAGTTCGTGGTCGACCTGATCCAGGGCGGAGCCGGTACCTCGACCAACATGAATGCCAACGAGGTGATCGCCAACCTGGCGTTGGAAAAGCTGGGGCATGCCAAGGGCGAGTACCAGTACCTGCACCCCAACGACGACGTCAACAAGTCGCAATCGACCAACGACGCCTATCCGACTGCCGTGTGTCTGGCAGTGCAGTTCTGTGCTGAGCCTCTGGAGCAGGCGATTATCCGCTTGAAGGGCAGCCTGGAAGCCAAGGGCCGCGAGTTTGCCGATATCGTCAAGATGGGCCGGACTCAGTTGCAGGATGCGGTACCCATGACGCTGGGCCAGGAGTTCGAGGCCTTTGCCGTCAACCTGGGTGAAGACGTTGATCGCCTGCACGAGGCCAGCCGGCTGCTGTGCGAGGTCAACCTGGGCGGTACTGCGATCGGTACCGGTATCAATGCGCCTGCACGCTATCAGGCGCTGGCGGTGAAGTATCTGGCGGAGATTTCCGCCAAGCCGATCGTGTCGGCCAGCAACCTGGTTGAGGCTACCTCGGACATGGGTGCCTTCGTGCTGTTTTCGGGGATTCTCAAGCGTTTTGCGGTCAAGCTCGGCAAGATGTGCAACGACCTGCGCCTGCTTTCCAGCGGCCCGCGCACCGGGCTTGGCGAGATTCTGCTGCCGCCGCGCCAGCCGGGTTCCTCGATCATGCCCGGCAAGGTCAATCCGGTAATCCCCGAGGCAGTCAACCAGACGGCCTATCAGGTGATCGCCAGCGATCTGGCAGTAACCCTGGCTGCCGAGGCCGGGCAGTTGCAGCTCAACGCCATGGAGCCTTTGATCGTTTACAACCTGCTGAACTCGATGAAGATGCTTGAAGCTGCCTGCAGCATGCTCGATGAGCGCTGCATCCAGGGCATTCGCGCCAATGCCGAGCAGTGCGCCCGGCATGTCGACAACAGCATTGGCATCATCACCGCATTGGTACCGCGCATCGGCTACGCCAACGCTACCCGCATCGCCGCCGAGGCACTGCATAGCGGCAGCACCGTGCGCGAACTGGTGCTTGGCGAAGGGTTGCTGGAAGAACTGGAGCTGGATCGTTTGCTCAGCCCACGGGCCATGCTGGCACCGGCAGGAGTGGTGTCGTGAAGGGCAGGGTGCTGATCGTCTATTGCGGCGGCACCATCGGCATGCTGCCGTCGGCCGACGGCTATGTGCCAATGCCCGGCTTTGCCGGGCGCTTGCACGCGCATTGGGACGACGGCGCCGAGGCCTTGCCCGACTATGATCTGATCGAGCTGGAGCATCTGATCGACAGCGCCAATCTGGTGCCGGCCGACTGGGCGCGTATTGCCGGGGTTGTGGTTGAGCAATGGCACAACTACGACGGTTTCGTGCTGCTGCATGGCACCGATACCATGGCCTACACTGCGTCGGCGCTGTCTTTTCTGCTACGCGGCTGTGACAAGCCGGTGATCCTGACCGGCTCGCAGATCCCGCTGGCGCAGCCGCGCACGGACGCGCTGGATAATCTCGCCACCTCGCTGATCCTGGCCGCCAGCGGCCGCGTTCACGAGGTGTGCATCTACTTCCGCGGCCGTCTGCTGCGCGGTAACCGTGCGCGCAAGGTGCGCAGCACCGGCTTTGATGCCTTCGATTCGCCGAATGCGCCCTGGCTGGGCGAGGTGGGTATTGACCTGCATTTGCGCGATGATCTGTTGCTGCCTAAGGGCGAGCCGGATTTTCGGATTCCAGCCTTCGATGCCAGTCGGGTGGCGGTGCTCAATGTCTATCCGGGCATGCCGGCCAGTTTGCTCGATGCGGTGCTGGCCAGCCCTGGTTTGCAGGGGCTGGTGCTGGCGACCTATGGGGTCGGCAACCCGCCGGATGCCGACAAGGCGTTGATGGATAGCCTGCAGCGGGCGGTGCAGGCCGGTATCAGCGTGCTCAATATCAGCCAGTGCTATCAGGGCCAGGTCAGCCAGGGCGCCTATGCCACGGGCGCTGCGCTCAACCGCATTGGCGTGATCCCCGGCAACGATCTGACCCCCGAAGCGGCTTTCGCCAAGCTTCATGTGCTGCTGGCGCTGGGCTACAGCGGCGAGCGGTTGGCAGCGTTGCTGACCCGGTCGCTGTGCGGGGAGCAGGGCTGATAGCGGGCGGCTCGGTTTACAGGCAGCCCGCCATCATGATGTGGTCAGAGGCATAGCAGGGATGCTCGGGCTCTCTGAGTTCGATATCAAAATCGTAATTCAGCCTGTGAACCTCAGCCAGGAAGTAAGCATCGATGCTGGCCGGCTGGCCATAGAAGTACAGGGCCTTGTAGAGCGGCTTGCTGTCATCGCCCGTGTGGCTGGCTTCGAACATCTGCAGCAGGTACTTGCCGTTGCTGTCCCTGGCGTAAAACCGCCAGCGCTGTTCCGGATAGTCGTGTAGCTGGATCAGCAGGGCGTTGTCCTTGAGCTCAAGATTTTCAGGCAGGGCATCTGCCGCATACTCGAACCGCTTCACCTCGGGCCGGACCAGCGGCATGGTGCCGCTGGCATAGGCTGGACGCTGTCTGTTGCTGAAGTTGGGGAGATAGTAGCGGATGTTCTGGTCGTAGATATTGATACTGAACGCATGCTGACTGACGCCCTCTATCGGCTCCCTGGCCCCTGATTCGCTTCGCGAGTAAAAGTTGACCTGGTTGTTGGTCCTGCCGGCGACACGCCAGTTGAAAGGGGCGCCATTGTCGAACCGGATCACGGCGTTACGAGACGATTCCGCCTCCTGGTAGAAGCTGATGCGCTGGCGCTGTTCTTCTTCGCTGATGTCATAGTCGCTCAGGTACGCCGGCAGGCTTTCGTCATGGATGACGGTGGGAGCTGGATAGGCCCGAAACTCCAGGTCCTTGACCCGCGATTCAAGCTGGTAGACCGGTGCCATCAGGTCTTGCAGGTGGAGTGTGATGTCTGATAGGTCGAGTGCGATGACCGTGATGTTCTCAACACCGCCTCTGAAATAGATCTTGTGACGATACTTGCGCTGCATGCGTTTGAATGCGAGCCGCTCGGCGTGTTGCTCATTGAAAAAGCTTTCCTGGTAGGTGCTTTGTTTCATGGCGGCACGCAACTGCCGTTCGTAAAGCCGCATTTCTGCTTGGTCTGCCTTGAGGCTGCCTAGTGTGGCCAGATAGCGGTTTGTATGGTCCTGGGCGTGAACCGACATGGGGGTGAGCGCCCATTCAGGCGTGTTTGCGGCAGGCGGGTGGCGGTTGATCAGCTCGACTTCGGCGTGGTTGTCGCCAACGGACAGCAGTTTGACGCTGAGGTTGCCGTCCTGTTGGGTGGTGCCGACCTCGGATTTGGAAAAGTGAAAAAGCCGGATGCTGCGAGGAATGACCACCTCGGCCTTGCCGTTCATGGTTACCGGGGCGGGGCGGTCGTCCTGGTCTTGCGGGTATTTCAGGTCAAGGCGGTTAAACGTTGTCCACTTGTGCAGCCAGATACCGTCGGGACGGGCTGAACTGTCCAATGCCTCCAGAACCTGGCCGTTGTCCAGGGTGATGGAGTGCCATTCAAGGCTATAGGGAAACTGCAGCTCGGAGTTGTAGCGTAGAGAGAAGGGCGTGTTGCTTGTGAGCATCCGGATCGTGTCGTTGCGTCCTGGGTAGCTGTCGAAGACGGTGCCCTCCAGCCAGGCGCGTGTCAGCTCCTGCAAGTCCGGCTGCTGCTGCAAAATGGTGGTTTGGTCGTCAATATACTCGGTTCGATAGGATTCGCCGGGCAGCGTTTGGGCCCTACGCTTGAGAGAGTACAGTGAGCTGATTTGTGCCCGAAGCTCGGCTTTGAGTTGTTCATCGTGCAGCGCGCGTACGTGTTCCAGGGCCGCAGTCCGGGCCTTGTCGATATCTTCGCTAAACAAATAGGTCCAGCTAGCCCAGCCAGCGCCCAGGCTCAGGGCCAGTACGAACAGGATGATCAGGGCAATACGTTGTGTCGTCATGGGAGCAGGTTCGTCAGAACAAGGGGCCGGGACAGGCGCACAGGGGCGGCAATAGGTCTGGCGGATATGGGGGCTGATACGCGCTGGATGACTGGCCTGACGAACAGGCCAATCAGCGGAGCGCGAGTAATGCCAGGGCTCAGGCGGTGCTTAGTGGCGCGAGAGCTTTCCGAGCTGGGTTTCCAGCAGGCGCACCATTTTTTCGGCGGCGCCGGTCACTGCTTGCATCACATGCTCGGCAGTGTCTTGGGTGGTGACGGGGTTCTGTCCGGCCAGGCGGACTTCAAGCAGGCAGCGCTTGTCGGCGGAGCCTGATTTTGTAGCGCTGTTTTCGTCGCGCAGGTGCAGTTCGATTCGGGTGATCTGATCGCTGAAACGGGCCAGGCTGTTGCGCAGCTCGGCTTCGATGGTTTCGCTAAGGCGGGTGTCACCGGTGATATTGCGGTCGGTGTTGATCTGAATTTGCATTGGCATTCCTTTGGTGGCAATTGGTGAGTCCTGGGGCGCTTCTCGCAACCGAGGCAAAGCCTAGCATGGCAGGCTCGATTGAAGAAGTCTTTGGCGGGGAGAAGCCAGGGGGGCTTGGAGCAGAAAACGCGGCTAGCCGTCTGAGATATTGGTTTGAGGTATCCCAGCGGCGGCCTTGGCCGCCGCTGGTGTTTCTGACTCAGGCCTTGGCTTCGGCCTCGTAGTTGGCGTACGAATGCTTGAGGGTGGCGTGGTTAAGCAGCATTTCGGCTTTCAGGGTGGTGCCGCTGGCGTCATAGATGCGTGAGCGAACCCAGTAGGACTCAGTGCGCTTGCTTTCCGACAGAGCCACTACTTCGCGGCGGATCAGGTAGTCCTCACCAACGAACAGCGGGCCGTCAATCATGCGGATTTCCTGGTCGGCAAACAGGCCGATGACCGGCTGTTTGACCGGGAATTGCGCCAGCTTGCTGCTGTATTCGGCCAGTACGCTGACCATTTCCAGTGGAATGATCGCCCGGCCCCAGGGAGTGCTTGCCGGGTCGGAGTACCAGGGCGAATTTTCGGTGATGCGTTCAAGCTTCTGATTCAGCGAGAACGGATACAGATTGCCCATGTGCTGGTCAGGGTCCATGCGGACCGGCTCGTCTACTGCGCCTTTCATGCCGACGCTCAGGTCTGACAGAATGACCAGCTTCTCCGGGGCGCGCAGTTTGGCCATACGCTCGTCGAGCAAGCTCGGGCCATCATCCGGGCCAAGGCTGGCACTGGCTTCCAGCACTGGAGTGCCGTCAGCTTTTTCTGCCCAGCAGCGCACGCGCGTAGCCCCCGGGGCCGGGCGTTCGACGAAGGCGCGCACCTGCTCACCCTCGACCACCATGTTCAGGAAATGGCTGGAGAAACAACCACGCTCGAACCAGGCCTGGCCCCAGATTTCGGCCAGCAGCGGGGTGAACTGGCTGAAGTGGGTCGGGCCTTCAATTGGGCCGGCCTTGAAGCCGAGTTTTTCGGCCATGGCGTCGTCATGGATCGAGGTATGGCCACTGTATTCCTGATCGGCCAGCATCTGCTTGGGCTCGCGCAGCGGGCCGCAGAGGCAGAGCGGTGTGTCGAAATTCATGAGTGGTTCCTTGTTTGCTGATCTCCGGCAGGTAACTGGCCGGTGGTGTGAAATTTAGCCTGCATGGATTGCCGCGCTGCGCTCGCAATGACGCGGGATTGTGGCGGGGCGTTGTGCGTTCACCCCGCACCACCGCACCGTCATCGCGAGGCGCGTAGCGCCGTGGCGATCCATGGGGCGTGTCCGCATGATCAGCGGTTGATCATGCTGGCCAGGCGTTGGCGGATGATGCCTTCGGCTTCGGTCATGATGCGCTCGATCAGTTCCTGTACGCTGGGCACATCACGGATCAGGCCGGCGACCATGCCGCAGGACCAGGCGCCGGCGTCCATTTCACCGGTTTTCATGATGCGTGGATAAACACCGGCAACTTCCTCGGCAATGTCGGCGAACTTGAGTTCGGCGCCGAGCTTGCGCTCTTTTTCCAGCAGGCGTTCGACAGCGGCATTGCTCAGTACCCGTTCGGTATTGCGCAGCGGACGCATGACCAGCCGGGTGTCCAGTTCGCTGGCGGCAACAATCGCCTGTTTGACGTTGTCGTGTACCGGGGCTTCCTTAGTGGCAATGAAACGAGTCCCCATGTTCATGCCTTCGGCGCCCAGGGCCAGGGCGGCGGCCAGTGAACGGCCGTCAGCCATGCCACCGGAAGCTACGAAGGGAATGTCCAGCTCCTCGGCGGCGCGCGGCAGCAGGATGAAGTTGGGTACATCGTCTTCGCCGGGGTGGCCGCCACACTCGAAGCCGTCGACACTCACGGCATCACAGCCAATGGCTTGGGCCTTGAGCGCATGACGCACGGCGGTGCACTTGTGAATCACCTTGATGCCGTGCTCCTTGAGGATCGGCAGGTATTTCTGCGGGTTGTTGCCGGCGGTTTCCACGGCCTTGACGCCACCCTTGATGATCGCCTCGATATAACCGGGATAGTCCGGGGTGTTGACCGACGGCAGGAAGGTCAGGTTGACGCCGAAAGGCTTGTCGGTCATTTCCCGGCAGCGGCGGATTTCGTTGGCCAGGGCCTCGGGGTTGGGCTGGGTGAGGGCGGTGATCATCCCCAGGCCACCGGCGTTGGCGACTGCCGAGGCGAGTTCGGCGTAACCAACGTGGTGCATGCCGCCCTGAATGATTGGATGCTCGATGCCAAAGAGTTCGGTGATGCGTGTTTTCATGGGGCCTCTGCTGAGAATGACCGGGTTAGAAATCCAGCAAAAGTGTAGGCGCGTGGTACCGACAAATACCACATTAACGGGGTATTCAGGCGGTTTATAGACAGTAAACCTCAGGCCTTCCAGGCATGCAGCGGATGGCTGTGTTAATGACTGAACAGTACCAGTCCCAAGCCAATCAGCCCTGGCAACGCCTGGATGAATAGAATCTTGCGGCTGGCGCTGTAGGCGCCGTAGACCCCGGCGACGATTACGCACAGCAGGAAAAACACCTTGAATTCCAGGCCTTCTGCTCCTTGCAGCACCCCCCAGAGCAGTCCTGCGGCCAGAAAGCCGTTATACAGCCCTTGATTGGCTGCCAGCACCTTGGTTTGCGCAGCCTGCTCAGGGCTGTTGCCAAAGGCGCGAAGCCCGGCAGGCTTGTCCCAGAGAAACATTTCCAGCACCAGAATATATACGTGCAGCAAGGCGATCAGAATGACGACGATGGTGGCAAGCAGGGTCATGGTAAAGCTCCGGGTGGGGTGTCAGTTGAGTAGGAACTGCATGGATTCGGCAGCCTGGTGCGGGCTGATCTGAAGAATCTCCGCCGTGACTATGCCGTGAACTACGAATGGGTCTTTCTCGACACAGGCCTGCACACTTTCCAGGCTGTCGCCCTGGGCCAGGATGCAGCCTCCCTGATTGGGCTGAAGACTGCCGCTGAGCAGGAATATGTTGTCGTCGAAGCCCTGTTTGAGCCAGGCCTTATGGTCCGGCATGAACTGGCCGGCCTGAGCACGGTTGGGGCCAAAACGCAGCAAAATGATGAACATGGCGCAGCCTCTAGTGGGTGCCGAGCTGTGTGAGCCAGATATCGAGCTGCTCGGCTTCCTGCTCGATGAAGGCCTGGTCTTGAAATGCCTGGGCTAGGGTGGCGATACCCTGGCTGCGGGCCAATAGGTGCATGGCCAGAGCGTCGGCCTGGTCGCGATGGCCCATGGACTCGAACTGCTGGCGCAGCCAATGGCGGAAAAGGCGGAATAACTGATTGGCGTCATTCAGGGCGGGATGCTCGAGTTTCGCCAGTTCGCCACAGAGGGTGCCAACCGGGCAGCCGTACAGAGCGATCTTGGCGCGGTTGCGGATCAGTAGCTGGATGAAGCAGCGCACGCGCTCTTGGGCGGTCTTGCCCTGGCTGGCCCAGAGCTCAAGCATGGCCTGAGTGTTGCCCAGGCGCAGGCGGATAACGGCTTCCAGGATGTCGTCCTTGCTCTTGAAGTGATAGTAGAAATTACCCCGGGAGATACTGACTGCGGCAGCAATGTCGGCAAACGAGGTGTACTCGTAACCTTGCTGATAGAACAACTGATCAGCGGCGGCAACGATCTGTTCGCGGGTGGCTTTGTGCGGCATGTCCAGGCGCTGTCCTGACTGTTTGATGGTGTTGTTAGGACAGATGTCCTAAGTGTTGAGCAAAGAATAGGTCAGTTGTCCTATAAGTCAAGTTTGGCGATAAACAGGACGATCACTGACCCAGGCCGGAAGCGGGTTGATTCCGGCCCGGCCAGGTTACAGACCGGCAAACTCGAAGGGTTTGGCTTGCTGGAATTGAGCCGAGGTTTCGCCGGCATAGCTTTCGTGATTGGCAACCTGCAAGCTTCTGACTGGCGCGCCTGCGCTGATGTCGAGTTTGTTCAGATCGACCCAGAAGGTATTGGGGGTGAGGGCGGTTTCGAAGTAGTAGGTCAGGTGTTTTTGGTCGGCTACCGAACGCCAGCGGGTTGATGAGATGTTCGGCTCGGCTTCGGAGGAAATGCCGAACGGCACCGAAGCGTTGCGGATTACGCTGAAAACGCTGGCCACAGCCACTTGCCGGTCGCTGGTTTTAGGGATGGCGTCGATATAAAACGAGGCGCGGGCAAAACGATCTGCGGCACGGTTGGTGCCGGGCAGCATCGTGGTGCCGCCGATCTTCTGCCAGTAGGCGTTGAGCGCCAGTTGCTGCTCAAAGATCGGTGAGTTGGTCATCACCCGGTAGTCCATGCCGTGGTGAATCACCAGCTTGCCGTTGATGTACTCGAAGATGGCATTGTCACCCTTGGCGTCGGAGATCGACAGGTGCAGGGTGGCAAAGCGGTCGGTGCCGGGGATGTCACTGGCGACGACCACAAATGGCTCGGCTCGCAGGGCTTCGACGGTTTCTTCAACCGTGGCGAAATTATCCAGTACGTACTGAACCCAGGCGGCGATGCTCAGACCGGGCTGGCCGTCGCTGAACTCAGGGTACTGGGCTTCGGCCAGCCACAGCAGGTTGGCGACTAGCCCTTTCTCGTTCATGCCATCGGCGCTGGCGATGTCAAATGCGCTGGCGACGATGCTGCCGTAGCGGGAGGTCCAGGTGACTGAGCTGGGGCCGACGGCGCCGTGACGCTGAAGGCCACGAGGGAACAGCCACAGGTTGGCCGGGATTTCGTCTTTCCAGTCCATTGAGCGGGCGGTGATTATCAGGTCGTCTGGGCCGTGGTAGACGGCTCGGGTGCAGGCGTCGGCGGCACCGACGAGCAGGAGTGACAAGGCCCAGGCCAGAGCGTAGTTCAGGCGGGTAGGTTTCATGCGAACTATCCTTTTCTGCGGTTGTTTTCCAAGCTTCTCAGTGTAGTGCATCGAACTCTGTTCAGAGCGGTCCTTTGCCGGTCAGCTCCTGCAGGTCGTAGATTCTGAGCTTGTAGGCTTGGGTCAGTGGGCCGTTGCGCTTTTCGTGGTAGCTGAACAGGCCCAGGGCAATATGGTTGGCGTTATTGGAGAGGCGGATGTCGCCGTAGGTGATATGCATGTCACTGCGCGGTGTGTCGATCTTTTCTCTCAGGCGGGCCAGCAGCTTGGCTTCTTCAGCCTGCACATTGAACAGGTAGGCATTGGCGTAGACGCTGTTGTTGTGATGTTCCAGTTGCAGCCCTGTGAGCAAATGCTTGCCGTCAGGGCTGAGCTGCATTGCCAGATGTGGCTGGCCGTGATTGCCCAGAGGCCCGTGGGCCATGATGCTCTGGGTGCTGTACGCGGTTGCGGGCAACGGGCGGGTTACCTGGACAGGTTCGCGAGTCAACAGATCCATGCCGTCTATACGGTGGCTGTACTGCCAGCGGCCCTGCTGGTTACGGCGCCAGATGCTGATGCCGGGATAGCCCAGGGTCCCTCTGTTGTACCGACCAGATATGAGGCTGCCGTCGTGATGGCGCAATCGATAGTCGGCCAGAGCCAGGGTGTTGCCAGCCGCGTCGATACTGTGGAAGGCGGCAGGCGTTTCGATGCCTTCATGGATGGCACGGCGCTGGAACATGCTCACCAGAACCAGCCCCTTGCTGGTGTGCTCAAGCTCGATCAGTTCGGCAGGGTATGAAATATGGCGGTCTGACTGCGACAGGCTGACAAATATCCGCGAGCCGCCGTGTGTCAATGACAGGGCGTCGACACGGTAATTGTGCAGGCTTTGGCGCAGGTCCAGGCTCGCCAGCGGGCGATCGGGCTGGTCGGTTTTGTAGAGCACTACCTGTTGGCCGCTGGCCATTGCCATGAAGTTGCCATCTGGGCTGAGGTTGAAGCGCCAGGGCAGGAGCTTCTGAGGCGTTGCCCGGCTACTCGCCGATTGGGTGGGAAAGCTGAAGCTGATCGGTGAGCCGCGACCGTTGTGATACAGCACTTCATGGCATAACAGCTGCGGGTTGCAGCCGTAGCTGAAGATCCCTGCACCGTTGTGATCAGCCTGCCAGTCGCCAAGACTCAGATTGGCCAGATTCACGGGGCGGGTAGTGGTGGTGTCGAGGTTGGTATTCCTGCGTTTGGTCCGGGTGTTGAGCTGATCCAGGCGAAATCCGAACCGGCTGTTGTTGGCATAGTCGCTACTGGCTGGTCTGCTGAGCAGCACCGGTAGGCGCTCGGGGGTGTCGAACCGGCCCAAACGGTGGTGGGGAATCAACACCGGCTGGCTGTTGGCGTACGAGCCTGGGTAGGCGCGGCGCTGATCGGCATACCGTACTCTGTCGTCGGTCCGATAGCTTGGTTTAAGCACGCTGACCTTGGCTACGGCCTCTGGCAGGGCGGGGCCGGGGTCATAGAACAGTTGCACCAGCCAGTACAGGGCCAGCAATGCCAGCAAGGCAGCGCCGGCCCGTTGTAACCACTGGATGCGTCTGCGCCAGCGCAGAATTTGTGCGGTGACGTATGGCTGGTTTGATGGCGCAGGGTTGATATGCCACTGCACCTGTACATGCGTCTGTTGGTGGCCGGTGAAAACGGTATTGAGTGGTATCGCCGCCTGGGGATTCTGTGTCCTGGCGGCTCGCCGTGGTCTTGGTGTTGATTGCGCTGGTGGAACGACGACCCGCTGGTTTTCCAGTGCGCAATGCGGGCACTGTTTGCCCCAGTGGGCATGGTCTGGGTTGCGTTGGCAGCGAACCTGATGCTGCAGCGCCTGTTGCAGCAATTCGACCCAGTAATCGGCCGAAGGGCGTCTGGACGAGCTGAAACTGTGATCGAAGGCGTTGCGCAGAGGTTTGGGGAAATTGCGATGCACGCTCCACGGTGAAGGGCCAATGTCGGCGTGCGGGCGCAGCCCATAAGGGTAGAAGCCGCCGGCAATACGGTTCTGGTTGTCGCTTGGAAGCTCACGCCCCTTGGCCGGCACGCCCTGAAACGGATGCAGGCCGTTGTTGAGCAGTTTGAACAGGATCACCGCCAGGGCAAACTGGTCCTGAGCCTGACGTAGCACTTGCGGGGATTGGCTGGCGCGAAAGGCTTCGGGGGCGATGAAGCCAAGCGTGAATTGGTGAGCCGGGAAGAATTGGGTATTGCCTCGCACGGCAAAACCGTCGCAATCGACCACGGCAATATCGCCTGTGTGCCGGTGTACCAGCAGGTTGGCCGGCTTCAGGTCGATGATGCAGTGCCCTTTTGCATGCAGTTCGGCCACCCGCTTGGCCAGGTTGATCGCAACCTTGAGACGAAAGCTGTTGTCGTCGGGCAGCGACTCGCGCTGGCGTCCACGGCCACTGAGCAGCGGGTCGAGCGATGCATAGCTGGCGATATCCAGAAGCGGCATGGCAAAACCGACAAAACGCCCGGCACTGTCATTGATCAGGGCGCAGGGCCAGGCGAAATGGTCGGCCTGGCTGTCCTCAGGCGGGTGCAGGATCATTTCCCAGACTTTGGTACGGCGTTCGGGATCCTTGCCGGGCTCGTGGTAGAACTTGAAGGCGAAACGTCCGTCCGGCGAGCGGTAGATGGCGCCATCGGCGCCGCGATTGAGCGCTTTGGCCCGCAGGTGTACGGGCTCCCGGCGGCCATCGGCGAAGGTCAGATGATAGTGGCCGTTGCGCTGCTCTGCCGTCATCGGGGCAGACCGCTGGTGCGGGTGGCCGAGTGTGCTGACATGCCTGACTCCTTGGCGTTGTGGCGGCTGAGCTTTCCCTGGTCAGCCGCGGATATTACCCCAGAAAGCCGCCGGGTCAATGCCTGACTGGTGCTGGAGGTTCCAACCCATCATATGCCTGTCAGGCTGGCCCCAAACACAAACGAATCCATCGACAGCACGCCGTAGTCCAGCCCACCTTCCAATACCGTGGCGTCGGTGCGGCCATGGGCGGCGCCCAAGGCTACCAGCAATGGCAGAAAGTGTTCGCTGGTCGGGTGTGCCCGGCTGGCATGGGGGGCCAGTGTCAGAGTTTGCTTGAGCTGTTGATGCTGGCCGTTGTGTACCGCATTGCGGACCCAGGCAGAGAACTCACTGGCGTATTCGGCATCACCGGGGCTGTGGCCCAGGGCCTCGTAGAGGTTATGGGTCAGGCTGCCGGAGCCGATGACCAGAATTCCCTGGTTGCTCAGTGGGGCCAGAGCCTGGCCGAGTACGTAGGCGGACTCGGGGTCAAGGTCGGTTGGCATAGACAGTTGCAGTACCGGGATGTCGGCCTGTGGATACAGATGCAGCAGCGGAACCCAGGCGCCATGATCAAGCCCGCGTTGTAAGTCGAGGCTGGCAGGCCAACCGGCCTCGGTCAGCAATTCGGCCAGTTCACTGGCCAGTGCCGGGTGACCGGCTGCGGGGTATTGAAGGCGATAGAGCGCTGGAGCAAAGCCACCAAAGTCGTGAATGGTTTCCGGGGCGGCGTTGCCGGTAATGCGCAGGTCACGGGTCATCCAGTGCGGCGAGATGATCAGAATAGCGCGTGGCCGGGGCAGTGCCTCTCCCAGTGCCCGCAGGCGGGGCCCGGCGAGGCCGGGCTCCAGGGCAAAGGTAGGGGCGCCGTGAGATACGAACAGACTGGGTAAGATGTTCATGGTGCTTCCTCCGGCGCTTTGGGTTTAGCGTTGGGCCAGCAAGGCGTCAACCGAGGCGCGCCCAGCGCCACTGAACAGCAGTGAAACCGAGGCGGCCAGTAGTGCCAGGCCGAATTCATAGCCATTGTTGCTCATGAACAGGCCGTTCTCGAAGTGTACGGCAAAGATCGCGATCAGCATGGCAAAAGCCAGTGCGGCGGCGGCTGGGCGGACCAGCAGGCCGATGATCAGGGCAATGCCGCCAAAGAACTCGGCGCTGCCGGCCATCAGGGCCATCAGGTAACCGGGATTCAGGCCGATTGAGGCCATCCATTGGCCGGTGCCTTCAAGGCCGTAGCCACCGAACCAGCCAAACAGTTTCTGGGCTCCATGGGCGGCGAAGATGATGCCGACCGGGATGCGCAGAAACAGGGCGCTCCAGTTGGCGTTGGTGTTGACGATCCGGTTTAGCAAGGCTGTGTTCATGAGGCTCTCTCTTGGTTTTTCTCGGGTTGTTGTGTTGCGATGGGTGAACTTTACCTATCCATTTTTATGAGATAAACATGAGTTTTTGATAATAACTATCTCTGTGGGTGAGACAATGGATCGTTTCGTTGAAATGCAGACCTTTTGCGCAGTGGTCGAGGCGCGGAGTTTTGTCCGGGCTGCGGAGTCGCTTGGGTATTCGAAGGCGGCGGTGTCGCGCTATATCAATGATCTGGAGGCGCGGCTTGGGGTGCGTCTGCTGCATCGTACTACGCGACGCCTGTCGCTGACGGAGGAAGGGGAGGTGTTCTTTCAGCGTAGCAAGGAGTTGCTGGCCGGCGTTGAGGAGGCTGAAGCTGAACTGGGTTCGCGCAGCAGCAGTGCGCGCGGGTTGCTCCGAGTCAATGTGCCGGTGACCTTTGGGATTACCCGTCTGGCGCCTTTGTGGGGGCGGTTCAGCGAGCTGCATCCGCAGGTCAAGCTCAATATCACCCTGTCGGACCGCCTGGTGGATCTGGTGGAGGAGGGCTTTGATCTGGCGATTCGGATCGCGTCGTTGCCCAGCTCGACGCTGGTCAGCCGTCGGATTGCCAGCACCCGCCTGCGGGTCTGTGCCTCCCCCGGGTATCTGGCCAGGCATGGCCAGCCATCGCAACCGGAGGAGCTGGCTGCGCACAGGGTGGTTGCCTACAGCTATTTCAACTCGGGAGATGAGTGGCGTTTCAGCGGGCCGCAGGGCGAGGTCAGTGTCAGAACCAGGCCCTGGATGGACACCAATAACGGCGATACCTGCCGGGCGGTGGCATTGAGCGATCAGGGGATCATCCTGCAACCGGATTTTCTGGTTGGCGAGGATCTGGCGGCAGGGCGGCTGATTGAACTGTTGCCCGGCTACCAGGCTCTGGAGCTGGGTGTTTATGCGGTCTATCCAACGCGCAAGTTTGTTACGCCCAAGGTCCGGGCGCTGATCGATTTTCTGCAAGAGATGTTTGCCGCTCAGAGGCAGGCTGTGAACCAGTAAAAAGCACTGGCGCTCTTATGGCTTTATGATACTAGTCTGTTGCAAAATATTACGCGCAACGGAGCGACAGTCCGTCACTCAGGGATTTTCAAGAGGACTCATCATGCGGTTAAAACATTGGGCGGTATTTCTCTTTGCCATGCTGTTTGTGCTGTCGGCACAGGCTCGGGAATTTTATGTGGATATTACCAATAACACCGGCTACACCATCATGTACCTGTATGTGAGCCCGGATAATTCCGAGTCCTGGGAAAAGGATGTGCTGGGCAATGATGTGATGCCCAATGGTTCTACCAAGCGGGTGACGCTCAAGGGTTACAAGAGCCCGATCTTTGATATCAAGCTGGTCGACTCCGACGGTGACAGCTACACCTTCTGGGATGTTGATGTGTCGCGCCGGGATCTGACCGTAACGCTCGACGATCTTGACTGAGGATTGGGCTGTCAGGCTCTGCTGGCAGAGCCTGACAGCCTGGTTACCGCTGGTTTAGTTGCCGCTGCGGCGCAAGGCCTGGGCGGAGAACTCGTGCGGGCTGAGCTGGGCATTGAAGTCGTACATGGGCTCGTTGTTGTTGAGCCCGTCGACGAAGTAATTCCCGGTCTTGAGGTGATATAGGGTTTCCACCGTGCTGCCGACCATGGGCACGTCGTAATAGTTGATCGGGTGGCTTTCCTGCAGGCCGACCAGCTCTCCACTCCTGTCACGCAAATCGACCGCGAGAATCTGCCAGCTATCTTCGTCGACATAGAAACGCCGCTGCTGGTAAACATGGCTCATGCCTGGGCGCAGGGTGGCATCAATAACCCAGACCCGGTGCAGCTCATAACGCAGCAGTTCAGGGTTGAGGGTTCTCTCCTGAACGATGCGGTCGTAGGGAATACCCTTTTGATGGACTGCATAACTGTTATAAGGCACCAGCATTTCACGCTTGCCGAGCAGGCTCCACTCATAGCGATCCGGGGCGCCGTTGTAGGTGTCGACCACGTCGGCGGTCGCCAGGCCGCTGGTGTCGGGCTGGATCGAGTCATAGGCCAGTGATGGCAGGCGCCGTACCCGGCGGTTATCGGGGCTGTAGCGCCAGGCGCGGCGGGTGCTCAGAACCTGATCCAGTGGATCCTGTACGACCAGGGCGGTGCCAGAAAGCCTGGCTGGGGCGGTCACCACGTATTTGTAGTACAGCAGGGTATTGTCCAACTGATCCGGGGTCATGCCCTCACGGCCGTAGACATAATAGATCTGACGGTCGCGGCGGATCAGGTTGCTGCGACCGTTGATGACCACCGCTTGGTTGGTGATGAAGTGGTTCTGGTCACCTTTGTAATGCAGGATGTGGTTCCAGATGACTTCAATGCCGCTTTGCGGAATCGGGAACGGGATGCCGGCGGCGGCGCCAGTGATACCGTTGCCGTTGGCGATCAGCTCAGCGTTGACCGCGTTGCGTTTGGTTGCATCGTAGATGCGTTGCGGGTTGGAGGCGCTGCGCCGGGTAGGATATACCCGCATGTAATAGTCAGGGTGACGTTGCAGCAGGTCGCTCAGACCTTCGGGTAGTTGGTTCGCGTACTGCGCCAGGTTGCTGGCGTTGACCCGGTACAGCTCGGCGTCGCTGGCATAGGGGTCTGGGTGGTGCATACCCGGGCGATAGTGGGCTGGCGGGGTGACACCTCCGGTCCACTCGGGAATGGTCCCGGCAGCGTTGCCGGCGCGTTCGGCACCGAGCGGGGTCAGATCCCGACCGAGCCGTTCGGCCTGGAGAGGGTCGACCTTGGCCTGAGCCTGACCGGCAACAGCGGCGGCCAGCATGATGATTCCGAATTGCTTGATCATAGTCTCACTCCATGTGATGCGACTGCCGCAAGGCTTGTGTCGAATCAACCTTGAACTGCTTGTATAGGCCGGTTGATCTGGCCCCGGCATCTGCAAGGGGCGGGATTCTACCCGCTTGAAACAGTGCCGCACGCGCAGGCTACAAAAAGATACAAACTGCGTTCTAGAGCACTCGGCGAGTCGCTCTGCAGGTACTGTCTCGAAAAGCCGGGAAATGTACCACTGGCCAGCATCGGTGGCGTGATCCAGCGTGCAGGATGCGATCTGGGTCACATTCTTTTGTGACAAAGCTGATGGGGGCTGCGCCTGTGAATACCCCTGGTTTTTTTCTACTATGGGGGTAACGCGAGTACACGGTTGCAGCCATGTCTGATAAAGGGGTTCCGGCAAAAACCGATAGACAGGCGTTGGATCTGTTTATCCACCAGGTACAGTCTCTGCCCAAGGGTACGGGGAGCGGGCAAGGGCGGCTTATTTTTGCGCTGGATGCGACGGCCAGTCGGGAAGCAACCTGGGATCAGGCCAGTCACTTGCAGAGCGAGCTGTTTCTGGCCACCGAGAATCTCGGCGGGCTGGCGATTCAACTGTGTTACTACCGCGGCTACAAGGAATTCAAGGCTACCCGGTTCGTGACTCAGACTCAGCAGTTGCTGGGCTTGATGAACGGAGTGAGCTGCCTGGGCGGTATCACCCAGATTGGCCGGGTACTGCGTCATGCGGTGGAGGAAACCCGCAAACAACCGGTCAAGGCCGTGGTGTTCATTGGCGATTGCTGCGAAGAGCATGTGGATTCTCTGTGCCATGCTGCCGGCGAGCTGGGGATGCTGCGCACACCTGTGTTCATGTTCCATGAGGGGGATGACCGGCATGCTCGCGCAGTGTTTCAGCAGGTCAGCAAGCTGTCGGGTGGCGCTTATGCGCCCTTCGATCGGCGCAGTCCGCAGGTATTGAAGGACTTGTTGGCGGCGGTGGCGGTTTATGCCTCCGGTGGCGTCAAGGCGCTGGAAAACTTTTCGGCGCGCAGCTCTTCGGAGGTCAAGCGCTTGACTCGACAGCTCAAGTAAAACTCGGGCCCTGGGAGCTTTCATGATTGCGCTGGTGCTGCTTGTTTTGTTGATTGTTCTTGGCGGCTGGTTGTGGCTGGCCAGTCAGCCTCCGAACCAGCGTCGGCCGGCGCTGGTCAAGATGCTGTTGGTGGTCGGCGGTGTGGTGCTGCTGTATCTGAGCTTGAGCGGTCGTGTCTATCTGGCGCTGGCGATATTGGCTGGCGTGTTGCCGTTCTTGCGCCGGCTGTTGATGGCTTTGCTGGCGCGTGGGCCAACCCAGGCCAATCCGGGCAACCAGTCGCGGGTGGCAACCGATATTCTCGAAATGAGTCTGGATCATGATACCGGCGAGATGACCGGGCAGGTGCTGCAGGGCCCGCTGGCCGGGCGCTCTCTGGCGCATCTGAGTGAAGGTGAATTCATTGAGTTGCTGCAGTATTGCCGCCAGCATGATTACGATTCGGCACGCTTGCTCGAGTCCTACCTGGACCGCCGTTTTGCCGATAGTTGGCGTGCCGATGACCCGGGAGCGGCAGGTGAGGATTCCGAGAGTGCCAGTACAGGTCACCAGCCGCTGACGGAGGCCGAGGCGCTGGATATTCTCGGCCTGAAACCCGGAGCCAGCCGGGAAGAGATCATCCAGGCGCATCGGCAAATGATGCAGAAGATGCACCCGGACCATGGCGGCAGTGCCTACCTGGCCGCATTGATTAATGAGGCCAGGGCGGTGTTGCTGGATTAAAGGCTCTGACAGTGTTTGGCCAGGGCCTTTTCGCGCTCTTCCTTGGCGCTGAGTCCGCGTGCGGTCAGCACACCGTGAACACCGACCAGCAGCAGTGCCAGCAGCAACCAAAGAGTACGTACTGTCGCTGGCCAGCCATTGTCGATGGTACGCGCGGTATCTATCAGCAGGAGCGGGCTGCCGTCTTCATGCTGCTGGTTACTGACCAGCATGCCTTCAATTTGCAGGGTCTGGAGCCCGTCTTCACTACTGTAATACTGTAAATCTTCCCAGAGCTTGGTGGTGTCTTGCTGGCCGCGATAGTAATAACTGCGGTTATCCGATGAATCGATCTGTTGCAGCAGTACACCACCTTGCTGGGCGGCGACCAGCCGCTTGGCGAAGAGTTCGGTATTGTCGGTCATCAGTTCGCTGACCATGGCGCGGGCTCGACTATAGAGCTGCTCAAGATTGCTGTTGAGAATGATGGCTTCCCACTCGGCGTCGGTCTGGTCCGGAGCGGTCAGGGTTGCGTGGAATTCGTCCCAATCCAGGCCGCGCAGTCCCCAGGGTAATTGCATGTCATGCATCAGAATCGATTGCAACTGGCTGCAGTAATGACGGCTTTGGCGACTGGCGTCGCTGGATGCCGAGAGGGTACAGGTGCTATCGATCAACTCGGCTACTTCACGCAGATTGGTCACCACGACCGGAGTGGCTGAGTGCAGGCTGCCACCGTTGCGGATGCGGAACAGCTGTTCAACCATGCGGTCGCGGCGGGTTTGGGCAAAGCCGCCCTGATACAGGGTTTGCACGGTTTCATTCAGTTCGGGAGCTTCGACCTGCATAGCGGCGCCATCCCAGCGGATCAGGTCGCAATCGATGCGGTGATAGCCCCAGCCAGGCACCGGCGGAACTACCTGGCAGCGCCCCTGAAACTCAAGAGTCAGCAGGCTGCCAGCTCCGGGCTGGGCTGCGAGCAGGGCTGCGCTGCTGTCATATTGCTGGGCATCGCTACCCTTGAGCCAGTGATAGGCAAGCATGGCGTCCAGGCGTGCGCCTGGCGATACCCCCAGTACCCAGAACAGTGCCGCAGCGCCCACCAGCGCCAGGGTCAGGTGGCGGCCCCAGTAGGCCAGGGGGAAGCGTTTGACTTCGTCGGCGATAGATAGGCGCAGGCCCAGGTTCAGGGCTTTATAGTCCGATACGCGAAGATCCGCCTGTACCTGTTGGCCGAGCATGCGGTCAGCACTGGCCTCCCAGTGCTTGGGCAGCTCAATGGCCATGTTGGCGCCCAGGAGGTATTGCTGATGGGGCAGGTCCGGGCGCTCGACATTGGGTAGCAGCGTTTTGCTCAAGGGAGCAGAAACCCGATTGATTTTTTCCGGGGTGCCTGGCTTTTGCCGACGCCAGAACAGCCAGCAACCGAGACCGATCAGCGCCAGGCTGGCCGCCAGCAGACTAGGGCCGGAGCTGCTGTCCTGGCTGAAACTCAACAGAATGAACGCTGGGATCCAGCACAGGGCCGACAGCAGACCATAGCCCCGGCCCTTGCGATACAGGCTTTCTTCCGGGCTTTCCTCGCGCTGGGAAATGATGTGAATACCAGAGTCAGGGGTGTCGGCAGTGATGCTGATGGAGGCTTCATCAACGGCCAGGCTGCCGGCCTGAGTGTCGGTTGCGTTTTCGCCCTGAGGGAACTGCAGGTTGTAGCTGGGTGCTGGTGACAGGGCGCCGCTCTTGCCGGCGGCCCAGTTATCGTTTTGCTGCTGAACCTGTTGCTGACGCGCTAGTCCACCGAGCAGATCGAAACCGTTGTTCAGGCGCACTACTGCGGCATGGTTGCCGGCCAGCACCACTTCGGCCTGGTTGTGTTGGCCCAGAAATAACGCGGCGTCGAAGGGCAGAATGACTTCGACACCGGCAATGGTGTCGTGCCAGGTGCTACTGTTGCCCTCCAGCCCATGACGCATGTAGCCACCTTCGAGAAGGTAGACATCCTTGCTGTCGAGATTGAGCTTGGTGCCAGGTTTGGCTGGATCCTCAAGAAACGGCAGCAGCGCGTCGATTTCTTCATTGCTGATCTGGCGCAGGGGTTGCAGATCATCGCGCAGGCCTTTCAAGGTCTGGGCGGTTTCCCGGCGCCGGCCGCTGTAGGTGAAATAGCTGGCCAGCGAGGTGACGGCGATGATGATGAACAGTGCGATTTTGAGAAAGGCCAGCGTCTCCACGCTTAGATACCTCGTCCTGAGTTTTGGGGGCGCCAATATAACCAATCAGTCGGGCTGATGCCAGAAACGGGGTGAAATGCAGGGTTCAAGGCGGTGCAACGGCCGAGGGCCGTTGCACCGGTGAAAGATCAGTTCAGGACGTTGTCGAGAATGGCGTAGACAATCCCGGTAGTGATAGCGACCAGAATCAGGTCGCGGCCGACCTGACGCCACTCGTAGCCGGGGTAGTGCGGCAGGTGACGAACCTGATAATGACTCACACGCTTGCCGTAACCCTTGGGCATCGGCCGACCCTGCACGATGATGATGTTGTTATGGTAGACCGGTCCGCGGCTGATGTAGTGACGCTTTGGATACACTTGCTGGCGGATCACATGGACTGGCGGCGGTGCATGATAGACATGGCGCTGTGCCCGGTAGTGATGATCAGAGCGCCGATGTTGCTGGACCGCCTGGTGCCGACGTTGCTGGTTGTGGCGTTCATGGCGGTGCTGCCGCTGGTTGCGCTCCTGGCGGTGATGGCGGTTTTGGGAGGCGTTATGCGAGGCCTGTTGTATCTGGAATTGCGCTCCGCCGTTTTGCGGCGTTGCTGGCTTGAAAGGCGATGCCTGGGCCGCAGTACCGAATAGCATGGCCGTGATGCACGCAGTGGCTACAAAACGGAAAGTTTTCATTGTTCTGATCTCGCTCAGGTTCAAATGTCCTTGGTAATCCAGAGCGCGGTAGCATCCCTCAAGTGCGCCTGGGTTACTCCTTAAGACCGGAAAACGAGCGAAATGCTTAGGTTGTAAAGGGATCTTTACCTATCTTTACATTGGCTGCATATACGGTGCTGGCGGGAGCCAGCCCTATGACTCCCGCCTGCGCCGCTGGTTCCTCAGCGTTCGACGACCTCTGATTCGACTACCAGATCCAGTACGTAGGCCACAGACGAACTGTCCGCTGGTGGGTTGGCCACATCGAAGCGCTTGAGCCGCAGCACGTTGCGGATGCCGGGGCGGTGTTCGTAGCCCTGGATCTCCTGGTACAGGTTCTGCCACTCGCCGGTTGACTGCTTGATGCCGGTTTCGTCGTAGACCACTTCGCGCACATGCAGGCACTGGTGGTTGGGCATCAGCGGGTGCGGGCATTCAACGCGCTGGGCCTGCACTTCCATGAACATGATTTCACCGCTGCTGCCGTAAAGGGTTTCCGGCGTGGCTTCACCCTGCAGGTTCAGACGCTGGCCGTGAGTATTGGTCAGGGTCAGACGCGGCGGCACGGTGCTGCTGAGTTGCACTTGCTGGGCGGTTTCCAACTGTTGCTTGATGGCTGTCTCGCGCAGCATCACAGCTTCAGGGTCACAGTACATCATGGTCTGGACCAGTTGGCCGGGCGTCAGGGTCGGGCCTTCCAGGCGATAATCACCGCCGATCAGGTTGCAACTGCCGGCGATGCCGAGCTGGTTGTTGTTGAGGGTCAGTTGCAGCGGGCGTTCGAAATCGCCTTCGAATGCCTCAACCGGGTTGCCATTGCGATCAGTGGCGCCCTGTACCACCCAGTAATAGGCTGCCAGTTGTTCAGCGCTGATCTGGGTAGGAGAGCTTGAGTCGGAGCTGGGGCTGCTGCAGCCGGTCAGTAGCAGGGCAAATGCCGGTGCGGTGAATAGGGAAATGCGTGCGATGGTGAGCATGTATTCATTCCTTTGTGTGATGAAGCATTCCGGTGCGGTAAACCAGAACGAGGGCTGCCAGGAGCCGGGTAGGCGGTCGGCATTGGCCCAGACTCATGATAGCAGCAAGCACCAGAAAACGGCGCGGGTTGCTGGCATGCCCTGTTTTGGATCGGCAAAAGGCGGCATTGGTTCGCGCTGATGGCTGAATGATTGCATTTGCGGGGGCCAGGCCGGGGTTGCCGGATGGTACGAATCTTGCCCAGCATTTTTATTAAGGAACCACTGAAAAACGTAGACGAGGCAGGCAAGACAAGGCAAAAACAGCCGAAAAAGCGCAGTTTACGCGGTGTAAATGAGCATTTTGAGGCTGTTTTTAACGCAGTATTGCCAACGCAGGTAGTTTTTCAGTGGTTCCATGACAATCTGAATTACCGGGCCATGGCCCGGCAGGCAAAGGCGCCTGGACTTTCCATCTTGAATGGCGAGCCCGGGCGCCTTTTTTGTAGGGCTGGGAGTAGGGCGATGATGAGGTTGGCATATCCCCTGGCATTGTTGCTGGGTGAACTGGGTTTGACGGGTGTACGTCGTCTGCTGGCAGGCATGGTGGCGCTCGGGCTGATAGTGCAGTGGTGGGCACCAGCGTTGCCGGTGTGGCCGTGGCTGCTGCTGACGGGCTATCTGGCCTGGGCGACACTGTGGCTGGTATTCGCCGAATTGACCCGGCTGCAGCAGCGTTGTCAGCAACTGTGCAGCGACCCGGCAGGGGAGCCTCCGGTGGGCAGCCAGTGGCAGGCGCTGCGTCCGGTGGCTGAGTCTTTTCAGCAATTGCTGCTGCTTGAGCGTCGGCGTCAGCAGGCGTTGCAGCAACGGCTGGATGAAATATCGCATTCATCGCAGGAGTTGGAGCACAGCGCGGTGCTGGTGACGCGCAATGCCGAGAGCCAGAGTGAGGCGGCCAATACAGCGGCAGCGGCGGTCGAGCAGTTGAACGTCAGTATCCTTGACGTAGCGGCGCTGGCCGACCGCTCACGTCAGACCAGTGTGCTGGCCAGCGGTCAGTTGGACGAGAGCAGCCGACAGTTGGCGCAACTGCTGGAGCAGGTGTCGCAGATGAACCGACAGGCCTGCGCTACAAACGAACTGATGAGCCAGTTGGGTCAGTCGTCGGAGACCATCAACGCGATGTCCAGCGCGATTCGCACGATTGCCGAGCAGACCAATCTGCTGGCCCTGAATGCGGCGATCGAAGCTGCTCGGGCTGGTGAAAACGGGCGTGGTTTTGCCGTGGTGGCAGATGAGGTGCGGCGCCTGGCAGCCCACAGCCAGGACTCGGCGACTGAGATTGGGCGAAATATCGAGGCGGTGCGCCAGCATATTCTGCAGGCAGGCAATCACATGTCGGCCTTGACCGAATTGGCTGAACACAGTGCCCAGGGCTCCCGAGCCGTGGCTGGTGTGCTTCAGCAGGTGCGCGAGAAAACCCATGAGCTGACCGAGCAGGTCATGCAGGTTGCCGTCAGCACCGGCCAGCAGGGCCAGGCGGTAGCGGAAATCGCCACCTTGGCCGACCGGGTACGTCAGGGCAATGCCGACAACCTCCAGGCTGCCGGTCAGGCCCGCACGATTGCTCACCATTTGGCTCATTTGACGGGGTGATGCAATGTCGATCAGCTTCAGCATGGTAATCGTTTTGGTTGTGATAGCGCTGCTGTCGGGAGTGATGCTGGCTCTGCACTGGCGTCGCCAGCGTCAGATCCGTACCGCGATTGCTCGCAACTTGCAGCAGTTACGCCTGTTGCGTGAGCTGCTGGCAGGGTTTCAGCGGCATCGGGGGTTGAGTCAGGGGTTGCTGGCTGGCGATCAGAGCCTGCGGGCCGATCAGGAAGCTGTGCGCGGGCAGTTGGATCGGGTTATTGCCGGAGCTGCGGAAATTGATGCACGGCATGCCGAAGCCTGGAGTGGGGTCATTGATCACTGGTCGCGGTTGCGTCAGGGGCGGGTGGCTGACCCGGTCAACAACTTGCAGCAGCACCATCTGATCATTCGCAATACCATTTTCCTGATAGAAGACATTGCCGCCGAGCGTGATCTGGGGCAGGGGTTGACGGAGTTTGGCTATCTGCCGTGTATCTGGCGGGAGGTGGTTCAGGCGGCCGAATGGGCCGGGCAGGCCCGGGCTTTGGGGGTCGGAATCGCTGCCGCTCAGGCAAGCAGCCCTGAGCAACGTGTGCGCCTGCGATTTTTGCATCAGAAGATCCAGCAGTTGTCTGATACTGCATTCACCGCCCTGGGCCGTCAGCCGTTACCCTCAGAACTTCTCGACCTGTCGTCCTGTCAGCGTACGGTGCAGGAGCTGTTGTCTTGCATGGAGCAGAATCTGTTGAATGCCGAACGGCCAGGCATTGAGGCCAAGCGCTATTTTCAGCAGGCAACCCAGGCTATCGATGCCCTGTTGGCTCTGGTGGACGGGGCGCTGGCGCATGTTCAGCAAAACCAGGCAAAACCGATAAAGCCCATGTAGTACCCGGCTGTTACCCCGGATGGAAAAAACCGGCGCATGCTGTCAGCTCCACACCCTGGTACGGAGATGACCACCATGACCGACAAGAAACTTCTGCTGCTGGCCGGCGACTTTGCCGAAGACTATGAAACCATGGTGCCCTTTCAGGCCCTGAGCATGCTGGGCTATACCGTGCATGCCGTTTGTCCGGATAAGCAGGCTGGGCAAACGGTACGCACCGCGATTCACGATTTCGAAGGCGATCAGACCTATACTGAAAAGCCGGGCCATAATTTCGCCCTCAATTACGATTTTGATCAGGTCAGGGTCGATGACTATGTCGGCCTGGTAGTTCCCGGTGGTCGAGCGCCTGAGTACCTGCGTCTGAACCCACGGGTGATCGAGATCGTTCAAGCCTTTGACCAGGCCGGCAAGCCGATTGCCGCCGTTTGTCATGGCGCGCAACTACTGGCGGCAGCTGGCGTTCTGGAGGGGCGCGAGTGCAGCGCCTATCCGGCTTGTGGCCCGGATGTGCGCATGGCTGGCGGTACTTATATGGATATCCCGGTTGATCAGGCTCATGTTCAGGGCAATCTGGCTACCGCCCCGGCCTGGCCTGCACATCCGGCCTGGCTAGCGGCCTTCGTCAAGCTGCTGGGCGCTGAGATTCGTCTGTAATCTGTCACGCGGGGCCGCCATTGGACCGGTGGCGGCCCATCATTAAGGAGGTGGTCATGTGTGAGCTCTACGTCAAAGCTGACCCGATTCTCTATGAGTCGCGCTCCCGTTCACTGCGAATTCGCGGTGTTGTAACCACACTGCGGCTGGAAAACCAGTTCTGGGACATTCTGCAGGAAATTGCCGAGGTCGATGGCATGACCACCAACCAGTTGATCAGCAAGCTTTACGATGAGGTTATGGAGTTGCGTGGTGAGGTGGTGAATTTTGCTTCCTTTCTGCGGGTCAGTTGTACCCGCTACCTGACCCAGCGCGAGGCGCGCCCGGTTCCGCTGGCGGTGGTTCGTCGTGTGGCGGGCTGACCTGATCATTCATACCCCTAGGTAGTATGGGTTTGTTTTCGCGACTGGAGTTGTCTGGGACGCGGTTTTGTATGTCCTGTCTGGCTGATGGCTAGTATGGCG
Organism: Halopseudomonas phragmitis; assembly: GCF_002056295.1. Taxonomy (NCBI): domain Bacteria; kingdom Pseudomonadati; phylum Pseudomonadota; class Gammaproteobacteria; order Pseudomonadales; family Pseudomonadaceae; genus Halopseudomonas; species Halopseudomonas phragmitis. The sequence continues at coordinate 3,239,607 of NZ_CP020100.1, read as the reverse complement.
CAAGGTTTGTGGCATTGTACCGTTTGTCGGCTTCACTGTTCGAAAAATGAACGCTAAGCGGGTCTGGCCACTCTTACAAGTGGCCAGACAAATCTTGTATTGAAGTCTGGAGTAAATTGAAAAAAGCAGTGCTCTTGTCGCGCATCGTTCTGCGTTAAGAGAAGTTTTTACTGTTACCAGAGGAAGCGGAATGAGGAGGTATTCATTCGCCGATCAGTAGTGCTATTGAGTTTGCTGAAAAGCAACGGATAAACGCACTGGAGTAGTTTCTTCAATGCACAGGTAAAACTTATGGATACTTCGCGTGGGGCGAGGGTCCAGATCTTGGAAAGAACAAGAGAGGCTTCGATGGAACTTTCTTTCATCTCGTCATTGGTTGAAAACCAGACCATCATGGAGTTTGTGCGGCTAGGGATTTTGTATGCGCATCTGATCGCTTGCTGTGTCGCCATCGGCAGCATTCTAAGTAGTGATTTTGCCATGCTCAAGGCCTTGATAAAGCAAGAAAAAAGCCCTGTTGCTGAGAGTTCTCACATGCAGCATCTGCAAACGACAGTATTCTGGGCGCTGGTGCTGCTGTGGGTAACCGGCCTGGCTATTATTGGTGTCGATATGCTGGGCAAAGGCGCTGAGTACCTGCTCAACCCTAAACTTCAGGCCAAGATTGCCGTTGTAATGTTGTTGACGCTTAATGGTATTTTTTTGCACCACAAGGTATTGCCGGCCATTCAGAAGGCAGGGTGTTTGTTGTCGATGTCTTTCGATAAGCGTACTTTTGCTTTACTGGCAGGAGTGGTTTCTGGAGTGTCTTGGTTTTATGCTGCGTTTTTGGGTATTGGTCGGGCGTTGTCCTGGAAGTATTCGCTGGTTGAAATACTGATTATGTATCCGTTGTTGATCGCCGGTGGATTTATGATGATGGTGCTGATAACTCAATGGGCAAAAGAGCGGGAACAGGGGGGTGAAGTGCTATTGCAGATGCAGCCTGCAAGGTAATGATTCACTAACCAGACTGTAGTAAGGGAACGCCCACTTCAATCCGGATTATCGGTTGGAGTGGGCGTTTTTTGTTGTCTCTATTTTACTGTACTGGGTATGTGGTCTCTTGCGTTAGGCCAGGCCGCCTTCAGGGGTGGGCGTTGAACCAGGCGAGGATTTTGCTGGGCGAGACGGAGAACCACTCATGCCCGCCCAGGGTTTCGGTATGCCGTGCGGTGGGGATGCCCTGATGCAGCAGACGATCGTAGTACAGGTTCATGCTCCACCATGGAACGGTCAGATCGACAAAGCCATGCAGGAAATAGGTGGGCGGGTGATCAGCCGGCAAGGTATCAGGTACTGAGCAGAGCGGGCCGCTGCAGGTGGCATAGGACCCTGCCTGGATCGCCAGGGCACGGAACTGGCCAGGAAACGATACGGCCATGCGGCTAGTGTTGTAGCCTCCGCTGGAGATGCCGGTGGCGTATTTGCGCTGACCATTGAGCGGGCCGAAGTGGCCGTCATCGATAGCGCTAAAGACATTGGTCAGGAAGCTGAAGTCGGTACTCAACTCATAAAAGCTGGCCAGCCCGGGGATATTGGTATGCCAGAACAGGTCGGCAGGGGCGCTGGGGGCGATTACGGCATAGCCATTGTCCAGCAGGGTCTGTACCAGCTTGCCTTCATAAAAGCCGCCGTATGGGGCGTTGCTGTAGTAGGTGAAGTTGTTGAGTGGGAAGAAAGAGCCCTGATAAATCAGTACTACTGGCCAGCCATCTGCCGGTGGTGTACCGACGGGCAACTGATAGATGATCTTGCGTTGAGTCAAATCGCTGGACGCTATCCAGGTTGACTGGTAGCTGCAACTGATCTTGCCGGGCAGTAACAGGGTCCTCTTGCGTTCGTTACAGCGCGAATCGGCCCAGGCTTGTGATGCGCTTAGCATCAGGCAGAGCAGGGCAAGCCACTTCAGTGGCAATCGGGTGAGTGTAGCCATGGCGAACCTCCATTTTTGTCATTGTGAACGGGCCAAAAGCTGCAGCCCGGGAGTGTGCTTATCGCTCTATAAATAGGAATCAGAATTCCGATTCTGTCAAGGCGTCAGTTCATCCAAGCCCTGGTAATAAGTCTGTAACGGCTCTGAATCAGCATTCTTGGCTCATGAAGAAAATTTTCCGCAAAGACTTGTGAAGTGCCCAACTCATGCCTAATATATCGGAACCGATGTTCCGGTTCCGATAATAACAATACTTTGGAGGTCCTCGTGGCAACACAGGGAAAAGCGTGGGTGGCAGGTTGCCTGGCGCTGCTGACAAGCAGCCAGGTTCTGGCGTTTCAGACCCGCTCGGGAGACTGGTCGCTATCGCTCGATACGACCCTTTCCTATGGGGTCAATTACCGTATGCAGAAACAGGACAGCCGGCTTATTGCCCGCGCCAACGGCGGTCGGGGGGATAACAGCGCGCTGATCAATTCCGATGACGGCAATCTCAACTTCAAGCGTGGTGAGCTGTTTTCGGAAGTGGCCAAGGCTGTGTCCGATCTTGATCTGAGTTACCAGGAACGTTTTGGCGTGTTTGTACGCGGCCGGGCGTTCTATGACTTCGAGCTTGAGGACGATTCGCGGCGGCACCGGGACATCCCTAGTCGGGGACTGAATGATGCCGGCTCCAGTGTCGATCTGCTCGATGCCTTCGTGTATGGCAGCTGGACGCTGGCCGACCGGGCGCTGAATGCGCGGGTGGGGCGCCAGGTGATCAACTGGGGTGAAGGTCTGTTTGCCCAGAACGGTATCGGTGCGACCAATCCGGTCGATCTGAACGCTTTGCGGGCTCCCGGCTCCGAGCTCAAGGAAGCCTACATGCCGACGCTGATGGGCTATCTGTCGTTCGAATTGAGCGAGGGGCTGTCGGTTGAAGGTTACTGGCAGCCCAGCCGTGCCTGGGAGCGCACCCGCATTGACCCATGCGGCACCTATTTCTCCACGCTTGATGTGATCGGTGGTGGTTGCAACTACCTGATGCTACCGCCCCTGCAGGAGCCTTTGACCGGCGGGTTGGCGTTCGACAGTCCGGGTCAGGCCCAGGCCTTCGCCGACAGTCTGCCGGACTTGCCAGCCTTCGCTGCGCTCAAGGGATACCTGCCAACCACCTATATACCGCGTGAGCGGGACCACAAGGCCGATGGCGCCAGCCAGTATGGGGTGGCGCTGCGCTGGTTGGTGCCTGATCTCAATTACAGTGAGTTGGGTTTCTATTACCTGCGCTACAACATGAATGTGCCGATGCTCGGCCTGACCGTCGGTCAGCCGGTGGTCATTCCCGGAGTCGGTGTGCTGCCGGTGGGCACCAGCTCACGCTATTACGCCGAGTATCTTGAAAAGCGCCATCTCTATGGGCTCAGCTTCAATACCAGTTTGGGCGGCGACAGCTGGCTGAATGGCGTGTCGGTGGCCGGGGAGCTGAGTTATCGCCCGAATGCGCCGATCGCCTTGGGACTGGGGGAATACCTGCCAACGGCGCTGCTGGGCAACCTTGCAGGATTGCCGGTCGGTACGCGGCTGGATGGCTATCACGAGAAACCGATGTGGCAGGCGGCGCTGGTCGGCATCCAGAGCTTCAACGGCTTGCTGGGCTCGAATACCGGAACGCTGATGCTGGAGCTGGTCGGTAGCCGGGTTCAGGGGCTTGATTCGCAGATCGATTACTACGGTGCCACGTCCAGCGCCTGGGGCGCCCAGGGCAGCATGTCGCTGACCTATAGCAATGTCATGAACCTGTTCAACCTGATTCCCAGTGCCGGTTATCAGTATGGGATCAATGGCGTGGCACCGCAGTTGACCAATGGCCTGATCAAGCGGGCTCGCAGCTATTCGCTGGGAGTCGATGCGGTTTATCAGGAAGCGCTGACCTTCGGGGTGCGTTACGTCGGCTACGACGGCGGGGGGCTGGCGAACAAGCGAACCGATCGCGATTACCTGAGCCTGAGTGTCAAGTACAGCTTCTAACAGGATGAAAACAATGAAAAATACAGAGTCATTTCTGGTAGGCGCCTTTGCCTGCCTGTTGGCGGTCGGTGTGGCGCAGGCCAAGGTTGACCCGGCCCAGGTGGCGCGCCTGGGGCAGGATCTGACCCCGCTGGGGGCAGAGCGTGCCGGCAACGCTGCTGGCAGTATTCCTTCATGGGAGGGTGGTCTGGAGGCGTCAGCCAATGCCTTCCACGCTGAGCGCGGCTATATCGATCCGTTCATGATGGACAAGCCGCTGTTCACCGTGACGGCGGGCAACCTTGCCGACTATCGGGAGCAGCTCAGTCCCGGGCAAGTGGCGATGCTCGAGCGCTATGCCGATAGCTGGAAGCTGAATGTCTATCCAACCCGGCGCTCGGCATCCTATCCGGACAAGGTGTATGCCGCGGCCAAGGCCAATACGGCCACCGCTGAGCTGATTGATGACGGCAACGGGATTGCCGGTTTTAGCGTTGCGACGCCTTTCCCGATACCGGGTTCGGCACTGGAGGTGCTGTGGAACCACCTGCTGCGCTATCGCGGTGACAGCGTCAAGCGCTCCTATGCACAAGCGGTTCCGCAGCCGAACGGCAATTATTTCATGACCAGGATTGAGGATTATTTCCTCTTCAACGAGCACGCCGGCGATCACAACCAGCCCAACGGCAACATCCTGTTCTACTTCCGCCAGTCGGTACTGGCGCCAGCGCGGCTGGCCGGGACTGAGCTTCTGGTACATGAGACTGTGAATCAGGTACGCGAGCCGCGGATGTCATGGATCTACGCGGCCGGTCAGCGGCGGGTAAGGCGAGCGCCGAATGTGGCCTATGACTCGCCCGGCACCGCTTCGGACGGGATGCGCACCACGGACAACTTCGACATGTTCTCCGGCGCCCCGGACAAATACGACTGGGAGCTGATGGGCAAGAAGGAGTTGATCATTCCATACAACAGCTACCGGCTGGCGGACAAGAGCAACCGCTACAGCGATATCGTCCAGCGTGGCCATGTCAATCCGGACTTGCTGCGTTATGAGTTGCATCGTGTCTGGCACGTACGCGCGACGCTAAAGGATGGGCTGCGTCATCAGTACAAGCAGCGCGACATGTACTTCGATGAGGACAGCTATCACCTGGTGGTGGTCGATCACTACGACAACCGCGACAACCTCTGGCGGCTGGGCGAGTCCTACACGATCAACCTGTATGACCAGCCACTGGTATGGACCAAAGGGGATGCGGTGTATGACCTGATTGGTGGGCGTTATGTGATCGGTCTTTTGTCCAACGAGGAGCCACCACACCAGTTCAACGTTGAACTGCGACCCAATGACTTCACGCCGGCGCAATTGCGCCGTGACAGCCGGCGTTAGGCAGAGTCAGGCTTCCAGGTAGTTGCAGATCAGGCGTGACAGCTCCCCGGCAACGCGAGTGCGGGGAGTTTCGCCCAGGGTTCCGACCATGGTGAAGTAGTTCATGCTGGCCAGCAGGACATGGGCGGCGAGGTCGGCAGCCTGAGCAGGGTAAGGGTGAGACAGCTCACCGCTGTGGGCCAGCACCAGCTCACGCAGGCTGTGGCCAATGTAGGCGTTGAGTTCATGGAAGCGCTGGCGGAACTGCAGGTCGGATGAGCTGCGCCGGATCAAGGCGCGCAGCAGACCTTCGTGCCCCTCGAACAGCTGGATGATGCCATGCACAAAGCCTTCGACCTGTTCGGTCAGTGGTGCGTCGTTGCGCTGCAGGTCAGCCAGCAGCTCACCAATTGCCAACTGGCTTTGTTCGACAAAACGCTGGTGAACGGCATACAGCAATACGTCTTTGTCTGCGAGCAGGCGGTAGAAGGTGCCGACCGAAGATTCGGCCAGTTGGGCGATCTGGGCAATGCTGGTTTCTTCAAAGCGGTTTTCGGCCAGCAGTTCGGCGGTCACATTGAGAAAGCGCTCCAGGGCTTTGCGGCTACGCGCCTGGGTAGGACTGGAAATGCTGTACATGGTGAGGTCTCTGTGAAAACCGTTTGATTCTATAGGCCCGCCGGGTGATTAGGCAAACGCGCCAGGACGCTGGCACAGGGACGAATCCGTGGCTGACGGCTTGCATCGGGGAACGCTAATGGCAGTCATGCCAATGACAGGATTCAAGGGGGAAAAGTGAACTTTATTCAGTTGAACAACGCGCGGATTGCTTACGTGCGCGAAGGACAGGGGGTTCCGGTCTTGCTGCTGCATGGGCTGGGCTCGTCGCTGCAGGACTGGCAGCCACAGATCAATGATCTGTCGCGTTACGCGCAGGTCTGGGCTCTGGACCTGCGGGGCCATGGCGACAGTCAGGCGCTGCGAGCGCCGGTCACAGTCGCGGAACTGGCGGGTGATGTAGCCGAGTTTATTGAAACGGTCGGCATTCAGGACTGCATTCTGGTCGGTATTTCAATGGGGGGGATGATCGGCTTTGAATTGCTGGCGCGGCGTCCGGAGTTGCTCGGTGGCCTGGTGGTCATCAACAGTGCGCCGAGCTTCCCGCTGGACAGTTGGGCTGTGCGTTTCAAGGTGGCAACCCGCCTGGCGATGATCCGTCTGCTGGGGTTGAAGACCTTGGGCCATGTGCTGGCGCACAAGCTGTTCCCACACCCGGAGCAGGCTGATCTGCGCCGCCGGGTGGCGCAACGCCTGGCCAGCAATGATCGGGTTTCCTACCTGCATGCATTGCGTGCCATCCTTGGCTGGGCGGCACCGGACTCGGTCAATCAGGCCGACGTGCCGGTACTGGTAGTGGCCGGTGATCGCGATTACACCCCGCTGGCGTTCAAACAGGCCTACACCGCGCAACTCTTGAACGCCAAGCTCGAAGTGGTGTGCGATTCCGGACATGCCACGCCGCTCGATCAGCCCGAGCAGTTGAATGCCTTGCTGCATGACTTCATTCGACGCGACTGTCCGTTCACTGAGGTTGCCGCTTATGTTCCCTAGGTCATGGGTTTCAGCCCTGCTTGGAGTGTGGCTGGCGGCGCCACTGGGGCTGGTGGCCGAAGGACTGCCAGACCCGCAAGCGGTGCGTCTGGATCAGTTGGGGTTGATGCAAGGCTTCCCGCCGCCAGCTCAGGCGCAGATCACGCGTGACAACTACCTGCTGAACTACCCCAATTCTCGCTGGGCTTTTCATCATATGCGCGAACTGCTTCCCAGCCGCAATATCGCGCGTGGGCTGATGCCGCCGAGTTTGCTGCCAACTGGCGAAAGCCTGCGTGAGCGTATCGATGCCCTGGTTTTTGTCGGCCCGGATGATCAGCGACTGAGCTTTGCGCAATATCTTCGCAGCAGCTATGCCGATGCCACGCTGATCATGAAGGACGGCCAGGTCATCTACGAGGCCTATCATCAGGGCATGCCGGCAGAGTCACCGCATATGCTCTGGTCGCTCAGCAAGTCACTGCTTGGCGTGCTGGCGGCGCAACTGTTGGTTGAGGGCGTACTGGATGAGCAGATGCTGGTCAGCGACTATATCCCGGAGCTGAAACACAGTGGCTGGGCCGGGGCTACCTTGCGCCAGGTGCTGGATATGACCGCCGAGGTCGCCTACAGCGAAACCGACCTGCAGTCCGATGTTCTGCAATATGGTTTTGCCGCCGGTTTACTGCCGACCCCGGCTCAGTACGCCGGACCGCAGGATATTTACAGCTACCTGGCCAGCATTGAGGCTGGCGGAGAGCATGGCGAGGGCTTTGTCTACCGCACGGTGCATACCGAGGTGCTGGGCTGGATAATGCGCCGGGCTACCGGCATGTCGCTGGCGCAACTGTTCAGTGAGCGTCTGTGGCAGCCGATGGGTGCGGAGCAGGACGGTTATCTGCTGCTTGATCGGCTTGGTACCGAATGGGCTGGGGCCGGGTTCAACGCGACCTTGCGTGATCTGGCCCGGTTTGCCGAGATGATGCGCCAGGATGGGCGTTTCAATGGCCAGCAGATCATCAGCCCCGAGGTGATTGCCGACCTGCGCCGGGGGGCTGACCAGGATGCTTTCATTGCTTCCGGACGTGATTACCAGCCGGGTTATTCCTACCGTAATCAATGGTGGGTCAGTCACAACCCGGACGGGGTCTATGAGGCGCTCGGCGCCTACGGGCAACTGCTGCATATCAACCCCGAGGCCGGGTTGGTGGTTGTGCGGCTGTCATCGCATCCCCTGGCTCCGTCTGCGCATACCTTTGCGACCACTCGGCTGGCCATGCAGGCGCTGGCCGATCTGCTGCGTTGATTCAATCAGCTGCGGATCTGCCACCAACTGGGCAACCAGCGGCGGATCCGGCGCTCAGCAAAGCGTTGATCCAGTAACCAGACCACGCCATGATCTTCGGTGGTACGGATGACTCGGCCAGCGGCCTGGACCACTTTCTGCAGGCCCGGGTAGAGGTAGGCGTAGTCATAGCCATTGCCGAACTGATCTTCCATGCGCTGGCGGATTTCCTCGTTCACCGGATTGACTTGCGGCAGGCCCAGGGTGGCGATAAACGCGCCGATCAGGCGTGGTCCCGGCAGGTCGATGCCTTCGCCAAAGGCGCCGCCGAGCACGGCAAAGCCCACCCCTTGGGATTCGCTGGTGAACTGCTGGAGAAAACTCTGGCGCTGGGATTCGTTCATTTGCCGTGACTGCTCCCACAGAGGTATCTGCGGATAATGACGGCGCAGATGCGCCAGGGCCTGTTGCAGATAGTCGTAGCTGCTGAAAAACGCCAGATAGTTGCCGGGGCGTTGGTGAAACTGCTGGGCGATCAGGGCGCTGATGGGGCCTAGGCTGTCGGTGCGATCCGGGTAGCGGGTCGATAGTTTGGAGGTAATGCGCACGTCGAGTTGCTCCGGGCGAAAAGGCGATTCAACCTCCAGGGCCTGGCAGTCCTGATTCAGCCCCAGCAGGTCCCGGTAGTAGGGCGCCGGGCTCAAGGTGGCCGAGAACAGGGTGCTGCTGTGCGCCAGGCGAAAGCGTTCGGCAAGAAAGGGCGCGGGAATTACATTGCGCAGGCACAGGGTTGACAGCGCTTGCTGGCGGTCCTGGTAGCGGGTGATGTCGAACAGCGAGTGCGGGCCGTAGGCCTCGGCCAGTCGGCAGAACAGCATGGCATCCAGGTAAAACTGCAACAGCGCGGTGTCATTGCCGGTGGGCTGGTCGGTCAGGTGGTCAGTCAGGGCACTGACGGCCTTGTTCAGGCTGGCGACAAACAGGTCGGCAACCTGCGGATAAATCTGATAGTCGGCTTGTTGGTCCTGGTGTAGCTGGTTCCAGTGCCGGGCGACCCGATCCAGTGGGCCCTTGAGTCGGGCGGGAGCGCTACGGCGCAGGCTGTTGAAGCGGGCCTGGTCGAGTTCGGCGCTATACATGCCGCGGGCCCGGTCGATCAGGTTGTGCGCTTCATCGACCAGCAGGGTAACGCGCCAGTCGTTGATCAGGGTCAGGCTATAGAGCAGGGCACCAAGATCGAAGTAGTAGTTGTAGTCGCAGACCACTACATCGCTCCAGCGACACAACTCCTGGCTCAGATAATAAGGGCAGATCTGGTGCTCCCTGGCGATGGCTCGGACCTGGACCTGATCCAGCCAGCCAGCTTGTAGCGCCGCCAGACGTGCGGCCGGCAAACGGTCGTAGAAGCCCTTGGCCAGCGGGCAGGAATCACCATGACAGGCGCGTTCGGGGTATTCGCAGGCCTTGTCGCGGGCGACGTGTTCGAGTACTCGCAGGTTCAAGCCGGGATTATGCTGGTGCAGAGCCTGCAAGGCCTCCAGCGCCAGATGCCGGCCGGGTGTTTTAGCACAGAGAAAGAACAGCCGGTCCAGTTGCTGGGCGGGAAAGGCCTTGAGCTGGGGAAACAGGGTGCCCAGTGTCTTACCAATTCCTGTGGTAGCCTGAGCCAGCAGTTGCTCGCCATCACGGGCGGCGCGATAAACAGCTTCGGCCAGTTGGCGCTGACCGTGGCGAAAGCTCGGATAGGGAAAGCTCAAAGCGCCCAGGTCATGATCGCGACGTTGACGATGCAGGGTTTCCTGTTCAGCCCAGGCGATGAAACGCTGGCACTGCAACTGGAAAAATTCGCGCAGCGATTCGGCGCCAAAGCGTTCACGAAATACGGTTTCCTGCTGGGTGACGACGTTGAAATACACCACCGCCAGGTCGATTTCATCCATGCCCCACTGCTGGCATAGCAACCAGCCGTAGACTTTGACCTGGGCCCAGTGCAGTACCTGATGGTTGTGGGGAATGCGGCTGACATCGCCACGGTGGGTCTTGATTTCTTCCAGCAGTTTGAAGTCAGGGTCATAGCCATCTGCCCGCCCAACTACCCGCAGGCCTGGGTAGTCGCCTGCCACCGGGATTTCACTGAGGTAGTCCGGGCCGCGCCGGGCAATAACCGTACGGTGCCCGGCCTGGCCTTCCTCGGCGGTTGGCGCCGGGGTGAAACGCAGGTCCAGATCGCCCTCGCGGGCGGTGAACTCACAGAGCGCGCGTACCCCGATCCGGTAGCTCATGCCTCGCTCCAGCGCACATGGCAGACCTGCACCGGCATGTTGTGCCGGGTGCAGAACTCGATCCAGCGCTTCTGGTTGTCCTGCAGACGGTCACCGGGACCTTTGACCTCGATCATCCGGTAGCGCCGCTCCTGCGGCCAGAACTGGATCAGGTCGGGCATGCCGGCGCGGTTGTTGCGTAAATCCTGTAGTAGGCGCTGGAACCAGGCTTTGAGGTGCTCGGCTGGCAGGCACAGCAGAGCCTGGTCAAGCAGCTCGGCAGGCAGCCAGTCCCAGGCCACGAACGGCGACTGGATACCCTGTTTGGCCTGGTAGATGGCGCGGATATGCTGGGCATGGCTGCCATCGTCGAGCCGCGCCAGGCAGCGAGTGAACTGTTGTGCGCGGCGCTGGTGAAAATCGGCGCTGAGCAGATCGACCGGGCCGGTATGGAACGGGTGGAAGAAGGCGCCGGGGAGTGGGGTAAAGATCGCTTCCCAGCACAGCAGACCGAACAGGCTGTTGATCAGGGTGTTTTCGACATAGTGCACCGGGGTCTGCTCGGTGTGCAGGTGTTCGCGCACGGCCCATTCGACGCTGCCGGTATTGGCCAGGGTCAGGTCAATGCGCTCAGGCTCGCAGCGCGGGCGTGGTGCCGGAGCTGGTTGGTCGAGCTGGCGCGCCAGGCGTGCCAGTAGCCGCTCCAGCAATTGCTGCTCAGCATCGCTTTCGGGGGAGGCCAGAGCGACTTGGGCCAGACTCCAGGCGCTATCCCAGGATTCGAGGCGCTCAAGCAGGCGAATCCGGCGCTGGCGGGCGCCAGGGTAGTGGCTACGTTGATACAGCATCACGGCGTTGTGCAGTTCACCGTCGCGTTCCGCTTGCCGGGCCAGCAAAAACAGCAGCTTGGCATGGCGGTTGAGAATCCAGGGGTTGTCGCTGCGCACTGGGCCGAGTTGTTCCAGTACGCTGTTGACACTGGCGCCGGCTTCTAGCTGTTCGCGGCAGGCTCGCAGGTGCAGGTAGTCATCGATATCGGCCCGTTGGCTGAAGCCCCGGGCTTGCGCGGCAATGGGCACCTGTTCATAGCGAAAGATGCCGAGATCAGCCAGGACGAACTCCGACCACTGCTGGCTCAGGTTGCCGAAGAACATCAGTCGCAGGCGCTCGCAGAGCGGGCCGACCATCAGGGTGTAGAGCGGCTCATTGAGAAATCCTGCCAGTTCGCTGAACCTGGTGGGCTGGCTGATCTTTGCACACAGAGCTTCGAACAGATCGGCTTTTCGGGTACTGCTCGGGGTATCAGGCAATAGGGTCAGGAGTTCGCCTCGGCGCAGCAGGGCAAATAGCTGCGCCGCGTCCAGCGGCTGGTCGTCGCGTAGCCAGCCGTGCTTGAGCAAAGCCTCGGCGGCGATAGCGATGTCGCCAATTTCCGGGTACTTCAGTGCGCTGTGGCGAAAGTGCGGACCCTTGCGCATCACTAAACGTACCAGCAGGGCCTGGCTGGCCAGCGGCAAATGCCTGAAGCCGCAGATGAACGCATGCTCTTCGGCGCTCAGCAGGTCGCCGTAACGCTCCTCAATCCAGTTCAGGGCGGTCAGGAAGTTGCTGAGATAGTAATGTTCTGGGCCGAGTGAGTCGGGCATGCGGACTGATCAAGTGCTGGTTATTTATTCAGTATTTTGCTTGGGTTGGCGGTCTTGTTCAAGCTGAGTAGAGGTGTTTCCTGGCTACTGGTCGTCGGAGATGGGGGCTAGGGGGATTTCGGTTACGATTTTGGGGTCGTCCACAGCTGGCCTTTTGCCTATAATTCGCGCCGATTATTCAACCACTTGCAGGGCTTTTGACTGTGAACAAGCAATCGGCATCTCCGAAAGTCACCCATTTATTGAGCAATTGGCGCTGGACCGAGCGGTCCGAACCGGTTACCGACCTGGTGATTGCCGAGCAGCAGGAAGGCGCGGACTCGCAGCTGGTGTGTGGCAAACCCAGCCCCAAGGCGCGACGGTCGACTCTATGGGAGTGCCGCAAGAAAGGCCTGGAGCCGGTTACTCTGGAAATGGAAAAACACTTGCGGATCATGTCGGCAACACGGGATGTGCCAAAGCTGGTCAATGTGATGCGTGAACACCAGACTGACGTCATCAATTGCCATATGCCCAATGCCCATATGCTCGGCGTCCTGGCCAACTGTATGACTGGTGGCAAGCATTTGCTGGTGCGCACCAGTTACAATGCCAACGGCCCGGATGACAAATGGCGTTCACGCTTTCTGCTCAAAAACGCCACTGACGGACTGGTGGTGATCAGTGAGCATGCTCGCCAGCAGGCGGTTGAGCGATTCAAGTTTCCCGCCAGCCGGATTGCAGTGATTGAGCCTGGGATCGATCTTGAGCGTTTCAATACCTCGATGGACCGTGAGCAGGCGCGCGCCCGTTTCGGTTTTGGTCCGGATGATTTCGTGATCGGCATGGCTTCGCGCATTCAGCCGCGCCGGCGGTTGGATCTGCTGCTCAACGCAGCTGCGGAGCTGCGCAAGCAGATTCCCAATCTCAAGCTGTTCCTGGTCGGTCATGGCGATGCCAATAACGTTGTTCATGCGCCGGCCGAGCGGCTGGGCATCAGCGATCTGCTGGTAATGCCGGGTTATATCGAGGGTGATGATCTGGTGGCGGCCTACCGGGCCATGGATCTGCTGTACTTCCCGGTCGGTGGCACTGACCAGTCATGCCGGACCTTGCGCGAGGTGCTTGCCTGCGGTTGCCCGGTGATTGGCGGAAATGTGGGGTTTATCCCCGAACTGGTGAAGGAGGGGGTCAACGGGTTGCTGGTTGATCTGGATGTGGATCAGGCCCGAGACAGCATCCTGGCCTTGTACCGGAATCCTGAGTTGCGTCAGCGCATGGCCTGTCAGGCCGGTGAAGATGCCGAAAAACGTTTCCGGCTGCGCCACCAGGCGCGCCAGAATCTGGCGTTGTATCAGCGCCTGCATGCCTACAAGGCTTTACCCCAGCCGCGCAAGCGGGTGAGCAAGCGGGCCCTGGCCTTGCTGGGTTTCTATGCCTATCTGGCGCTGTCTGAGCTGGAGTTGTTCTGACAGAAGCCTGAACAAGCCCGCGTTGGGTGTCATCTCTGCTTTAATGGGAAGTGCAGGTTTTCCCAGGTTTGCCGGAGGTGCCCATGGATATGCCGAACAAGACCCTGGCCGAGTTGTTTGCCCAACTCGGCCTTGATTCAGACCCGTCGAGTATCGACACTTTTTTCGCGACCCATTCCCTGGACCACGATGCCAAGCTGTCTGAGGCGCCATTCTGGAATGCCTCGCAGGCAGCGTTCCTGCGTGAGGAAATCCTTGAAGATGCTGAATGGGCGCCGGTAGTGGATGAACTCAACGCCCGTTTGCATGAGCGTTGAGTACTACTTCTGCACCCTGTAAGGCTTCTACGCTAATTAGTGTCCTGCTTTAACGGCATGTCGAGGGTTGAGCCATTGTGTGGTGGGCGAGGTCATTGGACCAGCCCCTAGGCGGGGCTGGTAAAACGTTTCAATGCCTGCTGCATAAACGGTTCCAGGTCACCGGGTTGATAGCCATCGGGTTGCCGGCCAAAGGCGACGCTCAGGCGATTCCAACTGTTGATGGCGATGATCGCAAAGGTCAGCCGGGTGATTTCCGTTTCGTTGAAATGTTCAGCCAGGCTCTTGAACCGGGCTTGCAGATCCTGCTCATGGCTGATCAGGGTGACGGCTTCGGTCCAGGCCAGGACTGCTTGCTCGGCGGGGCTGTAGACTCCGGCCTCGCGCCAGGCCGGCAGCAGATGGATACGGGCTGGCTCGGCTCCCAGGGCCTGCAGATCCTTGCTGTGCATGTCGATACAGTAGGCGCAGCCGTTGAGCTGTGAAGCACGCAACTGAATCAGGGCGAGCAGTTCCTGGTCGAGTGTCGAATGATGCAGGTGGGCGCTGATGGCGGTGAGTGCCTGCAAGGGCAGGGCGTCGGCATGTCTGAGGTAGTCGAGACGCATGGGTATAAACTCCAGTGGCTTGAAAAGTGTCAACAACCCCCAGGACGTCGTAGCCTGGACAAGTGTGACAGCAACTGTCACAGACGGACGCAAACCAGCGTCCTGGCTGTACACCACCAGAGACTGCAATATGAATGACAAGGCTGAACTTTTTGATCAGGCCCGCCCGCGTTTGCTGGGCTTGGGCTATCGACTGCTGGGTACCCGGATGGACGCCGAGGATCTGGTACAGGATGCCTGGTTCCGCTGGAGCGAGGCTGATCATAAGCAGATTGCTGACCCCCAGGCCTGGCTTGTTACCGTCGTGACGCGACTGGGGATTGACCGTCTGCGTCAGCTCAAGCGCCGCCGTGAGGAGTACAGCGGGCCGTGGTTACCGGAGCCGGTGTTCGACGACATGGTGCCGGGAGCCGAGCGTCTGGCTGAAATGGCCTCTGACCTGTCGATGGCTTTTCTGTTGGCCATGGAGCGCTTGAGCGCCCAGGAGCGAGCAGCGTTTCTGCTGCGTGAGGTGTTCGATTACTCGTATGACGAGATTGCGGCAATGATAGGCAAGAGTCCGGTCGCCAGCCGTCAGGCCATCAGCCGCGCCCGTGCCCGTCTGCGTGATGAGCGGCCACGCTTCGATGTGGACCCGGCGGCTCACCGGCAATTGTTGGAGCGCTTCGTTGCGGCGATGGCGCAAGGAGACGCCAAGGCGTTTGCCAGCCTGTTGGCAGAAGAGGTGCGGTGGATTGCCGATGGTGGCGGGCGAGTACGTGCGGCATCCCGGGTCTTGCACGGGGTGCGGGCGGCGACCCGTCTGGCGATGGGCTTGCAGCGCAGTTGGCGTGACCGGTTGGAGATGCGTCTGGCACTGATCAATGGTCAGACCGGGGTGTTGCTTTTGCTGGATGGCCAGTTGCGCTCGGTAGTGCTGTTGGAAAGTGATGGTCGCGCCATCACCGGTATTTACTCGGTGGTCAATCCAGACAAGCTGCGCGGGGCCTCAGGCAGCTATCACTGAGGCTGGGCTTCGGACTGGCCAAACTGCAATGCGGCCAGGCGGGCATACAGGGGGTTGTTGGTCACTAGTTCAGTATGACTACCCAGGGCCTGGAGCTGCCCCTGATCGATCACCGCGATCCGATCGGCATGCTGAATGGTGGCCAGCCGGTGGGCGATCACCAGTGTTGTGCGCCCCTGCATCAACCTGGGAAGCGCCTGCTGAATCAGGTGTTCGCTGTGGGCGTCCAGCGCGCTGGTCGCCTCGTCGAGCAATAGTATCGGCGCGTCGAGCAGCAGTGCCCGGGCGATTGCCAGACGCTGCTTCTGGCCACCCGAAAGCCCCAGCCCGGCATCGCCCAGGTGAGTTTCATAGCCTTGCGGCAGGGTCTGAATGAACTCTTCGGCATGGGCGGCCCGGGCAGCGGCTTCGACCTCCTGCTGGCTGGCCTGTGGCCGACCGTAACGGATGTTGTCAGCCACGCTGCCATAGAACAGGGCCGGATTTTGCGATACCAGGGCGAAGCAGCTGCGCAGCTCATCGGGATCAAGTTGGCGGATGTCGATGCCGTCAATCCGGATGCAGCCACTGCTGGGGTCGAAGAAGCGCAGTAGCAGGTCGAACAGCGTTGACTTGCCGGCTCCGGAGGGGCCAACCAGAGCGAGGGTCTCACCCGGACTGACGCTCAGATTGAACTGGTTGATGACCTGGCGCTGAGGCCGGGACGGGTAGGCGAAACTCACTTGTTCAAAACTGATCCGACCACTGGGCGGCTGTGGCAGGTGCTCAAGGTCATGGGTTGGCGGGCCGATTTCCCGTTGGCTGGCCAGCAGTTCGAGGATTCTGCTGGTGGCGCCGGCAGCGCGTTGCAACTCACCAATGACCTCACTCAGGGCGCCAGCAGAAACCCCAACGATGAGGCTGTAGAACACGAAGGCCGCCAGTTCACCGCCGCTGATGCGGCTCTGAATCACATCCATACCACCAACCCAGAGCATGACCCCAATCGCGCCTAGAACCAGGGTGATCACGGCAAAGGTCAGCCAGGCTCGTTGGGCAATCCGCTGGCGGGCGACCTGAAAGGCCTGCTCGCTGACCTGGGCGAACCGGGTCTTGTCGGCATGCTGGTGGTTGTAGGCCTGGACAGTCTTGATCTGGCCGAGTATTTCGCCAACGTAGGCACCGACATCCGCGACCCGGTCCTGGCTGAGCCGGGACAGGCGCCGCACCCGGCGGCCAAAGAACAGAATCGGGGCAATCACCAGCGGAATGGCGGTCATCACGATGCTGGTGAGTTTGGGGTTGGTGATGAACAGCAGGATCATGCCACCGATCAGCATCAGCGCGTTGCGCAGGGCAATCGATACTGTAGAGCCAATCACCGATTGCAGCACCGTGGTGTCGGCGGTAAGGCGCGACTGGATTTCCAGGCCGCGATTGCTTTCGAAAAAGCCCGGATGCAGCTCAATCAGGTGATCGAACACCTGACAGCGGATATCGGCGACCACCCGTTCGCCAATCCATGACACCAGATAAAAGCGGGCGAAGGTGCCGATCGCCAGCGCGACCACCAGCATCCCGAACAGCGCTACCGACTGATTCAACTGCTGCGCCGAGCCTGTGGCAAAACCCTGGTCGACCAACAGACGTAGCCCTTGACCCAAGGACAGGGTAACGGCAGCAGTAAACATCAGTGCCGCCAAGGCGCCTAGTACCCACCAGCGATAGGGCATGACGAAGCGCCGGGCAAAGTCGAGTACATGCCTGTAACGCTGGGAAATCCGGCTCATAACGCCTCGGAAAAGCTAATTGTGATCCCTATGCTAACCTGAATAACGAAGCAACCCACGCACTTCCAACGGGGAGTCGCTGCAATGAGTGGAAAAAATATCTGGACTCACAAGGGAACCTTTCTGTTGGCCGCTGTGGGTTCCGCGGTCGGGTTAGGCAATCTGTGGCGCTTCCCTTATCTGACGGGTGAGAACGGCGGCGGCGCCTTTATTCTGGTCTACGCCTTGACCATCGCGGTGGTGGGGATCCCTATTTTGATCGCTGAGACTCTGCTCGGTCGCTCCAGCCGCCGTAGCCCGATCATGGGAATGAAATACCTGACGGAAAGTCACGGCACCAGTTCGGCCTGGCAGGTGATCGGCTGGATGGGGGCGGGTGCAGCCTTCGTGATCCTGAGTTTCTACTCGGTTATCGCTGGCTGGGCGATCCATTACACCGGGTTGCTGTTTTCCGGGGCGCTGGCCGGCGCTGATGCCGAAACGATAGGTGCCTCCTTCGGTGCCTTGCTGGCTTCGCCAGAACGCCTGCTGCTTTACCATACCTTGTTCATTGGCGCTTCCGGCTTGATTGTCGCGATGGGAATTCACAGGGGGATCGAAGGCGGCTTGCGGATCATGATGCCGGCCCTGTTCGTGATCCTGATGATTGTGCTGGTCTATGGTGTGGTGGTTGGGGATGCCGCTGCGGCCATGCGCTTTCTGTTTACCTTCAACCTTAATGACCTGAGCCTGGAGGGCTGGCTGCAGGCGATGGGGCAGTCATTCTTCACCCTCAGCCTTGGCATGGGTGCGATCATGGCCTATGGCGCTTATATGTCCAGCGAAGCTTCCCTGACGCGTACTGCCGTCTCGATTGCTGTTGTCGATACGCTGATTGCTCTGATGGCTGGGGTGGCGATTTTTTCGCTGGTGTTTGGCAGCGGTATGGAAGCCGGGCAGGGGCCAGGACTGATGTTCGTAACTTTACCAATAGCCTTTGCCGATCTGCCGGGCGGTTCGATCCTTGGTGGAGTGTTCTTCATTTTGGTGATTGGCGCGGCGCTGACCTCGGCGATATCGTTGGTTGAGCCGGTGGCGGCCTGGCTGCTTGAGCGTTTCGATCTGAGCCGTCCGGTGGCCGTAGCAATCATGGTCGGTGGCTGCTGGGCCTTGGGGCTGCTGACCGTGTTCAGCTTCAATGTCTGGTCCGAGGGCACCATTACTCACCAGTGGTTCGGTCGCTCACCCTTCGATGTACTGGAGTTCATTACTAACATCCTCATGCCTTTGGGTGGTTTGCTGATTGCGCTGTTTGCAGGTTGGGCACTGACCCGTGAGGACGTGATCCGGCAAATGGCGACCAATGATCGCTGGTTTTCCGCCTGGCAGTTCCTGGTGCGCTTCGTCGCTCCTACTGCGGTGGCCTTCGTCTTCCTGCGCACCATCCCGCAAGTCGAGGGATATTGGATGCCGGCCATCGGTGCAGTACTGATCATTGGGGCCTTTACCGCAGGCCGGACTTTCATGATTCGGCGTTGAGCCGCCCTAGGGGGAAGGTTTTAGGAGCAGGTGAAATGCTGGCAACAGTCTGTTGCCAGCATTCGCACAGCTGTTCTGGCATGATGTAGGGCTCTGACTGAGCGGTCAGCCGTTCGTCCTTCTGTTTCCGGATATTCCATGCCTTTAAAGATTCTGCTCATTCTGGGTGGCCTGAGCGCTTTCGGCCCACTGGCCATTGACCTCTATCTCCCGGCATTTCCGGCCATGGCGGCCTCGTATGCCACCGATATCGAGCATATTCAGCTCAGTATGTCGGCGTACTTCATCGGTCTGGCTTCAGGACAGTTATTCTATGGGCCGATCGCCGACCGCTATGGCCGACGCAAACCGCTGTTGTTCGGCATTGCCCTGTTCGCTATGGCGTCGCTGGCCTGCGCCCTGGCACCAACTTTGGAATGGTTGCTGGCGGCGCGTTTTGCCCAGGCGCTCGGTGGTTGCGCCGGGATGGTAGTAACCCGTGCGGTGGTACGCGATCTGTGCAAGCCGATAGAGGCAGCCAGGGCCTTTTCCCAATTGATGCTGGTAATGGGGGTGGCGCCGATCCTGGCGCCCTTGCTGGGTGGCGGGATGCTCAAGCTGGGTGGCTGGCCGCTGATTTTCTATTTTTTGACGCTGTTCGCCTGTCTGGCCGCTGTGGCGGTATTTATCTGGCTGCAGGAAACCCTGCCGCAAACCCAGGAACGCCCGGCTTTATCTGGCGCACTGGGCCGCTACCTGCGTCTGTTGCGTGAGCCAGTGTTCATGTTTCATGCTTTGACCGGTGGGTTGGCCATGGCCGGCATGTTCGTCTATATCGCTGGTTCGCCGTTCGTGATCATCAAGCTGTATGGCATCGCGGCGGAGCATTTCGGTTGGTTTTTTGCGATCAATGCCGCCGGCTTCATCCTGTTTGCCCAGTTCAATAGCCGGCTTCTGCGTCGGCGTCCGCCAGTCAAGCTGCTGCAGCGCACCACGCTAGTATTTTTGCTGTGCTGTCTGTGGCTATTGGTCACTACTTTCGTGCAACCGGAGTCGTTGTGGCCACTGATGCTGCCGCTGTTTTTTGCGGTCTCGGTGGTGGCACTGGTACTGCCCAACGCCTCGGCCTGTGCCATGGCTGGGCAAGGCCATCAGGCCGGGCTGGCTTCGGCGCTGATGGGCACCATGCAGTTTGTCATCGCCGGGATTACCTCGGCGCTGATTGGGGTGCTGCATGACGGCACGGCGGTGCCTATGGCGCTGGTGATGACCGGTTGCGCGCTACTGGTCGTGCTTATGGCCCGGCAGGCGCGCCGGGCTGGTGGCGTGCAGTACGGAATGGGCTGATCAACTGGCCGCTACCCGGCGCGGGCTGCCGATACGCTCGAGCAGACTGTTCAGGCGTACGTCTGCCCCCAGCACATGACGTAGTTGGCCGTTCTGGTCAAAGACTGGTGCCGACAGGGTGAAGCAGTAGGCGTCGGTAGCGGAGGAGCGGTAGACCGGGCTGATATGCGGCTGGAGATTGTCCTTGACCGCCCGGAACCAGGGACGGTCGGACCAGTTCTTGCCGCGCATGCTGCCTTTGGTCGAGGCCTTGAGATCATCGGCCGGAATGTTCTCGCTGACCTGGATTCCGTCAGCTCCAACCAGATAAAGCAGTTCGAAGCGTGGATCACTGGCGATAAAGCTTCGCAGGCGCTGTTCAGCCTGGGCCGGTGGGCCGCAGAACACCTGCTCGCTGGCCAGTTCGGTGATCCGTTGACAAACCTGCTGATGCAGGTCGAGCTGGAACCCGCCCAGGCCCTCCAGCAGGTGATCGCCTTCTTCGCGTACGGCGGCGCTGTGGCGTTTGACCTGGGTGGCCTTGCCAAGCAACTGTCCGGCGACATCGGCAATGCTCTGTACGTCCTGGCTGACCGAGCGTACCGCTGCGCCGATCTGCTCGGTACCGCTGGCCATGCCAGCCATGCGCTGATCGAGTTGGGTCATGTCCTGACTGGCTTCGCTCAGGCGTTGATCCATGTTCTGAATACCTTCGCGCCCCTCGGCGATAGCCTGATGCATGCTCTGGCCAGCGTCATTCAAATGCTGCATGCCGGCACGGAAGGCTTCGATGATCTGGTTGACCTGGTCGGTGGCTTCGGTGGTATGTCCGGCCAGTCGGCGTACTTCGTCGGCGACCACGGCAAAACCGCGACCATGCTCGCCGGCGCGGGCGGCTTCGATCGCGGCATTCAGGGCCAGCAGGTTGGTCTGCTGGGAAATGCTGGCAATCATGCCGATGACCTGGGTGACCTCATCCAGTTGTTGGCCCAGGCGCTGAATTTCTCCGGCCAACTGGGCCTCGGCCGACTCTATGGTCTCGACCTGGCCAAGCAACTGATGGCTGTCGCTGCGGCACTGTTGCAGGCGGGCGTTGACGTCACTGCCGAGACTGGCGACCTGGGTCGCGCCGGGGACCAGCTCGGCCTCCAGGGTCATGCTGATTTGCTCGATGGCGCTGGCGATCAACTCCGAGGACTGGGCCAGTTGCTCGCCGTGGCTGGCAGTGTCTTCGGCAATGCTGGCCAGTTCCGGTGCGTGCGCTGCAATACCTACTGCCGCAGTCAGGCTGCTACTGATGCGTTGCTGCAGATTGCGAACGAAATCGGGCAGTCCGGGTAGCCGCTGCCCCTGACTATTGATGTCGACGCTCAGATCCAGGTGCGAGAGCAGGCGTTCCAGGTCGTTGCTGGTTTGTTGTCGATAGCGCGAACGGTTGAACAGACTCAAGATCGGCCCCTTGTCGGTGTGCGTTTATCTGGCATATTGCAAGCAAGATGCCATTATAAAGCGGCGGTATGAGGGGCAGACAGCAGGAAAAAGCGCCATTGGCGCCCATTACTGTAGATATGTGCGCGCAGTTGGTGCGTGGCTGGCATAAAAAACGGGCCTGCCCGTCAGGGGAGGCCCGTTGTGTTCAAGGCGGGTTCAACTCAGGCGTTGGCCCAGCGTTTGAGGATCAGGGTGGCGTTGGTGCCACCAAAGCCGAAGCTGTTGGACATGACCAGATTGGCGGCAGTGTCCAGGCGCTCGCGCAGGATCGGTAGATCACCGGCGTTCTCATCCAGCTCTTCGATATTGGCCGAAGCGGCAAGGAAGTTGTCGCGCATCATCAGCATGCAGTAGATCGCTTCCTGTACACCGGCTGCGCCCAGTGAGTGGCCGGACAAGCTCTTGGTCGAACTGATCTTCGGCGCTTTGTCACCGAACACTTCACGGATCGCTTTCAGTTCGGCGACGTCGCCAACCGGAGTTGAGGTGCCATGGGTGTTGAGGTAGTCGATGCTGCCCTCGACGGTAGCCAGGGCCTGCTGCATGCAGCGTACGGCACCTTCGCCGCTGGGAGCAACCATGTCGTAGCCGTCAGAGGTGGCGCCATAGCCGACGATTTCGGCATAGATCTTGGCGCCACGGGCCAGGGCATGTTCCAGCTCTTCGACCACTACCATGCCGCCGCCACCGGCGATGACGAAACCGTCACGCTTGGCGTCGTAGGCACGCGAGGCTTTTTCCGGAGTGTCGTTGTACTGGGTTGAGAGGGCGCCCATGGCATCGAACAGCATCGACTGTGACCAATGCTCCTCTTCACCGCCCCCGGCGAAGACCACATCCTGCTTGCCCATTTGGATCAGTTCGGCGGCATGGCCGATACAGTGAGCGCTGGTGGCACAGGCCGAGGAGATCGAGTAGTTGACACCCTTGATTTTGAACGGGGTGGCCAGGCAGGCGGAAACGGTGCTACCCATGGTCCGTGGTACGCGGTATGGCCCGATCTTCTTGACGCCTTTTTCGCGCAGCAGGTCGACCGACTCCATCTGGTTCAGGGTTGAGGCGCCGCCGCTACCGGCAACCAGGCCGGTACGAACGTTGCTGACCTGCTCTTCACTGAGGCCCGCATCGGCAATGGCCTGTTCCATTGACAGGTAGGCAAAGGCGGCGGCATCGCCCATGAAGCGTTTGATCTTGCGGTCAATTGCTGCATCCAGGTCGATATCTACACTGCCGGAAACCTGGCTGCGCAGGCCCATTTCGGCGTACGAGGGGTTGTGGCGGATGCCCGGCTTGCCGGCCTTGAGGCTGGCGGCAACGGTTTCCAGGTCCTGGCCCAGGCAGGAGACAATGCCCATGCCGGTAATCACGACGCGACGCATGGTGATAATCCTCAGAAGCTATCGGTAGAAGTGAACAGACCTACCCGCAGCCCTTCGGCGGTGTAGATCTCGCGGCCATCGACGGCCAGGCTGCCATCGGCAATGCCGAGAGTCAGCGAGCGGTTGATGGTGCGCTTGATATGAATGGTGTAGGTGACTTTCTTGGCGGTCGGCAACACCTGGCCGAAAAATTTGACCTCGCCGGAGCCCAGCGCGCGGCCGCGGCCCTCATAGCCCAGCCAGCCCAGATGGAAACCAACCAGCTGCCACATGGCATCGAGGCCCAGGCATCCGGGCATTACCGGGTCACCCTCAAAGTGACAGCCAAAGAACCACAAATCGGGGTTGATATCCAGTTCGGCAACAATCTCACCTTTGCCGAAGCGACCACCGGTATCGCTGATGTGAGTGATACGGTCGATCATCAGCATGTTGGGGGCTGGCAATTGTGCGTTTCCAGGGCCGAACATTTCACCGCGGCTGCATGCCAGCAGTTCTTCCCGGCTGTACGCATTTTGTTTTGACATAGAGGCTCCTGCTCATCCCCGGCAGTATCGGGGTGTTATGTTTCGGCATTGCGATTGGGTCACAAATGCCGTCAGCGTATCTTCAGACTGATTGGCTTCGGCGAAAGTCACACCGCTAAGGCGCTACTCGATGCAATGGCTGATCGCGATGAGGATACCTGCGAAGGCGGCCGAGGACAAAAGTTTCCGTACCTCGGCCGTATTTGTGGGGGGGTGAGTCAGTCCAGTTCGCCGAATTCGGCCTGGAACGCGTCACGCAGTTCACGTTTGAGCACCTTGCCGATGGCGCTGCGCGGTAGCTCGCTGGTCAGAATCAGGCGGTTGAGGCGCTGGGTTTTGCCGACCTGCTGGTTGAACCATTGCAAAATGTTATCGGCGCTGTCGCTGGCATCGCTCTTGAGCACGGCGTAGCCGACCGGGGTTTCACCCCAGCTTCTGGATTGCACGCCAATGACGGTAGCCTCAAGCAGGGCAGGATGCTGGCGTAATACCGCCTCCAGGTCGCTGGGATAGATGTTGAAACCGCCGCTGATGATCATGTCCTTGCGCCGATCCATCAGGGTCAGGAAGCCCTCTTCATCGAAGCGGCCGACATCGCCGGTGCGGATGAAACGCTTGCCGGTGCTATCGAACCATTCGGCTTCGGCGGTTTTTTCCGGTTTATTGAGGTAGCCGGTCATCATGGCCGGGGAGTGGCCGACCACCTCGCCGATCTCACCTGCAGGCAACTCGTGGCCATCTTCGTCGATAACACGCATGTCATGGCCGTCCAGCGGCTTGCCGACGGTGCCGAGTTTGTCCGGGTACTGATGGGCCGGCAACATGCAGGAGCCGCCACCCTCGGTCATGCCGTAGAACTCAACCAGGCCACCCGGCCAGCGGGCCAGGATGTCGGCCTTGAGCTCGGCATGAAAGGGGGCGCTGGTGCTGAACTTGACCTGGAAGCTGGAAAGATCGTACTGGTCGAAGTCGTCGCGGGCCATGATTCTTTGATATTGCACGGGTACCAGCATGGTGTGGGTAACCCGGTGTTCGGCGGCCAGGGCCAGGTACTTGCCGGCATCGAACTTGGCCATCAGCACCAGTGTACCGCCCAGACCCAGTGTTGGCAGGAAGGATACCAGGGTGGTATTGGAGTACAACGGCGTGGAAATCAGGGTGACGCACTCGGGGCCGTAGCCGAACGCGATTCCCCGCTGAATATGCGACCAGCGCATGCCATGGGACTGGACAATGCCCTTGGGTTCGCCGGTGGTGCCGGAGGAGTAGATGATATTGAACGGCAGCTCCGGAGCCAGCTCCACGGGCTGCGGTGCAGCGTCGCACAGCCACTGACTGAAGCCCTGCTGCGGCCGGCTGTCGTCCAGACTGAGCAAGGTAACGTGCAGTCTGCTCTTGACGGATTCGATGGCCTGGTCCACGGCCTGATCAACGAAGACCAGTTGAGCTCCGGAGTCGGCAATCATGGTCAGCAGACTATCGGCAGTGGACGAGGGAGCCAGCGGAGCAACCACCACGCCGGCACGCAGGGCGCCAATGAACAGGCAGGCATAAGCAATCGAATTGCTGGCGCAGATGGCGATGCTGTCGCCGGGTTTCAATCCATCACGCTGCAGCGCCGCTGCGACCTGATCAACGGTCTGGTTCAGTGCCCGGTAGCTGACCTGGCGGTCGTCCTGGATCAGGGCCGGGTGTTCGGCACGTTCACGAGCATGCACCGCGACCAGGGCGGGCAGGGTGGTATAGGGGCTTTCGAGAGTTACGGGGGTCGAAGGGGTGATGCTCATGAACGCTTCCGCCACTGCTGTTGTTGTTGGGACAGGGTTCAGTGTGCCAGTTACCGGGCGGGAATCCAGCCTTCAGGGTTGGCGGAATAGTGACTGATCAGTCTGGTCAATGATCTTCGCTGGATAGGCTCCGGCAGCGCTCCAGAGCAGCCTGAAGCGCTTGGCGCGATACTGGTTTACCAAGAAAATCCTGCATTCCGGCGGCCAGGCAATGCTGGCGATCCAGTTCAAAGGCACTGGCGGTCAGGGCGATACAGGGAATCGGCTCGATTTGTTGGGCCTGACAGTACTGGCGATATTGACGACAGACTTCCAGGCCGTCGATATCCGGCAACTGGATATCCATGAGAATGGCCGCATAGTGCTGTTCGGGTGTTCTTAGTCGTTCCAGGGCCTGGGTGCCGGTCGCGGCGATTTCGACGCGCAGGGAGAGGCTGCGGAGCATGCCTTCGATCACCATCTGGTTTACTGGGTTGTCTTCGACCAACAGGATCGGCCGCTCGTTGTCGTGCGAGCCGATGCGGGCGGTGGATGCCGACTGGGCATTGAGTGGTGCCAGCGAGCGAGTCAGGGGCAGGGAGAGAGTGAAGCAGGAACCATGGCCTTCGCGGCTGACTGCGGTCAGCTCGCCGCCCATGTGGTGGGCGAAGGTGCGGGCAATGGACAGGCCAAGGCCGGTGCCGCCGAACCGCCGTGAGGTGCTGCTGTCAGCCTGGCGGAAGGCGTCGAACATGCTGTCCAGGCGGTCTGAAGCGATGCCGATGCCGGTATCTTCTACCCGGCACTGCAGCCAGATCTGGTTGGGGCCGTCTTCGCTCCAGTCGGCCCGCAGGCGGATGCTGCCTTGTTCGGTGAACTTCAGTGCATTGCCGATCAGGTTGACCAGAATCTGACGAATACGGGTCGGGTCGCCGACCACCGTGCAGTCCATCGGGTCACCTTGCAGCTCAGTAATCAAGCTCAGGCCTTTCTGGCTGGCGGCATGCTCGAATACCGCAACCGAGCTACGCAGTAGCTGCGGCAGATCAAAACCGATGTGCTCGATTTCGACCGCGCCGCGCTCAATGCGCGAAAAATCAAGAATGTCGTTGATGACCTTTAACAGATGGTCGGTAGAGTCGCCGGCGATTTCTACGTACTCGGTCTGTTCGCGATTTAGCTCAGTCGTTTCAAGTAGTTGCAGCATGCCCAGCACGCCGTTCATCGGGGTGCGTAGCTCATGGCTCATCATCGCCAGGAAGTCAGACTTGGCGCGGTTGGCCGATTCGGCCTCTTCGCGTGCCTTGACCAGTTGTTCGATGGCCTGTTGCTGCTCCTGTCGGGCTTGCTCCAGAGTACTGGCCAAGGCGTTTATATTGCTCATCAAGTGACCAATCTCGTGTTGATCACTGACGTTCAGGCGAGTGTTCAACTGGCCCTGGCTCAGGGCGTTGACGGCCTGACTCATGTCCCGCAGCGGCTTGGCCAGCGCCTGTGCCAGGCGCAAGGCCAGAATCAGTGCGGCGATCAGGGTCAGGGCGGCCAGCCCCAGGCCACTTAGCAGTATCTGGCGTTGCCGTTTAAGGAAGGCTGCGTTGCTCAGACCAACTGAGACCTGGCCCAGATATTGTGGCTCTCCCCGTGGCGTGGTTGGGGTGTCTAGCAGAAACAGGTCGCTGTGCAAGGCAACGCGTTCGCGCAGGATATCGGCTGTGAAGTGACGTCGCTGGCCGTCTTTGGGCGGTTGACGCTCCAGGCTGAGCAGTATCTGTCCTTGGCTGTCGAAAACCTGAACATGTTGCACATGGGGAATGTCCAGCGTACCGCGAACCAGGCTTTCGAGTGTGTCGATATTACCGCTGATAACTCCATATTCGGCAGCGGTGGCCAACTGTTCGGCAATGCGCTGCCCAGTTTCGTTCAGTGCTTGATTGACGTCATCCAGACGTGCACTGATGAAGTAGCCAACCAGTGCCAGACTCAGCAGCATGACAGGAAGCAATGCTATTAGTAGCAATCTGCGCTGAATGGTGCCGCGTTTCAGGACTTTCACTGTTGTTGCTCCTGGGCCGCGATTAACTGGGCCAACTGCTTGTCTTCCGGCAGTGTGAGGCCCAGCGAACGGGCGACCTGCGGGTTGCTGAGAACTGAGAAATGGCTCGGGTAACTAATGCGCCCGGCTACCCAGGGCATATCCATGAGTTGAGCCAGACTGCGGGCCATGTCAGTTGGAGTGCTGTAGGTGGTGCTGAGACTGCCAGCGCCAATAAACGGGGCGCTCGGACCAATCAATACCTTGTTGCGGGCATAGCTTGTCAGCAAAATGGTTTTCACTTGGTCTGCATTGTAAATGGAGGGATCGTCCAGCCCGATCAGGACATCACTGTCTGCCAGAAGGTCAATCAGCCGACGGGGCAGGTGAGCGGAATCTTCGACGAGGGCGCTGTTGATTTGCAGGTTGTGGCGCCTGGCAGCCTGTTCCCAATCAAACAACTGCCACTGTTGTGTTTCGCTATAGAGCAGCCCGCTGCTGCTCAGACGCGGAATCAGCAGTTTGGCCAAATGAAGCTGACGGTCAGGTTTGGCGCTGGCTAGCAGCAATTGCAGACTGCTGGGTAGGACTGGACGGCCCAGGCGGGTCAAGCCGTCAAGGGTGATGTAGGAGGCCAGCGTGGGGGTCTCCAGATCCTGCAGCAAACGCCATTCCAGAGCCCGCTGCCCCAAGGTAATTATGAAGTCTGCAGATTCAGGCGCGGGCTGCTCGTCGAGCAGATGGGTCGTAATGCGGTCAGTGGGCCGCTGCTGTTTCAGGCTTTGAACGAATTCGCGAGTCAGTTCGGTATGTACTGGCAGAACGACGGCAATGTCGCTGGCCAGGGCGGATGTTGAGCCCAGCAGTATCAACAGCACGGCAAACAGAAGCTGACGCCATGCTTTCATGACGGCCTCCGGGTGCTGTATGAATGGTCCATGGCGACATTCCTTGTCTGCAATGACAGGACTCCAGGAAGGGGGAGCCCCTTATTCACTGGCTTCAGAAGTTTAGCTCAGCACTGAGATAGTAGTGATTGCGACTATCGTACAGGTTTTCCGACCAGGTGAGCGCTTCGTCGTCCAGTCGGTGCTGCCAAGTCAACGCCAGTTCCATGCTCCTGTTGTTGCTCAGTGCAAAACGCTTGACCAGTCGGCTGTCCAGGCGCTCGAATCGGCGCTCGTTAAGCTTATCTGCACCGTAATAGATCAGGCTGCTTTCGAAACCGGCCGGCCATTGCCGCAACCAGGCGGCACTACCCGAGTGGCGGGCTGTCAGGCGCTGATCGAAACGGCTACTGGCCTCAAAGTTGATCTGCGCATGGGTTAGACGCAGGCGGTCGCGTCGGGTCAGGCGCCAGTCAAGCTGGGTCTCTACTCCTCTGAAGCGAATGCTGGCGTCGTTGTTTGGCAGAAAGTCATCGACCCGCAACGGTTCGCTGATCATGTCGTTGATCTGTTCTCGGAATACGCGTATGTCGATTGCCAGCCCCAAGTGGTGGAATTGGCCGTTGTAACCGAGTTCCTTGGAGCGCATTTTCTCCTGCTGGAGATTGCCGGGCCCGTAGGCTACTGCATAGTAGGTCTGTGGACCACTGAGCGGGCCGCTGAGATTCTTGATCTGGTAGGTCCAGTGGGCATTGTTCTCGTACATGTCCGGCGAGCGGACGGCTTCGGAGTAGACCAGACGCAGGCTGTGCTGGGGGGCAATGAACAGGTTGGCGGCCAGACGCGGAGAAAATGAGGTGCCGATCAGCGAGGCATCTTCGTACATGCCCCCGGCCTGCAGTAGCAGACGCTGATGCGGACGTACTTCAATATTGCTGAAAACCTGAACAATATCGTTTTTCACAGTGCCGGCAAAAAAGGTTCGTGAACTGGCTTGGTCGTGCCGGTAGCTGATTCCGTTGACCATACGCAGCCAGTGAGAGAGGCGACGAGTATCCTGGAACTCGAGCTGGTAGCGGGTTTCGCGAATGTTCTGGTCAATGTCCCAGCACGCCGGATCACTATCGAGTGAGTCGAGGTGTTTCTGTTTGACAATGTCAGCTAAATCACCAATTTCCTCGGTATATTGGCCGTCTGTGGTCTGCATCAAGAGTGTGCGCATATCTCTATGAATGTTCTCTGGGCGCAGGAACTGGCTGACCCGTCGAGCAGCCAGGGTGCTTAGCTGGTTGATCCGGCGTAGCTCGGGTGACAGTGTCACCGGTGCGTTGCACACTCGCCAGTCACGCAGTCGTTCCATGTGCTGGGCATAGGCCATGAGCTGGAAACTGTGATCAGGACTGGGGTCGATTTTCCATAGCCCTTGCAAGGCGTAATCCTTGCCGCTGATATCTGCTGGCGGGGTGTGGGCTCCGACGACTCGGTCATACTGGCTTTGCGGTGGGTTGGGTACCCGAACGAATGGACTGAACTCGTAATAGCTCTGGCGATTGGTTTCACTGGCGGCAGCTTGCCAGTCAAGGGTCTGGTTGGCTGAAAGTTGCAGTGAGTTGCTGAGATTGATGCGGCTGAGGCGACGACCGTCGCGGTAGTCTCGGCCATCGGGGAAGTGATCGAAACCATCATCCTCCTGCCCGGACAGGCTCAGGCGCCAGTGACTGTTCTCACCGGCGGTGCCCTGGCTGGCATACCAGTCGTTGACCCCGCGTTTGCCGCGGGTGATCTTGAGTATGCTGCCCAGTGTTTCTCGAGGGTGGCGGGTAACGATATTGATTACCCCCATCAGTGCGTTGGCGCCATAGGCGGCGGTATTGGGGCCACGAAATACTTCGATATGCTCGATGTCCTCAATCGCCAGAGGGATCTCCGTCCAGTCCACTGTGGCCAGACCGGGCCGGTAAACTGAACGTCCGTCAATCAAAACCTGCAGGCGCCTGGCTTCGGTGACATTGGTACCGTGATAGTTGACATTGATTTGGTTACCGCGCCGATAGCCGATCATCATACCAGGGACCAAACGCAGAATTTCCGGGATATCCCGAGCCCCTGTGGCGCGGATCAGCTCGCGATCAATGACTGTCATGCTACCGGGAACTTCGGTGGGAGCCTGCTTCAGGCGAGAGGCACTGAGCACAGTCGGCAGTTCGGGAGCGTTCAGCAGAGGATCATCGAAAGCGGCGACAGGCAAGGCCGTCCCCAGCAAAAACAGGGCTGTAATGCGTCTGGAGCGCGATATCGGCATAGTGATGGCGTCGAGTTATCGTTTTGACTTTGGCCCCCATATTAACGGTAGCCGATGGTTTTTCCACTCCCTGATCGCTGTTATTCTGCGGCCACCCTATACTGATTCAACGTTGTTCGGTTGGACAGGCTACCGGGCCGCGTTGACTACTCAAGCGTATGTTACAAAGCAGCAAGGATTTTTCATGACCGATCAAAAAGTGCCTGTAGCCGTTCTCGGTGGCGGAAGTTTTGGCACCACCCTGGCCAATCTGCTGGCCTGCAATGGCGTTCCGGTAACCCTGTGGCTACGTGATCAGCAAGTTGCCGATGCAATCAGCCGTGAGCATGAGAACAGCCGTTATCTGCCTGGTATCAAGCTGGATGAGCGGCTGCGGGTCAGTACTGATCTGATGGCGACGCTGGCCAACGTTGAGCTGGTGTTTCTGGCGATTCCCAGCAGCGCCTTTCGCACCGTGTTGCAGCAGATTGGGCCGGCCCTGGCTGGCAAAGGCGTGATCAGTACAACCAAAGGGATCGAACAGCCGGGCTTTCTGATGATGAGTGATATCGTCGAGCAGGAAGCGCCTGATGCTCGGGTAGCGGTGCTGTCCGGGCCGAACCTGGCCAAGGAAATGGCTGCTGGCGCCCTGACCGCTACGGTGGTAGCCAGCGATGACGAGGCGCTGTGCCGTGAAGTGCAAGAGGTGCTGGGTAGTCGCAGCCTGCGAGTCTACGCGAGCCAGGATCGCTACGGAGTTGAGTTGGGTGGGGCGCTGAAGAATGTCTATGCGATCATCTCCGGTATGGCTGCGTCAATGGGCATGGGCGAAAACACCCGCAGCATGCTGATTACCCGGGCGTTGGCTGAAATGACCCGGTTTGCCGTGCATATGGGGGCCAACCCGCTGACTTTCCTGGGGCTGGCTGGGGTAGGCGATCTCATTGTGACCTGCATGTCGCCGCAGTCGCGCAATTACCAGGTTGGACATGCGCTGGGGCAGGGCTTGTCTCTTGAGGAAAGCGTAGCCAGACTCGGTCAGGTGGCTGAGGGCGTCAATACACTCAAAGTGCTGAAACAGAAGGCAGATGAGGAAGGGGTCTACATGCCGCTGGTCAGTGGCCTGCATGCGATCCTGTTCGAACAGCAGCCGCTGCCCCAGGTTATTGGCAAGCTGATGAGTGCGGAGCAGAAGCATGATGTCGAGTTCGCGGCCTTTATGGCTTGCACACCATTGGAGGGGGTATGAGCGAGAAACCTGGTTTCGTGGCGACGGTCAGTTCGGCGGATTTTTGGCTGCGGCTGCTGTATATCCTGTTGTTTGCGTTGGCCTGGCAGGTTTGTGAGTTGTTGCTGCTGTTGGTGGTCATTGTCCAGATCGGCTTCCGTCTGTTCCAGGGCGAAGCCAATGTACGGGTGGCGGGGCTCGGTAACAGTCTGTCCCAGTATGCCTGGCAGATTGGCCGCTATGTCAGTGGGGCGAGTGAGCAGAAGCCCTGGCCGTTCATGGAGTGGCCGGCCGCCGAGGCCGAGTGGCAACGCAAGCCGGGTACGTCTGGCGATGAGGCCCCCAAGCCATGAAACTCTGGATTTTGCGTCATGGCAAAGCGCAAGCCATGGCCGCATCCGATCCGCAGCGGGCGTTGACCGAGCGAGGCCGTGCAGATGTCCTGCACATGGCCGAGCTGCTACGTGACCAGCAACTGGATGGCATCCTGGCCAGCCCGTATCTGCGGGCCCAACAGACCGCCGGGCTGGTAGGGGAGCATCTGAACTTTGCCCGCGGCGTGGCTACTGCACCCTGGCTGACGCCGGATGATGACCCCATGCAGGTGATCAATTACCTGAGCGAGCGCACTGAACAGTCGCTATTGCTGGTCAGTCACCAGCCACTGGTCAGTCAATTGGTGAGTCTGCTGGTCGAAGGACACCGTCGTGGGCATTATCCCATGCCGACCGCTGCCCTGGCCTGTCTGGAAATGGACGTGGTCGCTGCCGGACTGGCACAACTGTTGAGCCTGAATACACCAAAAGATTCTTGAGTTGCTGGGCAGTTCCGCCCTGTTGATCTGAATGCCAAAGGTTCTGAGCTTGTTGCCAGGGCTCTGGCATGGGATAGTGAGCCCCATTAAGGCGCAGGGCCGGGTTGCCCGGCTCGTGACAACAATAACTACAAATCTCACGTTGATAGAGGTGACGCCATGAACAACCAGGTGGCGCTGGCTGGTTCATCCGCATTGGACGCGTTTTATGCTCGCGAGCAGGCTCATCCTGATAAGACCTACCTGATCCAGCCACTGCCCGGCGGACAGGTTCAGCAGTATACCTGGGGGCAGGTGGGGGATCAGGCCCGCCGTCTGGCGAGCTATCTGCTCAGTCTGGAGTTGGCTCCGGGTAGCTGTATTGCCTTGGTGTCGAGGAACTGTGCCCACTGGATCATTGCCGACCTGGCGATCTGGATGGCAGGGCATGTCTCAGTCCCTTTGTATCCCAACCTGACGGCTGATTCGGCCAGGCAAATTATCGAACACTCCGAATCGCGGGTGGTTCTGGTTGGCAAGCTGGATGACTGGGCCTCTCTGAGCTCGGGGCTGCCTGAGGATATTCCTTGGGTTGGCCTGCCACTGGCGGCCGAGGATGCGCGTCTGCGGCCCTGGCAAGAGCTGATGCAGGCCTATGAGCCGATGACGGATAGCCCGACACCGGATCCCGAGGCGCTGGCCACTATTGTTTACACCTCCGGTACTACTGGCATGCCCAAGGGGGTGATGCTGAGTTTTGCTGGTATGTACTTTTCCGCCAAGAATTGTTTGAGGCTGTTCGGGATTACCGATCAGGACCGCCTGTTGTCCTACTTGCCGTTGTGTCATGTGGCCGAACGGCAGTTTGTTGAGATTGCGTCACTGCTGGCCGGTGAAACGGTGTACTTCTCTGAGACATTTGAAACCTTTCTGCAGGACATGCAGCGGGCCAGACCGACCGTGTTCTTTGGTGTGCCGCGGATCTGGGTCAAGCTCCATCTGGGGGTGATTGCTAAGATGCCGGCGCGACTGCTGGATGCGATGCTGAAGGTGCCGGTGCTCAGACACAGGGTAGGGCGCCGGGTGTTGGCCAGGCTAGGGCTGGATCAGATCCGCTATGCGGTCTGTGGTGCGGCACCGGTGCCGCCGAGCCTGCTGGAGTGGTACAAGCGCCTGGGGTTAAAGATCGCCGAGGTGTATGGAATGACCGAAAATTGTGGCTATTCGCACTTGGGTCGGCCGCGCAAGCTCAAACCCGGCTGGATCGGGCTGCCCAATCCAGGGGTTGAGTGCCGGATCGCTGAGCAGGGCGAAGTGCTGGTACGCAGCAAGGCCAATATGCTCGGCTATTACAAGGACCCGGAAAGAACCGCTGAAACCCTGGATGAGCAGGGGTTTGTGCACACAGGTGATGTTGGTGAAATCGACAATGAAGGCTTTTTGCGCCTGACCGGCCGGCTCAAGGATATCTTCAAGACCTCCAAGGGCAAGTATGTGGCGCCAGGGCCGATTGAGAGCCTGCTGGCTGAACATGAGCGTGTCGAGCAGGTATGTGTGGTTGGCGACAACCTGCCTCAGCCTTTGGCGCTGATTCAGCTGTCGGAACTTGGGTTGCGTCAGGCCCAGCAACAGCGTGCAGTGCTGGAGCAGATGCTGGGAGAGTTGTTGCTGGCGGTCAACGCGCGGCTTGATCGGCATGAGAAGCTGGGATGTCTGGTGGTGATTGGTGATGCTTGGCGGATCGAAAATGGCTTCATGACACCGACCCTGAAAATCAAGCGCAGCGTGGTCGAGGCCACTTACCGCGAGCAGTGCGAGTTGTGGTCGGTCAGTGGCCAGCCCGTGGTATGGCATGCCATGGACTAGCGCTGAGCGAGCGTTATGCTGACGTATTCACAGGCTGCGCCAGGCTTGTCCCGAGAACTGAATCTGTTAGGGTCTGGGCCTGAACAAGAGCCGAGAAGTCGACATGCAAACAACAAGTAGTCACGAGGTGCGATTCAATCTGCCGTCCATTGAGGTTGCGGCTAAGGTCTGGGGTGATCCTGACGGTTTGCCGGTTATCGGCCTGCATGGCTGGCTGGACAATGCTGCCACCTTCGACCTGATTGCACCACGTCTGCAGGGCGTTCATCTGGTGGCGCTGGATTTACCTGGTCATGGGCTGTCCGGGCACCTGCCTGCCGGTGGTTACAGTCTTTGGCAGCAGGCCGCGACAGTGTTGCAGGTGGCTGAAAGTCTGGGCTGGGAGCGCTTTGCTCTGCTTGGTCACTCAATGGGTGCAATCATCAGCGGGATTCTTTCCGGAACCTTGCCGGAGCGGGTCATTGGTGCAGGGTTGATCGATGGTTTGCTGCCATTCACCTCCGAAGCCGACGATGCACCCAAGCAGATGGCACGCTTCTTCGAAGCCAGCCTGGCGCTCAGCAGCAAGCGCAAACCGGTTTATCGCAGTATGGAACAGGCGGTCAGCGCGCGGGTCATGGGTGGAACCACGCCATTATCACGCGAGGCCGCGGGTATCCTGGTCGAGCGAGGGCTGATGTCTGACCACGGCGGCTGGACCTGGCGCACCGATCCGCAGTTGATGCTGCCTTCACCATTACGATTTACCAGCCGACATGCACTGACCTTTATTGAGGCGATCCGCTCACCGGTGAGTCTGGTGCTGGCCAATCAGGGCGTCATGCATAAGCATCCCCAGGTATTGGAGCGGATCGAGCGCTTCGAGCATATCGTCGTGCATCGGATTGATGGTGGCCATCACCTGCATCTTGAAAGCCAGGCCCCGGAAGTGGCAACGATTCTTGACAGTTTTTTCCAAGGCCTGGCTTGACCACTCAGGCGCACTGGGCAAGGCTTGCAGCATGAACCTGTATCCAGGTTGCGTTTGGCCATAAGGAGTGTCGATGTTGTACAGATCGCGTGTTGGATTGGGAGGGGCAGCCATAGCCCTGTTCGTCTTGGGCCCAGTGGGGTGGGCTGCGGCGAACGAACGACTGGTCATTGAGCCCTTTCCGCGCTCGTCGATAGTACAGCAGGTAGTGGAGGAAAGCGTCGATCACGGCGTGGTGATCGGCAGCATCCGGCGGATCAACAATCAATTGCGAGCCGAGCGCGAAGTGCGTACTACCGGCGAACTGATAAGGGTGACTCTGGAAATTCCTGCAGGACACGACAGAACTGAGGCTTTCCTGCATGCCAAGCGCCAGGTGCTGGCGCAGCCGCACCGCATGCTGTATTTCTGCGAAGGCCGTGAATGTGGCAGCAGCAGCCTGTGGGCCAATCAGGTGTTGGGGTTCGCCCGTCTGTATGGCCCTGAAGATAATCAGGCCTATGTATCCATGCGCCTGGATGACGAGCCGCAGCGTTTCATCAGTCTTTACGCGATTACCCGCGGCAATCGCCAGGTGTTTTTGCACATTGACCAGTTCACCCCGGATCAGCCAGTAACCGAGGATCTATATCCGACACCGGCGACGCTGATCAAGGTCCTTCGGGCGGACGGGTCGATTGACCTGCCAAATGCCGACATGACCGATCCCGACAGTGAGGCCACTCGCACCTGGCTTGATCTGCTTAATCGTGCTCTGCGAACCGATATGCGTATGCGCGTAGCGGTTCACGGAGTGCAGGCGCCAGCTTTCGTTCAGGCGCTGGTTGACCGGGGTATCCGGGATCAGCGCCTGGAGGTAGGGGAGCCTAGTCCGGAGGTGGGGATTCGGATCAGTACGCTCTGACCCATCAGCGCTGACGGCGTGCGGGGCGCACCTCCAGACGGTCGGGCAGAGCCTGAATCGCCAGCCAGTCGAACAGTTGAGTGCGGTAACGACCTGCATTGAACAGTTCGGCCTGGTTGTCGTAATGCCGGTCGAATGGGTTGCCCGACTGCCCCAGCGGATTGATGCCCAGAGTGCCGTTGAGATCGCCCAGATCTATCATTCGCCGGGTTGAGGGGCCAGCCTTGACCCGGTAGCTACTGCCGCCCAGGTCAAAGGCCATGTTGTTGAGCGTTTCGCGGCCGCCGTCGACGATCACCGGGTCGGTATTGAATCGGCTGCCGAACCAGGTTTTGTCCGCCAGCGGATGAATGTGTTGAAGGCTGATCATCCGGTCCCAGGTCCAGTCATTCGGATCAATCCCGAACTGTTCTACCAGCGACTCGAAGGTGCGTGCCCAGGCATGCTCGATTGCAGCTTGACGTCCGTCCAGGGTTGGCTGCAGGCGGTTGTCCCACCAGGGTGAAGCCGGTTTCCAGTACAGGCTGTTCAGGCTTTTTTCGGCCATGTAAGTGTTGCGGAAAAACTCATAGCGGGGGCCCAGTTCGTCAGCGAACAGGGCTTCCATGAGCTTTTCCTGCCAGCGCTGGAAAATGGTGGCGCCCACGCTGCTTCGCTGGAAGTTGCCGTCCCATTCGCCCAGGATCGCCATGGCACGCTCAGCAGGGGCGCGCAGATCAGTGCGCAGCAGGTGTTCATTGAACAGTGGCAGAGCGTCACGGACCATGGCCAGGGCCTGGGGACGCTGCGTGTCGAGCTGCATGGCCTTGAACCTGGCGAGATCGAAAGGCTCGTCGCTGTTCAGCAGTTCGGCCAGACGCTCGGCTCGCTCACTTGGGGCGTAATAACCGGGCAGGATGCGCCGAGGATTGCTGTTGGGGTAGGGGTTGTTGGCGCTGAACAGATAACCCTCGCGCGGGTTGATGACTCGAGGGTTGGCCGAAAACGGCTGATAACCAAGGAAGTCGTCGCGGCCACTGCCGCCATTGAGCAAAGCAAAGCCATTGCTGCTGGCCGGCCAGCGCTTGAGTCGGCCAATCGCCCACATGCCGATATTGCCTTCAACGTCGGCATACACAACATTCAGACCTGGTGACCAGTGCAGTGCTGCGGCCGCCTCGAACTCCTGCATGTTGTTGGCACGGGCAAACCCGTAAAAGGCTTCGGCCGAATCGTTCTCGGGGTCAAGGAAGGTCCAGAACAGGCTGACCGGTTGACGCTCCAGGCTTTCCAGTTCGCCCGGTAGATCGTTGATGATCGGGCCGTGACGCGAGCTGCGCATGCGGACCAGGCGGTCTTCCTGACCACGAATCTTGATGACCTCTTCGTGTACCCGCAAGCGTTGCCAGCGATCGACCGCCCAGACCTGTTCCGGATTGTCGGGGTTGGCTCGTTCACGGTAAAAGTCGATCTCATCGTTCATCAGCATGGTCAGCCCCCAGGCATGCTGACGGGTTTGTCCGAGCAGGGCGAACGGCAGACCCGCGAGGAAGTGTCCGTAAACCTCATGCTCAGGGGTGCGGATATGAGCTTCGTACCATACCGCTGGAACCGAAAACCCGATATGTGGGTCATTGGCCAGCAATGGAGCGCCATTGCGGCTGCGCTCGGCACTGACTGCCCAGGCGTTACTGCCCATGAACTGGCCAGCAGGGACGCTGCGTTCAACTTCGGCCAACTGCTCCAATAGGGGTGTCAGCAGGCTGGTTTGACTCGGGCTATGGGGCTGGGCGCGGGGCGGCAGGTTGTCTGGCCAGCCTGGTACCAGGTCCTGCATGTGACGTGGACTCAGGGTACCGCGAACATGGTCAACCAGCGCATCGGTCTTGAATGCTTCAGCGAAGGAGTAGGCCATATAGCCCATGATGTGGGCGATATCGGCTGTGCTGAAATAATCCGGACGGGTCATCAGCAGGCGGTATTCGACTGGGCGTCCGCCCTGATCGATGTATTGATTGATTCCGTCCTGATAGGCTTTGATCAACTGCACGTGAGGCTTGTCGCTTTGCTCCTGAAGACGTTCGGCATACTGGCGGGCATAGCGGCTGATTCCCAGGGTGCGAAAGAATCGGTCGGTATTGAACGAGTCCTGGCCAAACAGTTCGGATAGCCGGCCGGCACCAATTCGGCGCAACATGTCCATTTGGAACAGTCGATCCTGCGCATGCAGATAACCCAGGGTGCGATAGGCGTCAAGGTCGTTGCTGGCATCGATGTGGGGAACCCCCCAGGCATCGTAAAATACATTGACCGGAGCCTTGAGGCCGGTCAAGTTGAGCTGGCCGCTACGTCGGGCCTCGGCGGTGTGTTGAACCCAGTTCCAGCCGGCGATCAGCACAATCGCCAGCAGAGACAGAGCGGCCAGCAGTTTTATCTTGGTGGATTGACGACCTTTAATCACGATTGACCTTGGTTAGAACGGAACGGTCCGGGCATCATGCTTAGTGGGACTGTCCTCGTCAATCCGGATTCACCGAATGGAGAACTGAACATGGGGTTGCGTGTTGCACTGGTGCTGGGTAGCGGCGGAGCCAGGGGCTATGCCCACATCGGCGTCATCGAAGAACTCGAGCGCCGGGGCTACGAGATTGGCTGTATCGCCGGGTGCTCAATGGGGGCGGTAGTTGGCGGGATTTATGCTGCCGGACGGCTGGACGACTACCGTGACTGGGTCTCAGGGCTGGATTATCTGGACGTTTTGCGCCTGCTGGATATCGGCTTCGGCAATCTGGGCGCAATCCGTGGCGAGCGAGTCTTCGGCCGGATTCGTGAGATGCTGGGTGATCAGCAGATCGAAGATCTGGCAATCCCTTTCACCGCAGTAGCGGCCGACCTGACCAATCAGCAGGAGGTCTGGTTCCAGCAGGGCTGTCTGCACCAGGCCATGCGTGCCTCGGCTGCGATCCCCAGTTTGTTCTCGCCGGTTCGCCAGGGCTCGCGAGTGCTGGTCGATGGTGGCCTGCTCAACCCGTTACCGATCATTCCGGTGGTGTCGGCGCACTGCGATCTGATTATTGCTGTCAACCTCAACTCCACTCACACCAATGGCTACACTCTGCCGGTGATCGAGCGTCCGGCCCCGGTGCGTCAGCAGTGGGAGCAGTGGCTGGAAATGTTCAAGTTTCGCAACTGGTTGGCGCGCAAGAGTGCTGAGCCCTCGCCGGAGGGGGATGCCCTAGCCTATCTGCCAGAGAGTGAGACGGTGGGGCAGCCTGAAGCGCCGCACTCGCGTGAACAGGATCAGGGCAAGCCGCTCGAGGTTGAAGAAAGTGTGGGCCCGGCCAGCATGCTCGAACTGGTGACCCTGTCCTTCGAAGCGATGCAGGCCTCCCTGACCCAGTACAAGATCGCGGGCTACCCCCCTGATCTGGTGATTGATGTACCCAAGCGGCTGTGCCGGTTTTTCGAGTTTTACCGGGCTCCTGAGCTGATTGAGCTGGGCCGTCAGGTGGCCAGCGATACCCTGGATCGGTTCGAGCGCAGCCGGCATTGATGCGCGGCTCGCCGCAGCTGGTAGAATGCCGGTCCCGATCTGCCAATGAGCGAGAGTGAGAGATTAAGGCATGACTCAGACCGTGCGATTGACCGAATACAGCCATGGTGCCGGCTGTGGCTGCAAGATATCTCCCAAGGTGCTGGATGAAATCCTGGCGGTCGGCCAACCCGGTCCCCGTTTCGAGCGGTTGTGGGTGGGCAACGCCAGTCGGGATGATGCAGCAGTTTTCGGTCTGGATGATGAGACCGGCATCGTCAGCACCACCGATTTCTTCATGCCCATCGTTGATGATCCCTATGACTTTGGCCGCATCGCCGCCACCAATGCAATCAGCGATATCTACGCCATGGGCGGCACACCATTGATGGCCATCGCCATTTTGGGCTGGCCGGTCAATGTGCTGGCCCCAGCGATTGCCGGCGAGGTCATCGCCGGGGCCCGTGCCGTTTGCGCCGAGGCAGGCATGCCATTGGCTGGCGGTCACTCGATTGATGCCCCTGAACCGATTTTCGGTCTGGCGGTCACCGGGCAAGTCACCCGCAGTCAGCTCAAGCGTAATGATCAGGCCAAGGCCGGAGCCCGGTTGTACCTGACCAAGCCGCTGGGCATCGGCATTCTTACCACGGCTGAAAAGCAGAAGAAGCTGCGGGCCGAGGATGTTGGCGTTGCCCGTGACCTGATGTGCCGCCTGAACCGGTCTGGTCAGCGTTTCGCCACATTGGAAGGGGTGCAGGCAATGACCGATGTTACCGGTTTCGGTCTGCTTGGCCACCTGGTGGAAATGGCTGAAGGCTCGCAGGTCAAGGCGCGTATCGAGCAGGCCCGGGTGCCGCGGATTAACGGCGTTGATTACTACCTGGAACAGGGCTGCATCCCGGGTGGTACCGGACGCAATTTCGCCAGTTATGGGCACAAAGTGGCAGACATGCCGCAAGCCTGGCGTGACCTGCTGTGCGACCCGCAAACCAGTGGCGGTTTGCTGGTAGCCGTGGCGCCGGAGGCCGAGCAGGCATTCATGGCATTGGCGGCGCAAGAGGGGCTGCAACTGACCGCGATTGGCGAATGCTTGCCCAGTGATGGTGAAGTCTGGGTCGAGGTGGTTTGATGCGTAGCAATACCGAGGATTTCCGTCGGCTGTTCCTTGATCAGGTACCGCTGATGGATGTGCGGGCCCCGGTCGAACATGCCAAGGGCGCTTTTCCCGGTGCGGTCAATCACCCGCTGATGACCGATGTTGAGCGGCAGAAAGTGGGGACCTGTTACAAACAGCAGGGGCAGCAGGCAGCCATTGCCCTGGGTCACCAACTGGTTGGCGGCAAGGTCAAGGCGGCCCGGGTCGAGCAGTGGCAGGCCTTCGCACGGGCCCATCCAAATGGTTATCTGTACTGTTTTCGCGGTGGCTTGCGCTCGCAGATCGTCCAGCAATGGCTGGCCGAGGCCGGCGTCGAATATCCGCGGGTGATCGGCGGTTACAAGGCTATGCGCCGGTTTCTGATCGATACCCTGGAGCAGGCCATCGTTGATTGCCCGCTGCTGCTGGTGGCTGGGCTGACTGGTACCGGCAAGACCGAGGTCATCACTGCCCTGGATAATAGTCTGGATCTGGAAGGGCATGCCCACCACCGGGGCTCGAGTTTTGGCCGTCATGCGACTCCGCAGCCATCGCAGATCGATTTTGAGAATCGCTTGGCAATCGAGGTCCTGCACCGCCGGGAGGCGGGTGAGCGCAGTCTGGTTCTGGAGGATGAAGGGCGCATCGTTGGTAGTTGCTCGGTGCCGCTGGAGCTCTACCGTGTCATGCAGGATGCTCCGCTGGTATGGCTGGAAGACAGCTTCGACAACCGCGTCCAGCGTATCCTCAAGGATTACGTGGTGGACATGCAGGCTGAGTTTGCACTGCTCCACCCCGATCAGCCCGAACAGGCTTTCCAGGCGCTCTCGGCCCATCTGCTGGGAAGCTTGCAGCGAATTCGCAAGCGCCTGGGCGGTGAGCGCTATCAGCAGCTTGAAAGACTGATGAGTGATGCCTTGGCAATCCAGCAGCACAGTGGCGACGTATCCGATCACTGTGGCTGGATCGAGACTTTGCTCAATGAATACTACGACCCGATGTATGCCTATCAGCGTAGTGGCAAAGAGGCGCGAGTGGTATTCAGTGGCGAGCAGGTAGCTGTGATTGAGTATCTGCGCGAGCGCGCGAGCCACTGAGTAATCGCTGCCACCTATATACCGTCATGCGAAGGCGGGGGTTCAGGCTGCGATGGATTGCCGCGTCGCTGTGCTCCTGGCAATGACGGGGCAATCCTTTCCGGTTCATCAACAGCCAGTGGGGCCGGTTATTGGTTCTGGGCATGTTTCGTGAACAATTTCGTCAATCTGGTCGGTTTCTGACTTTTTCTCTTTTATGATCTGTCTGGATAGGCCGAAATGTCTTCGGCAGTGTATTGGTCAGGAGTGAGACAGATGGGTAAGCAGTTCGAAGGTAAGGTAGCCCTGGTTACCGGTGGTGCCGCTGGGATCGGTAAGGCAACCGTTGAGGCGTTTGCCGCAGAAGGCGCCAGCGTTGTGGTGTCGGATATCGACGTCCAGGGCGGTGAAGCGCTGGCCCAGGCCATTCGCGCTGCGGGCGCAAAGGCTCTGTTCATTGCCTGCGATGTGCGCAAGGCTGATCAGGTCGAGGCCATGATGGGGCAGATCAAGGCCGAGTTTGGCCGTCTGGATTGTGCGTTCAACAACGCTGGTATCGAGATTGAGAAGGACAAGCTGGCCGACGGCAATGAAGAGGTGTTCGACAGCATCATGGATGTCAACGTCAAGGGCGTCTGGCAGTGCATGCGCTTCGAATTGCCTCTGATGCTGGCCCAGGGCGGCGGAGCTATTGTCAATACCGCTTCGGTAGCTGCGCTGGGTGCGGCGCCGAAGATGAGCATCTACGCCGCCAGCAAGCACGCAGTATTGGGTCTGACCCGTTCGGCAGCGGTGGAATATGCCAAAAAAGGCATTCGCATCAATGCCGTGTGCCCGGCGGTTATCGATACTGATATGTTCCGCCGGGCTGCGGCCCTTGAGCCGCGCAAGGCTGAGTTCGCTGCGGCAATGCATCCGGTCGGACGTTTGGGCAAGGCCGAAGAGATCGCCGCGGCGGTACTCTATCTGTGCTCGGAAGGTGCGGGCTTCACAACCGGGATTGCCTTGCCGGTCGATGGCGGCGCAACCTGTATTTGAACCTACTCA
Organism: Halopseudomonas phragmitis; assembly: GCF_002056295.1. NCBI lineage: Bacteria > Pseudomonadati > Pseudomonadota > Gammaproteobacteria > Pseudomonadales > Pseudomonadaceae > Halopseudomonas > Halopseudomonas phragmitis. Next base: position 3,196,622 of record NZ_CP020100.1, on the reverse strand, counting down.
TCCCGTCCTTCAAGCATGGTGCGCTTGAGTAGCACGTAGACCGAGCCGGTGCCGCCATGGCGCGGCAGGCAGGAACTAAACGCCAGCACCTGCGGGTGCTGGCGCAGCCAGGTGTTGACGTGGCTCTTGAGGATGGGTTTGCGCCCATCCTTGCGTACCGCTTTACCATGGGTTACCCGCACGCAACGTATTTCCAGGCGGGTGGCTTCGGCAAGAAACTCCCACAACAGGTCGCGGGCTTTTTCCACGGTCATGCCGTGCAGGTCGATCGACCCGTCAAAGGGGATCTGTCCGCCCTTGAGTTTACGCAACTGACTGTCCTGGATACCGTTGCCGGCCCAGGCCAGCTCCTCTTCAGGGTGTACATCGATAACGAACTGGTCGGAGAGGCCATCCACCCGTACCGGTTCCTGTCCGGTCAGTGCCCCCTGGCGACGGGCTTGAAGCCGGTCTTTGTCGATCCGGGGCTTGCCGGTATCGGCCTGATCGACGCGTAGGGGCTTGGCGCCTTTGACTGCGCTGCGAAACAGCTCGAGATCGTCGGTGTCGTTGGAATCGTGGCTCATGGTTCTGGGCTGAACTGGCTGCAAAAACCTGAAGTTTATCAGTAGAAGCCGTGCCTGCGCAGGTTAGAATAGCTGGCAGTCAATAACACTAGATCTGTCCAGACCCCAGGGCCGGCGCGCAGCAGATCATGGACAGGTTCTTAAGAGGCTATTATGAGCGATGTATCCCGTTTGACCCGAATCAAGGACCTGGTGCGCTGGGGCGTCAGCCGTTTCCATCAGGCCGGTCTGTACTTCGGCCACGGTACCGACAACGCCTGGGATGAGGCGCGTCTGCTGGTGTTGCACGCATTGCATCTGCCATGGGAAACCACCGCCGAGTACAGCGACTGCCAGGTGACCGATGAAGAGCGCGAGACTGTTCTGGCCTTGCTGCACCAGCGTATCGATTTGCGCATCCCAGCGGCCTATCTGACCGGGCAGGCGCGCTTTGCCGGGCTCGATTTTCTGGTGGATGAGCGGGTGCTGGTGCCGCGCTCGCCGATTGCCGAGCTGATCGAGCGGCGTTTCTCGCCGTGGCTGGAGCGCGAGCCGCAGCAGATTCTCGATTTGTGCTGTGGCAGCGGCTGCATTGGTATTGCCTGTGCCTATGCCTTCCCCGAAGCCGAGGTGCTGCTGGCCGATCTGTCCGCCGATGCGCTGGCAGTGGCTGAGGCCAACATCGATTTGCACCAGTTGGCTGAACGGGTTGAGGCGCGCTGGTCGGACGGCTTTGATGGGATGCCGGGCGAGCGCTTTGATCTGATTGTCAGCAATCCGCCGTATGTCGATGCTGAAGACATGGCCGACCTGCCGGATGAGTACCACCATGAGCCAGAAATGGGCCTGGCTGCGGGTGACGATGGGCTGGATCTGGTGCGCAGAATGCTGGCCCAGGCGGCGGATCACCTAAGCGAGGATGGTCTGCTGGTGATCGAAGTGGGCAATAGCATGGTACATGTGGCAACGGCCTGGCCTGATGTCGACTTCGAGTGGGTCAACTTCGAGCGTGGTGGTCACGGGGTCTTCGTGCTGACGGCAGAACAGTGTCGCCGCCATCAGGCGCTGTTTTCAGCGTAATACCACCCATAGCAACATCAACGCCTGAAACACGGCAAAGACGATCAGGCAGCCAATCGCGAAGCGGTGACCCAGATCGTTGCGCTTGAAGTGCTCCAGGGTGGCCTGCAGAGTGCTGAGTTCAGCCTGTAGTTTGCGGTTGGCGGTTTCCTGCTCGCGCAACTGGCGCAGTAGCTCACTGACCTGAAGTGGCTGGATCAGCTCGGTATTCCAGCTGCTGATCAGGTCCGAGGCACGGTTGGCCTGGGCTTTTCCCTGGCTCATGGCCTCGTCGGTGTAGTGGATGAAAAAACCGGCGCGCTTGAGCAGTCGCTCGCGGATCAGGCGCAACTCTTCGGTGGCTACATCCGCACTGTGGAGCATGATGGGGGTTACTGCGTAGTCAGGGCAGTTGCGCTGACACCAGTCAATCAGTTGCGCCAGTAAAAAACCGGCCAGGCCGCGTTGAGGTGGGCCCATCTGAATCCCTTCCGGTGGGCCAAAGCGCAGCCGCTGGTGTTTGTGGTCGACCAGCACTTCCAGGGTGTTGAGGTTGCCGCCTGGGGTTTCCCCTTCGATTCTTGCCTGCAGGCGCAGTAGTTCCAGACTGGCAACCTGTTCATGGGTGACCGCAACCTGGGCCAGTACTTCAGTCTGGGCCAGTTGCCGGCCTTTGAAGATCGGGCGTAGCTGAATCCAGTAGAAGTCAGACGGCTTGGCATTGGCGAACGGGTTGCGCACCGGCTTTTCTGCCGGTTCTCTGGTGGCTTGCGAAGGGGCCTGTTCTGCACTGCTCATGACGGTTTCCATTGGCTTGTCAGCGAAACTATCGGCCATTGCTCTGGCAACTTGAGTCTTAACTTGGCCAGCCTGTCCAAGCCTGCCACAGCAAACGTACCGCAAGCAGGGTCAATAGGCCATTGAAAATCCGCGCGAAGCGCCGATCATTTAGGTGCCTCAGCAGGTGCAGGCCAAGCCAGGTGCCCAGTGCTCCGGCCGCGATCATCAACAGGATCAGGCCCAGCCAATCGAAAAATACAAACCCGGCGGCGCCGTAGACGACAGCTTTGGGTGCATGTTGCAGACTCATGGCGGCGGCAAAGGTGGCGACGGTGGAGAACCGTTCGCCAGCCTGCTGCTGTTTGACAAAGGCTGCAACCAACGGGCCGGTGGCGCCAACGAACAGGCTGATAAAGGTGGTCAGGGTGGCGGCCACTAAGGTACCAAAGCGACCGGTAGCCACTTTGGGGATCGCCGGGCCCCAGACCAGCAGCAGAATGAAACCGGCAATGCAGAGTTGGATCAGTGCGGCGGGCAGGTCCACCAGAATCAGGCTGGCCAGCCAGGCGCCCAGTATGACGCCGGGCAGGAACCAGACAATGACCTGTAGATTGATATGCCGCAGGGTCATCAGTGCGCGGTTGAGATTGGAGCCGAACTGAACCAGCCCGTGTACCGGAATGATGGCGGTTGGTGGCATCACCAGAGCCATGACCGCCAACATCAGCACGCCGCCGCCAATACCCAGCGAGGCGGTGATGGCCGAGGTGACGGCTGACAGGGCTATCAGCAGCAGGGTTGTGGCTGCTGGCAGGGTGCTGGGCAGTAGCACGTCAAACAGCTCAGGCATGGTGGCTCCGTTAAGGCGGCGGGGTTGCAACATGCTAACGGCGAGGTCTCGGACTGTCACCCGTTGCGGCCTGGCGCTATACTGCGCGCTCATCTGAATCTTTGAATCTGACGTCGGGTACTGCGCATGTCCGGAAATACCATTGGCACTCTGTTCACTGTCACTACTGCCGGCGAGAGTCATGGCCCGGGCTTGATGGCAATTGTCGATGGTTGTCCGCCGGGTCTGGAGCTGTCTGTCGAGGATCTGCAGATCGAGCTGGATCGGCGCAAGCCGGGTACCAGCCGGCACACTACCCAGCGTCAGGAGGCCGATGAGGTCGAGATTCTCAGCGGCGTGTTCGAAGGGCGCACCACCGGCTGCCCGATTGGTCTGTTGATTCGAAATACCGATCAGAAATCCAAGGACTACTCGGCGATCAAGGATCTGTTTCGCCCGGCCCACGCCGACTACACCTACCACCACAAATACGGGCTCCGTGATTACCGTGGCGGTGGCCGCAGTTCCGCCCGGGAAACCGCCATGCGGGTCGCCGCTGGGGCCATTGCCAAGAAGTATCTTGCGAGTCTGGGAATCAGTGTGCGCGGTTACATGAGCCAGCTCGGGCCGATCGAAATTCCGTTCAAGAGCTGGGAAGCCGTGGGCCAGAATGCATTCTTCAGCCCCGACCCGGACAAGGTGCCGGAACTGGAAGCCTACATGGACCAGTTGCGCCGTGATCAGGACTCGGTGGGTGCGCGCATTACCGTCGTGGCCGAGGGTGTGCCGCCGGGGCTTGGCGAGCCGATCTTTGACCGGCTGGATGCCGAGCTGGCCTATGCGCTGATGAGCATCAACGCGGTCAAGGGCGTTGAAGTCGGTGCCGGCTTCGCCTCGGTGGCCCAGCGCGGCACTGAGCACCGTGACGAATTGACCCCGGAGGGCTTTGTCAGCAACAACGCTGGCGGGGTTCTGGGTGGTATTTCCTCGGGGCAGCCGATCATTGCCCATCTGGCGCTCAAGCCGACTTCCAGCATTACCACGCCGGGCCGTTCGATCGATGTTGACGGCAATCCGGTCGAGGTCATTACCAAGGGCCGGCATGATCCCTGTGTAGGTATCCGGGCTACCCCGATCGCTGAGGCGATGATGGCGATTGTGCTGATTGATCATCTGTTGCGCCACCGGGCCCAGAATGCCGGGGTACAGGTGGTCACTCCGGTACTGGGGCAGCTGTAATCACCATGCTGACGGCGCGCAGTCCGGCGCGCCGGCCCGCTCAATCTCTCAGGGTTTGTTTTGAGGCGAGGGCCGCAGCGATATGAGCGGTGCGCTGCCTTACTGGCGTCTTTCCAACTTTTATCTGTTCTACTTCGCCCTGCTGGGTGGGGTGGCGCCGTTTCTGGCGTTGTACTTCGATCATCTGGGCTTTTCTCCTGCACGTATCGGTGAGTTGGTCGCGATCCCCATGCTGATGCGTTGCCTGGCCCCTAATCTCTGGGGCTGGCTGGGCGACCGCACCGGGCAGCGGCTACTGATCGTACGGCTAGGCTCACTGCTGACTGCACTGAGCTTCTGTCTGATTTTTCTGCGTCAGGACTATTGGTGGCTGGTACTGGTGATGGCTCTGCACAGTTTCTTCTGGCATGCGGTACTGCCGCAGTTCGAAGCCATCACCCTTGGGCATCTGGGTCCGCAGTCGGCGCGCTATAGCCGCATTCGTCTGTGGGGGTCGGTTGGCTTCATTCTGACTGTGGTTGGCCTGGGCTGGCTGTTTGGGCGTTTCAGTCTGGATCTGTATCCGGCCATGCTGTTGTTGATCATGCTTGGAATTATTCTGGCTAGTCTGCTGGTGCCGCCAGCGCCACGGTCGGCTGGACGCGGTGTTGAAGGCAGTAGTGGGTTTTGGCTGCAACTATGGCGGCCTGGAGTGCCAGCGTTCTTTCTCTGTGTCGCCTTGATGCAGCTATCCCATGGGCCTTACTACACCTTTCTGACCTTGCATCTGGAGGCCCTAGGCTACAGTCGGGGGCTGATTGGGTTGATGTGGGCGTTGGGTGTGGTGGCAGAGATCCTGCTGTTCATGGTCATGACCCGTGTGCTGGCGTTATTCAGCCTCAAACAGTTGTTGCTAACGAGCTTCATCCTGGCTGCCATCCGCTGGCTGTTACTGGGTGCGTTGGCTGACAATCTGGCCTGGTTATTGTTGGCTCAACTGCTGCACGCGGCGACCTTCGGCTGTTTTCACGTGGCGGCAATTCACTTTGTGCAGCGCAGCTTTCATGACCGCCAGCAAGGCCAGGGACAGGCACTTTATGCCACGCTGGCGGGCGTTGGCGGCGCCCTGGGAGCCCTCTACGCCGGTTATAGCTGGAGTTCGCTGGGGCCGCTGTGGACCTTTGTGCTGGCCAGCCTTGCGGCGGCCAGTGCAGCGCTGATTCTGGCTTTACGGCTGGATGCCAGGGTTTGAGTCGTTGCGACTTTAGCCGCCTTTCGGCATCGCCAGCGGGGCCGTATACTGCCCTCAACCCTTGCCGCCAACAGATATTCAGCCGATGACAGTTCTTGTTCTCTACGCCCACGATCAGCTTGCCTGCCCGCAGAAGCTCCTGACCCATGATGAGGATATCCTCGCGGCGTTGGCAGAGCAGGGGATTGGCCTGCAGCGTTTGGCGCCGGTTGAGCTGGCCGAGCAGGGCGACTGGCTGGCGGCGGGGCAGCAGATGCTGCGAGAGCAGCTACCAGGCAGTGATTACAGTGCCGGCGAGCTGCGCAGCTACGAAGGGTTGCCGGCCTATGCCGAAGCGACCAGCCAATCAATCGAACCGGCCTGCCAGCATGCCCGGCCTTTAGGCTGGTTGTTGCTGAGCGGAGCCGGCACGCTGTTTCTGCAGCGGGGGACGCAGATTCTGGCTGTATGTTGTGAAGCCGGCAGCCTGCTGGAGCTGCCGGCGGACACGCCGTTGAGCTTCGTGCCCAGGGTCGGGCAGGGCTGTTTGCTGCTATGCCTGGCCAGCACGCCTGACGACTTGCGCGGACAGCCGCTGACGGCTGATCCTTTCGTCGGGCTGGAGCCGCTGGATCTTTAACGAAGCGCTCTTATGCGTCTGGGCTATAGTGTCACAGGGACAATCCCGACAGACGAGCAAGGAGCAGTCCGATGAATATGAATGTCAGCGGCATTTTTGGTTTGATCATCCTGTTGCTGGATATCTGGGCCATCGTCAATATCGTTCAAAGTGGTGCGACTAATGGCGCCAAGGTGCTGTGGATCGCTCTGGTGGTGTTGTTGCCCGTGTTGGGACTGATTATCTGGTTTGTGGCCGGACCGCGAGGAGGGCGCACCTGAGTGGAGCGTGAAGTTGTCAGGGTGGCGTTGGTTACAGGCGCTGCCCGGGGCATTGGTAAAGGGATTGCCACCAGCCTGCTGCGTGCAGGTTGGTCGGTGGTGATTGCGGATATCGATGAACTGGCCGGCCAGGCGGCCGCTGAAGAGTTGGCACGGCTGGGCGTGGTGGAGTTCGTGACGCTGGACGTGAGTGACGAGGCGGCGGTTATTCGCTGTCTGGAGCGGATCGAAGAGGACTTTGGTCAGCTTGACGGCTTGGTCAACAATGCCGGAATTGCCGATCCTGATAGCGGTCCGCTGGAGCAATTGACTCTGGAAGCCTGGAATCGCTGGCTGACAACCAGCCTGACCGGCAGTTTTCTGGTCAGCAAGCATGCGCTCAGGCTGCTGCGAGAAAGCGGTGGAGCTATCGTCAATATCGCCTCGACCCGGGCCTTGCAGTCGGAAGCCAATACTGAGGCCTATGCCGCCAGCAAGGGTGGGTTGGTGGCGCTGACTCATGCCATGGCCGTGAGTCTGGGGCCGGACATTCGGGTCAATGCGGTCAGCCCAGGCTGGATTGATACCAGGCCGCCAGCGTTGCAGGCCAGCGATCCGCTGCGCGCACTGGATCATGAACAGCACTCCGTCGGGCGGGTTGGTCAGCCTGAGGATATAGGGGCGCTGGTGAGTTTTTTGCTGAGCCCGGAAGCAGGATTCATCACCGGGCAGAATCTGGTTGCCGATGGTGGCATGACGCGGCAGATGCTCTACGCCGAGTAGAGCATCCATCACAGCGAGAGTTATTTCTCAACGAAGGCGCGCTCAATCACATAGTGACCCTGGTCGCCGTGCCGGGCCTCCATAAACCCCCAGTCATCGAGAATGGCACAGGTGTCCTTGAGCATGCTTGGGCTGCCGCACAGCATGAAGCGGTCGTGCTCCAGGCTCGGTTTGGGTAGGCCAATATCTTCGAACAGCTTGCCACTGGTCATCAGGTCGGTCAGGCGGCCCTGGTTGTGGAACGGTTCACGCGTCACTGTCGGGTAATAGATCAGCTTGTCCTGAACCTGTTCGCCGAAATACTCATGGCTGGGCAGATGCTGGTTGATCAGGTCCTGATAAGCCAGTTCGCGCACATGGCGGCAGCCATGGGTCAGAATCACCTTGTCATACTGCTCGTAGGTTTCCGGGTCCTGGATAATACTGATGAAGGGCGCCAGGCCAGTGCCGGTGCTAAGCAGATAGAGATTGCGGCCTGGCAGCAGGTGATCGAGCACCAGAGTGCCGGTCGGCTTTCGGCTGATGATGATCTGATCACCCTCACGAATGTTCTGCAGTCGCGAAGTCAGCGGGCCATCCGGCACCTTGATGCTGAAGAACTCAAGGGTGTCTTCGTAGTTGGGGCTGGCGATGCTGTAGGCGCGCATCAGTGGCCGGCCCTCGACCTCAAGGCCGATCATGATGAAATGGCCATTCTTGAAGCGGAACCCGGAGTCACGTGTGGTGCGAAAACTGAACAGGTTATCGGTCCAGTGGTGGACACTGAGTACGCGTTCGGTATTGAAGCCAGCCATGAAATCCCCCTTTACGTTCTTGATTGCCGGCAGTGTAGCGGTTGGTTAATCTATCGGTTAAGCGATTAATTTTTATTTTGATAATCGAGAAAATCGATAATGAGATACACCTTGCGTCAATTGGAAGTGTTCCTGGCCGCAGCTCACCACAACAATCTGACTCGTGCGGCAGAGAGCCTGGCCATGTCGCAATCGGCGGCCAGTAGTGCCTTGCGTGATCTTGAGTCGCAGTTTGATGTGCAGTTGTTCGACCGGGTGGGCAAGCGGCTTCAGCTCAATGAGCTGGGGCAGAGCGTCAGGCCCCGGGCCGAGGCCTTGCTGGAGCAGGCCCGGCAATTGGAACTGACGTTGCAGCGCCATCAGGATATTGGTCATCTCAAGGTCGGTGCGACCCTAAGTATTGGTAATTACCTGGCGGTTGAAATCATGGCCCGCTATATGGGCGAACAGGCGGGAGCGCGGGTTGAGCTGGAAGTGGCCAATACTTCGACGATTGTGCGCAAAGTGGCGAATTTCGAGCTGGATATCGGCCTGATCGAAGGTGAGGTACACCACCCGGAACTGGATATGCTGCCTTGGCGTGATGATGAGTTAGTAGTGTTCTGTGCGCCAGACCATCCTTGGGCCGGCAAGCCCTGGCTGAGCGATGAGCAATTGCTGGCGACTGAGTGGATTGTGCGTGAATCAGGCTCGGGCACCCGTCAGCATTTCGACTGGGCGATGCATGGGTTGCTTCCGGAGTTGAACATCAAGCTTGAGCTACAGCACACCGAAGCGATCAAACGTGCGGTTGAGGCGGGACTGGGAGTCGGTTGTCTGTCAGCGATTACTCTGGTCGATGCGTTCCGGCGCGGGAGCCTGGTGCCGCTACCGGTTCCGCAACGCAATTTTCATCGACGCTTCTACTTTGCCTTGCAGCGCAACAAGTTCCGCAGTGCCGGTATGCAGCGCTGGCTGGAAATGTGCCGCGAGAGTGGTTGAGCAGGTATAAAGGAAACACTGATTAAGCCAGTTTCTGTGTCGGCCCAATTGTCGCTGACCTGTTCTGGACACGCCGTGAACCCCCTCCGGGTCCGGCCAACCGATCACAGATCGGTCGGCGTTCGGCTGCGCACCAAGCATGCTTGGTAAACGCTTGCCTCACCCCTGGGGGCTTGACGATGCCCATCCGGGGCATCGACAGTCCAGAACAGGTCAGCGCCACCCGGGCTGCCGGGCTTGTGCGCAATTAATCAGTGTTTGTTCTAAAAAAACGGAGCCAAGAGGGCTCCGTTTTATGTTGGCAATCCGATTACTGGCCGGCCAGCACCAGTTGGCCGTCATGCAGCGGAATCTGGTCGCCAGGGTGATGGTCCATGCGGACACTGCCAACCTGCTCACCGATCCGGTAGTCAACCTGATAGCCGACCACTTTGGCGTGGCTGTCATAGACGGTTTCACAGCGCCGTTCGGTGGTGGTGTAGGTGTTATTGTTCTGCAGGTGTTCCTGAGTCCGGTTACCGGCATAGCCGCCGGCTGCCGCGCCAGCGATGGTGGCCAGTTTTTTGCCACTGCCGCCGCCTACCTGATTGCCCAGCACCCCGCCGACAACAGCGCCAGCGACGGTTCCGGTGATTCTGTGTTGATCCTGGACCGGTTTTTGCCGGGTTACGGCTACGTCCTGGCATACCTGGCGAGGAGTGCGTTCGGTTTCCTTGATCTCGGCAACCTTGATGACCTCAGCGTGGGTCGGTGGTTTGCTGCTGGTCAATGCACTGTAGCCGGCAATTGCACCGCCCGCAGTGGCTACCACCGCGCCGATAACGATACCTGACAGCATTGATTTATTCATGGTTCTGGCTCCAAGGCTTGCATGGCCGGCAGTTCATTGGCCGGCGCTTATCATAGGTTGATTGCTCTCGGACACTTCCCTGTTGTCTGTGGCTTGAGACCTTGCAATTGTGCTACTGGTTCCCTTGGGACTACTAATTCTGTGATGTTGGTCGCATCCTTATGCGGGTGTTCAGTTCCAGCATGACTGGCCGCTGCCAGTGCATTTCCAGGCGTGTTTTAAGGGCACGCAGGTCAGCCAGCAGGATTGGCTGTTCGGCGACAAGGTCGCCGCGAATAACGATGACCTCGCCCTGACGAGTGACTTGCGGGCCGATCATGCTCATGCTTTTGCCGTGGATACTGAATGGCTCGCGAGTCAGGTCACGCTCGATTTGCCAGCGGTCCTGCATGTCGCTGAAGGCAATGGTCAGCGGGACTGCAACCGCTGCCAGCAGCGCGGCGGAGATCGCCAGGCCGCGCTTGGCCTTGACCAGCGGGGCGTAACCGAGCACCAGAAAGGTCAGCGCGGCACTCAGGGCGATACCCACCAGGTTGGTCAGGAACAGCAGCATGGCGCCGCTGAACACTTCCCACTGCCACCAGCCGATGCCGATACCGGCTACCGACAGCGGTGGCACCAGTGCTACAGCGATGGCTACACCTGGCAGGCTCTTCATCACACTTTCGCGTGCATGGGCGTAACCTCCGGCAATACCAGAGGCCACTGCTACGCCCAGGTCGAGCAGGTTGGGGTGCAGGCGTCCAGCCATTTCCGGGGTGATCTTGTCGATTGGGATTAGCAGGGCGATCAGACTGGCGGTTGTCAATGCCAGCAAGACACCAATTCCTATAGTGGCCAGTGACCGCTGCAGCAGCAGGCGGTCGCCGCGCAACAGCCCCATGGCCAGAGAGATGATGGGAGCCATCAGCGGGGCCAGGACCATTGCGCCGATGATCACCGCGGCGCTGGAGAGAAACAGGCCGAGGCTGGCAACAATCACGCTGAGCACCATCAGCGCAATGTAGTGCGAGTGAGCCTGGGCATTGTCGCGCAGCAGCAGGAACAGGTCCTTGAAGTCATCTTCCAGCGCCCGGGTGAACAGTGGCAGGTGGTGCTGGATCATGTTCAGACGGGTTTCATTGAGTGGCAGGTTGTCGACCTTCATGGTGTCCTTGACCTGGGTGCTACCGTTTTGTCCAGCTTGGACGATGGGGCCAGCGTTTAGCCGGACTGCGCCGGGGTAGAGCTGCAGTTCAATACAACTGGCCTCATGCTTGCGCCCGTCGATGAAATAGCTCAGTGGTCGGCTCGACTCAATCTTCAGGTACTGGCTCTTGATGTAGCTCAGTGCCCTGGGCAGGCGCTTGACCCCCGCTTCGCCACGCAAAATTGCGGTGACCAGAAAGCCCAGGTACTCGCTGATGGACTTTGGTGCAATCAGCACGGTGGAAATCTTGCCATCCTGGGCCGACAGGCTGGTGTTGATCAGCCGGGCGGCGGCGCAGTTGATATCGTTCTCTATGGCGACCAGGCCGGTGATTGCAGTTTTGAGGGTGACCTCGCGGCCAGTGGTCAGGGTGACGGCGAAGGGTTTGATATTCAGCAAGTTGCGCAGGCTACTCCAGACCAGGGCCAGGCGGTACAGCAGAAGCTGCCAGAGGGATGAGCGGCGGTTTAGATAAGTCTTGCTGCGCTGATCGAGAAACGGGGTTTCACCGAGCATGAGCATGCCCAGTACCACCTGCTCGTTGCAGCGCATGATGTCCAGCGCGGTGCTGTCTGAGGAAAAGGCCAACTGAAGCGCCTCTTCGGGCTGGGTTGGGATGTTGAACCACTTGTGCAGGCGACTTCTGGGATTGAGCGGAATGACGCCAAGCGAGAAATTCAGGGTTTTGGCCAGATTGACGTGCTCGGTCATGTCTTCATCGTCGGCCAGAATGACGACATGGTCGGTCTGGTCCAGGCAGCGCCCGGGCTGGCTGAAAAACTCTTCGGTGGTGAATTCGAACAGTTCGATGGCCTGTGTCGCCGCATATTCGCGGATCGACTCGAGGCGGTTGGCGTGGGCTTGCGGGTAAACGACCAGAGCTTTGTTGTGGAGCGACACCGGACAATCCTTGCGCGGCTGATGGAATGATTGGAGTGTATGTTGCCGCGCACAGGCTCGCCAGCGACGCTGGTTATTACTGGCTGGGTTCGGCTTGCAGCAGCTCGATCAGTGCGCTGGCAGCGTTCGAGCGGGTCCTCCCGCTATGCCAGATGCAGCCGAGCTGGCGTTGCAACTGTACACCGGGGATGTTCAGCACATGAACCTGGTTATCGAGCATGGTGCGCGGAAGCACGCTCCAGGCCAGGCCGATCGATACCATCATCTTGATGGTTTCCATGTAGTTGGTACTCATGCCGATATCGGGCCTGATGCCGTGTTGCTCAAACAGGGCGCTGACCACCCGGTGGGTAAAGGTATTGGGCCCGGGGAAAACCGCGGGGTAGTCGGCCAGACGCTTGAGACTCACTTCACTGAGCTGGCTCAGCGGATGTTCTGGCGCGCTGACAAACTCCAGTGGATCATTCCAGATAGTGTGAGCCATGATCGGGGCTTCGATCTGGGGCGCCAGGGTGATGATTGCCAGCTCGATTTCTCCGTGCAGCACCTTGTCATAGGCGACTTCGGAATCAAGGAACTGGATATCCAGCGCTACCCCCGGATAGGCTTTGGTGAACCGGCGCAACACCGGCGGCAGGCGGTGCAGACCGATGTGATGGCTGGTGGCCATGCTCAGGCGGCCACGTACCTGGCCGGACAGATTACCCAGAGCCCGGCGGGTGTCGCTGAGCACCTGCAAAATCTGCTCGGCCCGAGGCTTCAGCGCACGCCCGGCTTCGGTCAGACTGATATGCCGGCCGATCCTGTCAAACAGTCGGGTGTCGAGCTGTTGCTCAAGCATCGCGATACGTTTGCTGACTGCTGGCTGAGTCAGGTGCAACTGTTCGGCAGCCCGGGAAAACGAGCCGCTGTCGGCGACGGCGAGAAAAGCTACCAGGTTGGCAGTATCCATGTTGGATTCCTCTTGGTTATCCAATGCATGAATATTATGAATTAGTTTTATTGTTGGCCAGCGCTTATCATGGCTTCGTCATTAAAACGCACTGGCGGGCGACCATTGGCGCACCGGCAGTCACAGCCTGATCCAGGAGTTCAGCATGTCCGGCAAGACGCTCTACGACAAGCTCTGGGACCAGCATCTCGTCAAGCAACGGGATGATGGTTCGGCCCTTATTTATATTGATCGCCACCTGCTGCACGAGGTTACCTCGCCGCAGGCCTTCGAGGGGTTGCGCCTGGCCGGGCGCAAGCCATGGCGGATCGACGCCAACCTGGCCACGCCAGACCACAACGTGCCGACCACCAATCGTAGTGCTGGTGTTGCCGGTATCGAAGACGAAGTCTCGAAGTTGCAGGTTGTAACCCTGGACGAGAACTGCGACGACTTCGGGATCCTCGAGTTCAAGATGACCGATCGTCGTCAGGGTATCGTCCACGTGGTTGGCCCAGAGCAGGGCGCCACCCTGCCGGGCATGACCATCGTCTGCGGTGACTCGCACACTGCCACCCACGGCGCCTTCGCCGCTCTGGCTCATGGCATTGGTACCTCCGAGGTCGAACATGTGCTGGCAACCCAGTGCCTGGTGGCCAAGAAAATGAAAAACATGCTGGTCAAGGTCGAAGGCACGCTCGGCTTCGGCGTTACCGCCAAGGATATAGTGCTGGCGGTGATCGGCAAGATTGGTACTGCCGGCGGCAATGGCCACGCGATCGAGTTCGGTGGCTCGGCCATTCGTGAGCTGTCGATGGAAGGGCGCATGACCATCTGCAACATGGCGATCGAAGCGGGTGCTCGGGTTGGCTTGGTAGCCTGCGATGAGAAGACCATCGCTTACGTCAAGGATCGTCCCTATGCACCGAAGGGAGCGGACTGGAATGTCGCTGTTGCAGCTTGGCAGGGCCTGGTTTCGGATGCTGACGCCAGGTTCGACAGCGTGGTCGAGCTCGATGCTGCCCAGATCAAGCCGCAGGTGTCATGGGGTACTTCGCCGGAGATGGTCGTGCCGGTCGATGATCGGGTGCCGGATCCGGCAGTTGAAACGGATGCGGTCAAACGCAGTGGCTATGAGCGGGCCTTGCAGTACATGGGCCTGGAAGCCAATCAGCCGATTACTTCGATCAAGGTTGACCGGGTGTTCATCGGCTCATGCACCAACTCGCGGATCGAGGATCTGCGCGCTGCCGCGGTGGTGGCCAAGGGGCGCCGGGTGGCCGCGAGTGTCAAGCAAGCGATGGTGGTGCCGGGTTCTGGTCTGGTCAAGGAGCAGGCTGAGCGTGAAGGGCTGGACGTGATCTTCAAGGCCGCCGGTTTCGAGTGGCGCGACCCGGGTTGCTCCATGTGTCTGGCGATGAACCCTGATCGCCTGCAGTCCGGCGAGCATTGCGCTTCGACCTCGAACCGTAACTTCGAAGGCCGCCAGGGCAATGGCGGACGTACTCACCTGGTCAGCCCGGCGATGGCGGCCGCCGCCGCGGTGGCAGGTCATTTTGTCGATGTTCGTGAAATGCTCGCAGAGGAGGCCCGCTGATGAAGGCTTTTACCCAGCATACCGGCCTGGTGGCTCCGCTCGATCGGGCCAATGTAGATACCGATCAGATCATTCCCAAGCAGTTTCTCAAGTCGATCAAGCGTACCGGCTTTGGTCAGAACCTGTTCGATGAGTGGCGTTATCTGGATGAGGGCTACCCTGGGCAGGATTGTTCCAAGCGCCCGTTGAATCCGGAGTTCGTGCTCAATCTGCCGCGTTATCAAGGTGCTAGCGTACTGCTGGCGCGCAAGAATTTTGGTTGTGGATCGAGCCGCGAGCATGCGCCCTGGGCGCTGGATGAGTACGGTTTCCGCACCGTGATCGCGCCGAGCTTTGCCGATATTTTCTTCAACAACAGCTTCAAAAATGGTTTGTTACCTATTGTTTTATCTGAAGAAGATGTTGATGAATTGTTCAGGCAGGCAGAAGCGGAAGAGGGTTATGAGCTGACCATCGATCTGGCCGCTCAGACCGTGACTCGACCGGACGGCAAGCAGTACGGTTTTGAAATCGATGCTTTTCGCAAGCACTGCCTGCTCAACGGGTTGGACGATATTGGTCTGACTCTGCAGGATGCCGAGGCCATTCGCAGCTTCGAGCAAAAGCACCGCCAGAGCCAGCCATGGCTGTTCGGGGCAATCAAGTAAAGCGATGAGCTGGCGGCCTCTGGCCGCCACATCTGAATATTGGGAGCTGTACAAGTACATGAAAAATATCCTTATCCTCCCCGGTGATGGTATTGGTCCGGAGATCATGGCCGAAGCGGTCAAGGTGCTGAACGTTGCCAACGACAAGTTCGACCTGGGGGTAGAGCTGAGTCATGACGATCTGGGCGGTGCCGCCTATGATCGTTATGGGGTGCCGCTGGCTGATGAAACCCTGGAGCGCGCGCGCGTTGCTGATGCGATCCTGCTCGGTGCAGTGGGTGGCCCCAAGTGGGACACAATTGACCCGGCACTGCGCCCCGAGCGCGGCCTGCTGAAGATCCGTTCTCAGCTGGGGTTGTTCGGCAATCTGCGTCCTGCTCTGCTGTATCCGCAACTGGCCGCCGCTTCGACACTCAAGCCTGAGGTGGTATCGGGGCTGGATATTCTGATCGTGCGCGAACTGACGGGCGGCATCTACTTCGGCCAGCCGCGCGAGCGCAAGGTGCTGGATAACGGCGAGCGGATGGCCTACGACACGCTGCCCTACAGCGAAAGCGAAGTGCGCCGGATTGCCAAGGTGGCCTTCGATATGGCGATGGTGCGCAACAAGAAGCTCTGTTCGGTCGACAAGGCCAACGTGCTGGCTTCCAGTCAGCTCTGGCGTGAAGTGGTCGAGGAAGTGGCCAGGGACTATCCCGAGGTCGAGCTGTCGCACATGTATGTAGATAATGCCGCCATGCAGCTGGTGCGTGCACCCAAGCAGTTCGATGTGATCGTTACCGACAACATGTTCGGCGATATCCTTTCCGACCAGGCCTCGATGCTGACCGGTTCGATTGGCATGCTGCCGTCGGCCTCGCTGGATGCCGGCAACAAGGGCATGTACGAGCCCTGCCACGGCAGTGCCCCGGATATTGCCGGACAGGGTGTAGCCAACCCGCTGGCGACCATCTTGTCGGTGTCGATGATGCTGCGTTACAGCTTCAATGAAGTGGCCGCGGCCGATGCGATCGAACAGGCGGTGAGTCTGGTGCTGGACCAGGGGCTGCGTACCGGCGATATCATGGCCGAAGGTTGCCAGAAAGTCGGTACCGTACAGATGGGTGACGCCGTGGTCGCGGCGCTGAAAAACCTGTAATCTGTACGACTTTCCATCGCGCCCGGCCTCGGTCGGGCGTAGCTGTCTATGAATTGTTACCCCACGGGGGGTTGTTGTCATGAAAAGAGTTGGTCTGGTTGGCTGGCGTGGCATGGTCGGATCCGTGCTGATGCAGCGCATGCGTGAAGAAAATGACTTCGCTGCGATCGAGCCAGTGTTCTTCACCACCTCCAATGTCGGAGGTCGTGGTCCGGATGTGGGCAAGGACATTCCTGCGCTAAAGGACGCCTTTGACCTGGAATCGCTCAAGCCGATGGATGTGATCATTACCTGTCAGGGTGGTGACTACACTCAGGCGGTTTATCCGAAGCTGCGGGCTGAAGGCTGGAACGGCTACTGGATCGACGCGGCTTCGACGCTGCGGATGGAAGATGACGCGGTGATCATTCTCGACCCGGTCAACCGTCGCAGTATCGATCAGGCGCTGCGCGACGGGGTCAAGACCTTTGTTGGTGGCAACTGCACCGTCAGCCTGATGCTGATGGGGCTGGGCGGGCTGTTTGAGAACGGCCTGGTCGAGTGGATGAGTGCCATGACCTATCAGGCTGCCTCTGGCGCCGGCGCCCAGAACATGCGTGAGCTGATCAATCAGATGGGGGCGATCAAGGGAAGTGTGGCTGACGAGTTGGCCGATCCGGCCAGCGCGATCCTCGATATCGACCGCAAGGTCGCCGACACCCTGCGTGGCGAGTCTTTCCCGGCCGAGCATTTCGGCGTACCGCTGGCTGGCAGTCTGATTCCCTGGATCGACAAGCAGTTGCCGAACGGCCAGAGCCGTGAGGAGTGGAAGGCTCAGGCTGAAACCAACAAGATCATTGGTCGCAGTGCCCGGCCAATTCCGGTTGACGGCATCTGTGTGCGGATCGGTGCGATGCGTTGCCATAGCCAGGCTCTGACCATCAAGCTGAACAAGGACGTGCCGCTGGCTGATATCGAAGCCATGCTCGATGCGCACAACCCTTGGTCTAAGGTGGTGCCCAATGCCAAGGAAGATACTCTGCGCGATCTGACCCCGACCGCCGTGACCGGTACTCTGACTGTGCCGGTGGGGCGCTTGCGCAAGCTCAACATGGGCTCGCAGTATCTGTCGGCCTTTACTGTCGGTGATCAGTTGCTGTGGGGGGCCGCCGAGCCTCTGCGGCGGATGCTGCGCATCCTGCAGGAAGGTTGAGATGGTCGGGCGGCAGGCCGCCCGGCTATAGGAGGGCACCCCTGTGCAAGCGGGGGTGCCCTTTGTGTTTGAGTTGTGCTGATATTCAGTCGGGTGCTGACCAGGTTGGTGCTGATTGAACCGTCAGATTATGTGTAATCAAAGAAAGTGAGACCGGAAGGCTTATGAGTGCAGCCGTGAGTGTGGCGATTGTTGGGGTTGAGAATCTGGCAGGGGAGGCGGTCCTGGCCGTGCTTGAGGATCATGAGTTCTCCTTCGCTCAGGTGCGCCTGGTGGATCTTGAAGCCGTTGCCGGCGGTCGATTGATGGTCAAGGGGCAAAGCCTCAAGGTCGAGCCGCTGGAACGTTTTGATTTCACCGAAGTGCAGGCAGTTCTGTTTCTTGGTGATCCGGCGCTGACCAATGACTGGGCCGACAAGGCCAGTGTTGCGGGTTGTATGGTGGTGGATACGACTGGTGCTTTGCGTGAATGTCCAGAGGTGCCGCTGGTGGTGGCCGGGGTCAATGATGAGGTGCTGGCCGGCTGCACCCGGGGTGCAAAAGTTTGTGCCGCCGATAGTCAGGTGGTGCAGGCAGCACTGGCTGTGCAGCCGCTGCTGAGTGCAGGGCTTGAAGCGCTGGTGCTGGCAACCTATCAATCGATGTCGACCCGAGGGCAGGAGGCGCTAGAGGCGCTGGCCATGCAGACGGGTAAGCTGCTCAATGGCCAGCCGGTCGAGAAGGGCGTGTTTGACAAGCAGGTAGCGTTCAATCTGTTGGCCCGGGTTGGTGAGCCGCTGGATGATGGTGGCACTCTGCCGGAGCAGCAGTTCGCTGAGGATCTGCGCCGAGTGTTGGGTCTGCCGCAGTTGCTGGTATCGATCACCTGCGTGCTGGTGCCGCTGTTCTATGGCAATGCCCAGGTGCTGCAAGTGCAAACCCGAGAAACCCTCGAGCTCAAGCGTATCAATAGCGCGATTCGCAAACTCGATGGTCTGAAACTGCTGGACAAGCCAGCGGCTGGGGGCTTCCCGACGCCGGTTACCGATGCCACCGGCAGCGATCAGGTGTGGGTGGGGCGTTTGCGTACCGACTCCGGGGATTCGCGTCGGATTAATATGTGGACTGTGTCGGATAATCTGCGAAAAGGTGTGGCACTTAATAGTCTTCAGACGGTTGAGCTGTTGATAAAAGGCTTGTTGTAATCGATACTTGCTGTTGATTTCGTATCCAGCAGCTTAGGTTTATTGCCTTGACGGGTTGCCTGGACTCAGCGATTTTAGGTTGTCCGGATTGGGTGGGGAGGTAGTTGGCCAATCCGGGCAATGGTTCTGCAGACGCGAGAGAAAACGATAAAGCAAAGGATTTTCGCTATGGTTCGCAAACTGGTTTTGGCCGTCGCCGCAGCAAGCGCCTTGATGTCTTCGGGTGTGGTTCAGGCGTTGGGAGTAGGCGAGATCAATCTGCACTCGGCTCTGAATCAGCCGTTGCAGGCAGATATCGAGCTGTTGCAGGTTCGCGACTTGTCCAGTGCGGAGATTCTGGCCGCACTGGCAACGCCGGACGACTTCGGTCGAGCTGGTATCGAGCGCCCCTTCTTCCTGACCGACTTGAAATTCACGCCGGTGGTGGAGGGTGGCCGGGCCTTGATCCGGGTGACTTCCGAGCGGCCGGTGCGTGAACCCTATCTTAACTTCCTGATTGAGGTGCGCTGGCCGTCCGGGCGCGTGCTGCGGGAATTTACTCTGCTGCTTGACCCGCCGCTATATCAGCCAGCTGCGGTCACTTCTGTTTCGGCCCCGGTTACCCCGCCGGCAACCCCTCCTGCTCCGATCGTTCGCGCGCCGACCCCGGTTGCCGCGCCAGCCGCGGCGGCTCCAGTGCGGGCCGCAGCTGCTCGGAGCGAATTGCAGACCAGCCGCTCTGATACGCTCTGGGATATCGCCCTGCAGAATCGCCCGGCTGGCGCTTCTGTACACCAAACCATGTTGGCGATTCTGGACCTGAACCCCCATGCGTTCATTGATGGCAACATCAATCAACTGCGGGCTGGCCAGACTCTGCGCCTGCCTGACGCAGAGCAGGCCCGTAGCCGCAGTCAGGCTGACGCAATTGCCCAGGTCGCTCAGCAAAACGCCAGTTGGCAGGCTGCGCGCCAGGCTCAGGCTGGTCAACGGCAACTTGATGCACGTCAGCGTGAAACCGCAGGGGCGGCGCCGGCGCAGGCCGAGCGGGGCGATGCGCTGCGCCTGGTGGCGGCTGCTGATGAGTCGGTCGATGGCGGCGCCGATGCTGCCGATCAGGCTGGTAACGGCCAGTTGCGCGATGTGCTGGATCGAACCAAGGAACAGTTGGATTCGACCGAGCGTGAAAAGGCTGAGCTGAACGAACGTCTGGCTGAAGTTCAGGGCCAGCTCGACACGCTGCAACGCTTGCTGGAACTCAAGGATGCCCAGTTGGCTGCCTTGCAGCAGGAACTGGGTCGCGATGAGGCTCTGCCGGACATCCTGCCTGAGCCCCTGGATGAGACAGTGGCTGAGCAGGAGCTCGAGCAGGTATCTGAGGAACTGGTTGAAGAGGCCGCTCAGGACCTCGCCGGGCAGCCGACAGAACGTGATGAGCTGGCTGAGCTTGAGCGCATCGAACAGGACTTGAGTGAAGATGAAGAGCCTGTGCCGGCGGCAACTATCGCTGGTCAGGAGCCTGGTGCTGGCGATGCGATAACTCCGCCTAGCCCACCAAGTGCTGATGTGACGCCGGCCTCGAGCGTAGATCAATCGCCGGAAGCCATGTTGCAGCGACTGATGCAGAACCAGACACTGTTGCTGGGTGGTGGTGCCCTGGCACTGCTGGTGCTGCTGTTGGTGTTGATGGCTGTGGCTCGTCGCAACGCCCGGCGTGAAGCGGAAATGGTTGAAGAGTTTATTGCCGAAACTGACAGGGAGAGTGACGATACCCAGTCAGCCAGCGATGATTTCAATGTCGCCCTGGCGGGCTTCGATGAGCTTGAGGGTAGCGAAGAACTGGATATTGCCGGTGACCCGCTGACCGAGGCCGATGCGCTGATTGCTTATGGTAAGCTGGATGAAGCAGCGGACGTGCTGCAGGCTGCGGTTGGGGCTGATCCTGAGCGCGATGAGCTGCGGCTCAAACTGATGGAAGTGCATGCCCTGCGTAACAATAGCCTCGGCTATGCCGCCCAGGCTGAAGTGCTGCGTAATAAGAGCACTGCGCAAAACGAGTTGCAGGCACTGGATGCTCGCTTCCCGTTGATGGCGGCTGCAGCCTTGGGGGCGGCAGCGGCGGTTGCCGAAGATGAGCGGGACCAGCCGATTGACTATCCCGCAGCCCAGGCTACCGATGATGCGGTCAGTACTGGCAAGCCTGCTGAGTCTGAAGTAGCCGATGACCTGGATTTTGACTTCAGTGACTTTGAAGCAGAGTTGAACGAGAGTCAGTTGGATGCTGAAGGTTCTGCTGAAGCTGCTGTAGTGGACTTCTCGCTGGATGAGCCGTCGCTGACGGACGAGCAGGAAAGTGCTGAGAGCAGCGAGAGTGCCGAGAGTGCCGAAAGCGCTTTCGATCTGGATTTCGACCTGGATGCTCTTGAGCCGGAAACACCAGCGGAGTCTGCGCAAGAGCCCGCCGAAGAGCTGACCTCGCTCGATCTGAGCGAAGACTTCGATCTGTCGCTCACCGATGATCTGCAGGCCGATAACCTGCTGGCCGAGTTTGAGGCTGGCGAGCCGGTTCAGGATGGGCCGTTGAGCGTTGAAGACGAGCCGCAGGCTGGTGATGATGCGTTTGCCCTGTCTGATGAAGATCTGATGGGCTTTGAGGATGAGCTCAGCTCGGCGATGGCGGCGCAGGGCGCCCAGCTTGAAGAGGCCGATGGCGATGCGGCCGATGACCTCGGCGACGCAGCTGAGGATACTGCCAGTCCGGCAGAGCAGGGTGTGCCATTGGGGGATGACATGGATGATGATGAGTTTGACTTCCTCTCTGGTACTGACGAGTGCGCGACCAAGCTGGATCTGGCTCGGGCCTATATCGACATGGGCGACAATGAAGGTGCCCGGGATATCCTCTCCGAGGTGATCGATGAAGGTAACGAGCAACAGAAGCAGGAAGCTCGTAGCATGATGGAGACATTGACTGACTGATGAGCAGTGATTCCAATCACTTCGACGCGGCCGCCCATGGGGCGGCCGCTGTTGTTTCCAGGGTGGCAGCCTGTGTCGAATACCGCGGGACCGCCTATCGAGGCTGGCAGCGCCAGGAAGAGGGTGTGCCCAGCGTTCAGGAAGCGGTTGAAAAGGCGTTGTCTCGGGTGGCTAATCACCCGGTCCAGGTCGCCTGCGCCGGGCGCACTGACGCTGGGGTGCATGCTTCCTGCCAAATCATTCACTTCGACAGTAACGCCCGTCGTCAGCCGCTGAACTGGATTCATGGCGCGAATGCCAATCTGCCCCCTGATATCAGTCTGAGCTGGGTTAAGGTCGTGCCCATGGATTTTCATGCCCGCTTCTCGGCCATGGCCCGGCGTTACCGCTACGTCATCTACAACGACCCGATTCGCCCGGCGCATCTGGCTCACGAGGTGACCTGGAATTACCGGCCTCTGGACTTTGAGCGGATGCAGCGGGCATCCCGGGTGCTGGTGGGGGAGCATGACTTTACCTCGTACCGGGCCATCGGCTGCCAGGCCAAGTCGCCGGTCAAGACCGTGCACCATCTAGAGCTGATCCGCTTCGGTCGTTTCATCGTGCTGGATATTCGCGCCAACGCCTTTTTGCATCACATGGTGCGCAATATTGCCGGGGTGCTGATGCAGATTGGTGCTGGTGAGCGTCCAGAGAACTGGGCGGCGGAGGTTCTGCAGGCGCGAGATCGGCGTGAAGGCGGGCTGACCGCACCAGCCTATGGGCTTTATCTGGTGGATGTGACCTATCCCGAGCAGTTCGGATTGCCGCAGCGTTATATGGGGCCGCACTTTCTGGCGGCGCTGAACGCACAGGACTGACGCTGTCGGGGCGATCTGTTAGTATCCAACCCTTGTTTCCCGATGGTGTACTGGTCGATGGCAACGCGTGTGAAAATCTGTGGGATTACCCGTGTCGAGGACGCCAGAGCGGCGGCTGCGGCGGGTGCTGACGCCATTGGTCTGGTGTTTTATGCGCCGAGCCCTCGGGCAGTTGAGCCGGCACGTGCAGCTGAAATAGTCCGGGCTTTGCCCCCCTTTGTAACCACGGTTGGCCTGTTTGTCGATGCGCCAGCCGAACAGGTCCGCGCCGTGCTGGAGCAGGTTCCGCTGGATGTGCTGCAATTTCACGGCGATGAGCCAGAGCCTTATTGCCTGCAGTTTGGCCGGCCTTATCTCAAAGCCATACGGGTGCGTGCCGGCGATGATCTGAATGCCCTGGCGGGTCAGTGGCCGTCGGCTAGCGGAATTTTGCTGGATAGTTTCAAGCCTGGGGTTCCGGGTGGGACCGGCCTGACCTTTGACTGGTCGATGATCCCGTCCGAGCGCAGCTGGTCGCTGGTGTTGGCAGGTGGTTTGGATGCCAGCAATGTGGCCGAGGCCGTGTCTCGGGTTAAACCCTGGGCGGTGGATGTGAGTGGCGGTGTTGAAGCCGCCAAAGGCATCAAGGATGCGAATAAAATCAACGCTTTTGTTCATGAGGTGAAGCGTGTCTGACTCAACCCGAATCGATTATGCGGCAGTGCCCGATGCGCGCGGCCATTTCGGCCCCTACGGCGGGCGTTTCGTCTCCGAAACACTGATGGATGCGCTCGAAGATCTGGAGGCGCTCTATCGCCAATTGTCGGTCGATCCCGCGTTCCAGGCCGAGTTTGATCGTGATCTGGCGCACTATGTCGGTCGGCCTTCGCCACTGTATTTGGCTGAACGGCTCACGGCCAAGCTGGGCGGCGCGCAAATCTGGCTCAAGCGTGAGGATCTCAATCACACCGGCGCGCACAAGGTTAACAACACCATTGGTCAGGCGCTGCTGGCCAAACACATGGGCAAGCCACGGGTGATTGCCGAGACTGGTGCTGGCCAGCATGGCGTGGCCACCGCTACAGTTGCCGCTCGCCTGGGTTTGCAGTGCCAGGTCTACATGGGCGCGGAGGACGTCAAACGTCAGGCACTGAATGTCTATCGCATGAAGCTGTTGGGTGCCGAGGTGATTCCGGTTACCTCCGGCTCCAAGACCCTCAAGGATGCGATGAACGAGGCCATGCGCGACTGGGTAACCAATATCGACAACACTTTCTACATTATCGGGACTGTGGCCGGTCCGCATCCGTATCCGCAACTGGTGCGGGATTTTCAGTGCGTGATTGGTCGCGAAGCTCGCGCCCAGTGTCTGGCCCAGGCTGGACGCCTGCCTGATGCCCTGGTGGCCTGTGTCGGGGGAGGCTCCAACGCCATCGGGCTGTTCCATCCATTCCTGGAGGATGAAGGTGTGGCCATGTACGGGGTTGAGGCTGGCGGACTCGGGCTGGCGACCGGTCAGCATGCGGCTCCGCTGAATGCCGGGCGTCCGGGTGTGTTGCACGGCAACCGCACTTACTTGATGGAAGATGAAGATGGGCAGATCATCGAAACTCATTCGGTTTCGGCTGGTCTCGATTACCCCGGTGTAGGCCCTGAACATAGCTGGCTCAAGGATATTGGCCGGGTCAATTACGTGGACGCTACCGATGATGAGGCGCTTGCGGCCTTCCGCGAATTGACCCGGGTCGAAGGCATCATGCCTGCGTTGGAATCTAGTCACGCGGTCGCTTATGCGATGAAGCTGGCCCGCACCATGCGGCCTGATCAGCACATCGTGGTCAATCTGTCCGGTCGTGGCGACAAGGACATCCACACGGTCGCCGGTATCGACGGCATCAGTATTTGAACGAGTACACCATGAGTCGAATTCAAGCCTGTTTTGAAGCTCTCAAGGCTTCCGGCCGCAAGGCCCTGATTCCCTACATCACCGCTGGCGATCCTGAGCCGGGGATGACACTGCCACTGATGCACGCGCTGGTCGAGGCCGGGGCGGACGTGATTGAGCTGGGTATTCCGTTCTCCGACCCAATGGCCGATGGTCCGGTCATCCAGTTGGCCATGGAGCGGGCGTTGGCCCACAAGGTCAGCCTTGTCCAGGTGCTGGAGATGGTGCGCCAGTTCCGTGAACGTGACCAGACCACCCCGGTGGTACTGATGGGTTATCTCAATCCGGTCGAGCGCATGGGCTATGCCGAGTTTGCCCAGGCTGCAGCCAGTGCCGGGGTTGACGGGGTATTGACTGTGGACCTGCCGCCGGAAGAAGGCGAAGAGGTCACCGTGCTGTTCCGTGAGCAAGGGCTGGATAGTATTTTCCTGCTGTCGCCAACTACGACTTTGGAGCGGGCGAAGAAAATTTGTGCCCAAGCCAGCGGCTATATTTACTATGTTTCACTCAAGGGTGTGACTGGGTCCAGTGCATTGGACGTCACCGATGTAGCAGCCAAACTTGAAAAGCTGCGTAGCGTCACCGATCTGCCCATCGGTGTCGGCTTTGGTATTCGTGATGGGGGCTCGGCAGCCGCAGTGGCTCAGGTGGCCGATGGAGTCGTTGTCGGCTCTGTGCTGGTCAATCAGATTGCCGCCCATCAGCAAGAACCGGACAAGGCTCGCGAAGCCATTGCCTCGATCATCCGCGAAATGCGGGCGGCGATGGATCGTTGAGAGCCACCCAATTGGTGTAACTGACAAGATAAGGATTGGCGATGAGCAACTGGCTGGTGGACAAACTGATTCCTTCCATCGTGCGTTCCGAGGCAAAGAAGAGCACCGTGCCGGAAGGGCTGTGGCGCAAGTGCCCGTCCTGTGACGCGGTGCTCTATCGCCCGGAACTGGAAAAGAACCTGGATGTGTGCCCCAAGTGCAACCATCACTTGCGTATCGACGCTCGTCGCCGCCTGGACGTATTCCTTGATCCAGAAGGCCGCAGCGAAGTAGCTGCCGAGCTGGAACCGGTCGACCGGCTGAAGTTTCGTGATAGCAAGAAGTACAAGGATCGTATCACTGCTGCGCAAAAGGACACTGGCGAGAAAGACGCACTGGTGGTCATGAAGGGCAAGCTCAAGGGGATGCCGTTGGTAGCCAGTGCCTTCGAGTTCAACTTCATGGGCGGTTCGATGGGTAGTGTGGTCGGTGCCCGTTTCGTACGTGGTGCGGAAATCGCCCTGCAGGAACGTATTCCCTATGTGTGCTTCTCGGCCTCGGGTGGTGCACGGATGCAGGAAGCGCTGTTTTCGCTGATGCAGATGGCTAAAACCAGTGCTGCGCTGGCCAAGATGCGGGAAGAGGGCATTCCCTATATCTCGGTCATGACCGATCCGGTCTATGGCGGTGTGTCGGCCAGCTTGGCCATGCTGGGTGATCTGAATGTCGCCGAGCCCAACGCACTGATCGGCTTTGCCGGGCCGCGGGTGATTGAGCAGACTGTTCGCGAAAAACTGCCACCAGGTTTCCAGCGCAGTGAGTTTCTGCTTGAGCACGGTGCATTGGACCTGATTGTCTCGCGTCATCAAATGCGTGATCGTCTTGCCAGTCTGCTGTCGATGTTCACTCAGCAGCCAGCCCCTGAACGGGAGGCGGCCGCCGCCGTTGAGGACGCTTGATCGCCGAGTTGTCGCTGGCCGACTGGCTGGCGCGTCTGGAAAAGCTGCACCCTAAAGACATCGATATGGGGCTGGGACGAGTCGGTCAGGTTGCTGGCCGGCTCGGAGTACTCAAGCCGGCTCCTCTAGTGTTTACGGTTACTGGCACCAACGGCAAGGGCTCGACCTGCGCCACTCTTGGTAGTCTGCTGCAATGCGCCGGTCTGCGGACCGGCGTGTACAGTTCTCCCCACCTGCTGCATTACAACGAGCGCGTAACCATTAATGGTCAGCAGGCAAGCGATGCTGAGCTGTGCGAGGCCTTTGGTGCGGTCGAAGCGGCGCGCGATGATATTTCCCTAACCTATTTCGAGTTTGGCACCTTGGCGGCGCTTTGGCTGTTTCAGCGTGCCGGGCTGGATGCTGTGGTGCTGGAAGTCGGTCTGGGCGGGCGGCTGGATGCGGTCAACGTGGTCGATGCCGATATCGCAGTAGTCACCAGCATTGGTCTCGATCACCAGGAGTTTCTGGGCAACAGCCGTGAGTCGGTAGCTTTCGAAAAGGCTGGGATCATACGTGCCGGTCGGCCGGTGGTGTCTGGTGAAACCGATCTGCCCGATACCTTTATGGCTGAGGTGCAACGCCTGGATGCTCGCCTGCTGCTACTTGACCGGGATTATCACTGGTCAGCGCTGGAGCAGGGTGCCTGGTGTATGCAGGGCGTGGATGCAAAGGGGCGGCAGCGCCGGGTCGAGTTGCCGGCGGTCAGTCTGCCGCGAGACAACCTGGCCGGGGCGCTCCAGGCGTTCTGGGCCGCTGGACTGGATTTGCCCGACCCGCTGCTGGCTCAGGCGCTGCGCAAAGCGCATGTGCCCGGACGAGTGGATCGGCGCCGGGTGCTGTGGCGCGGACAGTGGCGAGAGCTGTGTCTTGATGTCGGGCACAACCCCCAGGCTTCCAGTTTTCTGGCCCGCGAACTGCGTCGGCGACCCCGATCGCGCGTGGCGGTATTCGGGCTGTTGGCCGACAAGGACATGCAAGGGGTTGTCGAACCGCTGCTTGGTGAGTTTTCCCAGTGGTTGACTGCGCCCTTGCCAAGCCCGCGTAGTTGCTCGGCCATTGTCCTGGCGCAAGTACTGGCGAGGCAGGGGGCTGAGGCCAAGTCATGCAACTCGGTGGCTGAGGCTATCGTTGCCCAGCTCGAACAAACCCCGGTTGACAGTGAGATCGTGATTTTTGGGTCGTTTTTCTGTGTCGCAGAGGCCATACTCTGGCTTTCTGAACAGACACAGGAGCCGATCGATGGATGAAGGTCTGAAGCAGCGCATCATTGGGGCGCTGGTATTGATCATTGCGGCGGTGGTATTCCTGCCGATGCTGTTGTCCGGGCAAGATGAAACGGTTCGGGTTGAGGTTGAAGTGCCAGAGCCTCCTGTGCTGGACTCTCGTCCAATTGAGGTGGCAGCGCCGATTGAGTTGCCTGAGCCGGCGGAGGTCGCCGAAATACCCGAGCCGGGCGCTGACCTGCCTACCGAACTCCCTCCTGTCGCACCGGCTCCCGAGCCAGCTCCTGCTGTAACTGCTGCACCTGAGCCGCCGGTGTCAGCTCCTGCTGCTCCCGCACCTGCTGCTCCGGTCACAGTGACTGGCGACTGGGTAATCCAGCTCGGCAGCTTCTCCAATGCCGCCAACGCCGAAAGCTTCCGTCAAACCCTGCGTAGCGAAGGCTATAACGCCTACACCCTTACGGTCCAGGTTGACGGGCGTAGCATCACGCGGGTTTATGTCGGGCCGTTAGTCGAGCGTGCTGCAGCCAACAGCTTGCGCGATGAACTGGCCCGCAAGCATGGTAACCAGGGGTTGGTGGTTGCCTATGATGCGAATACTCGTGCGCGTTAGAGTCTGTTAGAATAGCGTTCTTTCGTTATCGGGTAGCCTGTAGTGACATTCGTCTGGGTCGACTGGTTGATCATCGGTGTTATAGCTATCTCCGCCTTGATCAGCCTTGCGCGTGGTTTCGTCAAGGAAGCGCTGTCATTGTTGACCTGGGTGATCGCCGGGCTGGTCGCTTGGATGTTTGGCGGCGCTTTGGCTGATCTGCTCACAGGCTACATAGAAACGCCATCGCTACGGGTTATCGTTGCCTGTGCCATTCTGTTCGTGTTGACCCTGATTCTGGGTGGGTTGATCAATTATCTGATTGGTCAACTTGTCAGGGTGACGGGGCTGAGCGGGACTGACCGCTTTCTCGGTATGATTTTCGGTGCGGCCCGAGGTGTGTTACTGGTCGTGGTGGTTATTGGCCTGCTAAGCCTGGCCCCTGTCGAGGGTGATATCTGGTGGACACAGTCCGAGCTGATTCCTCATTTTTTGCTGGTTGCCGATTGGTCCAAGAACACGATTCTCGGCTTTTTCGGTAGCTGATGTGGGTATCCTTCCGGATACGGCTGTTTTACACATTCAACGTAAGGGTGTTTAGGCATGTGTGGCATTGTTGGCATTGTGGGCAAGTCGAACGTCAATCAGGCGCTCTACGACGCCCTGACCGTCCTGCAGCATCGCGGCCAGGACGCCGCCGGCATCGTAACCTGTGATCGGGGCCGGCTGTTCCTGCGCAAGGATAACGGTCTGGTACGAGACGTCTTCCAGCAGCGTCACATGCAGCGGCTGGTGGGCAACATGGGTATGGGGCATGTGCGCTACCCGACAGCGGGTTCCTCCAGTTCGGCTGAAGCCCAGCCGTTCTATGTCAACTCGCCTTACGGCATCACCCTGGCGCATAACGGCAACCTGACCAATGTCGAGCAGTTGTCGCGTGAGATCTACGAATCGGATCTGCGCCACGTCAATACCAACTCCGACTCTGAAGTGCTGCTCAACGTTTTCGCCCATGAACTGGCCCGCAGTGGCAAGCTGCAACCGGGCGAAGAGGATATTTTCAATGCAGTACGAGGCGTGCACGATCGTTGCCGGGGTGGCTATGCTGCAATTGCCATGATCACCGGCTATGGCATCGTTGGTTTCCGCGATCCCTGGGCAATCCGGCCTATTGTCTATGGCAAGCGGGAAACCGAGACCGGCATCGAGTACATGATCGCCTCGGAAAGCGTGGCGCTGGATGTTCTGGGGTTTGAGCTGATTCGTGATCTGGAACCCGGCGAGGCGGTTTATATCACTGACAAGGGCGAAATCTTCACTCGTCAGTGTGCTGACAACCCGGTGTATTCGCCGTGTATCTTTGAGCATGTCTACCTGGCGCGTCCGGACTCCATGATCGACGGGATTCTGGTCTACAAGGCACGCCTGCGCATGGGGGAAAAGCTGGCCGAGAAAATTGCCCATGAGCGCCCGGACCACGGGATTGACGTGGTAATTCCGATTCCTGATACCAGTCGGACCTCGGCAGTCGAGCTGGCCAACCACTTGGGCGTTAAGTTCCGTGAAGGTTTTGTCAAAAACCGCTATATCGGCCGGACCTTCATCATGCCTGGCCAGGCGGCGCGCAAGAAGTCGGTGCGCCAGAAGCTCAATGCGATCGAACTGGAATTTCGTGGCAAGAATGTTCTGCTGGTCGATGACTCCATCGTGCGTGGTACCACCTGCAAGCAGATCATTCAGATGGCCCGTGAAGCGGGTGCCAATAAGGTCTATTTCTGCTCGGCGGCTCCGGCGGTCCGTTACCCTAATGTCTACGGCATCGACATGCCCAGCGCCCACGAGCTGATCGCTCATGATCGCAGTACCGAAGAAGTGGCTGAGCTGATCGGTGCTGACTGGCTGATCTATCAGGATCTTGATGACCTGGTCGAGGCGGTGCGTGAGGGTAACCCCAATATCCATGATTTCGACTGTTCGGTGTTCAACGGTGAGTACGTCACCGGCGACGTCAATGAGGCGTATCTGGGCAAGATCGAGCAGGCGCGCAATGATGCGGCCAAGATCACGTCGGAAATCGGCAACGCGATTATTGACCTGCACAACAATTGAGCAATAGGGCATCTCGGAAACCGGTCATTGCTGCGTAGCAATGACCTTGGGAGACGCCTGGCGGCAAGGGGAAGGTAATGACTATTGAATGGGATGCCGGGCGGCTCGACAGCGATCTGCTCGATGCCGGTTTCGATACACTGGCGGTGCGTGCCGGTCAGCGTCGAGGTCCGGAGGCCGAACATGGCGAGGCGCTGTTTCTGACCTCCAGCTATGTCTTTCGCAGTGCTGCGGATGCCGCCGCCTGCTTCGCTGGCGAAGCGCCGGGCAATGTCTATTCACGTTACATGAACCCTACGGTACGTACTTTCGAGGAGCGTATTGCTGCGCTCGAAGGGGCTGAACAAGCGGTGGGTACCGCTTCCGGTATGGCAGCAATTCTGTCGACGGTGATGAGTCTGTGTTCGGCGGGCGACCACATTCTGGTCTCGCGTAGCGTATTTGGCGCCACCGTGACCCTGTTCGAGAAGTATTTCAAGCGCTTCGGTATCGAGGTCGACTACGTTACTTTAGCCGATATTGCTGGCTGGCAGGCCGCCTGCAAGCCCAACACTCGTTTGTTCTTTGTCGAGTCGCCGTCCAACCCATTGGCCGAGCTGGTAGACATCGCCGCCCTGGCCGATGTGGCCAAAGGGCAGGAGGCCTTGTTGGTCGTCGATAACTGCTTCTGTACTCCGGCCTTGCAGAAGCCGCTGGCCCTGGGGGCAGATGTCGTTATCCACTCGGCAACCAAGTATATCGATGGTCAGGGCCGCTGTCTGGGTGGTGTGGTTGCCGGGCGCCGGGAGCACATGCAGGAGGTTGTCGGCTTCCTGCGTACTGCCGGCCCAACCTTGAGTCCGTTCAATGCCTGGGTATTTCTCAAGGGGCTGGAAACCTTGAAGCTGCGAATGAATGCCCATTGTGCCAGCGCCCAGAGCCTGGCTGAGTGGCTGGAGTGCCAGCCTGGGATCGATAAGGTCTACTATGCCGGCCTGCCTAGTCATCCGCAGCATGAATTGGCCAAGCGCCAGCAGTCAGGCTTTGGCGCCGTGCTGAGTTTTGAACTCAAGGGTGGTCGTGAGGCGGCCTGGCGGTTTATCGATGCCACCCGGTTGCTGTCGATCACCGCCAACCTGGGCGATGCCAAAAGTACTATCACCCATCCGGCCACTACTACACACGGGCGCCTGAGTGTGGAGGCTCGTGAAGCAGCAGGAATCCGCGAAGGGCTGATCCGTATTGCGGTGGGGCTGGAGGATGTTGAGGATCTGCGTGCCGATCTGCAGCGTGGCCTGGAGGCGGTGGCAAATAGCTAATTGAGACATATTTGCCAATTGTTTCACAAGACGGCGTCCGCGAGCTTGCTCCGGGCGCCGTTTTGTTTAGTCTTGGCAAGCCGCAGGGAGTGCGAAGGAAATCGCAGGCAGTCGCCCGGCTGTACGGCATTCAATCACATGGAGAGGAATCAATTTATGCGCAAACTTTTTGCCGCAGTTATGTTCGTCATGTCTACCTGGGTTGCTGTGCCGGCTTTGGCCGAACAGTCGGTTGGCCCGGTCGTCAACATCAACCACGCCAGTGCCGCGGAAATTGCCGAAGTGTTGCAGGGGGTTGGGGAGTCCAAGGCCCAGGCGATTGTTGCCTACCGTGATGAGAACGGCGCGTTCGAATCGGTCGAATCACTGGCCGGGGTCAAGGGCATCGGCCAGGCCACTGTCGAGCGTAATCGCGAGCGGATCAGTCTGCAGTAAGGACACACTGATTAATTGCACGCAAGCTCAGTAGCCCGGTTGTCGCTGACCTGTTCTGGACCGTTAGATGCCAGTGTCGAAAATTGCTCCTGCATTTTCGACACTTCCGCCATCCCTGGCGGTCGGATGGCATCTAAGAGCGTAGAGGGGTGAGGCAAGCGTTTACGAAGCATGCTTCGTGTGCAGCCAAACGCCGACCGATCTGTGATCGGTTGGCCGGACCCGGAGGGGATTTACAGCGTGTCCAGAACAGGTCAGCGACAATTGGGCCAACACCGAAACTGATTTAATCAGTGTTTCCGTAATGAGCATGTCACGGGCAAATGAACCTGCCCGTGACTCGCTCAGAGCGCACACCGCTCAGGTTTTGAGTTTGCTTACGGCCGAGGTCAATTGATGCGCCAGGGCAGCCAGTTGCTGGCTGGTGGCGGCGCTTTGCTGGGTTTGCTCGACCGTACGCTCGGTCACATCGCGAATCTGTACCACACTTTGGGTGATGGATTCGGCGACCTCACTTTGCTGTTCTACCGCTGAGGCAATCTCACTGTTCCCGTCACGGATCTGGCTGACTGCCGTGGTGATGCGGCTCAGGGAGGTACCGGCCTCTTCAACCTGCTCAACCGACTCATGGGTCAGCTCGGCGCTGGCTTGCATGTCCGCGACGGCATCGCGGGTACCTCCCTGCAAGGCTTCGATCATGCGCTGGATTTCATCGGTGGAATTCTGGACTCTCTGGGCCAAGGCGCGGACCTCGTCAGCGACCACGGCGAAGCCGCGACCGGATTCCCCGGCCCGGGCTGCTTCGATGGCGGCGTTGAGCGCCAAAAGATTGGTTTGCTCGGCAATGTCGCGGATCACTCTTACCACGCCACTGATTTCCTTGCTGTGACCCTCCAGTCGTTGCATATGCTGAGTACAACGCTCGATGCTGGTAGCCAAGCCGGTGATGGTTTCGCTGACCTTGAGCACCTGATCACGTCCCTGGCGGGCCAGTTCATCTGCTTGGCCGGACTGGTCGCGGGTAGTGGCGCCATTGGCTGCAATGTCCTGAACCGTCGCACTCATTTCATTGACGGCAGCTGCCACCATGTCGGTTTCGCTCTGCTGGCTGATCATACCGTCATTGACTCGCGCCATCAGCCCGGCCAATTGGCTGGCTCCCTGGTCAAGTTCCTCGGCTGCCTTACGCACAGCACCAACTACCTGTTGCTGGGCATCCTGCATAGCATTGAAGGCGCGCGCCATGGCACCGACCTCATCGCGTGAGCTGGCCTGAGCCCTGAGGGTCAGGTCGCCGCTTTCCTGAACCTTCTGCATAACGTCACGCAATGCATGAAGGTGGCGGGTGATGAACAGAATCAACAATTGTGATACCAGCAGTACGCCGACCATCAGGACAAAGACCACCAGCGCGTAAAAGGGTGCACGGTCCAGCAGCAGTTCAAGGTAGCCCTGGCGTTTCACTCCAAGAAGGAGGGCCTGTTCGTTCTGGCGCAGGGCCCAGACCCCGAGCAGGCGGTCCTGGTCGGTGGCTACCAGTTGCTCGACCGGGAACCAGCGCGGGCTGGTGCCCAGGCCTTGTTCCAGGCGGGCATAGCGTCCGCCGGCGGCAATAGGTTCAAACTCTGTCAGCCTGACCTGCGCGGCTTGATGCACCAGTTGCTCGCCAACGCGTTGGCGCTCAGCGTGCAGGCTCCCTTGCTCGACCCACAAGGCAACCAGAACCAGTAGCAAGGTACTGAAAAAAGTAACGCCATTGACCGCCCAAAACTTGTATTTGAGGGGGATGTGTTGGAGAACGACCATGCAGGCTCCTAGCAGTGTTACCCGACCTTGATGGTGGCCAAGGGCCGGATTTTGGCAATTATTGCTGATCCATGAACTGTATCGGTTGATCCCGGTCAATCTTGACAGCTATTCGCGACTCTCTTGCTGCGGAGCATCGGCCGCACGGGCTGGCAGACGATCGGTTATACTGTTGCCCTGGTTTAAGGAACAGATATATGACACCGCCTCTGGCTCAACCCTTGATGATCGACCAGGACGCCGAGCTGGCTGCCTGGTGCGAGCGCTGGCGACAACTGCCCTATGTGGCAGTGGATACCGAGTTTGTTCGTACCGAGACCTTTTACCCCATAGCCGGGCTGTTGCAGGTCGGCGACGGACGTCAGGCTTACCTGATTGACCCGTTGAAAATCAGTGACTGGAGCCCCTGGGTAGAGCTGCTGCGTGACCCGGCGGTTACCAAGGTGCTGCACTCCTGTAGCGAGGATCTGGAGGTGTTTCAGCACCTGTGTGGTGCCACGCCAGCGCCGCTGTTTGATACCCAGCTGGCTGCGGCTTACCTGGGTATGGATTTCTCCATGGGTTATTCGCGGCTGGTACTGAGTCTGCTGGGTATCGATTTGCCCAAGGATGAAACCCGTTCAGACTGGCTGCAACGCCCGCTGAGCGAGGCTCAAATTGATTATGCAGCCCGTGATGCGGTGCATCTGGCTGAGCTCTATCAGGTTCTGGCGCCACGTATTGATGCAGCAGGCTTGCGCGACTGGCTGCTGGAAGATACAGCCGAGCAGGTGGCAGTCAGCACCGTCGAGACCGACCCCGAACTGGCTTACCAGCAGACTAAACAGGCCTGGCGCTTAAAGCCGTCGCAACTGGCGGTTCTCAAGGTCTTGGCAAGCTGGCGTGAGCGTGAGGCCAGGCGCCGTGATCAGGCGCGCAATCGGCTGCTTCGCGAACGGGCAATGTATCCGCTGGCCCAGTATCAGCCGGACAACCTCCAGGCACTGTCGCGTATTGAGGACATGCATCCGCGCACCGTCCGGCATGATGGTCAGACCCTACTGGCTCTGATTCGTCAAGGTCAGGCGATGCCGGAGGATCAATGGCCCGAGCGTTTGCCTGAGCCGTTGCCGGCGGATGCCAACCGATTGCTCAAGGCTTTGCGCAAAGTTGGCCAGACGCATGCCGAGCGGTTAGGGATTGCCCCGGAATTGATGCTGCGTAAAAAAGTGCTGGAAAGCCTGGTGCGTAGCGGTTATCCCAACGGACCCTACCAGTTGCCGCCAGAGCTGACTGGGTGGCGGCGACGCCTGATGGGTGATGAGTTGTTGGCCGTGGCCAATGCCACGGCTCAGGAGAGTGCATGAAAGTTCTGTGTTCGATTTATCGTAGTCGGCGCAAGCCTGGCATGTATCTGTATGTGCCGCGTCAAAAGGGCCTGAGTGAAGTGCCAGAAGCGCTGCTGCAGGTGTTCGGCAAGCCCGAGCACAGTCTGGATCTGGTATTGAGCCCTGAGCGCAAGCTGGCTCAGGAAGAGATTCAGACTGTGCTGGACAATCTGCAGGGGCAGGGGTTCCACCTGCAGATGCCGCCGGCTGAAGAAGAGTACATCGAGCATTTGCCCGAAGAGTTGCTGCGCCTTAATGATCCGCTATAGCGGGGTTTACTCACCGCGATAGATGCATCCGCTGGTGCAGGTTTCGCGAATGGTAATCTGGCACAGTTCCGGCAGCTGCGGCTTGAGCTGTTGCCAGATCCACTTGGCAATTACTTCACTGGTTGGGTTTTCGAGCCCGGGAATGTCGTTAAGGTAGTGGTGGTCGAGCTGGTCATAGATGGGCTTGAACACCGCCTTGAGCTCGGCGAAGTCGCGGATCCAGCCGGTGTGCGGGTCAACCTCGCCACTGATATGAATGGCTATCTGGAACGAGTGCCCGTGCAGTCGGCCACATTTATGCCCAGTCGGAACGTGCGGCAGCTTGTGTGCCGCTTCGAAAGTAAATTCCTTGAAGATTTCCACGCCATTGATGCCTGCTGATTGAAAGGCCACCAGTTTACTGGATCTGAGCCTGCGGCAACACCGCGGCGCTTACCAGGAGCGCTGCATATTTTTCTCGGATATCTGCTCGTTCAGTGTCCAGTAGTCGTACAGCACCCCGAGCAGCAGCAGGCCGCCAGTGAAGAAATACAAAATGGCGGTGATCCATTTGCCCATATACAGTCGGTGGGCACCGAAGATGCCGAGAAAGGTCAGCAGCACCCAGGTCAAGTTGAAGTTTATCGGCCCGCTACGAAAACGGTGACCGGCTTCCCGATCCATTTTCGGAATCAGGAACAAGTCGACAATCCAGCCAATGAACAGCAGTCCCAAGGTGAAAAACCAGAGCGTGCCGGTCCATGGCTTGCCATAGTAGAACCGGTGGGCCCCCATGAAACCAAAGATCCACAGCAGATATCCAATCACCTTGCTGTGCGTATCAGAGTAAGCCATAGGCGGTGTCCTCCGGGATTGTGCCTGTATGATACTGATCGTAGACCCCAATAGACCATGGATGCCTCAGGGAGTGCCCGTATGGTGAAAGCGAAAACTGTGAACTGGCTCAAGCAGGTGCGTTATCAGGCCGAACGCTTGACCGGTCAGCGAATTCGCATTGGCGTGACTGGGCTGAGTGGCGCCGGGAAAACCACCTTCATTACCAGCTTTATCAACCAGCTGGAAAACCATCAGCGTGGGCTGCTGGCCCGGCGTCCGCCGTTTGACCGGCTGGAATCGGTACGCTGGCAGCGCGACGGGGTTGAGCAGCCGTTTCCCTATCTTTCGGCACTGGCTGCGTTGGCAGCAGATCCGCCGCGCTGGCCGGAGTCGACCAGCGATCTGTCACGGGTGGTGATAGATCTGCGTTTTCGCCCCCACGGGTTGCTGGGCAAACTTCAGGGCAGTCGGACCTTGCATATCGAAATCATCGACTACCCGGGGGAGTGGCTGCTGGATCTGCCATTGCTCGGACTCGACTATGGCCGCTGGTGTGAACAGCTTCAGGGCTGGCTGAGTCAGGAGCCTCGCCGATCATTGGCGGGGCCGTTACTCGAACGTCTGACCGCGATTGATCCGTTGGCCCCGGTTGATGCCGGGCTGCTGGCCGAGCTTACGACAGAATGGACCGCGTTCCTGCACCGCTGCCGAGCTGATGCGGGGTTGTCGCGCAACCAGCCGGGACGATTTTTGCTGCCAGGCCAAGGGGTGGCGGCAGAGATGCTGCAGTTCGTTCCGTTGCCGGCGGTCAATCAGCATACCCAAGGCGAGTCCGGCAGTTGGTGGCATCAGTGCAGTACCCGGTTCGACTACTACCGCGACTATGTGGTCAAAGGCTTTTATGACCAGCATTTCAGTACTCTGGATCGGCAGATCCTGCTGGTTGACATGCTTACCCCTATGGATGCCGGACAGGCCGCGCTGGTGGATCTCAAGGCGGCGCTGGAGGCGGTGCTGGACAGTTTTCGCTATGGTCGCAACAGCCTGCTGGAGCGTTGGTTCAAGCCGCGTATCGAGCGCCTGGCGGTCTGCGCCAGCAAGGTGGATCAGGTCGCGCCGAGCCAGCAGCGAGCGGTTCAGCAGTGCCTGGAAGACTTGTTGACTGACAGCTTGTCGGAAGTTCGCCATGGTGGTGTGGAGGTCAAGGGCTTTCCTCTTGCGGCGATCCGTGCTGCACGTCAGGAGGGCGATGCGCTGGTTGCGGCGCTGGATGGTCAAAGTGGCGGGGTGCGCTATCAGCCAGGACATATTCCTGAGCATCTACCGCTGGATCTTAAGGTTCAGGGGCCTGAACTGCTGCGCCTGCGCCCACCAACGGGGCTGCACCGTAATGAGCCCTTTGCCCATTACCGGATGGATGACCTGATTGACTGGACTTTGGAGGGTGATGGCTGATGAGTCAGGACAAAACCCGTATTCTTGAGCGCTGGGAAACCGAGCAGCAAGGGGCGGACGCAGCCACTCGGATCATTGGCGATGTGCCGGCTGAACAGTTGGTCAGCCGGCTGCCTGAGACCGAGCCAGCATTGCCGGACACGCTCAATCCGCCACCAAACAGTCCCTGGCCGGGCCGGCTAGGGCGCTCGGTTCTTGCGCTGGTCCTGGGCGGGGCTGCCTTCGAGTGGGGGCGCTGGACCCTGGATGCCTGGAACTGGCAGCCGTTGGCCGGTGTGTTGCTTGGCGGGCTGGGGTTGGCTCTGGCAAGCACGGCGGCATTGGCCTGGCGTGATATTCGGCGTCAGCGCCTACGGCTGACCGAATTGGAGCAATTGCGTCGGGAAATGCAGTTGGCACTGCGCGAGCCCGGGGCTCGCCTGTCGGTCGACTGGCTGGAGCGTTTGCAGACTCTGTACCGGGACACCCCGCTGGCACAGGCCGTGCGTGCCAGTTGTGCCACGCTGGATGTCTCGCACAGTCCTGAAGAAGTTCGGCACCGGCTGAACCAGGAGTTCTATCAGGCTTTGGACCTGCAGGCACGGCAGTTGATCCGCCGCGAGTCGACCGGAACCGGAATGCTGGTGGCAACCAGCCCCTGGGTGGCGGTTGATCTGCTGTTGGTGGTCTGGCGCAATGTCCGGATGATGCAGAAGCTGGCGCAACTGTTCGGCATTCCAATGGGGCAGCTAGGACGCTGGCGACTGGCCCGTCATGTGCTACGCAATATCGCTTTGGCTGGCGGTACTGAGATGGCTATCGGAGCATTGAGCGACAGTTTGCTGTCTGGCTTGATGGAGAAACTGGCGGCTCGGGTCGGGCAGGGGATTGGTGTTGGCCTGTACAGTTCACGGCTGGGACATTTCACCCTGGACTTGTGCCGGGCAGTGCCCGCGGATGATCAGGGCATGCTGGCTGAAGATAATCGGGGCATCATTCAGGCAATTCGTGAGCGTTTGACCGGAGGTAAGGATGAGGGCTAAGCGCACGGCCCGGCAGCAGGCCGGACGCTGGTTGCAGCAGGGAGTTGAGGTGCTAGAGCAGCAATGGCGCACCATGCGTCGCCAGTTGGGGCCGACCGAATGGCCGGAACGCTGTGCACGGCTACTCCAGGTCGCCGATTCTGAAGTCGGCGACTGGCGCCCAAGGCCTGGTTCCAGCAGCGCCGAGTTGTTGCTGTTGCTGCATGGTCTGTCACTGCTGCAGCGCCGCTGGTTAGCGGTGTTGCTGGACGCCCCAAGCGCTGGGGTGCATACCCTGACCGAGGCCGTAGAGCGTTTGCAGCTGGATTGGCGCAGCCGCCTTGATCCGCTCCAGAGTCATCGTGAGTATGCCCGCCAACTACTGATCCTGGCTCAGCAATTGAACCTTACGGCTGCGGCTGAAGCGGCCTATCTAGAGAATGAGCAGCAAATCTTTCTCGCGGTTGAGCAGCGCTTGCTGTTGTCGTTGCCCATGCGCCTGCGCATGACCCTGGCTAGGCAGCTTGAGCCGGGTAGCGGGGCATGCCTGCGCTGGTGGCATGAGCGCTTGTTGGCCCGGGCAGGGGTCTCGGGTTATGACCTGGCGGGCCTGGGCGAGCATGACTGGCCGGAGATACCCGCGGCCTGGCTGGCTCTGGGCTGGTTAGCGGGGTTGCGCAGGGAGTCCTGAGATAGTGGGCCATTCAGTGCACCAATGAGTATGCGAATACACTGCGCCGGGCATTAACATGCAAGGATATTGACCAAAGGAAGCCATTGATGACCTTTGCAGAATTACTTGCGGCTCTGTCCAATTCGCCCGACAAGCAGGTGACCATCCCGCTCGACTGGGCTCAGGGCCGGGCCGGCTATGGCGGCCTGGTGGCGGCGTTGGTGTACCAGGGCATGCGTGAGAAAGTTCCGGCTGGGCGTCCGGTGCGTTCGCTGGCGATCACGTTCGTCGGGCCGGTGGTGCCGGGCGAGACGATGATGGTTGAAGCAGAGGTATTGCGTGAGGGCAAGGCAGTCAGCCAGATGCTCGGCATGGCCCGTCAGAATGGCCAGGTGATGTGCATCATTCAGGGTAGCTTCGGCGCGGCGCGGGAGTCGGTGGTTAATGTCGTGGCTGAGCCGCCTCCTGAGGTCAAAGCACCTGATCAGTATGTCGATACGCCGTATATCGAAGGTCTGAGTCCGGTCTTTCTCAAACACTTCAACCTGCGCTGGTGTTTTGGCGATCTGCCGTTCAGTCGCAGCCGCAAGCGCGATATGGGCGGCTGGATGCGCTTTCGACAGGATGAGGGAGCGATTCACGAGGCGCATATTCTTGGCTTGGTCGATGTCTGGCCACCGGCAGTGCTGCCGCATCTCGCCGAGCGCGCTCCAGCCAGCTCGCTGACCTGGACCATCGAGTTTGTGCAGCCCCAGCCTGCACTTGGTAATACCGACTGGCTGCTCTACAAAGCCAGTATTGAGCATGCCCGGGATGGCTACGGGCATGCCGGAGCGATGGTCTGGCGCGAGGATGGGGCGTTGGTCGCGATTAGCCGGCAAACGGTTGCGGTTTTCGGCTGAGCGCAGTCCAAAAGGGAATACTGATTAATTGCACACCAGCCCAGTAGCCCGGTTGGCGCTGACCTGTTCTGGACTGTCGATGCCCCGGATGGGCATCGCCAAGCCCCCATGGATGGGTTCACGGCGTGTCCAGAACAGGTCAGCGACAATTGGGCCAACACCGAACTGATTTAATCAGTGTTTCCCTAAGCCGAGCGCAGTAATTTGTAAATACCCTCTTAGCCGGGCTTGCGGGCCAGTATCACTGCCCGCAAGGGTGCAGGATAGCCTTCGCGGGTCAGTGCCGGATTCTCCGGGTCAAGAAAGTCAGGCAGTGACTGAAAACGCATCCAGTCGGTGCTGCGTTGTTCCTCGGTGCTGGTATGAGCCTGGTCCACGCAGCGCACATCCTGAAAGCCTGCCCGGCGCAGGAATCGCTCAAGCAGTGGGACTGAAGGCAGGAACCAGACGTTGCGCATTTGCGCATAGCGGTCTTCGGGCACCAGACATTGTTGTGCGTCGCCCTCAACCACCAGTGTTTCCATGACCAGTTCACCGCCGGGGCGCAGGCAGGCCTTGAGCTGTAACAGGTGGTCGATAGGCGCGCGTCGGTGATACAGCACGCCCATGGAGAACACCGCGTCGAAGCCATCGGTCGGCTCCGGCAACTCTTCAAGGGTGAAGGGCAGTTGCCAGACCGGCGCCTCAGGCATGAATCGACGGATTGCCAGAAATTGATTGAGAAACAGCAGGTTGGGGTCAACGCCGACAACCAGTTGGGCGCCTGCCTGCCACATCCGCCACATGTAATAGCCGTTGCCACAGCCAACATCCAGAATTCGCTTGCCGCGCAGATCAAGGTGCGGGGCGACGCGCTGCCATTTCCAGTCCGAACGCCATTCGGTATCGATATGAACCCCGAACAGCTCGAACGGCCCCTTGCGCCATGGATGCAGACCTTGCAAGGCCTGGCGCAGAGCTGCTTGGGTCGACTCGTCGATGGCCTCCGGGTGCCCGATGCGCACTCCGTGCTGCAACTCAATGGACGCTTGCGGCAGTGACGGAATCTGTTCCAGTGCCGCCTGCCAGCGAGCCAGATCGCCATGATTGGTTGTGTCCAGCCGCTGGTTCAGGGCCTGTGGCAGGTTATCCAGCCAGTGTTCCAGTGGGGTGTTGCGCAGGGCGTGGAAAAGCGGTTGATAGTCAATCACAAGTGGCGATCATCGAGCAGAAATTGAGGCATTGAAACCAGCTATGCGCCTGGCTGAAGCCGGCCTGCTGGAGGCGTTGCAGGTGAGTATCCAGAGTGTCTGGGCGCATGACGTTTTCAATCGCGCTGCGCTTCTGGGCGATCTCCAGCTCACTGTAGCCGTTGGCCCGTTTGAAGGCGTAGTGCAGGTTTTCCAGGCGTTGCTGCTGATCCGGGTCATCGAAACGCAACTTTTCCGACAACAGCAATATGCCGCCCGGTTTGAGTGCCTGACGAATGCGGCTGAGCAGGGGCAAGCGCAGCTCTGGATTGATGAACTGCAGGGTGAAGTTCAGCACTACCACCGAGCAGGGCTGCAGGGGCAGCTCGAGAATGTCTGCCTCGATCACTTCGGCCGGGGTCAGTTCTTCAGTCATGGCCGACTGGGCACTGAGGTATTCACGGCAGCGCTCGACCATGGCTGGGGCATTGTCCACTGCAATGATGCGGCAGCCTTGACTGCGCACATGCCGGCGCATGGACTGAGTGGCGGCGCCAAGCGAGCAGCCCAGGTCGTAAATCAGTGTGTGCGGCCCCGCATGCTGCCCGGCAATCAGGCCGATCGTCTCGACAATGGTCGGATAGCCAGGGACCGAACGTTTGATCATGTCGGGAAATACCCGAGCTACGTCGTGATCGAACACGAAGTCGCTAACCTTGGTCAGTGGTTGGGCGAACAGTTTGTCTACATCATTCATGAGGCATTTAGTGTTGACGGGCCGGGAGCCGATTCTACCGCAAGTCGCCAGGCTTGGGAGGATTTGCCGGTCGCAGCTTGACGGTCTCGGTACTGGCGTCTAGCTATATAACTATAGGCTTGGCTTTGTATGTGACTGTCATTTGTCGATCGAATGAGTTTTTTCTCTGTTTCGCCAAAAACGTGGCGATGGTGTGTTCGTTTTTGGGATTTGTAGTGGCATAATGGTATTGCCCTGGGTGCTCCGTGAATAAGACTCCGCCAAGCTGGGGTCATTGAACAACAAGGGATTAAGGTATGCCTGCCAAACACCGGGTTGTATTGGGAGTCGCCACCGTGGCGGCTTTGTATGCCGGAATCTCCAATGCGCTGGGGCTGGGTGACATTGCTTTGGGGTCGGCGCTCAACGAACCCCTCAAGGCCACTATTGAGTTGCATGGCAGTAGTGGCGTGACACCTGAGGATATTCGGGTTCGTCTGGCTGACCAGCAGGCTTTCGATCAAGCAGGCATTCAGCGACCTTATTTTCTCACCGACCTGCGTTTCGTCCCGGTGCTGCGCAACAATCGTCTATTCATCGATGTTGAATCCAACTGGCCGGTACGCGAGCCTTATCTGAACTTCCTGGTTGAGTTGCGCCGGCCCAATGGGGTCATGCTGCGTGAATATACCGTGCTGCTTGATCCGCCGCTGTACAGTCCGGGACCGGGCATCAGTCAACCGGTAGCTGCTGCGGCCCAGACCCGATCAAGCGTCCAGACGCCAGTCTCACGTCCAGTGCAACCGGCGCCAGCTGCGCTGGCACTGCCCGATTTGCAACCGCAGCCGGGTGCTGCGCAATATCAGACCGTGGCGGGTGATACCCTGTGGGCGATTGCCGAACGCTACCGTCCTGATGAGCGTGCTGGTGTGCGACAAACCATGCTGGCGATTCGCGCCTTGAATCCTCAGGCCTTTATTGACGGAGACATCAACCGTTTGCGCCAGGGGCAGGCGTTGGTGTTGCCGACCGCTGAGCAGTTGGGATTTTCAGCTGCGCCGCCGGCCCAGCGTCCGCTGGACAGTCAGCCGGAGTCGATCGCAACGGTTGCCGAGCCGGTTGCGAGCGCTGATCGTTTGCGAA
Source organism: Halopseudomonas phragmitis (assembly GCF_002056295.1). Lineage (NCBI taxonomy): Bacteria > Pseudomonadati > Pseudomonadota > Gammaproteobacteria > Pseudomonadales > Pseudomonadaceae > Halopseudomonas > Halopseudomonas phragmitis. Next base: position 3,153,403 of record NZ_CP020100.1, on the reverse strand, counting down.
TCGATGCGTTGGAGCCTGCAGCCAATGAATCGGCGGAGTTGCGTGATCGCCTAAGCATGCTGGAGACGCGCTTCAGTGTGCTGCTTAGCGAGTTGGATAATCGTGACTCCCAGATCGCCAGTCTGCAGGCTGAGCTCGAAGTGCTGCGCGAGGCGCGGGCATTGGAGCAGGCCGCATTTGAAGAGTCGGCTGCGGCGGGTGCGCTGCTTGCAGTAGCGGGTGCGGAGCCTGGGGCTCAGAGTTCGGTACAGGGATCGGATGATCCGAATCCGGGGGCGCTGGGTGTTTTGCCGGCAGCCGGGCTGATGGACGATAGACTGGGTGCACAGGTGACATCGAGCAGCCTGGAACGCTGGTTCAGCTGGTGGCCAATCCTGGTCGGGCTGGGACTGGCTGTGCTTGGCTTGCTGTTCGGTATGCGCAAGAAGTCTTCGGCCGAGTCGGAATCGATACCCATGCCTCCTATCCGCCCGCGCGAGCAGGTCGCGCCCGGCTCAGTGAGGGTACGCCAGCCTGCGCCGGCTCAGCCGAAACCGGCAACCGACCCGTTGGCCGGGGTGGAGCTTTATATCACCTATGGGCGGTTTGCTGAGGCCCGCGTATTGCTGGATAAGGCCATTGCCACACAACCTGAGCGTCTTGATCTGCGCTACAGGTTGCTGCGGGTGCTGGCTGAATTGTGTGACCGCCCGGCCTTTGCCGCACAGGAGCGCGAAGCGCTGGCGTTGGGAGCCGACATGGAGCGTATCGATCAGTTGAAAATGCGCTTCCCTGCACTGCTGGCCCAAGTTGAGACCGATATGGTCGAGCGGGTCGATCACCTGGATCCGCTGCTGATGGATGATGAGTTGGAGCAGCCGTCCAGAACCCCGCGCGCAGCCGAGCAGGAGGCGCAGGATGATGTCCGCCTGAACCTTGAAGACTTCAAGCTGGATCTGGACGTGGACCTGCTCGACGCACTGGGGCCGCAGCCTGTGCGTAGCAAGCAGCCACCAAAAGCGGTGGATGACGACTTCGATGTCAGCCTGGATGATCTGCCTGATGTGGAGGAGTGGGAGCACGACGAGCCGCACAAATCTGAACGACGCTAGGGCTCGGCGTGGGAGAGTGAAAGGGGCACTCAGGGGTGCCCCTTTTTATTGTTAGGCTGGATTAGGTTGGACAGCCTCAGTCAAACAGGCGTTTGGCCACGTCCTTGAAATGGCCGGCAAAATGCACCGTCATGTTGTCTCGCAGGTATTCAGGTAGCTCCTCGTAATCGCCGCGATTGGCCTCGGGCAGTATCAGCTCATGGATTGACTGGCGGCGTGCAGCAATCACTTTCTCGCGGATGCCGCCTACCGGCAACACATGTCCGGTCAGGGTGATCTCGCCGGTCATTGCCAGGCCGCTGCGCGGCGACTGATTACGTGCCAGGGACAGCAGTGCGCTGGCAATGGTGATGCCGGCGCTGGGGCCGTCCTTGGGTGTTGCTCCTTCAGGCACATGCAAATGCACGAAGGCCTCGTCAAAGAAACTCTTGTCGGCCTGGTAGCTTTTGAGGTTGGCGCACAGGTAACTGTAGGCAATTTCCGCTGACTCCTTCATCACCTCACCCAGTTGCCCGGTCAGCTTGAATCCCCGGTTCAGGGTGTGAATGCGGTTAGCCTCGACCGGCAGGGTGGCTCCACCCATGGCGGTCCAGGCCAGCCCGGTGATGATGCCAACCCCCTTGAGTTTCTTTTCCTTGCGAAAGGCCGGGGTGCCGAGCAAGTTCGCCAGATCGTCGGGTTTGATACTGAGCTTGTCATCCGGGTGTTCCAGTAGACGCATGACCGATTTACGCACCAACTTGCCCAACTGTTTGTCCAGGTTGCGCACCCCGGCCTCGCGGGCATAACTTTCAATCACCTGGCGCAGGGCCTTGTCGGTAATACGTAACTGACTCTTGCGTAGCCCGGCTTTGGTCAGTTGTTTTGGCCACAAGTGGTGTTTGGCGATCTCCAGTTTTTCCTCCGTGATGTAGCCGGACAGGCGGATCACATCCATACGGTCGAGGAGCGGGCCGGGAATGCTGTCCAGGGTATTGGCAGTGCAGACGAACAGCACCTTAGACAGGTCCAGACGCAGATCCAGATAGTGATCGAGAAACTGACTGTTCTGCTCTGGGTCGAGGGTTTCGAGCAGGGCTGAGGCCGGGTCGCCCTGATGACTGGCGCCAAGCTTGTCGATCTCGTCGAGCATGATCACCGGGTTCATCACCTCGACCTCCTTGAGCGCCTGGACGAACTTGCCGGGCATGGCTCCGATATAAGTGCGTCGATGCCCCTTGATCTCGGCCTCGTCGCGCATGCCGCCGACGCTGAAGCGATAGAACGGACGGCCCAGGCTTTCGGCGATCGAGCGGCCAATACTGGTCTTGCCGACCCCGGGCGGACCGACCAGCAGGATGATTGAGCCGCTTACAGAGCCCTTGAAGCTGCCGATGGCGAGAAACTCCAGAATCCGCTGTTTCACATCCTCCAGGCCGTCATGGTCACGGTCCAGCAGCTTGCGGGCCTGTTTTATATCGATGCGGTCCTGGTGCTCAAGGCCCCAGGGCATGGCGGTGGCCCAGTCCAGGTAATTGCGGGTTACCGCGTATTCAGGCGAGCCGGTTTCCAGGACCGAAAGCTTGTTCAGCTCTTCCTCAATTCGGCGGCTGGCGGCTTCGGGCAGGATTTTGCCCTGAAGGCGCTCCTGAAACTGCTCGATATCGGCGGTGCGGTCGTCTTTGGACAAGCCCAGCTCTTTCTGAATGATCTTGAGCTGTTCCTTGAGAAAGAACTTGCGTTGATGTTCGCTGATGGTGCGGTTGACCTCGGCGCTGATTTCGCCCTGCAAACGGGCTACGTCGATTTCTTTCTTCAATAGCACCAGTACCTTTTCCATACGGCGCAGAACGGGTACGGTATCGAGTACGTCCTGCAGCTCCGGCCCTTTGGCCGTGGTCAGTGCGGCGGCGAAGTCGGCCAGCGGTGAGGGCTCGTTGGGGTTGAAGCGGTTGAGATAGTGCTTGAGCTCTTCGCTGTATAGCGGGTTGAGCGGCAGCAGTTCCTTGATCGCATTGATCAGGGCCATCGCGTAGGCACGCACCTCGTTGCGCTCGTCCGCCGGGGCTTGTGGGTATTCGACCTCTACCAGATAGGGCGGCTTGCGGCTTAGCCATTGGGTAATCCGCACTCGGGTCAGACCTTGGGCGATGAACTGCATCTTGCCGTCGCCACGGCTGGCGTGATGTACCTTCACCGCGCAGCCTGTCAGTGACAGCTGTTCAGGGCTGAATTGTTCCGGGTCGGTGCCGGGGCTGTCTATAAAGAATAGCGACAGACTCTGGTGTGGAGTGTTGGCCACCCGTTCGAGGGTTTCCGCCCAAGGCGCCTCATTGACAACAACCGGCATTACCTGGGCGGGAAAGAAGGGGCGGTTGTTGATCGGTATCAGGTACAGGCGCTCGGGCAAGCGCTGGTCCGGCAACACCAGCCCAGTCCCCGGCTGGTCGTCAGTGGTTTCATCCTGCTCGATTACATCCGCCTGAAAGTCTTCCTGGTCGCTCATTGATTACACCCTGTGTGACATGAACCTTACCGAATAGGTGGAGGTAGCGGTCAGGGATTTCAATGGTTGAGGCGGGGCGGTTCTAGGACTAAGATGGAATTTCACTTCAACTCACAGCCATCATGATCAAGACCCGCATTCTCGACTTGCCGGTGCAAAGTGCTACCCATGCCCATGCTCAACATCAATTGATCGTCGGGCTGGATGGTTGTGCCGATTTTGAGGTCATGGGGCAGGGTGGTGCGGTTAACCGGCTGCACGCATGCCTGGTACCGGGGCATGAGATGCATGCGTTTTCCGGCCGGGGCAACAACCACATGCTGATTCTCGACCTGCTGACCGAGGGCCCAGGCCCTGGCGGCGTAGAGGAAGAGCAGTTGGCTCGGCTGTTCGATAAGCCACGTTTCGTGCGTCTGGATCAGCGCATGCAGAGTTTGCTGGACTTCGCTGCCCAGGCGCTTGGTGGTCCGGATGCCAGTGATTCGCCGATGGCCTGGCATCTGGGCGGCATCCTGTTGCATAGCCTGCATGACCGGCTGTTTTCTACGCCTATTCCATTGCGCTCGGCCTCGGTCATCGATCTGGAGCGTATCGAACGTTATGTCCGTGAACGCCTGGATCGACCGGTCAGTGTTGCTGAGCTTGCGGCATGTGCCTGTGTCAGCAGCAGCCATTTCTTCGCACTGTTCAAGCAGGTCAGCGGTCTGACGCCGCATCAGTTCGTACTCAATGTGCGGCTGGATGAAGCGGGCAGGTTGTTGCGCGAGTCCTCGCTACCGGTAGCCGAAATTGCCAGTCGTTGCGGCTTTTCCAGCCAGAGCGCCATGACCCATGCGATTCGCCGGCATACCGGGTTGACACCACGCAAATTGCGCCTGTCGAGCCCACTCTGAGTGCTATCTCAGAGTTTTTTGCAAAAATCCCCCAGTTTTTGACAAGATTTTCACCCGCCTCGCTTCTACATTCCCATCTGGCCTGTCCCCCGCCTGACGGTGTCGGCCCAAAACAATGTATTACGTCAAACGTCTGACCTTGGTCTAGGGTTAGTAGAAAGACGTGTTCTGTGCACCAGCCATGTCTGCCAGCATGTGGTTGGGAATCTGTGGAGCGAGTCCTATGTTCAAAGCCAGTGCCGTGCTGGAAGGTGCCTTCCTGACCAGCCAACCTGATGAATTCCTCAAGGTCCTCAGTGACAATTATGCAGTCGACGAGGGCGAGTACCTCAAAGAGTTGCTGACCCTGGCTGAGCCAGAGGATCATGCTGCCCTGTCGCAGCGTGCCCGGGGTCTGATCGAAAGCGTCCGCAAGCGTGACAACGCCGTCGATAGCATTGATGCGCTGTTACAGCAGTACAGCCTCGACACCCAGGAAGGGATCATGTTGATGTGCCTGGCCGAAGCCCTGTTGCGGGTGCCGGACAGCGAAACCGCCGATGCTCTGATTCGCGACAAGCTCAATGCCGCGCAGTGGGATAAACACGTCGGCCAGAGCGAACACACGCTGGTCAACGCCGCTGCCTGGGGCCTGGTGATGACCGGCAAGGTGGTCAATCTGGATAAGCGCGAAGACGGTACCCCGGGAACTATCCTCGGGCGGTTGATCAAGCGTAGCGGTGAGCCGGTGATTCGCGCGGCGATGATGCAGGCAATGAAAATCATGGGTCGCCAGTTCGTGCTCGGGCGTACCATCAAGGAAGCCTTGAAGAACGGCAAGCCGCAGCGCGATGCCGGTTATACCTATTCGTTCGACATGCTTGGTGAAGCGGCTCTGACCCGTGCCGATGCCGCCAAGTATTTCAAGGACTACAGTGACGCTATCGGCGCGCTGGTGGCCGACAACTATCAGGGCAAGAGCCCCAAACCAACCATCTCGATCAAGCTGTCGGCCTTGCACCCGCACTACGAACCGGCACGTGAAGCCCAGGTGCTGGCAGAGCTGAGCGAAACTGTACTGGAGCTGGTGCGTCAGGCGCGCAAGGGCGATGTCGGGATCACCATCGATGCCGAGGAGGCTGATCGCCTGGAGCTTTCGCTAAAGCTGTTCGCCAAGCTCTACAACCACCCGGACGTCAAGGGGTGGGGTAACTTCGGTTTGGTGGTGCAGGCCTATTCCAAGCGGGCGTTGCCGGTGCTGTGCTGGTTGACTCTGCTGGCCAGACAGCAGGGTGACCGGATTCCGGTGCGCTTGGTCAAGGGCGCCTACTGGGACTCCGAAATCAAGCTGTGCCAGCAGGGCGGGCTTGGCGGTTACCCGGTCTTTACCCGCAAGGAAGCCACCGATGTGTCCTACCTGGCTTGTGCTCGCTACCTGCTTAGCCCGTTGACCGACGGGCTGATCTATCCGCAATTCGCCAGTCACAATGCTCATACAGTCACCTGCATCCTGGCCATGGCTGGCCAGCGTGACTATGAATTCCAGCGCCTGCATGGCATGGGCGATGCCCTGTACGACACTCTTATCGAGCAGCATGGCTGCACTGTACGGATCTATGCCCCGGTAGGCGCGCACAAGGATCTGTTGCCCTATCTGGTACGCCGGCTGCTGGAGAACGGTGCCAACTCCTCGTTTGTGCACAAGCTGGTTGATCCCAGGGTCCCGGTGGATTCACTGATCGAGCATCCGGCTGTGGCCCTGCGCAGGCATGCGAGCCTGGCCAACCCGCGTATTCCCTTGCCGCCGATGATCTATGGGGCGGACCGTCGCAACTCACGTGGTATCAATATGAATGTAATGACCCAGTGGCTCCCTCTCAAAGAAGACCTCGACAAGTTCCTCGCCCAGCGTTGGAGCGGTGCACCGATTGTCAATGGCCAGCGCCTGAGCGGTGAGGCCCGACCGGTACAGTGCCCTTATCAGTTGTCGCATCTGGTCGGCGAGGTTGTCTGGGCCACTGCCGAGCAGACCCGTGGAGCGATCGATCAGTTGGCCGCCGCTTTCCCGGCCTGGAACGCAACACCGGTGGACCAGCGTGCCACGGTGCTTGAGCGCACTGCCGATCTGCTTGAGCAAAACATGGCCGAGCTGATGGCGCTGTGTACCCGTGAAGCGGGCAAGAGTCTGCAGGACGGTATCGACGAAGTACGCGAGGCAGTGGACTTCTGCCGCTATTACGCGCTGCAGGCCCGCGCGCGCTTCGCTACCATCACGCTGCCGGGGCCGACCGGTGAAAGCAACGAGCTGTATTTGCAGGGCCGTGGGGTATTTGCCTGCATCAGCCCGTGGAACTTCCCGCTGGCGATTTTCCTGGGTCAGGTTGCGGCTGCGCTGGTGTGTGGCAATACCGTAGTGGCCAAACCGGCCGAGCAGACCAGCCTGGTGGCGGTACGCTGTATCGAACTGATGCTCGAAGCCGGTCTGCCGCCGCAGGTGCTGGCGCTGTTGCCGGGCGATGGTGCCCAGGTGGGTAGCGTGATTACGGCTGATCCGCGTATTGCTGGCGTGGCCTTCACCGGCTCGACCCAGACCGCGCACATCATTAACCGTGCTCTGGCTGCCCGCGATGGTGCGATTGCGCCCATGGTTGCCGAGACCGGCGGCCAGAACGCCATGCTGGTTGACTCGACGGCATTGCCTGAGCAGGTGGTCAAGGATGTGGTTCACTCGGCCTTTACCAGCGCCGGTCAACGCTGCTCAGCCCTACGGGTGTTGTATGTCCAGGAAGATATCGCCGAACGGGTGATCGAACTGCTGAAAGGGGCGATGGCTGAGCTGCATATCGGCGATCCGGCCAACCGCGATACCGATCTTGGGCCGGTAATCGACGCCGAAGCCCGTGAAGGATTGCTCAGGCATGTTGAAAAACTCAAGGCCGAAGGTCGCCTTATTGCGCAGACGCCAATGCCCGACGGGCTGGATGGCCACTTCGTGGCACCGGTAGCCTTCCGTCTGAACCGGATCGGCGAGCTGAATCGCGAGAATTTTGGTCCGATCTTGCATGTGATCACCTGGCGCAACGATACGCTTGACCAGGTCATTGATGATATCAATGCTACCGGTTTCGGTCTGACCCTCGGGATCCATAGCCGCAACGAGGAAACCGCCCAGCATATCGATAGCCGGGTGCGGATTGGCAATGTCTACATCAACCGTAACCAGATCGGCGCGGTGGTCGGGGTACAGCCCTTCGGTGGCCAGGGCCTGTCCGGGACGGGTCCAAAGGCGGGTGGCCCGCACTATCTGCTGCGTTTTGTGACTGAGCGTACGCGGACCATCAACACCACTGCGGTAGGCGGCAACGCCAGCCTGCTGTCGCTGGGTGATGGCGAACCTTGAGTTGTTAACCGGCGCCCTTGGGCGCCGGTTGTATTTGGAGCAGGGGACTCTTCCCATTAATAATCAACAGGACAGGGACTGTTCGATCAACTAAGAGAGAAAAACAACATGACTGGTAACACTGGCATTGTGAGTGCAACCTTCGTGGTGTATATCGGGGTGATGTTGGCCCTCGGCTACATCGCCTACAAACGAACTACCAACCTGTCCGACTATATCCTGGGCGGTCGCTCTCTGGGGCCGGGCACTGCGGCGCTGTCGGCTGGCGCATCGGATATGAGTGGCTGGCTGTTGCTGGGCTTGCCTGGTTACGCGCTGGCTGCCGGTTACGAGGCGAGCTGGATCGCCATTGGCCTGTTGGCCGGTACCTGGCTGAACTGGCTGATCGTGGCCCGGCGACTGCGGGTGTATTCGCATGCGGTCAATGATTCGCTGACCTTGCCGGCATACTTCGAATTCCGCTTTGAAGATAACACCCGCCTGCTGCGGGTGATCGCAGCGGTGTTCATTCTACTTTTCTTCCTGTTCTATACCAGCTCTGGTCTGGTGGCAGCGGGCAAGCTGTTCGAAAGCACGTTCGGTTTCGGCTACGAGATCGCGGTTATCGTCGGCACCCTGGCGATCATTTCCTACACCTTCTTCGGCGGCTTCCTGGCGGTCTCCTGGACCGACGTGATTCAAGGCCTGCTGATGGCCGCCGCGCTGGTGATTGTGCCGATCATGGCGCTCAACACCATGGGTGGCTGGGAAGTCGCGCATGCGGCGATGGAAGCCAAGAATCCCAATCTGCTGACCTTCTTCACAGATGTTGACGGTAACGCACTGGGCTTTGTGGCGATCATCTCGCTGCTGGGTTGGGGGCTGGGCTACTTTGGCCAGCCGCACGTTCTGGCTCGCTTCAAGGCTGTACAGAGCGATGCAGCGCTGCCGACCGCCCGCCGTATCGCAGTCCTCTGGACCGCCGTGTGCCTGTTGGCCGCTCTGTTCATCGGCTGGATTGGGATTGGCTACTTTGGCGACGCTGGCCTCGGTGATGCGGAAACGGTGTTCCTTGCTCTGGTGCAGGCGCTGATGCATCCGCTGGTAGCCGGTATCCTGCTGGCCGCAGTACTGGCGGCGATCATGTCGACCGCTGACTCGCAATTGCTGGTGTCGTCCTCGGCCCTGGCTGAAGACTTCTACAAGGCGTTGTTCCGTCGTGACGCGACCCAGACTGAGCTGGTCTGGGTGGGCCGTTTTGCGGTAGTGGGCATTGCCTTGTTGGCCTTGATCTTCGCCTTCAATCCGGAAAGCACCGTGTTGGGCCTGGTGTCCTACGCCTGGGCTGGTTTCGGTGCGGCCTTCGGCCCGGCCATTATCCTGTCGCTGTTCTGGAAGCGCATGAACCGCAACGGCGCTCTGGCCGGCATCATTGTTGGTGGTCTGACCGTAGTGATTTACAAACAGATCGACACTATTGGGCTGTATGAAATCATTCCGGGCTTCATCCTGGCGACCATCGCCATCGTGGTGGTTACCCTGCTGACTCCGGCACCGTCCAAGACTATCGAGGCGACCTTCGACGACGTCTCCAGCCGCTTCTAAGCGGTTGTCCCCGAAACCCGCGCTCGGTACAGGGCGCGGGTTTTTTCTGCCTGAAACCAACTGTTCTCTCAGTGCAACAGTCTGTATTTGTTGTATCGCTTGAGGCTGTTGCCGTTCCTGACTTCTAATCAGAGGTATTTCGCTGCGGCCCTTGGCTGTCCGGCCTGCTTGGCCATTTATAACAAGGACATGGAATCCCCGTATGACAACACGAACTTTGCCCCATTTACTGGCTGCTGTCGGGCTGGCTATTCTGGGTGTGCTGGTGCAGGGCTGTTCATCCGGTGAAGGCAATAACGCCAGCATGTCACGTCCGGCGCCAGTGGTGACCGTGAAGGCCGTCAGCCCGGATAGCGCCGAGCTGGTTCAGGAGTATCCCGCCAGGGTGCGTGGTGCGCGTGAAGTTGAAGTGCGTGCCCGGGTATCCGGTATTCTGCTTGAGCGGGCCTATCAGGAGGGGGAACGGGTCGAACAGGGGGATCTGCTGTTTCGTATCGACCCGGCTCCGATGCAGTTACAGGTCAAACAGGCTCAGGCCGCCCAGGCCAATGCACGGGCCGAACTCTTGCAGGCCCAGCGTGACTGGGCGCGGGCTGAGCAGTTGTTTGGGCGCGGGGTGATCAGCACCAGTGAGCGCGATCGGGCTCGCTCCCAACTGGATTTCGCTGAAGCAGGTATGGCCCAGGCCGAAGCCCGGCTCGATGAGGCGGAACTGAATCTGTCCTATACCGAAGTACGAGCTCCGGTGTCCGGGGCAACCAGCCTGGAGGTGCAGCCCGAGGGCAGCCTGATTGAGCTGGGCAGCCTGATGACCACGCTGGTGCAACAGGATCCGGTGCATGTGATTTTTGCGTTACCGGAGCGAGATCTGGCCATCCAGCGGGCCGCCGGCCTGGATGGCAATGGCCGCGGGCAGCAGGTTGCGCTGGAGTTACCCGACGGCTCTGACTACAGCCTGAGCGGGCGAGTGGATTTCACTTCAAACCGGATTGACCCGGCAACCGGGACCATTACCTTGCGGGCGGTCTTCGACAACCCCCAACTGCAGCTGATCCCAGGTCAATTCGTCCGGGTCCGGGTAGTGCTCAGTACATTCAGTGATGAAATCCTGATTCCTGCCGATGCTCTGGGGGCCAGCCCCGAGGGGCCGTCGGTGTTTGTCGTCGATCAGGAGCTGAAGGTCGAGCGTCGGGCTGTACGATTGGGGCCGGTGATCGGTGACCGGCAGATCATCAGTGCCGGTCTTGAAGCCGGCGAGCGGGTGGTTGTCAACGGCCATGTTGGCCTGCAACCGGGTATGCAGGTGCGGTTGGCTGGCCAGGGAGAGGGCTGATGCTGCAATTCTTCATTGATCGGCCGATCTTTTCCACGGTTCTGTCGGTATTGATCCTGATTGCCGGTGTTTCTTCCCTAACCCAGTTGCCGGTTGAGCAGTACCCCAACGTGGTACCGCCACAGGTGGTGGTACAGGCCAACTACCCTGGCGCCAGTGCCCAGGTAATTGCCGATACTGTGGCAGCTCCGTTGGAGCAGGCTATCAACGGGGTCGATGACATGCTCTATATGGAGTCCTTCAGCGGCGACTCCGGAGCCATGCAGCTGACGATTTATTTCCGCATCGGCACGGACCCAGATCAGGCGACCATTGACGTCAACAACCGGGTGCAGCGTGCCACCGCCAGACTGCCGCAGGAGGTGCGGGATCTTGGGGTGCAGGTTCAGGCCCGTTCGACCTCGATTCTGCAGGTAATTACGCTGTCGTCGGAGAACGACCAGATCGACACCCTGGATATCGGCAACTTTGCCTTGCTCAATGTGATCGATGAGCTGGTGCGGCTGCCGGGGGTCGGCAATGCTGCGCTGTTTGGTGCCCAGGACTACTCGATGCGGATCTGGCTGCGCCCCGACAAGCTGGCCGAATACAACCTGACTCCCAGTGACGTGGCCGCCGCCCTGCGCGAACAGAATGCCCAGTTCGCGGCCGGGCGCATCGGCGCCGAGCCGTCCCCACCAGGTCAGGCGTTTACCTACAGCGTCAGCACTCCGGGGCGGATGGTGACCCCGGAAGATTTCGAGCGGATTATTCTGCGCAGCGATGCCGAAGGGCGGACATTGCGTCTGGGTGACGTTGCCCGGGCGGAACTGGGTGCCCAGAGCTACGACTTTACTGCCAACTACAACGCCAAGGCTGCGGTACCGATCGGCATCTACCTGCAGCCTGGAGCCAATGCCCTGGATACCGCCAGCGCTGTGCATGCGGCCATGGCCGACATGTCCCAGCGTTTTCCGGGTGATCTGGTCTACGACATCCCCTATGACACCACGCTGTTCATTGAAGTCTCGATTCGTGAGGTGATCATTACGCTGATCCAGGCGTTGGCGCTGGTGGTGCTGGTGACCTTTCTCTTCCTGCAACACATGAAGGCCACGCTGATTCCACTGGTAGCGATCCCGGTATCGCTGGTCGGCACCTTTGCCGGTATGGCGGTGTTGGGGTTTTCGATCAATCTGCTGACCCTGTTCGGTCTGATTCTGGCTATCGGTGTGGTGGTGGACAACGCCATCATCGTGATGGAGAACGCCGAGCGGCTGATCAAGGAGGAGGGGCTTTCCAGTTATCAGGCCGCCAGCAAGACCATGAAGCAGGTGGCTGGCGCGGTACTGGGCTCGACCCTGGTGCTGGTGGCGGTATTCGCACCAGTGGCCTTCCTGGGTGGCCTGAGTGGTGAGTTGTATCGTCAGTTTGCGGTGACCATTGCAGTATCGGTGGCCATTTCCGGGATAGTGGCGCTGACCTTGACGCCGGCCATGTGTGCGCTGCTGCTCGACCGGGCTGAAACCGAGCCGTCACCGGCCTTTGCCTGGTTCAATAACGGATTTGACTGGCTGACCAACAGCTTTACCGGGGTGGTCGGCTGGATGCTACGGCATGTACTGATCAGCTTGCTGCTGTTCATCGTGCTGATCGGCACCACGCTCTTTCTGCTGGGACGCATGGGGAGCGGTCTGGTTCCTCAGGAAGATCAGGGCTCACTGCTGACCGTTTACCAGTTGCCTCCGGTCTCAGCCCTGGCTCGTACTGAAGTCGTGCGTGATGAATTGAGCCGCAAGGTGATAGCCATGGATGAGGTTCGTGGCATGACCGCTTTCGCCGGGTTCGACATCCTCAATCGTGGCTTGCGAACCAATATGGGCGTGGCCTTTGTGTCACTCAATGACTGGTCGGAACGAACCCGCCCGGAGCAGAGTGCTCAGGGCATTGCCCGGCGTATCACGGGCCTTGGTATGGCGATCCAGGAGGCTAACGTGTTTGCCTTTGTACCGCCACCGATCAACGGCCTGTCGCTGACCGGCGGTGTTGAAGGTTATCTGCAACTGCGTGGCGATAGCGATCCGGTCCGGCTCAAGGCAGAAGCTGACCGCTTGCTGGCTGCGGCCCGGCAGCGCCCGGAGCTGGCCAATGTCCGGATTGCCGTAGATGTTGGCGTACCGCGTTACAATGCGGTGGTCGATTGGGACAAGGCCAAGGCCATGGATGTCTCGATCAACGACATTTTCACCACCATGCGCAGTACCTTTGGCGCCCTGTACGTCAACGACTTCACTCTGCAGGGCCGCAACTGGCAGGTAAATCTGCAGTCCGAAGGCGAGTTTCGCAGTCACCCGGACGACCTGCGCAAGGTGTTTGTGCGTTCGGGCAGCGGAGAGCTGGTACCACTCAATAGCGTGGTCAATCTCGAGCGTACCCAGGGTATCGACAGCGTCAGCCGCTTTAATCTATATCCGGCAGCCAAACTCACGGCTGATCCTGCGCCCGGCTACAACACCGCCTCAGCGCTGGCCGCGATGCAGGAGCTTGGCAATGAGGCGCTGAGCGAGCAGGGCTTGCTTGGTTGGACCGGTGAGGCCTATCAGTTGCTGGAAGCCGCATCCTCCGGAGCGATCGCCTTTGGGCTTGGCATTGTTATGGTGTTCCTGATCCTGGCAGCCCAGTATGAGCGCTGGAGCTTGCCCCTGGCTGTGGCTACGGCGATCCCATTCGGGGTATTCGGCGCCATCGTTGCCTCGATGTTGCGCGGTTTCCCCAATGACATCTATTTCCAGGTTGGGCTGCTGGTACTGATTGGCTTGGCGGCCAAGAACGCTATTTTGATCGTCGAATTTGCAGCGCAGAACCGCAAACAGGGCATGACCCCGTTCGATGCGGCGTTGACCGCTGCCCAGCAGCGCTTCCGGGCGATCATGATGACCGCGCTGACCTTCATCATCGGTAGCCTGCCACTGGCCTTCAGTACTGGCGCAGGAGCAGTGAGCCGCCAGGAAATTGGTACCGTGGTGGTGGGCGGCATGTTGGCGGCCAGCACCCTGGCGCTGATTTTCGTGCCGGTGTTCTACATGGTGCTGGAGCAGCGTGGGTTCCGGCGTGAACCTAAGGTTGAAGCGGAACAGCGGCCCGTTTGACGGGCCGCCTGTGGTTCAAACGGGAACCTGACTAAGCAGGAAACTGTACTCCTCGGTGATTTCCCGGATCGCCTGGTAGCGCCCGCTGGCCCCGCCATGGCCTGCATCCATTTGAGTGCGTAGCAGCAGTGGATTATTGTCGGTTTTCATATGCCGCAGTTTGGCTGCCCACTTGGCGGCTTCCCAGTACTGTACGCGCACGTCATGATAGCCGGCGGTGATCCAGAGGGCCGGGTAGGCCTGGGCGCGTACCTGTTCATAGGGTGCGTAGCCACGGATGCGGGCCGCCACCTCGGGCTCGGACGGGTCGCCCCATTCCTCGTACTCGCCGATGGTCAATGGCAGGTCGGGGTTGTTCATGGTGTTCCAGACATCCACGAAGGGCACATCGGCGACGGCGGCGGCGAAAAGCTCGGGACGCTGGTTGATCACGTTACCAATCAGCAGGCCGCCGGCGCTGCCACCGGCAATCACCAGTTGAGCAGGTGTGCTCAGGCCATCGCTGAGCAGTTGTTCAGCGCAAGCGATAAAATCCCTGAAGGTGTTTTCCTTGTGCTCAAGCTTGCCATCCAGATACCAGTGCTCGCCCATGTCGGCGCCACCACGCACATGGGCAATCGCGAACAGCCAGCCGCGTTCCAGTAGTGACAGGCGCGCGTGGGAGAACCACGGGTCCATGCTTGCGCCATAGGCGCCATAGCCATACAGGTAGAGCGGGGCAGGAGCGTTAAAGCTGGCATGCTGGCCGACCAGACTGATGGGGACGCGCTGGCCATCAGGGCTTGTAGCCCAGCGCCGTTCGACCCGATAGTCGGCTGGATCGAATGGGCCTTCCACCGGGGTCCTGCGCAGAACCTGCTGTTCACTGCTGGCCAGATTCAGAGCCCGGATCTCGGCCGGGCGGTTGAGTGATTCATAGCGCAGCCGGATACGCTCGCTGGGATATTCCTCGCCGCCCTGGACATGCAGGCTATAGACCGCGTCGGGCATGTCAACCTGGTAGGGCTGGCCGTGGCTGGGCAAGACCTGCAGCCGGGTCAGGCCCTGGTCGCGGTAGCTCAGCACCAGACCATGCAACTGGACGTGAAAATCTTCCAGGGTGCGCTGGCTGTCCATGGTGACTCGCAGTTGCCAGTGCTCTGAACCAGGAGTAGATGGGTCGGCCTGATATAGGGCAAAGTTGTCGCCGGGTTGGTTGCTGCGAATCAGCAAGCCGTCCGGGCCATGGTCGACATGGTACTCATGGCCGCTGCGACGCGGGGCGATCAATTGCCAGGTGGCATCAGGTTGATGAGCATCGAGCAGTCTTACTTCACTGGTGTTTTTGCTGTTGCTGGCCAGCAGCAGCCATTGTTCGGAGCTGCTGCGGTAGCAATGCAGCAGAAAGCGTTCATCGGCTTCGTGATAGACCTGTACTGGTGCGGCTTCATGGTTCAGGCGCCACAGGGTAGCGGGGCGGGAAGCGGCATCCAGGCTGACGGCGAACAGGGTTTGACTGTCGGCCGCCCAGGTCAGGCTGCCATCCGCTCGTTCCAGCGGCAGCTTGCTGACCTGCCCGCTGGGCAGGTGTTTGAGATAGAGCTGATAAATTTCGTCGCCCTGACGGTCGAGGCTATAGGCTAGCCATTGGTGGTCGGGGCTGATGGCAAAGTCGCCTAGCTGGAGAAATCCATCGCCTGCCAGTTGGTTCAGATCGAGCAGCAGGCTTTCTTGAACCTCATCGATTTGCAGGCTGTCGCCCGCCGGTTTGGGGCATCGGAAGTAGCGGGGATATTCGGCTCCGGCCTGGGTGCGCTGATAATACAGCCAGGGGCCCCAGATGCTGGGCAGGGACAGGTCGGTTTCACGGATGCGACCGCGGATTTCCTCGAACAGTTGCTCGCGGCAGTCCTGGTGACTGCTCAGCCACTGTTCAGTATGGCGGTTTTCTTCCTCGAGGTAGGCGCGAACCTCGGGAGCGTCACGCTGTTCGAGCCAGGCGTAGGGGTCTTCGCCGGCGAGGCGCTGGGCGCGGGGTGGCATCTGTCTGGGACTCCAAGGGTAAAACCGCTATTATAGGCACCTCATTTCTGCAAGCGGATACCTATCGATGTTCAATGAGTCTGAATATCAGTTGATCTGGATCGCCTACCTGGGTGCGGCGGCCTGTAGTTGGCTGGTATGGTGGGTAATGACCCGTTGGGCTTGGTGGTTTGTCCGTGAGCCGCTGTGGGTGATCATGGCGGTTCTGCTGTTTACCCCGGCGCAGGTCAATGTCAGCGAGCCGTGGTTGGCGCCGGCGGTGATCATCTGGGGGCTGGATACCTTCCTCAATACTGGCGACAACCAGGCGCGGGTGCTCGGCGAGTTGGCGCTGGTAATGACCTTGGCGTTGCTGGCCTGGATTGGTCTTGCGTGCTTGCGGCTGGCCTGGCGGCACTGGCGTGGCCGGAGTGCTGAGGCGGCTCCGGCCAGCGACTGAATTATTCTTCGTTCTTCTGCTCGTACAGGGTACGGGCAAGCTTCATGATCTGTTCCTGGAAGTCGGTACGCTGGGCGTCGGTCATCGGGCAGATGCCGATTTGCTCGAACAGCCGGTAGCCACGTACCGAAAAGAACAGAATGCTGGCCTGAGCCAGGCCCAGAGGTGACTTGTCGAGGATGTCAAACAGCCCGCGAACGTCGTCCGAGGTTGTCTGCAGCAGCGCCGGGTTGCTGGCAGCGGCGGCCAGGATGGCTGAGTCCAGGTTCTTCTCTTCGGTTGATTCGCTCAGGTTGCTGAGCAGCAAAGCCTTGAGCTCGGTCATGGGATCGTCCGGCAGGACGCTTTCATAGGCGCGCCAGCGGACCCGGAAGCGCTCCAGGCGATGCTCGATCATGGCGGTCAGCAGAGCTTCACGGTCGGAAAACATCGACTGAAGGCTGGCTTCGTCGATCTTGGTGCGTTCGCTCAGGGTGGTGAAGTTGAGTTGCGAGGCGCCTTGTTCACTGACGATGGCCTCGGCAGCGCGGAAGATGGTCAGTCTGAGCGTGTCGGCGGCTTTTTTCGATTCGGTGCTATCCACTGTACGAACCCCTTGGAAACTACGTGGTAACGGGCCCGGCAGGTAGGCATGGTGCGTCGTGCAGGCCCTGGATTCAATGGCCCATAGGGTACGCTGTCAGAGAGTTCAGGGCGAGTGTTTTTTCATGCCTGTGCACGGTCTGAAAGACGGGCACAAAAAACCCGGCCGGAGCCGGGTTTTTCAGTCAGATTTCAGCAATTAGCCGATGATCTGAATGTTTGCAGCTTGCTTGCCCTTCGGACCAGTAGTGATGTCGAAAGACACCTTCTGGTTCTCGGCCAGGGACTTGAAACCTTGTACTTTGATTTCAGAGAAGTGGGCGAACAGATCGTCACCGCCGCCATCCGGAGTAATGAAGCCAAAGCCTTTGGTGTCGTTGAACCACTTAACAGTACCAGTTGCCATTTCAGATAATTCCTATCAAATTGAAAAACTAGAGCAAATGCTCAGTTAGCGTGGGAATCAAAGATTACGAGATGACGAACATACGTACTGAAAAGTGCGCTTGCAGCCTACAACTCTATCTCTTGAAAACCTACGCGCTCACTCTGCGCCTTATCGCCAAACAAGTCAAGTAGAACCCATCAAGCGTTAATGCGCGAATAAACGAACTTGAGTATACGACAGATTTGTAAAAGCGCACGTTTCCCGACAAATTTTTTTACCAGGCCCCATCAGGCCTCCATCCGCTGGCGTCGATACGGATAGACATCCAGTACCTGACCGGCCTGGATCCGGGCTTGCAGGCCTTTCCAATAATCGGCGTCGAACAGGTCGCCATGCATCGAAGCAAACAGCCTGCGGTGGCCAATGTCGGCGAACAGAAAGACTGGAAACTCTTCGGGGAACACGTCGTTGGGGCCTACCGAATACCAAGGCTCTGATGACAGTTCCTGCTCGGGATACATGGGCTCGGGAATATGTCTGAAGTTCACTTCGGTCAGGTAGCTGATCTCGTCGTAGTCGTAGAACACTACACGGCCGTGGCGAGTGACACCGAAGTTTTTCAGCAGCATGTCGCCGGGAAAGATGTTGGCGGCTGCCAGTTCCTTGATCGACTGGCCGTAATCGAACAGGGCTTCGCGGGTCTGGCTTTCACTGGCGTGTTCCAGATAGATGTTCAACGGGGTCATGCGCCGTTCGGTCCAGCAGTGGCGGATCAGAATGGTGTCACCTTCCTCGACCACCGTGCTGGGCGCCACTTCCAGCAGTTCGGCCAGGCATTCGGGGTCGAAGCGCTCGCGAGGGAAGCGGAAATCGGCGAATTCCTGGGTGTCGGCCATTCGCCCGACCCGGTCGTGGCGTTTCACCAGGCGGTATTTGTCGATGACAGTAGCGCGATCGATATTTTTCGATGGCGCAAAGCGATCCTTGATGATCTTGAAGACGGTGTTGAAGCCGGGCAGGGTGAATACGCTCATGACCATGCCGCGCACGCCAGGGGCCATGATGAAACGGTCGTCGCTGTTGGCCAGGTGGTCGATCAGTGCGCGGTAAAACTCCGACTTTCCCTGTTTGTAGAAGCCAATGGCGGTATAGAGCTCGGCGATGTGTTTGCCCGGCAGCAGGCGCTTGAGGAAGGCGACCATCTCGCTCGGCACCGGTGCATCGACCATGAAGTAGGAGCGCGTGAAGGAGAAAATGATCGACACCTCGGATTCGTCGGTGATCAGGGTGTCGACGGCAATACCTTCATGCTCGCGGTGTACCAGCGGCAGTACGAACGGCCATTGTTCGCCCTGGCTCAGGACCCGACCGACCAGATAGGCGCCCTTGTTGCGGTAGAATACTGACTGCACCAGCTCCAGTGTCAGACCGCGATCCTGCTGGGCCCAGTCAGGCAGCCCCTGGCGCAGCTTCTCGACAATCATGTGGCGATCCGCATCCGGGTCGGCCCATGGCGCATCAAAGGCGTATTCATCCTGTATCTGCCGGACCAGGGCATCCAGTGAGCCATCGGAAATGAACCCGCGGGTCAGGGCGATGCGTGACGGCGGCCTGGTCAGCGGGCGGGAGCTATGGACGAACATGGTCCGGTCGCTGATCTGGTCATGGTGATGCAGCGCGCAGAAAATCGAGTTGAACCAGGTCTCAGCCAACTCGTCATCGAAGCGTTGGTCGATCAGCGGAATGTAAGCCTGGCGGATCGCCGGCCAGCGCTCGGCGTCCATGATGCCACTGACCTCGGCATTAGCCCGCAGGGTGTCGGCAGTATTGTGAACGCACTCTTCGTACAGGTTGATCCGTTGAGTTGAGGCGTCCTGGATGTCGTTCCAGCGAGCCTGTTCAAACCGGGTCCGGGCGCCTTCGGTGATGTCGCGAAACTGACGGCGGTAATCGTCGAAACTGTCGAGAATGGTCTGAGCCAGGGTTTCTGGGCTGTAGGGCATGATTGGCTGGGCCTTGTGCAGAATGTCTGCCGGCAGAATAAGCCAGTCGTGGGCGCTGGTGGAAGTGTTCGAAGGTCGCGGGCCGCTGTTGCGGCCCACAGGGGAGGCTTACTGCACCATTTCCTGCTCGGTGAACAGGTCAGTGAACAACATGCTGGACAGATAGCGCTCGCCGGAATCCGGCAGGATCACTACCAGGGTCTTGCCCTGAAACTCGGGCTTCTCGGCCAGGCGTACCGCGGCGGCCATGGCGGCGCCGCAGGAAATGCCGCTGAGAATGCCTTCTTCGCGCATCAAACGCATGGCCATGGCCTTGGCCTCATCATCGCTGACCTGCTCGACGCGATCGACCAGGCTGATGTCGAGGTTCTTTGGCACAAAGCCGGCACCGATACCCTGTATCTTGTGCGGGCTGGGTTTGACTTCTTCGCCGGCCAGGGTCTGGCTGATCACCGGTGAGCTGATCGGCTCTACCGCCACGGAAAGGATCGGTTTGCCGCACTGCTGCTTTATATAGCGCGATACTCCGGTAATGGTGCCGCCGGTACCCACACCTGCGACCAGTACATCGATATCGCCATCGGTATCGCGCCAGATCTCCGGGCCGGTGGTCTTTTCATGAATCGCCGGGTTGGCCGGGTTGTCGAACTGTTGCAGCAGCAGATACTGCTCGGGGTTGCTGGTGGCGATTTCATGGGCTTTCTCGATGGCGCCCTTCATGCCTTTGGCCGGCTCGGTCAGGACCAGTTCGGCGCCCAGGGCCTTGAGCACCTTGCGCCGCTCCAGACTCATCGATGCCGGCATGGTCAGGATCAGCTTGTAGCCGCGTGCCGCAGCAACAAAAGCCAGGCCGATTCCGGTGTTGCCCGAGGTTGGCTCGACCAGCGTCATGCCGGGCTTGAGCCGGCCGCTGGATTCAGCGTCCCAGATCATGCTGGCACCAATGCGGCATTTGACCGAGTAGGCGGGGTTGCGGCCTTCGATTTTGGCCAAAATGGTCACGCCCTTGGGGGCCAAGCGGTTGATGCGCACCAGCGGTGTGTTGCCGATGGCCTGGGAGTTGTCTGCGTAAATCTTGCTCATGGATGATTCCTTGTCCTGATGATCATTCAGTGACTGAATACTACACCCCGGTTCACACTGCGCCTATGCACGCGATATAGTCAACGGCTTACTTGAAAGTTGCCAGCCCAAGGCAACCGCAAACCGGTTTTATTGAGGACAGCCTGCATGAAATTCGAAGGTACCGCTTCCTACGTCGCCACAGACGATTTGAAACTGGCGGTCAATGCCGCCATCACCCTGCAGCGTCCGCTGCTGGTCAAAGGTGAACCGGGTACCGGCAAGACCATGCTGGCCGAACAGTTGGCCGAGTCGCTGGGCGCCAAGCTGATCACCTGGCACATCAAGTCGACCACCAAGGCCCATCAGGGGCTGTACGAGTACGACGCAGTCAGCCGCCTGCGTGACTCGCAGTTGGGTGAAGACAAGGTTCACGACATCCGCAACTACATCAAAAAGGGCAAGCTGTGGGAGGCCTTCGAGTCTGACCAGCGCGCCATCCTGCTGATTGATGAGATCGACAAGGCCGACATCGAGTTCCCCAACGACCTGTTGCAGGAACTCGACAAGATGGAGTTCTTCGTTTACGAAACCAACGAGACCATCAAGGCCAAGCAGCGCCCGATCATCATCATTACCTCGAACAACGAGAAGGAGCTGCCGGATGCTTTCCTGCGCCGCTGCTTCTTCCATTACATCGCTTTCCCTGATCGCGTCACCATGCAGAAGATCGTTGATGTGCACTTCCCGGAGATCAAGAAGGAGCTGGTCGCCGAGGCGATGGATATCTTCTTCGACGTGCGCAAGGTGCCGGGCCTGAAGAAGAAGCCTTCAACCTCGGAGCTGGTCGACTGGCTGAAGCTGCTGATGGCTGATCAGATCGGCGCTGAGGTGCTGCGTGATCGTGATCCGACCAAGGCCATTCCGCCGCTGTACGGCGCGCTGGTGAAGAACGAACAGGACGTACAGCTGCTTGAGCGTCTGGCGTTCATGACCCGTCGGCAGAATCGCTAAGGGGGTGCCCGATGTTATTGGGCCTGTTCAATGAAATGCGTGCAGCCAAGGTGCCGGTCTCGGTCCGTGAGCTGCTAGATCTGATCAATGCGCTCAAGCACCATGTGGTGTTTGCCGACATGGAAGAGTTCTACTACCTGTCGCGCACCGTAATGGTCAAGGATGAGCGCCATTTCGACAAGTTTGACCGCGCCTTCAGTGCCTACTTCAAGGGGCTGGAAAATCTCGATCAGTTGCTTGAGGCGCTGATTCCTGAAGATTGGCTGCGCAAGGAATTCGAGCGCCTGCTGACCGATGAGGAAAAGGCCCAGATCCAGAGCCTGGGCGGCCTGGACAAGCTGATCGAGGAGTTCAAGAAACGCCTTGAAGAACAGAAGGAGCGCCACGAGGGGGGCAACAAGTGGATCGGTACCGGCGGCACCAGCCCGTTCGGCTCCGGTGGCTTCAACCCCGAAGGCATCCGTGTCGGCAATGCTGGCAAGCGTCAGGGCAAGGCGGTCAAGGTCTGGGATCAGCGCGAGTATAAGAACCTTGATGACCAGGTCGAACTCGGCACGCGCAATATCAAGGTGGCCCTGCGCCGGCTGCGCAAGTTTGCCCGAACCGGTGCGGCTGAAGAGTTCGATATCGACGGTACCATTGATCACACCGCGCGTGACGGTGGCCTGCTGAATATCCAGATGCGCCCCGAGCGACGCAACGCGGTCAAGCTGCTGCTGCTGTTCGATATCGGCGGTTCGATGGATGCGCATATCAAGGTCTGCGAGGAGCTGTTCTCGGCCTGTCGTACCGAGTTCAAGCACCTGGAGTACTTCTATTTCCATAACTGCATCTATGAATCGGTGTGGAAGAACAACCTGCGCCGTACCAGCGAACGCACCCCGACCATCGATCTGTTGCACAAATATGGTCCGGACTACAAGGTGGTGTTCGTCGGTGATGCCGCCATGGCGCCCTACGAAATCACCCAGCCCGGTGGCAGTGTCGAGCACTGGAACGAAGAGGCCGGGCATGTGTGGATTCAGCGCTTCATGGAGAAGTACAAGAAGCTCATCTGGATCAACCCGTACCCCAAGGATGCCTGGGATTACACCACCTCGACCCGGATCATTCGTGATCTGATCGAAGACCGCATGTACCCGCTGACTCTGGAAGGGTTGGAAGAGGGGATGCGTTATCTGAGCAAATAGCGTTAGCGCTAATTGCTCAGAGCTTGTGGGAGCGGTCTGCGGCCGCGACGTGAGCTAGCGAAGACTGCAGGGCCCATTCGCGCTCGCAGAGCGCTCCTGCCAGCTTAACTTACCTGAACTGTCGGCAGCTCTGGCTTCTCGATGCTGACCTTCTCTGTTGGTGCCATCACTGTGGCTACGCCATCGACCACCTGCTTATCGTCCTGATTGAAGACCCGGGTGGCGATCTTGACTCGGTTCTTTGGCAGTTTTTCCAGAATTTCCAGCTCAACACGCAGGCTGTCGCCCAGACGTACAGGGCGCATGAAGCTGAGCTCCTGGCCAATATAGATGCTACCAGGGCCAGGCAGCTCGCAGGCGATGGCAGCGGAGATCAGGGCGCCAGAGAACATGCCGTGAGCGATGCGGCCTTTGAACGGGGTGGCGGCGGCAAAGGCCTCGTCCAGGTGCACCGGGTTGACGTCACCGGAGACTGCGGCGAACAGCGTCAGGTCGCGCTCGCTGACACTGTGGCTAACGTGGGCCTTGTCGCCAACAGTGAGTTCGTCGTAGGTGCGGTTTTCAAGCTTGGACATTCTGATTCTCCTGATGCTGGGTGGCGGCGGGCAGAGCCTGCACGAGCCAGTCGAGCAGGTCCTGGGTGGCCTGGGCTCGGTTGGTCTCGTTGAACAGCTCATGACGAGCGCCCGGATAAAGGCGTAATTCTACTCGTTCAAGCCCGGCGTGCTGCAAGCGCCGACACAGTTTCTTCAGACCATCTCCAGCGCTGACCGGGTCGGCATCGCCGCCAATGATCAAAACCGGCAGGCTGGCTGGCAGCCTTTGTAAGGCTATCGGGTCGGCAATTTCCAGCAGGCCGCCGAACAGATCGTGCCAAAGCCGGGCGCTACAGGCAAAGCCACAGAGTGGATCGTTGAGGTACTGATCGACTTCAAGCGGATCCCGGCTAAGCCAGTCGGCACGGGTTCGGTTTGGGTGGAACTGACGGTTGAACTGACCAAAACTCAGGCGTTCAACCGTCAGGGCCGGCTGCTGCCAGCCGCGTAATTGGCCTTCAATACTGGCGCCAAAGCGCGCCAGGCGACTGAGCCAGGGTGGGTGAGCGTTGCTGCCGCTGAGGATCAGTGCATCGGCAGCTGCTGGCTGCTGCAGTAGCAGGCCCTGGCTGATATACGACCCCATGCTGTGACCCAGCAGGCATATTGGCAGTGTTGGTTGCTCGCGGCGAACCTGCTTGAGCAGCGCCCCAAGATCATCGATCACCGCTCGCCAGCCGTGCTGATCGGCAAAGTGTCCCAGTTGACCGCAGGCTGCGCTGGCGCCATGCCCTCGCTGATCGAGTGCAACCACCTGATAGCCCTCCTCAGTGCAGCTTGCGGCCAGGCGCTGATAGCGCTGAGCATGTTCGGCCATACCATGGCTGATGAGCAGCGTTGCCCGAGGTGGGCTGTCCGGGTGCCAGCGGTGAACTCGCAGCCGGGCTGCGTCCGGGCGTTCAAGCCAGTCGGGCTGGTAGTGCATGCTGTGTCCTTTCGAGACGATTGGGTTGGAGTGCAGCGGCAGTATTCATATACCAAATGAAACAGAACAGGGTTTTGTATTTCACTCGGTTGCTGGTAATTTTCCCGTTGCAACCGATAACGAGCTTCGTCTCGGGGGCAGGCCCGCGAGCGAGAAGCACTATAAATACACACTACCGCATCAATACGGGGAAGAGGACAACAATAATGGAAGCAGCGTTCTGGAACGACAAACGCCCGGCCGGGGTACCCAATGATATCGACTTGGGGCAGTACAGTTCGATCATCGACGTCTTCGAACAGTCCTGTCGCAAATATGCCGAACGCCCCGCGTTCACCAACATGGGCGTTACCATCACCTACGGCGACCTGGAACGTTACTCCGCCGCCTTCGCCAGCTATCTGCAAAACCATACCGACCTCAAGCCCGGCGACCGGATCGCTGTGCAGATGCCCAACGTCCTCCAGTTCCCCGTAGTGGTATTCGGTGCCATGCGCGCCGGTCTGGTCGTGGTTAACACCAACCCGCTGTATACCGCGCGGGAAATGCGCCACCAGTTCAAGGATGCCGGGGTCAAGGCGCTGGTTTACATGAACCTGTTCGGCCACTTGGTTCAGGAAGTGCTGCCCGATACCGAGATCAAGTACCTGTTTGAAGCGCGTATGGGCGATATGCTGCCGACCTTCAAGGGCTGGCTGGTCAATACCGTGGTCAAGAAAGTCAAGAAAATGGTCCCGGAGTACCAGTTGCCGCAGGCTGTCTCGATCAAGGACTCCCTGAAGAAGTCCGCCGGCCAGTCGCCCAAACCGGTCAGCAAAGCTCTGGACGACGTTGCAGTCCTGCAGTACACCGGCGGCACCACCGGCGTAGCCAAAGGCGCGATGCTGACCCACGGCAACCTGGTGGCCAACATGCTGCAGGTCTACGCCAACATGCAGCAGGTCGACAAGGACGGCAAGAAGATCATGAGCGACGACGGCGAGGTGGTGATAGCACCGCTGCCGCTGTACCACATCTTCGCCTTCACCGTGAACTGCATGTGCATGATGCTGGCTGGGCATCACAATATTCTGATCACCAATCCGCGTGACATCCCCGGTTTCGTCAAGGAACTGAAAAAGTGGCAGTTCTCTTCCATTGTTGGTCTGAACACCCTGTTCGTAGCGTTGATGGAACATCCAGAGTTTGCCGACATCGACTTCTCCAAGCTCAAGTCGACCAGCTCCGGCGGTACCGCCTTGGTCAAGGCTACTGCTGAACGCTGGCAGAGCAAAACCGGCTGCCTGATCGGCGAAGGTTATGGCCTGACCGAAACGTCGCCGGTGGTCTGTTCCAGCCCAGGCGATGGTCTGGCCCGTCTGGGCTCGGTTGGTCTGCCTGCGCCGGGCACCGGGCTGAAGGTGATCGATGATGATGGCAACGAACTGCCGATCGGTGAGCGTGGCGAGCTGTGCGTCAAAGGTCCGCAGGTGATGAAGGGCTACTGGCAGCGTCCGGAAGCCACCGCAGAGGTGCTGGATGCCGAAGGCTGGCTGAAGACCGGCGACGTAGCGATCATCGATGAAGATGGCTTCGTCAGCATCGTGGATCGCAAGAAGGACCTGATCATCGTTTCCGGCTTCAACGTTTATCCGAACGAGATTGAAGACGTTGTCGCTGCCCATCCCAAGGTTGCCAACGCAGCAGCCATCGGAGTGCCGGATGAGAAGTCCGGGGAGGCGGTCAAGCTGTTCGTGGTGCCGAGTTCCGGTGAGTTGACCATTGATGAGCTCAAGGCCTACTGTCGTGAGAATTTCACCGGTTACAAGGTGCCCAAGCATTATGAAATTCGTGAGTCGCTGCCGATGACTCCGGTGGGCAAGATCCTGCGCCGTGAGCTGCGGGATCTCTAAGAGTCTGTTCATGATCGTCTGAGAATATGACCTGGAAGGGCGCCGTGCATGTTGAGCGGCGTCCGACGCTCCAGGCCAGCACTTACCCTCTGTAACTCTGGCAAGACTGGTTTGGTTTGAGAAAAACTGCTAGTCTTCGGCCACTTTTCGACCGAATAGCAAGATTCGTTCACGAACATGCGGCGAAAAGCCAAAATTTCTAGAAGAACCTAATATAAAGGCAATATCGGCCTTGAGCCGAACCTGTTCAGGAGCGGGCATCTATGCTTGAAAATTTCTGGAAGGACAAGTATCCGGCGGGCATTCCCACCGAGATCAATCCGGATCAGTACCCCAATATCCTTGCCGTTCTCAAGGAGTCCTGCCAAAAGTTCGCCGACAAGCCGGCCTTCAGCAATCTGGGCAAGACCATCACCTACGGTGAAATGTACGCCCTGTCCGGGCAATTCGCTGCTTACCTGCAAAAACATACTGGCCTGCAGCCGGGTGATCGCATTGCGGTACAGATGCCCAACGTTCTCCAGTACCCGATCGTCGTCTTCGGGGCCATGCGTGCCGGTTATGTGGTGGTCAACACCAACCCGCTGTACACCGCCCGCGAAATGGAACACCAGTTCAACGACTCCGGCGCCAAGGCACTGGTCTGCCTGGCCAACATGGCCCATCTGGCCGAAGAAGTGGTACCCAAGACCGGAGTCAAGCAGGTCATCGTTACCGAAGTCGGTGACATGCTGCCGCCGCTCAAGCGCCTGCTGGTCAATACCGTGGTCAAGCATGTGAAGAAAATGGTGCCGGCCTACAACATTCCCGGCATGGTCCGCTTCAATGACGCCATGGCCAAGGGCAAAGGCCAGAGCTTTCAGGAAGCCTCGCCTGCAGGTGATGACATCGCTGTGCTGCAATACACCGGCGGCACCACCGGCGTAGCCAAGGGCGCGATGCTGACCCACCGCAATCTGGTCGCCAACATGCTGCAGTCCAAGGCGCTGATGGGTGCCAACATGGTTGATGGCGAAGAGGTCGTGATTTGCCCGCTGCCGCTGTATCACATCTACGCCTTCACCTTCCATTGCATGGCGATGATGATCAGCGGTAACCACAACGTGCTGATCACTAATCCGCGCGATATTCCGGCCTTCGTCAAGGAACTGTCCAAGTTCAAGTTCAGCGGTTTTGTCGGCCTCAATACCCTGTTTGTTGCCCTGTGCAACAGCGAGGAATTCCGCAAGCTCGACTTCAGCAAGTTCAAGGTTACTCTGTCTGGCGGCATGGCCCTGCAATTGGCAACTGCCGAGCGCTGGGAGCAGGTTACCGGCTGCAAGATCTGCGAAGGTTACGGCATGACCGAAACCAGCCCGGTAGCCACGGTAAACCCGATCGATGCGGTACAGATCGGCACCATCGGTATCCCGGTACCCTCGACTCTGTGCAAGATCATCGACGACGATGGCAACGAGCTGCCGATCGGTGAGCGTGGCGAGCTGTGCGTCAAGGGCCCGCAGGTGATGAAAGGCTACTGGCAGCGTCCAGAAGCCACTGCCGAGATTCTCGATGCTGAAGGCTGGCTGAAAACCGGCGACATCGCCATCATCCAGGAAGACGGTTTCCTGCGCATTGTCGATCGCAAGAAAGACATGATTCTGGTCTCTGGCTTCAACGTCTATCCCAACGAACTGGAAGACGTAATGGCTGCGATTCCTGGTGTGGTGCAGTGCGCTGCGATCGGGGTGCCGGATGAGAAGTCCGGTGAAGCGATCAAGGTGTTCCTGGTCAAGGCGCCCGGTGCGCAACTCAGCGAAGAGCAGGTCAAGGACCACATGCGCAACAACCTGACCGGCTACAAAGTGCCCAAGTTCGTCGAGTTCCGCGATGCCCTGCCGACCACCAACGTTGGCAAGATCCTGCGTCGTGAACTGCGTGACGAAGAGCTGAAGAAACTCGGCGCCAAGTAACACCTGAGCCGCGTTCTTTGCGACAATGCACCCCGCCCGGGTAACCGGGCGGGGTGTTTCATTTCTGACAGGCCGTTCATGACCAACCTGCACCAACTCGCCAACAATCTTGATCAGGCCATGGCGGCTGACCGCCATCGTTTGCGCCGGCAATTGCATAACCTCGGCAAGCAACCGGATGAGCATAAGCTGAGCCAATGGTTGGAGCGCTTTCAGCGCTCCTGTGCCCAGGTAGCACAGCGCCGTGCCAGCGTGCCGTCGATCCGCTACGACGATAACCTGCCGATTGCCGCCAAGCGTGAGGAGATCAAGCAGGCGATTGCTGCCCATCAGGTGGTGGTGATCGCCGGCGAAACCGGCTCGGGCAAGACTACCCAGTTGCCGAAGATCTGCCTGGAGCTGGGGCGTGGTGCCTACGGGTTGATCGGGCATACCCAGCCGCGCCGGCTGGCCGCGCGCAGTGTTGCCAGCAGGGTGGCCGAAGAGCTGGGCAGCGGTCTGGGTGAGCTGGTTGGTTACCAGGTGCGCTTTACCGATCAGAGTAATGAGAACACCCTGGTCAAGCTGATGACCGACGGCATCCTGCTGGCTGAAACCCAGCATGACCGTTTTCTGGAGCGCTATGACACCCTGATCATCGATGAGGCTCATGAGCGTAGCCTGAACATCGATTTTCTGCTCGGCTACCTCAAGACTATCCTGGCCAAGCGGCCCGATCTCAAGCTGATCATCACCTCGGCGACCATCGATCTGGAGCGCTTCTCCCAGCACTTTGATGGCGCGCCGATCATCGAGGTGTCCGGGCGCACCTATCCTGTGGATGTCTGGTACCGGCCGCTGGCTGCCGAGATGGACGAGGAGGGCAACCCGGTTGAGGAAGACCTGTCGATCGATCAGGGCATCCTCGCCGCGCTGCGTGAACTGGAGCAGCAGGAGCGTAGCCAGGGCAAAGGACCGGGCGATGCCCTGATCTTTTTGCCCGGCGAGCGCGAGATTCGCGATACCGCCGAGTTTCTGCGCAAGGCCAACCTCAGGCATACCGAAATTCTGCCGCTCTATGCGCGGCTGTCAGTCAGCGAACAGCAGAAAATCTTTGCCCCACATGCCGGGCGCCGGGTGGTGCTGGCTACCAACGTGGCGGAAACCTCGCTCACGGTGCCGGGCATTGTTTATGTAATCGACCCTGGCGAGGCGCGCATCAGCCGCTACAGCCCGCGTTCCAAGGTTCAGCGGCTGCCGGTCGAAGCAATATCACAGGCCAGTGCCAACCAGCGCAAAGGGCGCTGCGGACGGGTTGCTCCGGGCATTTGCGTGCGGCTGTATGGCGAAGACGATTTCAATGCCCGGCCGGCCTTTACCGATCCCGAGATCCTGCGCACCAATCTGGCGGCGGTCATTTTGCAGATGCTGCATCTGCGTCTGGGGCGAATTGAGGACTTCCCGTTTATTGAGCCGCCAGATGGCCGCGCGATCAGTGACGGCTTCACTCTGCTGCAGGAGTTGGGCGCAGTCGATAAGTCGGGCCAGATCAGCGAAGTCGGCCGGCAGTTGGCGCGGCTACCGGTCGACCCGCGTATTGGCCGCATGCTGATCGAAGCCAGCCGTCTGAACAGCCTCGACGAAGCGCTGATCATCGCCAGCGCGCTGGCGGTACAGGATCCGCGAGAGCGCCCGGTTGAACGTCAACAGGCCGCTGATCAGGCCCATGCGCAGTGGAAGGACGACAGTTCGGACTTCGTTGCCTTCATCAACCTCTGGCGGGGTTTTGAAGAGCAACGTCAGGCACTCAGTCAGAGTCAGTTACGCAGTTGGTGCCGGCGCAACTTCCTCAATTACCTGCGGTTGCGTGAATGGCGTGAAACGCACCGCCAGTTGCTGCTGACCTGCCGTGACCTGGGACTCAACCTCAACCCTGTGCCGGCCAGCTATGACGCCGTGCATCAGGCGCTGCTGGCCGGGCTGCTCAGCCAGATCGGCAACAAGACCGAAGAGGGCGACTATCAGGGCGCCCGTCAGCGGCGCTTCCTGCTGCATCCATCCTCGGCCCTGGCCAAGAAACGCCCGGCCTGGGTCATGGTTGCTGAATTGACTGAAACCCGTCGACTGTACGGCCGGCTGGCGGCCAAGATCGATCCGCAGTGGGTCGAGCCGCTCGCAGGGCATCTGGTCAAGACCAGTCACAGCGAGCCACATTGGGAGAAAAAGCGCGGTCAGGTGGTGGCCTATGAGCAGGTCAGCCTCTACGGTTTGATCATCGTGCCCAGGCGTAAGGTGCATTTTGGTCCGATCGATCCGGTCGTCTCGCGCGAGATCTTCATTCGCCGGGCATTGGTCGACGGTGAATGGCATGGCCGGGCGGCATTCAATCAGGCTAACCGCCAGTTGCTGGCTCAGCTCGATGAGCTGGAGGCCAAGGCGCGCAAGCGCGATATTCTGGTCGATGACCAGACCCTGTTCCGTTATTTCGATGCGCGGATTCCGGCCAATATCTGTCAGCTTGCCAGTTTTGAACGGTGGTTGAAAAAGACCAGCCAGAGCGAGCCCCAACTGCTGCATATGACTCGTGACGAGCTGCTCCAGCGCGAAGCGGGCGAGGTAACCGCCGAGCAGTATCCGGATGTATGGCGCTGGGAACAGGTCGCACTGCCGCTCAGTTATCACTTCGAGCCCAATCACGAGGCTGATGGCGTAACGCTCAGGGTGCCGGCGGCGTTGCTGCGCCAATTGCCGGCCGAGCGCCTGGAGTGGCTGGTGCCAGGGTTGCTGTTCGATAAGTGTGTGGCGTTGGTACGGGGGCTGCCCAAGGCGCTGCGCAAGAACTTTGTGCCGGTGCCGGATTTCGTTCGCGCCGCGCTGGAGCGCATGCCGTTTGCTCAGGGCAATTTGACTCAGGTGCTCGGCCGTGAGCTGACGCGCATGACTGGTGCGCGAATTCCTGACGATGCCTGGGATTCTGCTGAGCTGGAAACCCACCTGCGCATGCGTATTGAAGTGCTGGATGCGGCTGGCAAGGTGGTTGCCCAGGGACGTGATCTTGGGCTGTTGTGCAGTGAACTGGCGGGCTTGCCACAGCGCAGTGCGCCACTGCCCGAGCCTCAGCACGAGCCCGAGCGGCCCGCTGGCCAGACAGCATTGCCGGAACAGGTAACGAGCCAGCAAGCCGGTATCGCGGTGACCTTCTGGCCGGCCTGGAGCGAGCAGGGAGGGCAGGGTGAACAAGGCGTAAAAGTTGCCGAACAGCTCTACGATACCCAGACCCAGGCCGAGCAGGCCCATAGGCTGGGGGTGCAGCGGTTGATACTCGAGCGGCTCAACGAGCAGGCCCGCTACCTGCGTCAGAAGCTGAGCTCGGTCAAAGAGGCAGCCATCTACTACCGTGATTTTGGCACGCAGCAACAGTTGACCGAGGATCTGCTGCTGGCCGCCGTTGACCGCGCGTTTCTTGCCAGCGGGCCTCTGCCACGCGATCCGCAAGCGCTGGAGACTTGTATTGAGGCTGGTCGTGGTGAATGGATGGCGGTGGCCGAGAAGCTAGGTGGCCAGGTGCTAGCCATTCTCAAGGCCTGGCATGCGGTGCAGAAGCGTCTCAAGGGGCGGATCGACCTGAGCTGGGCGCTGGCGCTCAATGATATCCGTGAGCAACTGGCTGGGCTTGTGTTCAAGGGGTTTGTGCGAGCCGTGCCAGCCGAGTGGCTGGATCAATATCTGCGCTATCTCGGCGCGATCGATCAGCGCTTGGATAAGCTGGGTAGCCAGGTGCAGCGCGACCGGGTCTGGACCGAGGAGTTGCAACGCCTGGGCCAGTTGTACCGTGACCGCAGCGAGCGGCTGCGTCAGGAAGGTCGGGCCGACCCGCGCCTGGATCAGTGGCGTTGGCTGGTTGAGGAATATCGGGTGTCACTGTTCGCCCAGCAGTTGGGCACCCGGATGCCGGTTTCCGAGAAACGATTGATGAAACTTTGGCAGGAGATCACAGCCTGATAGGGAATTGATGTTTACACTGTGATTCCCTAATGCCATCAAGGAGCGCCATTGTGTTCGAAACCCCGGGTAACGCTCTGCAGGTCAGTGTCGATGATCAGGTCCGGCTACATGTGCGGCATTTTCCTGGCCGGGGCGGGCCGGCGATATTGATGGTCCATGGCCTGGTCGAAGATGGACGGATTTTCTGGTCGCGCGGCGGGCAAGGGTTGGCGCCCTGGCTGGCCGATGCAGGCTATGAGGTTTATGTGGCTGACCTGCGCGGGCGCGGCGAGAGCGAGCCACCTCTGAGCCGTGGTTTGCAGGTCACTCAGCATCAATTGATTACCGAGGACCTGCCGGCTCTGTTCGAACTGATCGCGCAGCGCCACCCGAACCAGCCCTGGTTCGCCATCAGCCACTCCTGGGGCGGGGTCTGGCTGGCCAGTGCCTTGGCTCGTCAGCCTCAGTGGCTGCAATACCTGGCCGGGCAGGTGCATTTTGCTAGCAAGCGGGTGATTCGCCAGCGCAATTGGCGCAAACGCCTGATGATCGATCTGCTCTGGTGCCGGGTAGCGCCGCTGATCGGCCTTTTCAACGGGCTGATTCCTGCGCGGGCACTGGGTATCGGCTCTGCAGATGAGTCGCGCGCCATGCTGCGTGCCAATCTTGCCTGGATGAATGGTGGCCAATGGCGTGATCTGGAGGACGGTTTCGACTATGCTTTGGCAGTGAAAACGCTGGCCTGGCCTCCCGGGTTGTATCTGGCTGGCAAAAACGACCATTACCTGGGGCATGTGGATGACGTAAAAGCCTTTGCCCGTGAGTTGGGTGAGCATGATGCGCAAGTAGTGCTGCTCAAGAAGGGCCTTGGCTGCTCTCGCAATTATGGTCACAACGACCTGCTGACGCATCCGCAGGCGACCCAGGAACATTTTCCCCTGGTGCTGGACTGGCTTGGCCAGCGTGCACCGGGATATTTATAACGTATTGAGTGAACGATAGAGGACCGACCGTGCAGAAAGTCGTGATCAGCGGAACGGGTTTGTATACACCCCCCAACAGCATCAGCAATGAAGAACTGGTTGAAAGCTTCAATGCCTATGTTGAGCAATTCAACCGCGACAATGCCGATGCCATCGCTGCGGGTGAGCTGGAAGCCCTGGCGCCCTCCAGTACCGACTTCATCGAGAAGGCCTCGGGTATCAAGAGCCGCTTTGTGGTCAACAAGGACGGCATTCTGGATATCAATCGCATGGTGCCGAGCATCCCTGAGCGCAGCAATGACGAATGGTCGGTGCTTTGCGAAATGGCGGTCAAGGCAGCCACTCAGGCGTTGGAGAATGCTGGCCGTACTGCTGCCGATATCGACGGCGTGATCGTTGCCTGCTCCAACCTGCAGCGTGCCTATCCGGCGATTGCCGTTGAAGTGCAGGAGGCACTGGGGATCGAAGGCTTCGGGTTTGACATGAATGTGGCCTGTTCCTCGGCAACCTTCGGCATCCAGGCCGCGGCCAACAGCGTCCAGCTTGGCCAGGCCCGCGCGGTACTGATGGTCAACCCGGAAATCTGCACCGGCCACATGAACTTCCGTGACCGTGACAGCCACTTCATCTTTGGTGACGCTTGCACCGCGGTGATCGTTGAGCGTGCCGACCAGGCCGTATCTTCGCGCCAGTTCGATATTCTGGGTACCAAGCTGTTGACCAAGTTCTCCAACAATATCCGCAACAACTTCGGTTTTCTCAACCGCTGCGATGAAAGCGGCGTCGGCGCGCCGGACAAGCTGTTCGTGCAGCAGGGGCGTAAGGTGTTCAAGGATGTCTGCCCGATGGTGGCTGAGCTGATCGGCAATCACTTGCAAGAGCACAACCTGCCGGTGACCGACGTCAAGCGCTTCTGGCTGCACCAGGCCAACCTCAACATGAACATGTTGATTGCTCGTAAGCTGCTGGGCCGCGATCCGGATGCTCAGGAAGCGCCAGTGGTGCTCGATGAGTACGCCAACACCAGCTCGGCTGGCTCGATCATCGCTTTCCACAAGCATCAGGATGACCTGCCAAGTGGCAGTCATGGGGTGATCTGCTCGTTCGGTGCCGGTTACTCGATCGGCAGCGTGATTGTGCGCAAGCGTTAATCACCTAACCTCTAGCTCCCGCCCGGCAATCCGCCTGGATTGCCACGGGCCTTCGGCCCTCGCAATGACGAGGTGCGGCTAACGCACCATGGCCCAGCCACTGTCATTGCGAGGAGCCGGGGGCGGCCATCCGCCGATGCGGCATCCATGCGTGACCTGTAACCCCTCTCGGATTACCACGGGCCTCCGGCTCATACAGTGACGAGGTGTGGTCTTTGCGCAATGCGCGCCAGTCCCACCTATCCGCGTCATTGCGAGTCGCGTAGCGACGCGGCAATCCATGCGTTATCAGCAACCGCGCGGGACCTGAGTCCGCCAACTCCTTGTTTTGTCTCTTATTCCAAAAAGTTCCGTTGTCATCAAATCTTCATTCCAATGCAACTGAGCTGAAATAACCCCCTGAGAAGATTCCCTCCAACACCGGGCCAGCCAGTCGGGCTGGCGCCAACGTGTTGTTTTTCTGTCAACGCAAAACATAACTGAGGGAAGACTCAATGACACTGCGTAAGCATTTTGCCGGATTCGCCTTGACCACCCTGGCTGCGGCCATCCCCGCCGCTGCCATGGCTGATGTTTCCATCTATGGCCGGGTCCATGTGTCTGTAGATTATCTGGATGTTGATCGTTACTCGGAAACCAACATCTCCAGCAACTCCTCGCGTATCGGTTTTAAAGGCAGCCGTGAACTGGATTCGTTGACTGCGTTCTTCCAGATTGAACAGGAAGTCAATATCAGCAACAGTGGCACCAACGACACCTTCACTACTCGCGACACTTTCGTCGGTCTGAGTGGTGATATGGGGATGATCCGTCTGGGTCGCTTCGATACCCCGTTCAAGGCCGCCCGTGGTCCAGCCAACTTGTTCGGTGATCAGGTCGGTGACATGCGCAACCTGACCCGCGTTGGTGATGGCCGCTTCGACGAGCGTACCGACAACACCGTGCATTACCAGACTCCGAAGTTCAACGGCCTGGCCGCCAACTTCGCCTACTCGGTGCATGAAGGTACTACCAACGATGACGACACCAAAGACAAGGACAACGCCTTCAGCACCTCGTTGACCTATGCCGAAGGCCCGCTGGATGCAGCTCTGGCCTATGAGCGTTACAACGAAGATGCCGCCCGTGGCAAGCGTAACGCCTGGCGTCTGGCTGCCGGTTACAAGGTAACTGACGCGGTCAAACTGGTCGGCTTCTATCAGGACGTTAACTACAAGGCTGGCGACAGCGTTACTCAGGACCGCAACTCGGCCGATGTCTGGGGCCTGGGTGCTGACTTCAAAGTTGCTCCCAAGACCTACATTCGCGGCATGTGGATGACCCGTGACGCCGATCTGGACGACACCAAGAGCAACATGTACGCCATCGGCGTCGAGCATCGTCTGGACAGCGCTCTGCGCGTCTACGCCAACTACGCGGTGGTTACCAACGACGACAACGTTGGCCTGACTCCTTGGGGTCAGGGTCGTACCGCCACTCGCGCTGGTGTCAACGGCGAGAACGCCAAGGCATTCAGCACCGGTCTGCGTTACGACTTCTGAGCGTAGCTTAAAAGTGCTCCTTCGCTCGGTTTGAATCGCTGGGCGAATTTCAACGGCCAGGTTGTCATTGTACAACCTGGCCTTTTTCTATCACGAAACTGTCATAAGGCTGCCTTAGTCTTGTCTTGTGGCTGTCACATGGTGATGGCCACACCTGTCCAGTCAGGCCATAGCGCCTTTTCGCAACGAGGGATGTCCATGCGTAATCTGTTTTGTGTGGTTCTGATCAGCTTGCTTGCCGGTTGTGCCCAGCAGGGGCCGGTAAAGCTCTACTCAGGGCCAGAACGATCCGCCAGTCAGGTGCTGGTGGTGCAAGTGCCGGCTGATCTGGAGATTCAGAGCATCAATGGCCAGAAGGTTGCTGCGCTGGATAATCTGGTGCGCGGCGATGATCAGCAGGTGCACCTATTGCCAGGCGAATATCAGATCGATGCCTACTATCGCCGGGTATTCGATATTGGCGGCATGACCCATGAAGTAGTGCGTTCGCGCGCAGCAACCTTCAACATTAATGGCCAGGCTGGTGAAACCTGGCGCCTGGGCTTCCAGAAGCCAGCAAATCTGGATCAGGCTCGGGAAATGACCAAACGCTTTGATGCCTGGGCCGAAAATCCGCGTACCGGGCAACGAATTCAGGCCCAGGAGGG
This sequence comes from Halopseudomonas phragmitis, assembly GCF_002056295.1. NCBI lineage: Bacteria > Pseudomonadati > Pseudomonadota > Gammaproteobacteria > Pseudomonadales > Pseudomonadaceae > Halopseudomonas > Halopseudomonas phragmitis. The sequence goes on along the minus strand of NZ_CP020100.1, from coordinate 3,117,160 downwards.
CGCTGTACCGAGTAGCGTGATTGGTCAGCTATTCTCTAGTGGGGATGCGGCGCCGCGTGATCGTAATCAGAGTGTGGAGCCGCTGGGATATGCTGCCCCGGCTGAGTCCGTCGCGCCTGCGTTGATGCCGGTGTCTGCCGCGGTCGCACCCCGGAGCCCGGTCGTACAGCCCGCTCAAGCCGCCTTACCGCACAGTGATGCGACGCTGACTACGCTACAGCAACTCTGGCTGCTGCTGACTCCGGAAAGCCGCAAGAGCTTTTTGGAGTGGGCTGAGCAATAACCCGTGTCAGGTCGCCCGAGTCGATTCGGGCGGCCGTCTTGCCTGAGTGGGCATCAGTCGGCATGCTAGGCGTTGTCTTTGAGCCTGGCATTGCATGAAACTTCTCAATCTGCACAGCATCGATCAATTACCCCAAGCTCAGTGGGATGCGCTGGTCCCTGCCGGTTATCCATTCCTACGGCATGCCTTTCTAGCCGCGCTGGAGCGCAGTGGGGCGACAACTACCGCCACAGGCTGGCAGCCGGCACATCGGGTGGTAGAGCGGCAGGGACAGCTACAAGCATTGCTGCCACTGTACGAGAAGAGCCATTCCTACGGCGAGTATGTGTTCGACTGGCAGTGGGCCGAGGCTTGGGAACGGGCAGGGCGGCGCTACTATCCCAAGTACCTGGCGGCGATTCCGTTTTCACCGGTTCAGGGGCCACGCCTACTGGCGAGTGATATCGACAGTGCAGCACTGATTCTCGATGGCCTGGAAGTCGAGCTTGAGCAGCAGCGGGTCTCGAGCCTGCACCTGCTGTTCAATTCCGGAGAGGAGGACGCCTGGTTGCGTAGCCGTGGTTGGCTGCAGCGGCTGGGCTGTCAATTCCACTGGCGCAATCAGGATTATGCCGAGTTTGATGATTTCCTGGCCGTCTGCAACTCGCGTAAGCGCAAGAACTTTCGCAAGGAGCGCCAGGCGGTGAGCGAGCAAGGTATCAGCTTTCGCTGGCTGGCTGCTGAGGAGATTGATCAGCAGGCCTGGGAGCTATTCTATCCGTTCTATGCGGCGACCTATCTCAAGCGGGGTCAGAGCCCCTATCTGAGTCAGCGGTTCTTTACGCAGCTGTCGGCCGCCATGCCCCAGGCGCTGCGCCTGGTCTTTGCTCTGCATCAGGGCCGCGAGGTTGCCGGGGCGTTGTTCCTGGTGGGCGAGGATACGCTGTACGGGCGCTATTGGGGCTGTCTGGATGAGTATGACAGGCTGCACTTCGAGACCTGTTTCTATCAGGGGATGGAGCGCTGCATTGCTGAGGGGTTAGCACGCTTTGATGCTGGCGCTCAGGGTGAGCACAAGCTGATTCGCGGTTTTGAGCCGGTTCTGACCCAGTCTTGGCATCGCCTGCAGCCGGGGTTGCACGAGGCGGTGGCGGACTTTCTTCGGCGCGAGCAGGTGGGAGTGCAACGCTATCAGCAACAGGCCCGGGAGTTTTTGCCCTATCGGCGGGATTGACCGGGTTGTTGTCGTGCTGAGATAGCGCCTGGATTGCCACGGGCCTTTGGCCCGTGGCAATCCAGATGCGCGGTCTATTACTCGGCGCTTTCGACCCGGGTTACCTTGAGAATGGTCACCGGATTGCGCGGAACGTTCTGGTGCATGCCCTGGTTGCCGGTCGGCACCTTGCCGATGGTTTCCACCACATGCTCGCCGCTGGTGACTTTGCCGAACACTGCGTAGCCAAAGTCGCGGCTGCCGTGGTTGAGGAAGTCGTTGTTGCTCAGGTTGATGAAGAACTGACTGGTGGCGCTGTCAACCACCTGGGTGCGGGCCATGGCGATGGTGTAACGATCATTGCGCAGGCCATTGTCGGCTTCGTTCTTGATCGGCGTGCCGACTTCGCGTTGGCGCATGTCCGGGGTAAAACCGCCACCCTGGATCATGAAACCGGGGATGACCCGGTGGAATATCAGGCCTTCGTAATGGCCAGCATCGGCATAGCGCAGAAAGTTTTCAACGGTGACCGGCGCTGCCTCGGCATTGAGTTCTAGCTCGATATCACCATGACTGGTATTCAGCAATACGCGCGGGTTGTCCGCCAGGGCAGTAGTGGCAAAAAATGCGAGGGCACAGGCCCCGGCCAGGTGTTTCAACATTGTGTAACTCCGTCAGGTTTTGTTGTGATGAATGCTGTGATGGCCTGCTTGTGGCAGCAGAAAATCCAGTAGCAACTGGTTGAACGACTCGGGTTGATCGACCGGGGTAGCATGCCGCGAGTCGCTGATCACCTCAAGCCGGGCATCGCCGAGCCGACAGACATAATTGCGCTTATGTTCGACCGGGGTGTAATCCTTGTCGCCACTGATTACCAGTACCGGGCAGGCGATCCGGTCCAGGTGCTCGCTCACGCCCCAGCCGACGATGGCGCGCAGTGAGGCAAGGTAGGCACGCCGATCGTTTTCCCGCCAGCGCTGCTCGAACTTCTCACGCAGGGCTTGCTGTTCGTCCTTGGGAAACAACAGCCGGGCCAGGCCGCGGGCGACAGTGCCAATGGGCAATACGTGGGCGAAAAACAGGCGCTTGGCGGCCGCTGCGAACTCGGTGGGGCGCCTCGGAATGACTTCCGGGGCACTGTTGACGATGGTCAGGCTGCCGGGGACTTCCGGGTGGTCGGTGGCCAGTTGAAAGGCAATCATGCCGCCCATCGAAATGCCGACCAGGTGTGGTTTGTTCAGCTCCAGTTGCTCAATGAAGCTCAGACAGTCTTCGGCGAAGGCCTTGATCGAGTAGCCTCGTCGTGGTTTGTCACTTTGCCCGTGGCCACGCATGTCCAGGGTCAGTACTCGAAAGTGTGGCAGCAGGGCTGGTAACTGATATTCCCAATCTCGACTGCTAGAGCCCAGGCCGTGTATCAGCAGTACTGCGGGCCCCTGGCCCTGATCGGTATAGTGCAGGCGACAACCATTGATGATCATCTCGGGCATTATGCAGTCCTTTCGCCGCGACTAAAGCGCTCATTCTAGCCATGCTTTATGACATCAGTCATGCATTGAGTGTTCGATGATCAGATTGGCCAGGATCTGGCTGGCAGGTCCCAAGGGTTTGTCCTTGTTTGCATACAAGTAAAGATAATGCGAGCGCTGGCCGCCCTGTTCCAGCGGCAGGGGCTTGAGTTGTCCGTTGGCGATGTGATCGCGGATCTCGTGCCCTGGTAGCCAGGCGAACCCCAGGCCGCTGGCTACCAGGCGGGCGGCGGTGGCCAAGCTGGCAACGGTCCAGCGCTGTTCGGCCCCGAGCCAGCCGCTATCACGTGGTTGGCGGCGGCCGGAATCACGAATGACCACTTGCATGTGGCTTTCCAGATCATGGTGGTTCAGTTGACGCTGCAGTTGATGTAGTGGGTGGCCTGGATTGGCCACGGCGACGAACTCGACAGTGTTGAGTTGTTGGGCCATGTAGCCGGTGATGGTCAAGCCGGACACGGCCAGATCCGCCGAGCCGTCCTGCAAACAATCCTCGACCCCGGACAGTACTTCTTCACGCAATTGCACGCGGCAACCCTGACTCAGCGGGATGAACGCCTGCAGCGCGCGGGCCAGACGTTCGGTAGGGTAGGCCGCATCGACCACCAGTCGCACTTCCGGTTCCCACCCCTGGTCCATGTTGTGGGCCAGCATTTCCAACTGGCTGGCCTGTTTTACCAAAGTGCGGGAACGGCGTAGTAATACCGCGCCGGCTTCGGTCAGCACTGCCTTGCGGCCTTCGATTTCAAGCAGCGGGACACCGAGCTGCTCCTGCATCCTGGCTACGGTATAACTGACCGAGGACTGAGAGCGGTGCAGCGCTTCGGCGGCTTGGGCAAAGCCACCATGGTCTACTACGGCCTGAAGGGTTCGCCATTGATCGAGAGTAACGCGAGGTGCTTTCATTGCCTGCTCCACTGACTTATTGTGGAAGAAACGCCAGACCCATCCGTGAGAGAGGGGGTGACCTATGCGTGGTTATCTGTGTACCTGCCTGATGCTGTGCTTGCCCTTGACGGCCTTGGCTTTCCCGGTGGAAGTCGAACTCAAGAGCCAGGGGGTTTCGATTGCCGCCACCAGTGGCTATATGAGCAACATCGCCACGGTAACCCTGGTTAACCAGGGGCAACATGCAGCGTTGTGCGAGGCAACCTTTGTTAATGGCCCCGAACGACCGTCCGCGAGTCGTGTTCGTATCAAGGCTGGCGAAAAGACGGTGTTGACCCAGGCCTTTTTCCGGCAAATCAACCGGGTACGTGTGACGGTTGACTGCAAGGCTGCATGATATATCGATCAGGTTGATATTTTTAAGCATATTTTTGCGCTTTTATATCTGTTGATTGGTTCATAGTATGGCCTCCATCGAAACCCAACACAGATGGAGTTGCCAAGCCATGACCCAGATTCTTGTTTTGCATACCAGTGCCCGCCGTGACGGCTCCCTGTCGCGTGAATACACCGAACGTCTCGTTGAGCGCCTGCGCGCCAGCCATGCTGATGCCAAGGTGGTCGTACGTGACCTTGGGGCAGAGCCCTTGCCACACCTGGATGAAACTCTGCTGGGCGGCTGGATGAAGCCGGCAGAGCAGCAAAACGAAGCTGAGCGTGCTGCCGCGGCCCGCGCTGCTGGGCTGGTTGATGAGTTGTTGACCAGCGATATCGTGGTGATCGGTTCGGCGATGTATAACTTCGGCATCACCTCTACCCTGAAAGCCTGGCTGGATCATGTGCTGCAGGCTGGGCGGACCTTCAAGTACACCGAAAATGGCCCGGTAGGTCTGGCCGGTGATCGCAAGGTCTACGTAGTAACCGCCCGTGGTGGCCGCTATCAGGGCAGCCCGCTTGATCATCAGGCTCCCTATCTGAAAACCGCGCTGGGCTTTATCGGCATTGATGACGTCGAGTTCGTCCACGTCGAAGGTCAGGCGATGGGCGAGGGTGAGGCGGCCAAGGGGCGGGCCGAGGCGGAAGAGTCGATCGCTCAAGTAGCCTGATCAGGCAAAGAAAAAGGCCGGTGCAATGCACCGGCCTTTTTTGTTTGGCTCCGCGACCTGGACTCGAACCAGGGACCCAATGATTAACAGTCATTTGCTCTACCGACTGAGCTATCGCGGATCGGACGCTGCGCACTTTACCAAAAAAATCAGGAAGGTCAAGGCCTTGAGTGATTTTTGTCAGTCAGTGCGCAGCTTCTCATGCTTCCTGCAGCACGGTGGCCACAGCGTTGGCCACGTGTTCGATATTACTCTGGTTGAGTGCGGCAACGCAGATCCGCCCGCTGCCAACTGCATAGATGCCAAACTCACTGGCCAGGCGTTCAACCTGGATTTTGGTCAAGCCTGAGTAGGAGAACATGCCACGTTGGCGCTGGATGAAACTCATGTCCTGGGTAACCCCGGCGGCCTGGAGCTTTTCCACCAGAGCCTGGCGCATGGCCTTGATGCGCACGCGCATTTCAGCCAGTTCCTGCTCCCACAAGCTATACAGCTCGGGGTTGGTCAGCACTTTGGCCACTACCTGGGCGCCGTGGGTTGGCGGGTTGGAGTAGTTGGTGCGAATCACCCGCTTGAGCTGCGACAGTACCGGTGCGGTTTCCTCGCTGTTGGCGGTAACCAGAGTCAAAGCTCCAACCCGCTCGCCGTAAAGCGAGAACGATTTGGAGAACGAGCTGGCTACCAGGAACGCCAGGCCTGATTCGGCGAACAGGCGCACGGCCATCGCATCGTCCTGCAGGTTCTCGCCAAAGCCCTGGTAGGCGATGTCGAGGAAGGGGACGTGGTTGCGGCGCTGAACTACGTCGATGACCTTGGCCCAGTCTGTCAGTGAGAGGTCAACGCCGGTCGGGTTGTGGCAGCAGGCATGCAGCAGAACCACACTGCCTTCCGGCAGGGCTTCGATGCTCTTGAGCATGCCGTCCAGATCCAGGCCGTTGGTGGCTGGATGGTAATAGGGGTACTCGACCACTTCGTAGCCGGCAGCTTCGAACAGTGCGCGGTGGTTTTCCCAACTCGGATTGCTGATCGCGACCAAACGCTTGCCGGTCTGACGATAAAGGAAGTCGGCGCCCAGTTTCAGGGCTCCGGTACCGCCCAGAGACTGAGCGGTGATCAGACGGTTGGCGGTCAGCAGCGGCGAGTCCTGACCAAACAGCAGTTTCTGCACAGCTTGATCGTAGGCGGCCAGGCCCTCAATCGGCAGGTAAGCGCGCGGGGCGTGTTCAGCGACCCGGGCCTGCTCGGCGGCCTCGACGGCGCGCAGTAGCGGAACCTTGCCATTTTCGTCGTAATAGACACCAACCCCCAGGTTGACCTTGCTGGCTCTGGTGTCGGCGTTGTACGCCTCGTTCAGGCCAAGGATGGGATCGCGGGGAGCCATTTCAACAGGGGAGAAAACACTCATGATAGGGGCTAACTCGAGACAGATGGGTGAATGGTGTCGGGTCATGCCGTACGCGGCCGCTCATTATAGACGCAGAGCCTGTTAAGTGCGAGACCAGCATGCTGAAACATCCGATGTCCAAACCAGCCTGATCGTCACATCGTCGGGTGCTAAGATAGTCGGTTGTTGCCGCAGCCCTGATGAGTGAGCGCCATGAATGAGTTCAAGTTGCAGACCCGTTTCAAGCCGGCCGGTGACCAGCCGGTGGCCATCGCGCAATTGGTCGAAGGCCTGGAGGCGGGTTTGTCGCACCAGACTTTGCTCGGCGTGACCGGCTCGGGCAAAACTTTTACCGTGGCCAACGTGATTCAGCGCATGCAGCGCCCGGCGATCATCATGGCGCCGAACAAGACGCTGGCGGCCCAGCTCTATGGCGAGTTCAAGGAGTTCTTCCCGAACAACGCGGTGGAGTACTTCGTGTCGTACTACGACTATTACCAGCCCGAGGCCTACGTGCCGTCGTCGGATACTTATATCGAGAAGGATGCCTCGATCAACGACCATATCGAGCAGATGCGTCTGTCGGCGACCAAGGCGCTGCTGGAGCGGCCGGATGCGATCATCGTTGCCACCGTCTCGGCCATTTATGGTCTGGGTGATCCTGAGTCCTACCTGCGCATGGTGCTGCATGTCGACCGGGGCGACGTGCTGGATCAGAGGACGCTGCTGCGGCGCTTGGCGGAGTTGCAGTACACCCGCAACGACATGGAGCTGGCGCGGGCCAATTATCGGGTCCGGGGCGATGTGATCGACATCTTCCCGGCCGAATCCGACCTTGAAGCCATACGTATCGAACTGTTCGATGATACGGTCGAGAACATTAGCTTCTTCGACCCGTTAACAGGTGAAGTTTTACGTAAAGTTCCGCGTGTAACTATTTATCCTAAAACGCATTATGTGACGCCACGTGAGACTTTGCTTGAGGCTGTGGAACAGATCAAGATTGAGCTGGGTGAGCGCCTGGAAGTGCTGCGCAACCAGAATAAACTGGTCGAGGCGCAGCGTCTGGAGCAGCGCACACGTTTCGACCTGGAAATGATTCTTGAGCTGGGTTACTGCAATGGCATCGAGAACTACTCGCGCTATCTGTCCGGGCGCGAGCCAGGCCTGCCACCGCCGACCCTGTTCGACTATCTGCCAGCCAATGCCTTGCTGGTGATCGATGAGTCGCACGTCTCGGTGCCGCAGGTCGGGGCCATGTACAAGGGCGACCGTTCACGTAAGGAGACTCTGGTCGAATACGGCTTCCGTCTGCCCTCGGCGCTGGACAACCGGCCGATGCGTTTTGACGAGTGGGAGGCCATTTCGCCACAGACCATCTTTGTTTCCGCTACACCGGGTCCCTATGAAGAAGCGCATGCAGGCCGGGTGGTCGAGCAGGTGGTGCGGCCGACCGGTCTGGTCGACCCGGAAATCGAAGTACGCCCAGCCACCACCCAGGTCGATGACCTGCTATCGGAAATCCGGCTGCGGGTAGAGCGCAGCGAGCGGGTGCTGGTCACCACTCTGACCAAACGCATGGCCGAGGATCTGACCGACTATCTTGGTGATCATGATGTCCGGGTGCGCTACCTGCACTCGGATATCGACACGGTCGAGCGGGTCGAGATCATTCGTGATTTGCGCATGGGTAGCTTTGACGTGCTGGTTGGTATCAACCTGCTGCGCGAGGGCCTGGATATGCCAGAGGTCTCGCTGGTGGCGATTCTGGATGCCGACAAAGAAGGTTTCCTGCGCTCCGAGCGTTCGCTGATCCAGACCATTGGCCGTGCCGCGCGTAACCTCCACGGCAAGGCGATCCTTTATGCCGACCGGATTACTGGCTCAATGGAGCGGGCCATTGGTGAAACCGAGCGCCGCCGGGCCAAACAGATCAGCTTCAATCTTGAGCATGGCATTACCCCCAAGGGCGTGGTCAAAAGTGTTGCCGATATTCTCGAGGGCGCGGTGGTGCCGGGTAGCCGGTCAGGCAAGCGCAGGCAGCAAAAAGTGGCGGAAGAGGCGGCAGGTTACGATGCGACGCTGCGTTCGCCCTCGGAAATCAGCAAGCGCATTCGTCAGCTGGAAGAGCAGATGTATCAGCATGCCCGTGATCTTGAGTTTGAGTCGGCGGCGCAATTGCGTGATCAGATACAGAAGTTGAGAGGGCAGTTGGTCAATGTCTAACCAGCCCCATGAGTTTGCAGCTTTTTTCACCTTTTCAGTAACTTAGTGCTTGACAGGGTCGGAGGTGCTGCGTAAAGTTCGCCTCCATCGCAGGCACGTAGCTCAGTTGGTTAGAGCACCACCTTGACATGGTGGGGGTCGTTGGTTCGAATCCAATCGTGCCTACCAAATTAAAAACCCGGTCCCTGTGGCCGGGTTTTTTGTTTCAGCGCCGCCCTGTGCGGCTCCACAGCAGCCTGATGAGGGCTGCCGGCGACTGTGACGCCGGTATGAGCTGTGGCGGTCAGCCAGTGCGGCATTTCCATCATGTGGCCTTGCGTAGGGGTCACCACTGAGAAGGAGTGGCAGCATGCCCGTTATTACTCTCCCCGACGGCAGTCAGCGTTCGTTCGACAATCCCGTAACCGTGGCCGAAGTCGCCGCCTCGATTGGTGCCGGGCTGGCCAAGGCCACCGTAGCTGGCCGGGTCGATGGTCGTTTGGTCGATGCCTGTGACCTTATCGACAGCGACGCCAGTCTGCAGATCATCACACCGAAAGACGAAGACGGGCTGGAGATCATTCGCCACTCCTGTGCCCACCTGGTTGGCCATGCGGTCAAGCAGCTGTATCCGAGCGCCAAGATGGTGATCGGGCCGGTGATTGAAGAAGGTTTCTATTACGATATCTCCTTCGAGCGGCCGTTTACCCCTGAAGACATGGCGGCGATCGAGCAGCGCATGCGTGAGCTGATCGATACCGAATACGACGTCATCAAGAAAATGACTCCGCGTGATCAGGTCATCGAAGTGTTCAAGTCGCGTGGTGAGGACTACAAGCTGCGGCTGGTCGAGGATATGCCCGACGAAACCGCCATGGGTCTGTACTACCACGAAGAATATGTCGATATGTGCCGTGGTCCGCACGTGCCCAATACTCGCTTTCTCAAGGCGTTCAAGCTGACCCGGATTTCCGGCGCCTACTGGCGCGGCGACTCCAAGAACGAGCAGTTGCAGCGCATTTATGGCACCGCCTGGGCCGACAAGAAGCAGTTGGCGGCTTACATTCAGCGCATGGAAGAGGCCGAGAAGCGCGATCATCGCAAACTCGGCAAGCGCCTGGATCTGTTCCATACCCAGGAAGAAGCGCCCGGCATGGTGTTCTGGCACCCCAATGGCTGGACCGTCTACCAGGTGCTTGAGCAGTACATGCGCAAGGTTCAGCGCGACAGCGGCTATCGCGAGATCAAGACCCCGCAGGTAGTTGATCGTGTGTTGTGGGAGCGCTCCGGTCACTGGGAGCACTACTCGGCGAACATGTTCACTACTGAGTCGGAAAGTCGCGACTACGCGATCAAGCCGATGAACTGCCCGTGCCACATTCAGGTGTTCAATCAGGGCCTGAAGAGCTACCGCGAGCTGCCGTTGCGGCTGGCCGAGTTCGGCTCCTGCCACCGCAATGAGCCATCTGGGTCGCTGCACGGCCTGATGCGCGTGCGTGGTTTTACCCAGGATGACGCGCACATTTTCTGTACCGATGAGCAGGTCAAGTCCGAGGCAGCTGACTTCATCGCCCTGACCCTGCAAGTCTACAAGGACTTTGGCTTCGATGACGTCGAACTGAAGCTGTCGACCCGCCCTGAAAGCCGTGTAGGTGACGATGCGCTGTGGGATCAGGCGGAGCAGGGGCTGGAAGCTGCGCTCAATGAGGCTGGCCTGAAATGGGATCTGCAGCCGGGCGAGGGTGCATTCTACGGGCCGAAGATCGAGTTTTCGCTGCGTGATTGCATTGGTCGAGTCTGGCAGTGCGGTACTCTGCAGCTAGATTTCATGCTGCCGGGCCGCTTGGGTGCCCAATATGTTGCCGAGGATGGCAGTCGCAAGACTCCGGTCATGCTGCACCGGGCGATTCTCGGTTCGTTCGAGCGCTTCATCGGAATTTTGATCGAACATTATGCTGGCGATTTCCCGGCCTGGTTGGCGCCGACTCAGGCCGCAGTGCTGAATATCACCGATAATCAGGCGGAATTTTGCCGTGAAGTCGAGAAAAGCCTAAATGAAATGGGCTATCGCGCTGTTGCGGACTTGAGAAACGAGAAGATCGGTTTTAAAATCCGCGAGCATACTTTGCACAAGACTCCCTACCTGCTGGTAGTAGGTGACCGGGAAGTCGAATCGCACACTGTGGCCGTGCGCACGCGGGAGGGTAAAGATCTGGGTTCGATGTCAGTCGCCGAGTTCTCCGAATTCCTTGCCCGCTCTGTTGCACAACGAGGCCGCCCGAATTCGGAGCAATAAAGATTAAACGCGAGATGAGACAAGACAAAAGAGCCGCACAGCGTCCGCCGATCAATGAAAACATCACGGCGCGCGAAGTGCGCCTGATTGGCGCCGATGGAGAACAAATCGGTATCGTGTCCATTCAGGAAGCTATGGCAGCCGCAGAGGAGGTCAAGCTCGATCTGGTTGAAATCTCTCCCGATGCCCAGCCGCCAGTTTGCCGGATCATGGATTACGGCAAGCACCTGTTCGAGAAGAAAAAGCAGCAGGCGGCTGCGCGCAAGAATCAGAAGCAGATTCAAATCAAGGAAATCAAGTTTCGTCCAGGGACGGAGGAAGGGGACTATCAGGTTAAGCTTCGCAACCTGATCCGGTTCCTTTCCGATGGGGACAAGGCCAAGATCTCTCTGAGATTCCGCGGCCGCGAAATGGCGCATCAGGAGCTGGGCATGGAACTGTTGAAGCGGGTCGAAGCTGACCTGGCCGAATACGGTACCGTTGAACAGCACCCGAAGATGGAAGGTCGGCAGCTGATGATGGTCATCGCACCCAAGAAGAAAAAGTAATCTCCAGGGCAACGCCAGGCCTTGTGGTTACCTTTATTTACTCTCTTATGGAGTTACGAACATGGCAAAGATGAAAACCAAAAGCGGTGCCGCCAAGCGCTTTAAAGTGACTGGCAAGGGCATCAAGCACAAGCACGCTTTCAAGAGCCACATCCTGACCAAGATGAGCACCAAGCGTAAGCGCCAACTGCGTGGTACTCAGCAGCTCAATGCTTCTGACGTCCAAAAAGTTGAACGCATGCTGCGTCTCCGTTAAGTCTAGGTAGAGGATATTAAGAATGGCTCGTGTTAAGCGTGGTGTAATGGCGCGTAAGCGTCACAAGAAAATTCTGAAGCTCGCCAAAGGCTACTACGGTGCACGTTCGCGTGTATTCCGCGTTGCCAAGCAGGCCGTCATCAAGGCAGGTCAGTACGCCTACCGTGACCGCAAGCAGCGCAAGCGTCAGTTCCGTGCTCTGTGGATTGCCCGTATCAACGCTGGTGCCCGTCAGAACGGTCTGTCCTACAGCCGTCTGATCGCCGGTCTGAAAAAGGCGTCCATCGAAATCGACCGTAAGGTTCTGGCCGATCTGGCTGTGAACGAAAAAGCGGCGTTTACCGCGATTGTCGAAAAAGCAAAGGCTAGCCTGGCTTAAGCCCTCGTTACGACAATCACCGGCGTTCGCGCCGGCTGGCAACGTCAATGATAGGGGAAGAGCCTCATAGCTCTTCCCCTATTTTTGTTTCTGGAGTGCGTGTTCATGGAAAATCTCGACGCCCTGGTCTCCCAAGCCCTGGAGGCTGTGCAGCAGGCGGCTGATGTCAATGCGCTGGAGCAGATCCGCGTTCAGTACCTCGGCAAAAAGGGCGAACTGACTCAGGTGATGAAGACCCTGGGCAATATCCCCGCAGAAGAGCGTCCCAAGGTCGGGGCGATGGTCAATGAGGCCAAGGAGCGGGTGCAGAGCGTGCTCAATGCGCGCAAATCCGAGATGGAAGCAGCGGCACTGAATGCCAAGCTGGCTGCCGAGCGGGTCGATGTGACCCTGCCGGGCCGTGGTCAGGTCAGTGGTGGCCTGCATCCGGTAACCCGGACCATGGAGCGGATCGAAGAATTCTTTTCCCGGGTCGGCTATGCCGTCGCGGAAGGCCCCGAGGTTGAGGACGACTATCACAACTTCGAGGCGCTCAACATCCCCGGCCACCACCCGGCGCGGGCGATGCATGACACCTTCTATTTCAACGCCAATACCCTGCTGCGCACCCACACCTCTCCGGTTCAGGTGCGCACCATGGAAAGCCAGAAGCCGCCGATCCGTATCGTCTGCCCTGGGCGGGTTTACCGTTGCGACTCGGACCTGACCCACTCGCCGATGTTCCACCAGGTCGAAGGCCTGCTGGTCGATCGCAAGGTCAGCTTCGCCGACCTCAAGGGCACCATCGAAGAGTTTCTGCGGGTGTTCTTCGAGAAGGAACTGGCCGTGCGTTTCCGGCCCTCGTTCTTCCCGTTCACCGAGCCCTCGGCCGAGGTCGACATCCAGTGTGTGATGTGTAATGGCGACGGTTGTCGGGTGTGTAAGCAGACTGGTTGGTTGGAGGTCATGGGCTGCGGCATGGTGCATCCCAATGTATTCCGCGCTTCGGGCATCGATCCGGAGCAGTATCAGGGCTTTGCCTTCGGCATGGGCGTTGAGCGCCTGGCCATGTTGCGATACGGCGTCAACGACTTGCGCCTGTTCTTCGACAACGATCTGCGCTTTTTGGCGCAGTTCCGATGAGCACCCGGCAACCCTTTGACAGCAGGAATTCAAGATGAAATTCAGTGAACAGTGGCTGCGGAGCTGGGTCAATCCGCAGGTGAGCCGGGACGAACTGGTCGCCCGGCTGTCGATGACCGGTCTGGAAGTGGACAGCGTCACCCCGGCTGCTGGCGAGTTCAGCGGCGTGGTGGTGGGCGAGATCCTGAGCGCCGAGCAGCATCCGGATGCCGACAAGTTGCGAGTTTGCCGGGTCAGCAGTGGCAACGAGGAATTCCAGGTAGTCTGCGGCGCACCCAACGCCCGGGCCGGTATCAAGGTGCCGTTTGCCATGGTTGGCGCGGTACTCGGTGAAGACTTCAAGATCAAGAAGGCCAAACTGCGCGGCGTTGAGTCCTCTGGCATGCTGTGCTCGGCGTCCGAGCTGAAGCTGTCCGAAGACCATGACGGGCTGTTCGAACTGCCGGCCGATGCGCCGGTGGGTCAGGATCTGCGCGTCTATCTGGGGCTGGACGATGCCATTATCGAAGTCGACCTGACTCCCAACCGTGGTGACTGCCAGTCGATTGCCGGTCTGGCCCGTGAAGTGGCGGCCAATTACGCAGCGCCGCTGCAGCGCCCGCAGATCGACCCGGTACCGGCCGTGCATGACGAAACCCGTCCGGTTGAGTTGCTGGCACCGCAAGCCTGCCCGCGTTACATCGGTCGCGTTATTCGCAATGTGGACCTGTCGCGGCCAACGCCCTTGTGGATGATTGAGCGTCTGCGTCGCAGCGACATCCGCAGCATTGATCCGGCGGTCGATATCACCAACTATGTGATGCTCGAGCTGGGCCAGCCCATGCATGCCTTCGACCTGACTGAAATCAAGGGCGGCATCCGCGTGCGCCTGGCCGAAGAGGGCGAGAAGCTGGTTCTGCTTGATGGTCAGGAAGTCAGCCTGCGCCCGGATACCCTGGTTATTGCCGATCATGAGCGTCCGCTGGCCATGGCCGGGATCATGGGGGGCGAGCACAGTGGCGTGGCGGCCAGTACCACCGACCTGTTCCTGGAAAGCGCCTTCTTTGACACCATCGCCATCGCCGGCAAGGCCCGTGGTTATGGCCTGCACACCGACTCCTCGCATCGTTTCGAGCGTGGTGTCGACTGGCAGTTGCAGCGCGAAGCGGTCGAGCGCGCCACCGCCCTGCTGCTGGAGATTGTCGGCGGTGAGCCGGGCCCGGTCATCGAACAGGTTGCGTCCGAGCACCTGCCGAAGATCGCCCATATCACCCTGCGCAACGAGCGTATTACCCAGATGCTGGGCATGGAGCTGCCCAGGGCCGATATCGAAGCTTATTTGAGCAACCTGGGCCTGGGAATCGCAGCCGATGGCGAAGGGCAGTGGCAGGTCGAAGTACCCAGTCATCGCTTCGATATCAGCCTGGAGATCGATCTGATTGAAGAGCTGGCTCGCCTGTATGGCTACAACCGCCTGCCGGTCAGCGCGCCAACTGCCGACCTGAATCTGACTGCCAAGCCTGAAGCGCGCAGTGAGCTGACTGTGCTGCGCCGGCTGCTGGTTGCCCGTGGTTACCAGGAAGCGATCACCTACAGCTTCATCGAGCCGGGGCTGAGCAAGTTGTTTGATCCTGTGCATGAGCCGCTGGCACTGGCCAATCCGATCTCCGCTGATTTGGCGGTCATGCGCACCAGTCTGCTGCCGGGTTTGAGCAAGGCAGTACTGCACAACCAGAACCGCCAGCAACCGCGGGTGCGGTTGTTCGAAAGCGGCCTGCGCTTCCTGCCGCAAGCCAGCGGCGAATTGCTGCAGCAACCGATGCTGGCGGGTATCGCCACTGGCACCCGGCTGCCCGAAGCCTGGGCCAATGCCGGCGACAAGCTCGACTTCTATGACCTCAAGGGTGATGTCGAAGCCATACTGGGGCAGGGTGGGGCACTGTCCAGCTACCGGTTCGAGCCGGCCGAACACCCAGCTCTGCATCCTGGCCAGAGTGCACGGATCAGTCGCAATGGCGAAGTCGTTGGCTGGCTGGGCGCGTTGCATCCGCAATTGCTCAGCGAGCTGGATCTGCAGGGCCCGGTATTTGCGTTCGAACTGGAGCTTGAGCGTATCAGCGAGGGCGTATTGCCGGCATTCTCTGAACTGTCGCGTTTCCCCGAGGTCAGAAGGGACATTGCCGTACTCGTCGACAAGCAGGTCATGGCCGAGGATTTGCTCGAGGATATCCGCCGCAATGCAGGCGAAAACCTCAAGAACCTCAGGTTGTTTGACGTGTATGAAGGCAAAGGTATTGATCCCAATAGAAAAAGTCTGGCCATCGGCTTGACCTTACAGCATTCATCGCGCACTCTTACTGATGAAGAGGTGAACGCTGTCATGGACAAGGTGCTGACGTCCCTGGAGCAAGGGTTCAATGCCACGTTAAGGAAATAGGTGTATGGGGGCTCTGACAAAAGCAGAAATGGCCGAAAGGCTGTACGAGGAACTAGGCTTTAACAAGCGTGAAGCCAAAGAACTGGTCGAGCTGTTTTTCGAGGAGATCCGCAACGCGCTGGAGCACAACGAGCAGGTCAAGTTGTCCGGATTCGGCAACTTCGACCTGCGCGACAAGCGCCAGCGCCCCGGCCGCAATCCCAAGACCGGTGAAGAAATACCAATTACCGCCCGACGTGTCGTAACCTTCAGGCCCGGACAAAAACTCAAGGCACGAGTGGAAGCCTATGCTGGAACCCAGCCATAACGA
Source organism: Halopseudomonas phragmitis (assembly GCF_002056295.1). Lineage (NCBI taxonomy): Bacteria > Pseudomonadati > Pseudomonadota > Gammaproteobacteria > Pseudomonadales > Pseudomonadaceae > Halopseudomonas > Halopseudomonas phragmitis. The sequence continues at coordinate 3,101,246 of NZ_CP020100.1, read as the reverse complement.
TGAACTGCCGGCTATCCCCGGCAAACGCTACTTCACCATTGGTGAGGTCAGTGAACTCTGTGCGGTCAAACCGCATGTCCTGCGCTACTGGGAACAGGAGTTTCCGCAGTTGTCGCCGGTCAAGCGGCGCGGCAATCGCCGCTATTATCAGCGCCAGGATGTGCTGATGATCCGCCAGATCCGCGCCTTGTTGTACGACCAGGGTTTCACCATCGGCGGTGCGCGACAGCGCCTGTCCGGCGAGGAGGCCAAGGAAGACATTACCCAGTACAAGCAACTGATCCGTCAGACTATTGCCGAACTGGAAGATGTGCTGCAGGTGCTCAAAATGCGTTCGCATCACTGACTGAATCGAAAAAAAACTTTCTCATTTCAGGCAGTTATTGTATGATGCGACCCGCCTGAGCCGACAAGCTCAGGCATCGTCGGGGCGTAGCGCAGCCTGGTAGCGCACTTGCATGGGGTGCAAGGGGTCGAGTGTTCGAATCACTCCGTCCCGACCAACTTCAGAAAAAATCCAGTCACTTAGCGGTGACTGGATTTTTTATGCCTGCTGTTTTTTGGTAGGCGACTACAGTGAGCGCTACTGAGAGAATTGTGGTTGCAGTAGGGAACTCAGGTGTATCTGTTGGTGAGCAAGTTCTAATAGGCGTGTTCAGCCTGCCCCGTTGGCTGTCTTGTACAGCTCATCTCGCATCAATTGCGGCGGTTTCCCATAGGCACGTAGAAAAGCCTGACGCATGCGCTCACGATCGCCGAAACCAGTCTCGCGTGCGATCACTTCTACTGGATGACGGCTCGTCTCCATCATCACGCGTGCGGCCTCTATTCGCAGACTTTCGACTGCTTTCGCTGGAGTTTTTCCGGTTTCCTCGCGGAACACTCGACTAAACTGGCGAGGGCTTAGTCGCGCGACATCTGCCAGTGCCTCGACCGAGAGATCACTGCGCAGGTTTTCGCGCGCATAGGCCATCGCCAGTTGTACGCGGTCGGATTTGGGGTCTATCTCCAGCAGAGCCGAGAGCTGTGATTGCTCAGCGCCCCGGCGCTGGGCGATTACCAGTTTGCGGGCCACGCGGCGGGCCAGGTCAGGGCCCAGGTCGCTCTCTACCATGGCCAGGGCAAGATCCACTCCGGCACTCATGCCTGCACCCGTCCAGATCTGCCCGTCGACTACGAACAGCCGATCATCATCGATTCTGACAGTGGGATGACGTTTCTTGAACTCGGGCACGTGCAACCAATGAGTCGTGACCCGTTTGCCCTCCAATAGGCCGGCTTCGGCGAGCACGAAGACTCCTGTGCACAGTGATGCAATACGTCGCGATTGCGAGCTGGTGCTGGATAGACACGTCAGCAGCTCGGGACTGGGTTCACCCAACTCCAGGTAGCCGCTGACGATGATGGTGTCATAGCCAGCCAGGCCGAGCGCCTCGGTATTGACCGAGAAGCCCTGAGACGACAGCACGGCTCCACCTGTCTCGGACACCAGAGTGAACCGGTAGACCGGCTCGCCATGCAGGAGATTGGCGCATTCGAATACGGAACCGACCGACAGGCTCAGCGCTTGGAATTGCGGGTAGACCACTAATGCCACGGTATGCATCGATCATTTCCTCTCTGCGGGCATGCGTCTATTGTCGGAGAGCCGGGTGGTTTGCGCAATCGGCTTGCCGTGCATGTCCGAAATCCTTGCAGATATGACATTGCTGCTATCAGTACCGACTCCTAACATAGCTCCAACGAACTAGACGACTGGTCTACTTAGGCAGGCAGCTATGACAACCACTGATAGCAATCAGACCCGGCAGCGCATTTTCGGCGCCGCCCAATCGATCATCGCCCGCAAAGGTTTCTCCGCTGTTGGGCTGAATGAGGTACTGAATGCCGCGGGCGTGCCGAAGGGTTCCTTCTACCACTACTTCGCTTCGAAGGACGCCTTCGGCACAGCGCTGCTGGAGCACTACTTCGAAACCTATTTCGCTGACATGGATCGTATTTTTCAGGACCCAGCAACCAGCGCCCATGACGCGCTGATGCGTTACTGGCAACTGTGGATCTCCAACCAGACCTGTCAGGTCGAGTGCGGTAAATGCCTGGCCGTGAAATTGGGCGCTGAAGTCGCCGATCTTTCCGAACCGATGCGATTGGCACTTCGGCGCGGTACCGCGCAGATCGTCGAGCGGCTGGAGGCTGCGATCAGCAGAGGCGTGGAGGAGGGCACGGTAACCATCGTTGCTACGCCCGCTCAGCTGGCACTGAGGCTCTATGCCCTGTGGTTGGGGGCCAGTGTGATGACCAAGATCACCCGTACGCCCGATTCGTTCGAAGAGGCACTGCAGCAGACGCAACACCTTCTCGGTAACCAGTGAACCCATGACCGGCAAGGGTCGGTCGAAACCAATGCAATACCCACTATGAGGCAATGATCATGAAAGTTCTGATGGTTCTGACATCCCATGACAAGCTGGGTAACACCGGCAATAAAACCGGCTTCTGGCTGGAAGAGTTCGCCGCGCCTTACTACGTCTTCAAGGACGCCGGGGCCGACATCGTGCTGGCATCGCCAGCCGGTGGCCAGCCGCCTCTGGATCCCAAGAGTGATCTGCCGGATTTCCAGACCGAGGCGACCCACCGTTTCGCTGCCGATCCGGCCACGCAGCAAGCCCTGGCCAGCACGGTGAAACTCAGTGAAGTGAAGGCTGAGGATTTCGACACGGTGTTCTACCCAGGCGGCCATGGCCCTCTGTGGGATCTGGCGGAGTCGGATACATCCATCGCCCTGATCGAAAGCTTCGAGCGCGCCGGTAAGCCAATCGGTTTCGTCTGCCATGCTCCGGGCGTGCTGCGCCACGTCAAGGCTGCGGATGGCGAGCCGCTGATCAAGGGCCGCCGGGTGACTGGTTTCACCAACAGCGAAGAGGCCGCTGTAGGACTGACTGACGTGGTGCCTTTCCTCATCGAGGACGAGTTCCAGGCACTTGGCGCACGTTATGAGAAAGCCGGCGACTGGCAGCCGTTCACCGTAGTCGACGGGCGCCTGGTCACTGGTCAGAACCCCGCCAGCTCAGAGTCCGCTGCCAACGCCTTGCTCAAACTGCTGGCTTGATTCGCGCAATCTGCAGGGTTCAGACGAACCCGTGCAAGTAATGAGCGGGCGCACTGTGCGCCCGCTCTGAGCGCCCTCGCGCACGCTACCGCATAACAACACCGCAGCAGCAGTCGCCTTTTGGGTGACGGGATTTCTGCTGCCTGAAGAAAGCTGTCTTGATCATTTAAGTCAATAGATTTTCATTTGGATTCAAGGAGATAGGCTAATGTCTACTGTCATGAAAGATTCCCGCTCTACTAGCATTTTCGATGGCCCGTACTACCTGTCCATCGCCGGTAAGCTGGTCGCCACCGATGCGCATTTCGATGTGTTCAATCCGGCGACTGGCGAGGTCTTCGCCAAGGCTCCGTCGGGTTCGCCTGAGCAACTGGAGGCGGCGATCGCTGCTGCCAAAGGCGCGTTCAAGACCTGGTCGGTCCTGAGCTACGACCAGCGCCAGAGCTATCTGGATGCCTATGCCGATGCGCTTTTGGAACACCGCGATGAACTGGCTCGCTTGCTGACGTTGGAACAAGGCAAGCCGCTGAAAACCATGGCCGAGCCGGAAGTTGACCAGGCGATCTCGTGGATTCGCCAGATCGCTGCGCGGCGTATTCCGGTGGAGATCGTCGAGGAGAACGACAACCACATCGTCGAGCTGCATCACACGCCGCTGGGTGTGGTCGGTGCGATCACGCCGTGGAATTTCCCGGTGCTGCTGGCGCTGTGGAAAGTGGCGCCCGCGCTGATCACCGGCAACACCATGGTCATCAAACCGTCGCCATTCACACCCCTCACCACCTTGCGCTTTGGGCAGATTGCTCAGTCCGTGCTGCCTGCTGGTGTGCTTTCAGTGGTTTCAGGTGGCAACGAGCTGGGCCCGCAAATGACCGCTCACCCGGACATCGCCAAGATCAGTTTCACCGGCTCCACCGAGACCGGCAAGCATGTCATCCGTTCGGCTGCAGGCACCGTCAAGCGGCTGACCATGGAGATGGGCGGCAACGACGCGGCAATCGTCATGCCTGATGCCGACTGGCAAGCGATCATCCCGCAACTGTACTGGGGCGCCGTCGGTAACTCGGGGCAGTGGTGCGTGGGTATCAAGCGCCTCTACGTGCATAGCAGTTATCGCAATGAGTTCGTGGCAGCGTTCGTTGAGTACGCGCGGCAGCAGGTCATGGGTGACGGTCTCGACCCGAACGTGACCGTCGGCCCTGTGCAGAACAAGATGCAGTACGACAAGGTTCGTAGCTTCCTGGATGACATCAAGGCCAATGGTTACAAAGTGGTATTGGGCGGTGAGGTAGACGAGAGCCGTCCTGGCTATTTCATCCCGGTAACAGTGGTCGACAACCCGCCAGAGAGCTCGATGATCGTGCAGCAGGAGCAGTTCGGACCGATCGTGCCGATCATCGCGTACGACGACGTCGACGATGTCGTGGCCCGCGCGAACGACAGTCCGTTCGGCCTGGGTGGTTCGGTCTGGGGGCGTGATACCCAGGCAGCGGTGGCCGTGGCCAATCGCCTGGAAACCGGGATGGTCTGGGTCAACGAGATCCACACGCAAGGCATCGATATTCCCTTCGGTGGCCATAAGCAATCGGGTATCGGCACTGAGCACGGCCATGAAGGCCGCCTGCTGTTCACCAACCCGAAAACCGTGTTGATCAAGAAGTAACGCCTGAGCGGCCTCTCCAGCAGAGGGGCCGCACTCCCAATCATCAAGCCCATTGGGCGCCAGGTGCGTCCATTCGCGCCCGTGCGCCTGTCGATAAGTGCAGTCGCCTGAACAACAGGATAGAAATCATGAAACATGCTGCTCTGTTTACCCCCATCGACATGGGGCGTATCACTCTCAAGAACCGCATCGTGCTGCCGCCGTTGACTCGTCAGCGCAGCGCCCAGCCAGGCGATATCGCGACTGATCTGATGGCCACTTATTACCGCCAGCGTGCCGGTGCCGGTTTCATGGTCAGTGAGGGCACCCAGATCGAACCGCGTGGCCAGGGCTATGCCTGGACGCCCGGTATCTACAGCCAGGCTCAGATCGATGGCTGGCGCAAGGTGACCGAAGCGGTACATGCCGAAGGTGGCGTGATCTTCGCCCAGCTCTGGCACGTCGGTCGCGTTTCCCATAACGCGCTTCAGCCTGACGGGCAGGCGCCCGTGGCGCCATCCGCCATTCAGGCGCAGAAGGTCAAGGCATTCATTCAGACCGGCCCTGGTGTCGGCGAGCTGGTTCAGCCGTCGCTTCCACGCGCACTGGAGCTGGCTGAAATCCGCGATCTGGTCGGGCAGTACGCCCAGGCGGCACGCAATGCCATCGACGCCGGTTTCGATGGCGTGGAAATTCACTCAGCCAACGGTTATCTGGTCAACCAGTTCATCTCCGCACATTCCAACCAGCGCGATGATGCTTACGGAGGCTCGCTGGAAAACCGCCTGCGCTTCCTGCGCGAGATCGTAGACGCCGTGGCCGCTGCCGTAGGCGCGGATCGCCTTGGTGTGCGCTTCACCCCGTTGTTCACCGGCACCGATCAGGACCGGGTGTATATCGGCCTGGTCGAAGAGGACCCGCACACCACCTATATCGAAGCCATCAAGGTGCTGGAGGCAGCAGGTGTGGCCTATGTGTCGATCGCCGAGGCGGACTGGGACAACGCGCCGGATCTGCCCGAGAGCTTCCGCCGCGACGTACGCGCGAACTTCAGCGGGAAGATTCTCTACGCCGGTCGTTATACCGCCGAGCGTGGTGAGCGGCTGATCGAGGCCGGGCTGGCCGACCTGATCGCATTCGGTCGTCCCTTCATCGCCAACCCCGATCTGCCCGAACGCATCGCCAATGGCTGGCCGCTCAACCCGCTGGATCCTGCCACTGTCTATGGTGGCGCGGAGAAGGGCCTGACGGACTACCCGACCTACTCGGACTGACGTTCACATCTGCCGGCGTGGCCTCGACGCGAATGGACGGGGACACGCCTGCGTAACTGCTCACTGCGTAGGAAGTCTTCGTCATGTCTGTCAAATCCGTACCGATCGAACGCGATGTTACGCCGGGTCTGGCGTATCCGGCCTTGGCTGGCAGCGACGTCCGTGCTCCGTCAGTCGCAGCCGTGGTCGTGTGTATCCTGCTCGTCGCGCTCACGCTGCGCCCGGGCATCGTTTCCATGGGGCCATTGCTGACCGCCATCATCGATGAGCTGGGATTGACTCACACCCAGGCCTCGCTGCTGACCACGATTCCGACCTTGCTGATGGGATTGCTGGCACTGCCCGCACCCTGGCTGGCGCATCGATTTGGGCGTGACCGGATCATCCTGCTGGCGCTGATCGTGCTGGGCGCCGCGATCATCCTGCGTGCGCTGGCTGGCTCCATTGGGCAGTTGTTTGCCAGTACTGCGGCAGTCGGGGCGGGTATCGCGGTCGCCGGAACGCTGTTTTCCAGTTACGTGAAGGCGCGCTCGCCGAATCGTATCGCGTTGTTCATGGGTATCTATGCAACGGCCATCGGCCTGGGCAGCACAGTCGCTGCGGTGGCGACCGGGCCGATCGAGCAGTTGATTGGTGATTGGCGTTGGGCGGGCGGTTTCTGGGTACTGCCGGCACTGCTGGCGATCATGGCCTGGGTGGGCATCGAGCATCGGAGCCTGAGAGCGCCGGTCTCTACCGCTTCGACCCAGATGCCCAGGATGCCGCTGCGCAACCCTACGGCCTGGCTGATCGCACTGTTCTTCGCCTGCAACAACCTGGTGTTCTACGCCCTGATTGCCTGGTTGGCACCGATGTATATCGAGCGTGGCGAGAGCGCCAGCTCGGCAGGCTTGATCCTGGCCAGTTATACCCTGGGGTTCATGCTGGCCAACCCGGTGTTTGGCTTGCTCAGCCGTAGCGATGATCGACGTCTGTTGCTTGCCGCGAGCTCCAGCATCGCCTTGCTGGGCAGCCTGGCGATGGCCGTTGCGCCTGATGCCATGCCGCTGGTGACTGCTGCGATTGCGGCTTTTGGTACCGGAGGTGCCTTTACCCTGGGTATGACCCTACCGCTGGACAACGCTTCGACACCTGAGGAGGCTGGCGCCTGGACTGCTTTTGTGATGTTGCAGAGTTATCTGGTCGGCGCTGCCGGTCCGTTGCTCGTGGGATATCTGCGTGATAGTGCGGGTCACTTCCAGTCGGCCTTGTGGCTATTGGTGGCAGTAGGGGTGCTTATGTTGATGGTGACCCCGTTCTTGCAGCCTTACCGTAATCGCAGGCTGAAGGGGTGTTGCTGCGGCTGAGGTTTCTGATTGCCCGGTGATATCAACTGCTCTGATCCTTTGCTTTGCTGCCCCACTAAAACGGGGGTACCCCACGGATGCGGTTGTATTGTTGTGCGCATACAACGAGAATTGAAGGCAAGGAGCCGACATGAACCTGCCAGCGATTCTTGAGGTTTTGTATCAGGTAATACCCAGCCGTCAGCGGCGTATCTTTTCGGTAGCCTGCGAAGCCGCTCTGGATATGGGGAAGCCTCTGAGCGATTTTACTGAGTACAGTCGCCAACTGTATTACGTGATTCTGGTGAGGAGGGAGCTGTTTGATCCAGGTAGCTTGCTAGAGGAGTAACCATGACCACACTCAAGTACCTCGGCGGCTATAGCTCCAGCCTGCAACAGCAGGTTCAGCAACTGATCGACAGCAAGCGACTTGGCACCTGGCTTGAACAGCGTTATCCAGCGCAAGCTCAGCATCTGATCCAAACCGACGCGGCCCTGTACGACTACGTGCAGCGCATCAAGCAGCAATTCATGCGTAGCGCTGATCCGATCAGCAAGGTGTTCTATGACACCCGCATGCACGTCATCGGCAACGCCCTGGGCCAGCATCAGTTTGTCAGCCGTGTGCAGGGCAGCAAGCTCAAGCGCAAAAACGCGATCAAGGTATCGGCTATCTTCAAGACCCTGCCAGAGCCGTTACTGCGGATGGTCGTGGTGCACGAGCTTGCGCACCTGCGCGAGAAGGAGCACAACAAGTCCTTCTATCAGCTATGTCAGCATATGGAACCGGACTATCACCAGTTGGAGCTGGACTTGAGGTTGTTTCTGACCTTGCGTGAGCAGGGCGACTAGAGACAAATCCCGGTAGATAATGCAAAGTGGTTCACATCGTGATGCAGGCCCAGAGGCACGAGCCTGCACTGTCGTCTTGCTGACAAGGATTTTGGAGAGAGTGTGTCCGAGATAAAAAAACTGACCGAAAAAGTCCTGGCATTCCGCGATGAGCGTGACTGGAAACAGTTTCACAACCCCAAGGACCTGGCGTTGTCACTAGTGCTGGAAGCGGCCGAAGTGCTGGAGATTTTTCAGTGGAAACAGGACATGGGAGCCATCCAGAACGCTGCCCGGGAGCGCAAAGAGGATCTTGCTGACGAACTGGCCGATGTTTTCTGCTACACCTTACTACTGGCCAATGACTTGGGCATAGACTTGGAGCAGGCTCTGGAATCCAAGATAGAGAAGAACGGCGTCAAATACCCGGCTGAAAAAGCCAAAGGCTCGAACAAGAAGTATACGGAGCTGTGACGCTTGATTATCTATCAGACAGACAAACAGCATTTTCTGGATGATGTGTTCAAGCGTGATATTGAAAACATCGTGCTGGAGTCCTTCCGCAACCGGACTGGCAGGAGCGTCTCGAAAGAAGAGATACGCTCCTGGGCGTCCTCGCTCCATTACATGGGCAAGGTTCTCAATGACGAAGCGATTCCCGATGATTGTGGTGTAGCCATTGAATACGTTATCCCACAAACGGCCAAGCGGGTTGACTTCCTGCTGACCGGCAAGAACCATGAAGACAAGGACTGTGTCGTCATCGTAGAACTGAAACAGTGGGAGTCTGCGCGTAAAACCGCAAAAGACGGTATCGTTTCGACCCGTTTTGCTCGTGGCGAAACAGAAGTTGGTCATCCCTCGTATCAGGCATGGTCCTACGCTGCGCTGCTGGAAGGCTACAACGAAGTCGTGTATGACGGTGGCGTGCAGCTGCGCCCCTGCGCCTATCTGCATAATTATGCCGACTCCCAGGGTGCCATCAATGATCCTTTTTACGCCGCGCATATTGAGCGTGCTCCGGTATTTCTCAAGGGGGATATGGAGCGTGACCGGCTTCGGCAGTTTATTCGCCAACACGTCAAATATGGTGACAAGGGCAATACGCTTTTTCGGATTGAAGGTGGGCGTATCAGACCGTCCAAAAGTCTGGCTGATGGTCTGGCTGGATTGCTCAAGGGTAATCAGGAGTTTGTTCTGGTCGACGACCAAAAGCTGGTTTATGAAACTGCCCTAAGCCACGCAAGAGCTGTGCGAGAGCAGGGTAAGCGTGTCTATATCGTGGAAGGCGGCCCCGGCACCGGAAAATCAGTAGTGGCGGTCAATCTGCTGGTCGGGTTGACCAATGCAGGCATGGTTGCCAAGTACGTCACCAAGAATGCTGCACCCAGAGCCGTATATGAAGCTCGTCTGGCCGGATCGTTCAAGAAAACCTACATCTCCAACCTGTTCGTAGGCTCGGGCGCCTTCACAGCCACCAGCAGCAACGAGTTTGATGCGTTGGTGGTCGATGAGGCGCATCGCCTGAATGAAAAGTCCGGGTTGTATGCCAACCTGGGCGAACATCAGGTCAAGGAGATCATCAATGCCGCCCGGTTCTCCGTTTTTTTCATCGATGAGTCGCAGATTGTCACCCTCAAGGATGTTGGTAAAAAGGAAACTATTCGCCAGTGGGCCGCTGAACTTGGTGCCACGGTTGTGGAGGGGGCGCTGGAGTCTCAGTTTCGCTGCAACGGGTCTGACGGTTATCTCGCTTGGCTGGATAACACCTTACAGATACGCGAAACAGCCAACGCCACACTGGATGTGGCTGAATACGACTTTCGCGTGCTGGACTCGCCAACCGAACTCAAGGCGTTGATCACCGCACGCAACCGGGAAAGAAACCGTGCTCGGATGGTCGCAGGCTACTGTTGGAAATGGCCAAGCAAAAAGAACCCGGCCGCCTACGATATTGAAATGCCGGAACATGGCTTCAAGGCTCGCTGGAATCTGACCAAAGATGGCGGGCTCTGGATGATCTCCGAGGACTCCGTGCATGAAGTGGGCTGTATCCACACCTGTCAAGGGCTTGAAACCGACTATATCGGGGTCATCGTCGGTGATGACTTTGTAGTGCGCGATGGGCAGGTCGTTACTCGCCCGGAAAAGCGCGCGCCGTCAGACCGCTCCATCTCTGGCCTGAAACAACTTGCCAAAACGAACCCTGAACTCGCTAAAAGCAAGGCTGACGCCATCATCAAGAACACCTACCGCACTTTGATGACGCGTGGCATGAAAGGCTGCTATGTGTATTTTACCGATGCAGAAACAACTGCCTTTTTCCGCAGCCGGGTTGTTGGCACAAACACCCAGGCGGATTTGCTGGGTTCCCAGCCGGTTATACCGTCCATGGGTGAGGTTGAAACCGCTCTGCCGTTTACCGTCATACGTGGTGAGGAGGGCAGGTCACACCCTCGTACCGTGCCATTGATTCCTCTGCAGATTGCCGCAGGCGCATTTTCCGAGTCGCAGTCACTGGATGTGGATGCGGACGAATGGGTAGAACTGCCGGAAGGGCTAAACGCCAGCGAAGACCTGTTCGTTGCTCAAGTAGTCGGCGAATCCATGAACCGGCGAATACCCAATGGCGCCTGGTGCCTGTTTCGATCCAACCCGAAAGGGACACGACAAGGCAAGATCGTAGTCGCTCAGCATCGCAGTATTGATGATGCCGAGACCGGTGGTGGTTTTACGGTGAAGAAATATCACAGTGAAAAAGTACTCGAAGCCGATGGCGTAGGTTGGACCCATCAACGTATTACGTTGTCGCCGGAGTCTACTGATTGCTCGTTCCTGCCTATTGTGCTGGTGCCTGAGGATCAGGATGAGGTGAGGGTGTTGGCTGAGCTTGTGGTGGTGTTGGTTTGAGGGAGGGCAGCTTTCGGCCAGGAGGGGCAGTCTGCCTTCTAGGTCATCTGATATGATTTTTTATGGCTAATCTGAGCCTTTTGACTAGATCAGCGCTTTTATAATGTGAACGCCAGAGGCGCTAGTTGAAAGTGCCCGACCGTTCACTATTTCAGGCTCTCTGAGGATCGGATGAGATCGAGAGTCTTCAAGAACCAGTATGAATACTTGTTCCACGAGCTTTAACAGCAAGGCACTTTCCGAGTCGCAGAATAGCATCCTCGATATGATTGCGACCGATCGCCATCTGGACGAAATACTCTGCGCCATTTGTCAGATGCTGGACGCACAGTTCCCCGAAGTTTTCAGCTCAATCCTGCTCGCTGATGCCGAGGGCAAACGCTTGCTGAGCGGTGCGGCGCCCGGTTTACCGGTTGAATACAGCCAGGCGATTCATGGAATGGCTATTGGCCCACAGGAAGGAACCTGCGGTACCGCAGCGTTCCGGCGCGAGCTGGTGGTCACCGAAGACATCGCCCGTGACCCAAGCTGGGAGCGGTTCCGCAGTCTGGCGCTGAGGCATAATCTGCACTCCTGCTGGTCGGTGCCCTTGCTCTCCCATCAAGGGCGCGTGTTAGGTACGTTTGCCTTGTACCAGAACCGCGCCCAGGCGCCGGACGAGACGCAGATTCAACGACTGGGCTGCGCGGCCCAACTGGCAGCCATTGCGATCCGCCGTGAGTGTGACGGCCGACGCCTGGAGGAAAGCGAACAACGTTTTCGCTCATTGTTCACCTACAACCCCAACCCGGTGTTCGTCCTCGATCTGGACGGTAAAATCCAGAGTGCGAACCCTGCAGGTTTGAAGCTCAAGCCATACACCACTACCGACTTGATCGGTCATCACTTTGTCAATCTAGTGGTCGAAGAGGATCTGCATCGAGCCAGTCGGCATTTCTCTGCAGCCTGCGCCGGAAAGTCACAGCGTTTCGAAGCACGGGTTCGCGACGAGAGTGACAGGTTGCTGACCATGGACATTTCCAACCTGCCGATCATGGTCAATGGCGAGGTCATCGGGGTATTCGGAGTTGTCAGGGATATCAGCAAGCAGAAGCATTACGAGCGCGAGTTGAGCTTCAACGCTTGCCATGATCGACTGACTGGTTTGCTTAACCGTGTATCTCTTGAAGATAGGCTCGTTCTGGATTGTCACATCAGTCGTCGGCATAAGCGTCGTCTGGCGATATTGTGCATTGATCTGGATGGATTCAAATCCATCAACGATTCGCTTGGGCACTCCGTCGGCGATCAGGTGCTGATTGAGGTGGCGCAGCGTATGGCCCAGCAGGTTCGCCCCAGTGATACTATCGTGCGTATGGGCGGCGATGAATTTATCGTTCTGCTGCCGAACCTGCTCCGTGATGACGACGTTGTACCGGTGGTCGAACGACTGATGTCTGGCATTGCCAGGCCCTACTGCATCCAAGGCATTGACCTGCATGTGAGTGCAAGTATCGGCATCACCATGAGCGATGGTTACATCGAGCAGCCGATGCAGCTGATCCAGCAGGCTGACATGGCCATGTACAAAGCCAAGCAGCAAGGGCGCAACCACTTTCAGTGGTACACCAGCGATCTTAATGAGCGTGTTTGTGAACACGCGAGACTACGCAATGAGTTACAGAAGGCTATCGAAACTCAGTCGCTCAAGTTGCATTATCAGCCACAGATAGAAGCGCGTACGGGGCGAGTGGCCGGGGTCGAAGCATTACTGCGCTGGGAGCATCCGGAAAAAGGATATATCTCACCAGCAGTGTTTGTACCAGTGGCAGAGGACAGTGGCCAGATCATCCCGCTGAGCCTCTGGGTACTCGATACGGCTTGCGCTCAACTGCGCCAGCTAGGCGAACAGGGCATCACTGGCATCTCGATGGCTGTGAACATTTCGCCAATGCATTTCCAGCGTGGTCATTTCGTTCAATTTATCCAAACCGTCCTGGAGAAGCACGGACTCTGTGGTGAGCAGTTGGAACTGGAGATCACCGAATCGCTTTTGCTGCATAACGCTGAACAAGCGATCGACACATTGCACCGGCTCAAGGCTTTGGGAGTGCGCATTGCTCTCGATGATTTCGGCACCGGATTTTCCAGTCTCAGCTACCTCAAACGCTTGCCGATAGACAAGATCAAGATCGACCGCTCGTTTATCCAGGAGCTCAGCACTGATTGTCACGATGCCGCCATCATCCAAGGCATTATCTCTATGGCCCAGCACCTGAGTCTAACGGTGGTCGCCGAAGGTGTTGAAACCGAATCTCAGGTGGCCTTCCTGAAGGGCTGCAGGTGCAATGTGTTACAGGGGTATTATTTTGCCAAACCGATGAAGTATGAAGCACTCGAGATTTTCTTGAGGGAGCAAAAGGAGACGGATTTTTTATGAAGGCAGGCTGATATGTAGGTGAGTCGAGCGCTTTTATAAGCCTTGTCCTTCCAAGTACGCACTCACCATGTTGCGAGCATTGAACGCAGCAGCGTCTGCGTCACCGCCCTTACCTCGAAAACGACCCAGTGCTGCTTGGTCCCGATGCTCTCCTTGGATAAAACGCTTCATCGGCATCCCCCGCTGATTTGAATCCATAAAATCACAGCAAGGTCGATGCCAACGTTTTACACAGCCTGGGCCTTCAGCGGCCGGTCAGGAACAGATCTAGCCGGCTTTGGTTTGCCGACTTAATACAAGGCTGAATCTGTCTTACTGCCGTACTGACAGCTAAATTTGACCTGACAGTCGTAGACTGCAAAGCAGGGACTGCCAGATCAAATCGCGATAATTACACATTAGCGGCATCAAGCTTGCCTATTTCCCGCGAAGAACAATTCATTAAAGCCAAAACCTCCTAAGACATTGGTGATGCCTTGTCAAAGATGCTGTTCTGATCGCTGTGTTTTTCAGTAGTAAACGCTGTCCCCTCAATGTGGTAGACCGTCGGTTCTTCTGAAAAGTATTCCTCTAAACCTGCCATGAACACCCGATGGTCCTCACTCGCTTCGAAGCCTGGCGTGTGATCCTCAAGTGAAGCCCAGCGCACGATCAGGTTGAATCGCTCGGGGCTTTCGATGCCGGGCGCGAGCATGTGGCCGCCATAACCCTTGGCACGACGGAGCAGAGGCGCTACTTCGGCAAATGCGCGTTTGAACTGTTCAATGTGTTCTTCGTGAATGGGCAGCAGAGCGATTTCATAAATCATGGGGCATTACCTCAAATTGAGTTAAACGATTAAAAGTGCGCACTTACGGGATGAGCGATGGCTCGACGGCAATCGCGATTTTCCCGCGAAGACCGTTGTTAGGTGTCTCCAGCAACGCGTGCGCGCTTGAAATGTCAGCGAGCGAAAAGACCGCACCAACATGGGGTCGCAGTTGCCCGCGCTCGACCAATGCGCTCAGCTCATCGAGCTTGCCGCGGTTCTGGCGGGTGAAGACGAAGTGGTAACTGGCGTTCTTGCCCCAGGCCTGAATGAGATTCTGCGGCTTGGCGATGTCCACGATCGAAACCACCCGGCCGAGCTGGGCGAGCGCGTCGGGGCTGCGGGTCAAGGTGTCGCCGCCGATGGTGTCGAAGATTACATCCACGCCGTGGCCATCGGTTTCCCGCAGGATGGCGTCCACGTAATCCTCTTGTTCGTAGTCGATGACCACGTCGGCACCCAGACCCCGGGCGAACTCGAAGTTCGCTTCGCGCACGGTGGTGAAAACCCTCGCGCCAATGGCCTTTGCCACCTGGATCGCGACATGGCCGACGCCACCGGCGCCGCCGTGGATCAGAATGCTTTCCCCGACCCTCAGCGATACACGTCCGACCAGCGCTTCCCAGACCGTCCCGCCTACCAGCGTCAGGCTTGCCGCCTCGAGATGGCTCAGCGATGCCGGCTTCTTGCCGATGATGCTTTCGGATGCAACGTGGTATTCGGCATAGCTGCCGTCGCCTTCGAAGATTTGCGTGGTGTACCAGACTTCGTCGCCCGGCACAAAGCTCGTCACACCTGGGCCGACGGCTTCGACGACGCCGGAGACGTCATGCCCGGTAATGGCGGGGAGGGGTACGTAATCAACGTAGTCGCCCCGACGTACCTGGTAGTCCAACGGGTTGATGGAGGTTGCGTGTACCCGCACCAGCACTTGTCCTGCCTGCGGTACTGGTTTGGCTACTTCGCTCAGTTCGAACGCGTTCGGGCCGCCAAATGATTCAAGAATTTGCGCTTTCATTGTAGATCCTTATTTCGGTAAAAAGGGATATAGAGATTTTTCGATATATTGAAGCAAAAAATTTACGGGCTTTTCCTACGAGTTTTCCAATGTGTAATCTCGCTTCGATAAAAAGAAATATCGGTATTTCTCGATATTAAAGTTTAAAAAATTACAGCTCCTTGCCTATCATCTCGGCGAGAGCACGTATGTTTGCTTCATTGCGTTTGTAGTAGGTCCACTGTCCGATACGAC
Source organism: Halopseudomonas phragmitis (assembly GCF_002056295.1). Lineage (NCBI taxonomy): Bacteria > Pseudomonadati > Pseudomonadota > Gammaproteobacteria > Pseudomonadales > Pseudomonadaceae > Halopseudomonas > Halopseudomonas phragmitis. The sequence goes on along the minus strand of NZ_CP020100.1, from coordinate 3,085,676 downwards.
GGACTTCGACCAATCCCACACGCTGCAGCGTCGCAAGGTAATCGGACACCGTCGACTGCGACAGGCCAACACCCTCTTGAATACTGCTGACGCAGACGCCCACCGTATGAACGTCCCCTTCATCCTGTGGAGGGAAGTTCTTCACCGGATCCTTCAAGCCCTTGAGAATTTCAAGGCGCGTAGGGTTTGAGAGGGCTTTGAAAACATTGATCAGTTCCATGGCTCGATAATATCGAGATTTTCCGATATGTCAATAAAGTAATCAGCCGTTCGTCAGGAGACGGGGCTGTTCTCTCCTGGGGCAGCCCAACAATGACACCCAATCCCGGCTCCGGCACAATACCCCATATGCCTGCTCGATAACCGCACTCAAGGACGCGCTCTGATGGATCAGCTCACTCCCGACGCACTCACTCCCGCACTGCAACAGCCTGCGCTAATTCGCCTGGCTGTCAGTGCTGCGCCACAGGTCAATCTGGCGTTTCAGCAAAATGGCGTGCCGGTCATTCGTGATATCGAGTTGATCAATGACAGCGAGCGCAGCTTCGCCGGGCTGCGGGTTGAGCTGCAGACCGAGCCGGGCGTTGTATTGCCGCGTGTCTGGCAGGTTGAGCGTTTGGCGGCGGGCGGTACTTTTCATATCACCGATTGTGCAACGGAGCTGGATAGCCAATATCTGCGCACGTTGCAGGAGAGTGTGCAGGCGCAGTTGCTGTTCCGGCTGCTGGACGGCACTGGCGAGGTGTTGGCCGAGCAGCGGCTGACTCTGGAGGTGCTGGCGTATAACGAGTGGGGTGGTTACGGCAACAGCCCCGAGCTGCTGGCGGCTTTTTGCATGCCCAATGCGCCGACGATCGAGCGTTTGCTGCGCAGCGCTTCGGATCTGCTACGCGAGGGCGGTCATGATGGTGTGCTGCACCCCTATGAGGTGGCCGATCCACGGCGTATCTGGTTGCAGGTTTCCGCAGTCTGGAATGCGCTGCTGGCGTTGAATCTGGATTATGCCTATCCGCCCAAGAGCTTTGAGCGCACCGGGCAGAAGGTGCGCACGCCAGAGGCGATTGTTGATGCCCGCCGCGCTACCTGCCTGGATACCAGTTTGCTGCTGGCGGCGCTGTTCGAGCAGATGGGGCTCAAGCCGCTGCTGATTCTGGAACATGGTCATGCCTATGTTGGCGTGTGGTTGCGTCCGGAAGGTTTTCCCCATGCCTATACCCAGGATTTGCTGGCTCTGCGTAAACGGGTTCAGTTGCGTGAACTGCTGGTGATGGAGAGCACGCTGCTGTGCCGGCGCGCCAGCTTTGGTATGGCGCTGAAAACTGCCGAACAGCATTTGGCCGAATCGGATGCGCTGTTTGAGGGAGTATTGGATATCGCTCATGCCCGCGAGCAGCGCATTCTGCCGCTGAGTTTTGTCGATACGCCGCGCCCGGCCCAGCCCGATGCAGCAGAGACGCTGAGTGCGCCAGCGTTGGAAGAGGTGCCGGACGATCCGGCGTTGCTCGGCCAGGTGGTCGAATGGCAACAGGATCAGGGCTTGCCGACAGGCCGGCTTGGGCAATGGCAGCGCCGGCTGCTGGACCTGAGCCTGCGCAATCCGCTGCTGAACATGCGCAACACGCGCTCCAATATTGCGCTTGAGGTGCCGCAGCCGGCCAAGCTGGAAGACCTGATGGCCCAGGGGCAGGCGTTTACCATTCAGGCGGCGCCGGGGCAGGATCTGCGTGATGCCAGGCAGGTTGCCCGGCAAACGGGCCAGCGGCTGGATGAGACCGTGGCGCTGGCAGCGCTGACACGCAAGACGCTGTATGTGCAGGCTGATCAGCAGTGGCTCGACGGAGCCTTGGTAGATCTTTACCGCAAGGCCCGTAACGACTTGCAGGAGGGAGGCTCGAATACGCTGTTCCTGGCCATCGGCTGTCTGTATTGGCAGCGCCCGGGAGCAGACACACGACGTTTCCGAGCGCCGCTGATTCTGCTGCCAGTCACCATCACCCGTCAGTCGGTGCGATCGGGCATCAAGATCAGCCTGGCTGACGATGAACCACGCTTCAACACCACACTGCTGGAGATGCTGCGCCAGGACTTCGCACTGGATATTCAGGGGCTTGAGGGCGCGCTGCCGGAGGATGACAGCGGCACCGACATCGATGCGATTCTGAACCGGGTGCGCCGCGAGATACGTGACGTCAGCGGCTTTGAGGTGCGCGAAGAGGCTTATCTGGGCACCTTCTCCTTTGCCAAGTACCTGATGTGGAAGGATCTGGTCGATCGTACCGATTCGCTCAAGGATAACGCCGTGGTTCGGCACCTGATCGACTCGCCGCGTGACCCGTTCGATGCCCAGGTTGATTTTGTCGAGCCGCATACGCTCGACGCTCAGTTGCCTCCAGAGCGCCAGTTCACCCCGCTAAGCGCCGACTCGTCGCAACTGGCGGCGGTGATGGCTGCTGCGGCGGGGAAGAACTTCGTCATGATCGGCCCACCGGGCACCGGCAAGTCTCAGACCATTGCCAACATGATCGTGCATAACCTGGGGCTGGGGCGCACGGTGCTGTTCGTCTCGGAGAAGGCCGCAGCGCTGGATGTGGTTTATCGGCGTTTGCGCGAGCAGGGCTTGGGTGAATTTTGCCTGGAACTGCATTCCAACAAAGCGCGCAAGCTGGATGTGATCCGCCAGCTCGGCGTGGCCTGGGATGCCTGTGGTGAGTCGACCGAAGACCGTTGGCTGGAACGTACCGGCCAGTTGGCGGCGGTGCGTGAGGAGCTGAATGCGTTGGTCGATGCGTTGCATCACCGGCACGAGCCGGGGTTGACGTTGCGTGAGTCGATAAGTCTGGCAGCCGGGTATCCTCGGATGCCGGTCATTGATTTTGGTTGGCCGCACAGTGCCATAGACGATGAGGGTGGTTATCTCTACAAGCTCGATCTGGCGGAGCGGGTGCAGGTGCTGGCCGGTGAGGTTGGTGAGCTGAAAGATCATCCGTTGCAGATCATCGACGTAACCGAGTGGAGCATGTCCTGGCAGCAAACGCTGCTGGAGGCCGGTGCCGCCTTGACTGAAGCGACGCGTAGCCTGAGCACGAAATTGCCGGGAATCTTGCTGCTGTTGGGGCTGCGTGAAGACGCGCCGAATCTGGCTACGCTCGAGTATCTGAAGTCACTGTCGGGAACGCTGCTGAGTAGCGCAGGCAAGGACCTGCGCTTTGCTTTTGCCCCTGATTTGGCGAGTACCTTGCAGACATTGGATCGGGCGCTGGAGCTGCTGCACTCGTTTGAACAGGACTGGGCGTCATTGTCCTGTGGTTATGACCGCCAGCGTGTGCTGAGTATCGATCTGGCACAGGTGCACCGGCTCTGGCAGTCGGCTACTCAGGATTGGTGGCCGTTGCGGCTGCTGCGGCGGCGCCAGTGCCGCAAGTTGTTGCAGCAACAAGCGGGCGCGCAGGACGCCAATCCGGACATTGCCGCTGATCTGGCTATTCTGGATCGGCTGCAACAGATGCACGCCGAGTTGAATGGCTTCAAGCGAGAGCTGGGTGATGTACCGGGCTGGGCTGGGCTGGACTCCGATGCCGGGCAGTTGCAGACCCTGCGTGAGCTGGCCGGCAACCTGCGCGAAGAGATTGCCGCACTGGCCAGGGATGCCGATACCCTGGTTGCTTTACGCAGTGCGGTGCACAAGCTGGTCGTGCATGGCAATGAACTGCTGCGTCCAGAGCGTGCTACCGGCGTGCAACTGAGTGAGTTTGTCGGGCTGATGAGCAACCTGCAGGATGCACTGGGACATTTTGTGCAACAGGTCGACCCCTATGAGCCACAGAGGGCGAGGGCACAGCTCGACAGCCTGGCAGAGCTGGAGGCGATAGATCAACGCATTCGCACGGCTAAAACGCCGCTGCAGACCTGGTGTGCCTGGCGGCATCTCTGGTACGACGTCGAAGAGGTCGAGCTGCTCGCGGTGATGCAGGCGCTGGAGGAGGGGCTGATCTCAGCCGATCAGTTCAGGCAGGCGGTTGAGGTCAACTATGCGCGCTGGTGGTCGGCCTGGATGATTGACCGGTCGCCGCTGCTCAGACGCTTTCTCAGCATTGAGCACGAGCGGCGCATTGAGCGCTTCGCCGAGCTTGATCAGCAGGTCAGGGCGCTGACTGCCGAGTATGTGCGTAGTTTGGTGCGCAGCGGGCTGGCGGAGCGAGAAGATGTTACCCGCAATTCCGAGTTCGGCATCATTCGCCGTGAGCTGGAGAAGAAAACCAGGCACAAGGCGCTACGCCAACTGATGAGCGAGGCGCCCAACGCTATCGCCCAACTGACCCCGTGCCTGCTGATGTCGCCGCTGTCGATTGCCCAGTATCTGCCGGTAGAACAGCCGCCGTTTGATCTGGTGATTTTCGACGAAGCCTCGCAAATTACCGTCTGGGATGCCATCGGCGCCATAGCCCGGGGGCGGCAGACTGTTGTGGTTGGTGACCCCAGACAATTGCCGCCCACGGCTTTTTTCAGTACCGCGCAGGCCGAGGTCGATGAGGAGCTGGAAGAGGAGCAGGATCTGGAAAGCATTCTGGATGAAATGCTCGGTTGTAACCTGCCGGTGATCAACTTGTCGTGGCATTACCGCTCGCGCCATGAGAGCCTGATTACCTTCTCCAACCAGCGCTATTACGACGGCAATCTGGTGACCTTTCCCTCGCCGGTCACTACCGATACTGCCGTTAGCATGGACTATCTGGAAGGCTGTTATGAGCGCGGTGCCAGTCAGACCAATCGCGCTGAGGCCGAGGCCATTGTGGCTGAAATCGAGCAGCGGCTGATGGACCCCGGACGCAATCAGCAGAGCCTGGGGGTGGTGACCTTCAACCAGAAACAGCAGATGCTGATTCTCGACCTGCTGGATGCCGCCCGCCAGCGTAATCCGCAACTGGACCGATTCTTTGCCGAAGACCTGATCGAACCGGTTTTCGTCAAGAACCTCGAATCGGTGCAGGGTGATGAGCGCGATGTGATTTTGTTCAGCATCACCTTCGGGCCGGATCAGAGCGGACGGGTCAGTATGAATTTCGGACCGCTGAATCAGAACGGTGGCGAGCGCCGGCTGAACGTGGCTATTACCCGGGCGCGAATGGAACTCAAGGTGTTCTCCAGTCTGCGGGCCGAGCAGATCGATCTGTCACGCACGGCAGCCATTGGGGTGCGTGATCTGAAGCATTTCCTCGAGTTTGCCGAGCGCGGTCTACGCGCACTGGCTGAAGCGATACCTGGCGATACTGGCGGCTTTGCTTCTGCGTTGGAGGCCGCAGTTGCTGAGGATCTGCGTCAGTGCGGCTGGACCATTCGACCGCAGATCGGGGTGTCGCAGTTCCGTATCGACCTGGGTGTAGTCGATCCTGATGCCCCGGACTATTTCCTGGCAGGTATTGAGTGCGATGGCGACACCTACCGCCGAGCCGCTACCGCTCGTGACCGCGAACTGGTACGCGGTAGCGTATTGGCGGGGCTGGGTTGGAACATACTGCGGCTATGGTCGCTCGCCTACTGGGCCAACCCCCAGGCCGTAATCGACCGGCTCGATACGCAGTTGCGAATGCTGCATGCAAAGCGCAGAACGGATGCTACGGTTTTGTCTGGCGCCACAGATTGAACAGCCAGGTGAGCTGAGTTGATAGTGTGCGGTTAGGCAAAAAGAACCCCGGGGCGGGGTTCTTTTTTGTCTGCCGGAAACTCAGAACCGATAAGTTAACTGAGCCGTCAGGCCGTGGGCGCTGTTGTCGTACTTGGCGTTGTATTCCTGCTTGAGCAGGACGCCTGGAGCGATTTCCGAGCCGGCTTTCTGATGCACGCTGGCGGTGTTTTCCCAGAGGTAGGCATACGCCAGGTCGAGGGTGACGTCAGCGTTCGGGGACCAGCCAGCGCCCAGGGTGAAGATCTTGCGGTTGCCGACCGGGATTCGCACGTTGCGGTGTGCGTTGCTGGTTGGCGATGGGTCCAGAGCCAGACCGCTGCGCAGTACCCATTGCGGGTTCAGTTGATAGGCCGTGCCCACTGAGAAGGACCAGGTGTTCTCCCAGTTCAGTTCTTCGCTGATGGTGGTGAAGCGCGGGCTGACCGGGTTGCTGTTGCGCGCCTCGATACCTTCCAGACGGCTCCAGCGAGTCCATACACCGCCAGCGTACAGCGTCCAGCGATCATCCAGTTGATGGGTCACGGAGAGGTCGAGCGACTCAGGCATGGTGATATCCAGCTTGGCATCCATTTCGCCATCGAACATTCCCATAGGCGAGCCGGAAATTTTGGTACGCCCTTCGAGCTGGTATTTGACCTTGGAGTGGTAGGTTGCACCGACAGTAGTGCGGTCGGTGAGGCTGGCCATGATGCCGACATTGAAGCCCATGGCGGTGTCGTCACCCTTGATATTGACCAGGGTGTCTGACGGCGCACCCATCTGGCTGGTAGCCAGCGTATTGGTCAGTTTGCCGTCAATACGGTTGAAGGTCGGGCCAAAACCGATGGATACGCGGTCGTTAAAGGCGTAGCTGACGGTCGGCTGGATGGTGACGACCCGGACCGAGCTGTACAGACCATGGGATGAGCCCTGGAAACTCTTTTCGTAGTCGCTGATAACGCCGAATGGTACATAGACGCCCAGGCCGAAAGCCCATTCGTCGTTGATCGGTTTGGCGTAGTAGCCGAAAGGTACGTGCGCTAGCGGCACCATGTCGCCTTTGTTGCTGCCTTGGGCGGTGCTGTTAACGTTGGAGATGTCGACATCGGCCTTGACCATAGCGATACCGCCGCTGACTTCGGCGCGTTTGAGCCGGGCCAGGCCAGCGGGGTTGCCGTAGATGGTGCTTGAATCCAGCGCAGAGGACGAGCGGCCGGCAAAGGCGGTGCCGGCGCCACTGGCGCTTTGTTCGTTGATGGCCAGGCCATTGGCCAGGGCTTGGCTGGAAGCGCTGGCGACGGCCACTGCCAGACAGGTTTTCATGACGCGTTGAAACATTGAATCACTCCGGTTTTGCGGACCGGGGAGGCTAAAGCATGGTGAAATAAAAGCCAAGATTATATCTTGCAACGATCTTCTGTGTTTTTTGGGACAGTTTGTGGCTAAAAGCTTAGATATTGCCACTAAGTCAATATTTGACCATTTGGTTCTTATCGCTGTTGTCTGGGAGGCTTTGTTGATGTTGTTGGCTATTTACCGGAGCCACAAGGGAATTTGCCGGCAAAGCCTGATATGTTTGCTGCTTCGTTTTTGGGATCGTGGGGCGAATGTTGAGAACTCTGCTGTTGCTGCTACTTAGCACTGTGTTGCTGACCAGTAGCGTCTGGGCGATGCTGGCGTTGTACTTTCAACAGGCTTGGGGAACATTGCCGCGACTGCTTTTGATGGCTGGCTGGTGTCTGGCCATGATGGTCCTGGTGGCGCTGCTGTGGAACGGGCGTCCCTGGCTGGTGCTGCTGGTATATGGGCTGATGTTCGCAGCGCTGTTGGCTTGGTGGCATACGCTCAAACCCTCCGGTGAGCGCGACTGGGCCGATGATCTGGCGCACATCACCACCGGCGAAGTACAGGGTGACCGCCTGACTCTGCATAATGTCCGCAATTTCGACTGGCGCACACCCCAGGACTACGACATTCGCTGGGAGAGTCGCGAATACGATCTGAGCCGATTGCACAGCGTAGACATGATCACCTCTTACTGGGGGCGCCGGGCGATTGCCCATGTGCTGGTTTCCTTCGGTTTTGATGATGGGCAGTTCGTGGTATTCAGCGTGGAGATTCGCCGTGAGCGAGGCGAAGAATTCTCCGAAATTGGCGGGTTCTTCAAGCAGTTCGAATTGAGCATCATTGCTACCGACGAGCGTGATGCGGTGCGAGTCAGGACCAATGTGCGGGATGAGGACGCCTATCTCTACAGGATCGGGCTCAACCCGCGTGATGGTCGTGCCTTGCTATTATCATTCGTGGACGAAGCCAACCGGCTGGCAGCCGAACCGCGCTTCTACCACACCATCAGCCCCAACTGTACAACTCTGGTGTTTGGCATGGCGCGCAAGATTCTGCCGCACCTGCCACGCGATTATCGCTTGCTGCTGACAGGCTACCTGCCTGAGTACATTAAGCAGCTTGATGGGCTGGAGAAAGGCTATAACCTCGAGGAGCTGCGCCAGCGCGGACGCATTACCGAGCGGGCAATCCAGGCCGGCTCCGACCCGGATTTCTCCCGTTTGATTCGCCGTGGGGTGCCGGGCTGGGATCAGGCATCTGACGAGTAGGGCGTTACACCGCGCTCAGCGTGGTTTACGCACCTGATCACTCATCAGAATGCCCGCCCAGCGAGTTTGTGGTGAAGCGTCCAGGGCAAGCTTGGCGATCATGGTCAACGGGATCGACAGCAGCATGCCGACTGGGCCGAACACAAAGCCCCAGACCAGCAGTGATACCAGCACCACCAGTGGTGACAGCCCCAGCGAGCGGCCCATTAGGCGTGGCTCAAGGATATTGCCGATGATGGTGTTGATTGCCACATACATGCCCAGCACTATGATGGCCTCGGTAATGCCCAGCCCCAGCAGCGCAACCAGAACCGCCGGCACAGCGGCGATGATTGAGCCAATGGTCGGGATGAAGTTCAGCAGTCCGGCAACAATCCCCCAGAGCACAGCGAACTCCACACCGATCAGCGCAAGGCCAATGCCGACCAGTAGACCGGTGGTGGTGCTGGCGGCGGTCTTGATCAGCAGGTAGCGGTAAACCGAGCGCAGGAAACGCCGGGCTCGGACCCGGGCGCGGGGGCGATCGGGGAAGGCGGCATTGAGCTTGTCAGAAAGGGTCCGCTCTTCGAGCAGGAGGAACATGAACGCCAACAGCACCAGCAGGGTGCTGGCGGTGAATTGCCCCAGCCCGCCGGCGATACCGCGTGCAGCGCCGGTGATGGTGGCCGTGGCGGGTAGAGGCAGACTCTGGGGCAGCAGTTCCGGCGGTAGCCCGCGGTTGGCCAGCAGCTGACGCAGATCGTTCATCCAGCCAGAGAATCGCGCTTGGTACAGCGGGGCGTGGGTCGCCAGACTTTCTGCTGCATCTTTGAGTGCCAGAAACAGCAGAAAAAAGGTCAGACCTACCACAGAGAACAGGATTAGTACCGAGAGCGGGCTGGGTACCCCACGACGTTGCATCCAGGTCAGCGGTGGTGCACAGATGATGGCCAGAAAGGCGGCCAGCAGAAATGGGGTGACGATTGAACTGATGGCCTTGAGGCCGGCCAGGACAATCACCACAGCGGCGGCCCCCATTAGCCACAGCCAAGTGGTGGAAAAGGGCCTGCCTGTCTCTGCGGGGGAATTGCTCATATTGGGTCCTGTACGGGATCGTAAACTGCCGCCATGATAATGATTAATCATGGCCGACACACCACCGGAGCCCGCTCTTGCACTATTTGCCCGCCCATTATGTAGTGATTGTCACAGTGCTGCTGTTGTGGACGTGGCTACCGGAGCCTTGGCGCAGTGGCTTGTTTCTGCCGCTGTGGGGACTGGTCGCCTGGCTGATTTTCACCGGTTGTCTGGAGTCTGCCCGGTTGCGACGGGCGACCTGGCTGGGTCAGTACCTGTTGGAAAGCTCACCCTGGCACCGGCTGTTGCGTGGCGGCGTGTTGATGGTTGGCTGGAATCTGCTGCTGGCCATTGGGTTGGGGCTGCTGATGCTGGTCAAACTGAGCCTGTTGCCAGCCGCGCTTTGGGCTGTGTTGCTGTTGGCGATGCCGTTACTGGCCTGGCTGACTGTGTTTATGCGCCAGCGCCTGCAGGCCCATGTCAAACCGCAGGCGTTGGCGGCTCTGGGGCGGCGACTGTTGGTGCCGGTAGCCACGGTAGCACTGATGCTGGGCTATCTGCTGCTGGCTCTGGCCCTGTCACAACCGGACATGATCGGGTTGCCCTGGGATCGGGCCATGGCTGTTAATCTGGATACCGAGCAGCGGGCGCTGATGCTGTTTGGTGTGCTTGAGCGGTTGTATCAACTGCTCGATCTGACGCTGATGTGGGCGCTACAGAACACCTTGGGTGATGTCGAAACCGGAGGCTTGCTCGCCATATTGGGCTGGAGTCTGTTGCTGTTGACCACCGCGACCTTTCTGTGGGCCTGGGTCCGGGTGCTGGTGGGTTCTGATGCGCTGCTGAACCGGCGGGAGAAGCATCATGACTGATTTGGATTTTGCAACACGTTTGAGGTCTGGCCGCGGGCAGTGGCTGTTGCTCAGTCTGCTCGGCGTGTTGCTGGTTTTTGCGCTGTTGAGTTGGGGGTTGCGCAGCCTGAGTGCTCAACTGGCCGACAATCAGGTGTTTGCGGTACTGGTCGATGATCGTCAACTACTACTCGATGGCAAGACCCTGCGGGCTTTCAATCAGCAACTCGAGGCGCTGAGCGCCGAGCATGCCAGCAAGCTTGACCAGGATATGCAGACCTGGATCGATCTGTGGCTAGCCCAGGGGTTTGACCGCGCCGAGCAGGCCGTGCCGGCCTATCTGGACTGGTATTACTCGTTACCTGGCTCCTACACCCGACTGTATCTGGCCGTGACCGGTCAACTCGAGTCGGGCACAAGTGAGCGGCTGTACCGTTATCTGTTCGAACACAGTGGCGCGCAGCAGCACTTTGCCGAGTTCGATCAGGCCTTGACCCAGGAGTTGTCACGCCGTTTGGCAGAGCAGGGCACGGCCCTGCGCCAGCGGCTGGTCGCGAACTTTGCCGAACAGCAGGTAGTGCTGGGCGACAAGGACAAGCCGGTCAGCGTGGATATTGATCGGGCGATAAACCGGGCCTTTGGCCCAGGCGAGCGTGATGTTCAGCGCTGGCAGATCAGCGCCCAGGCTTCGGCGGTGGCTGGTGTTGGTAGCCTTGGACTGCTGGCCCGCCGGGCCTTGTTGCCGCGTCTGGCGAGTCTGCCGGCCTTGCAGAGCGCACGGCTGATTCTCAGTGGCTATGCCGCCCGGCTGGCGCCCAGACTGAGTGCTGCGATCAGCAGCGGTGGGGCGGCAGCAGTGGCTACTTCTCCGAGTGGGCCTGGAGCATTGGCAACGGGGGCGGTGGTGTTCATGACTGCGGCAGGCACCATAGTGGTCACCGACTTTGCTGTGCTCAAGGCCGAGGAAGCCATGTTGCGCGATGATCAGGAGCAGGCCTTGTATGCCGGTCTGGCCGAGCAACAGGATCTGCTGCGTGCAAAGCTCAAGGGGCAATGGCGGGCATTGCTGGATCAGGCCGCCGGGCACCGTGATGATGCCTTGGCCGCAGCCTACGACAGCGCCGAACTGGCACCGCGTTTTCACATCTTTGGTCGCCGCTGATCAGCGGCGAGCATTCTTGCGCAGCGGCTCGAGCAGGGCGTTCAGGCCGTTGTGGTCGATTTCATGCATCAGGGCCAGCAGCCGGCCAAGCTCACCCTTGGGAAAGCCAGAACGGGCAAACCAGCCCAGATAATGGCCGGGCAGGTCAGCGATCAGCCGACCCTGATATTTGCCAAAGGGCATCTGGCGGGTGACTAGCAGGGAAAGGTCTTCGGGGTTCATTACGCTGGCCTGAATCAAGTTTGCGCTCATTATGCCTCGAATATCTTTAGCCTCGTCTATATTGCATTCATACGACGACAACGGGCGAGGCGCCAATGCCAAAGGCGATTCGATGGTACGTGCGGGCAGTGGATGCGATGAATCGGTTTATTGGCCGATGCACGATGTACCTGATATTCGTCATGATTGGTGTGCTGTTGTACTCATCGATCAGCAAAACCTTCTTCACTCCGGCACTCTGGACCATGGAAACCGCCCAGTTTCTGATGGTCGGCTATTTCCTGATTGGCGGTGCCTACTCCATGCAGCTTGGCTCCCATGTGCGAATGGATTTGCTCTATAGCCGCTGGTCGTCACGCACGCGGGCTGTGATTGATGCCTTCACTATCATTCTGCTGATTGTTTATCTGTGCTTTCTGCTCTACGGCGGAATTTCTTCGTCGTACTACGCCCTGGAATACAACGAAACCAGCTTCTCGTCCTGGTCGCCGCGAATGGCGCCGATCAAGATCATCATGACCATCGGTGTGGCGCTGATGTTGTTGCAGGCGATTTCCACCTTCTTCAAGGACGTAGCCGTAGCCTGGGGGAAACCGCTCGAATGAGTTATGAAGTTATTGCCTTGCTGATGTTCAGCAGCATGATGCTGTTGCTGATTACCGGGAAACGGGTTTTTGGTGCCATTGGCTTTGTCGCGGTGGTGGCTGCCTTCTGGTTGTGGGGTGACGGTGGCTCAGAGATGGCGTTCAGCGCGGCAATGAAGCTGATGCGCTGGTATCCGTTGCTGACTCTGCCGCTGTTTATCTACATGGGCTATATGCTGTCCGAGTCGGGTCTGGCTGAAGATCTATACCGAATGTTCCATGTCTGGATGGGGCCGGTGCATGGTGGTCTGGCTATCGGCACCATTGCCTTGATGGTGGCGATCTCGGCGATGAACGGCCTGAGCGTGGCAGGTATGGCGATCGGTGCCAGTATCGCCTTGCCCGAATTGTTGCGACGCGGTTATGACAAGATAATGGTCACAGGGGTGATCCAGGCTGGCAGTTCGCTGGGCATTCTGATCCCGCCCAGTGTGGTACTGGTGCTCTACGGCATGATCGCCCGTCAGCCGGTCGGGCAGCTATGGCTGGCCGGGGTGTTCCCCGGGTTGATCATGGCTGGACTGTTCATTCTCTACATTGCCATTCGCTGCCGTCTGCAGCCGCATCTGGGGCCAGTACTGGCGGAAGAGGAGCGCCGGCAAATCAGTTGGGGTGAAAAGTTTCGGCTGTTGTCGGCCGGTATTGTGCCGTTGTTCATCTTCTTCTCCATGACAGGCCTGTTTCTCATGGGGTACACCAGTTTGGTTGAAAGCTCGGCGGTGGGGGCCACGGCTGCCACACTGGCGGCGCTGGTCAAACGCAGGCTTAACCGCCGGGTGCTGGAAGAAACCATGCGCAAGACCCTGGCCATTACCTGCATGTTTATGTGGATCATTCTCGCAGCCTTGTGTTTTGGAGCGGTGTTCGACGGGCTTGGGGCAGTGCGGGCGATTGAGCACTTCTTTATCGAGCGGCTGGATCTGACCGCCTGGCAGGTGCTGATTCTGATGCAGTTGTCTTTCATCCTTATGGGCATGTTTCTGGACGATACCGCGATGCTGGTCATCGTCGCCCCACTGTATGTACCGCTGGTCGGCGCTTTGGGTTTTGATCTGATCTGGTATGGCGTGCTGTACACCATTACCTGTCAGATTGCCTATATGACGCCACCATTCGGCTATAACTTATTCTTGATGCGGGCGATGGCGCCTCCCGAGGTGTCATTGCGTGACATTTATATGTCCATCACCCCCTTTGTGTTGGTGATGGTGATTGCTCTGGTGCTGGTGATGGTCTTCCCACAGTTGGCGCTGTGGTTGCCGCAATGGCATTACGGGCGATAGCAACAACTTGCGCGCCAGCCGAGTAGTCGGCGCTTTGCGCGAAGGCCAGGCATCGATTGGCTGTTCATGCCACGACCTCACGCACCAGGTAGCCAGCGGGCTGCCTGACCATGCGGTAGACGACATTGAGTTCGACTTTTTGGAGGTGACAGCATGAGCAGCAGACGCGAGTTTTTGAAGAAAGCGGCCATAACCGGCGGCGCAGCGGTGGGTACCGCTGCCCTCGGCAGCGCCCACATTTACGCTCAGGAACCCCGCAAGATCACCTGGCGATTGCAGACCTATGCCGGGCCAGCCCTGGCCGAGCACGTGATCAAGCCTTCTATTGATGCCTTCAACAAGGCTGCCAACGGGGAAATGGAAATCCAGCTGTATTTTGCCGATCAGTTGGTGCCGACCGGCGAGCTGTTCCGGGCTATGCAGCGCGGCACCATTGATGCGGTGCAAAGCGACGACGACTCGATTGCCGCGCCGGTGGATATTTCCGTGTTCGGTGGCTACTTCCCGTTCGCCTCGCGCTACAGCCTGGACATTCCGGTACTGTTCGAACAATACGGTTTGAATGAAATCTGGGCCGAGGCTTATGGCGAGGTTCGCGGCGTGACCTGGCTCGGCGCGGGAGCTTGGGACCCGTGCAACTTCGCCACTGTGCAGCCGATTCACAAGCTCGATGACCTTAAGGGCAAGCGGATCTTTACCTTCCCGACTGCCGGGCGGTTCCTGTCACGCTTCGGCGTGGTGCCGGTCACCGTACCCTGGGAGGATGTGGAAGTGGCGGTGCAGACTGGTGAGCTCGATGGCATTGCCTGGTCGGGTATTACCGAAGACTACACGGTGGGTTGGGCCGATGTGACCAACTACTTCCTGACCAACAACATCTCCGGCGCCTGGTGCGGCTCCTACTTTGCCAACGAAGACAAGTGGAATGCAGTGCCCGAGCACCTCAAAACCCTGTTCAAGCTGTGCATCGACAGCTCCAACTATTACCGTCAGCACTGGTATTGGGGCGGAGAGGCACAGTTGCGGGTGGAAGGCACCAAGATGCAGTTGACCACCATTCCTGATGCAGAGTGGGCCACGGTCGAGGCAGAGGCCCTGAAATTCTGGGACGAAATCGCCAAGACCAGCCCGCGTTGTGCCCGGGTGGTGGATATTTTCAAGAAATACAACGCACTGATGGCCAAGGCCGGTACGCCGTATCGCTGCGCCTGAGTCAGCTCCTTCGCGGCCGCAGGCCGCTCCTGCCCGGGCATTCAAGACAGGAGCGCTCTGCGAGCGCGAAGGGCGGAACGACAACAAGACGGGGGGCTTATCATGCTCAGACCGCGTGAAATCAAGACCGTGGAGCAGGCCAGGCAGATCGTTGAAGAACGTGGACTCAACCACGTCAAGGTGGGGCTTTTCGACAACGACGGGGTACTGCGTGGCAAATACATGAGCCGGGAGAAGTTCTTCTCCTCGCTGGACAAGGGTTTTGCCTTCTGCGATGTGGTACTGGGCTGGGACGTCAAGGACCAGCTCTACGACAATGCCACCTACACCGGCTGGCATACCGGTTACCCGGATGCACCAGTGCGCATCTTGCCAGACAGTTGTCGGGATATCCCGTTCGAGGACGGCATGCTGCTGTTTCTGGCTGAATTCGATCAACAGGCCGAGGCCATCTGTCCGCGGGCGACTCTACGCCGGGTGGTGGAACGCTGCCGCTCATTGGGCCTTGAGCCCTTTGCCGCACTGGAATACGAATTTTTCATGTTCGATGAAACCCCGGACTCGGCCCGGGCCAAGGGGTTTCGTGACCTGAAGCCATTTACCCCGGACTGGTTCGGTTACTCGATGCTGCGCAACTCAGTGCATGCCGAGCTCTATCATCAGATTCTGGATATGGGCCAGCGCATGGACTTTCCGCTGGAAGGCCTGCACACCGAAACCGGACCCGGCGTGCTGGAAGCGGCGATTGCCGTTGACGGGGCCGAAGCCGCCGCAGACAAGGCCGCGCTGTTCAAGACCTTCATGAAAGTGTTGGCCCAGCGCAATGGGCTGATGGCGACCTTTATGGCCAAGTGGTCGGGCAAATACCCCGGGCAGAGCGGGCACATGCATGTTTCGCTGCGTGACAGCGCAACCGGCAAGTCGGCTTTTTATGACCCCGATCAGCCCCATGGCATGAGCCCGCTACAGCGCCATTTTCTGGCTGGCCAGCAACGCCTGATGCCGGAGTTTTTGTGCATGGTCGCGCCGACGCTGAACAGCTACCGACGGCTGATTCCCGGATTCTGGGCTCCCACCGATGCCACCTGGGGGGTAGAGAACCGGACCGCCGCTCTGCGGGTGATTCCCGGTTCGGACAAGTCGCAGCGCCAGGAGTACCGGCTCGGCGCCGCTGATGCCAACCCCTATCTGGCGCTGGCGGTGGCGATTGGCTCCGGGCTGTATGGCGTGATGCAGCAGTGGGAGCCCACCGCAGCTGTGACCGGTAATGCCTACGATATGACCCATCCGCCCGAGCTGGCGTTGCCGCGCACGCTGTGGGATGCCGCCCAGCGCTTGAAAGCCTCGCAGGCGGCGCGGGAAATGTTCGGCGATGCCTTTGTCGAACACTATGCAGCTAGCCGCGAATGGGAAGAACGTGAATACCGCCGGCATGTCAGCGACTGGGAGCTGGATCGCTACTTCGAAATTATCTGAGGTGACGCATGAGCAAGCGCTTGCAGACCTTTTCGCCGATTGACGGCTCGCTTTATCTAGAGCGTGATCTGGCTACGCAGGAGCAGATTCAGCGGGTGCTGGACAGCGCAGTGTATGCCCAGCAGCGCTGGAAACAGACGCCGCTGGCCGAGCGGGTTGCGTTGGGGCGCCGGGCGATTGAAGCCTTCGCCGCCCGCGAGGCGCAACTGGCCGAGGAGTTGTGCTGGATGATGGGCCGGCCGATTCGTTATGCGCCTGGTGAAGTGCGGGGTTTTGTCGAACGTGCCAGTTACATGGCCGATATCGCCGAGCAGGCGCTGGCCGATATCCGCCTGCCGGACAAGCCCGGCTTTAGCCGTTTCATTCGCCGCGAGCCGCTCGGGGTATCGCTGGTGATTGCGCCTTGGAACTATCCCTACCTTACGGCAGTGAACGCGGTGATGCCGGCCTTGCTGGCTGGCAACGCAGTATTGCTCAAGCATTCGGCCCAGACCCCGCTGTGCTCAGAACGTATGGTCGAGGCATTTCGCGAGGCCGGGCTACCTGAGGGTGTGTTCCAGTTTTTGCACCTTAGCCATGCTGATACCGAACAGCTGATTCAGGCCGAGCCGGTACGTCATGTGGCCTTCACCGGCTCGGTGGCCGGTGGCGCCATGGTCGAGAAGGCGGCTGCCGGGCGCTTCATCGCCACCGGCCTGGAGCTTGGCGGCAAGGACCCGGCCTATGTGCGGGCCGATGCCGACCTGGCCCATGCAGTGGAAACCTGTGTGGATGGGGCGTTCTTCAATTCCGGACAGTCCTGCTGCGCAATTGAGCGCATCTATGTCCATGACTACTTGTACGATGACTTTGTCGAGCAGGCGGTGGCGTTGGTCAAGACTTACCGGCTGGGCCGCTCGGATGATCCGGCAACGACCCTGGGGCCGGTGGTTCGGCCCGAGGCGGCGGCCTTCATTCGTGCTCAGGTGGCCGAAGCCGTGGGGCAGGGTGCCAGTGCGTTGATCGACCCTGACAGCTTCAAGCTGGACAAGCCCGGAACCTGCTATCTGGCCCCGCAGATACTGGCCGGCGTTAATCATGGCATGCGAGTGATGACTGAGGAAACCTTTGGCCCAGTCGTAGGGATTCAGCGGGTCAGCAATGATGATGAGGCCCTGGCCCTGATGAACGACAGCGAGTTCGGTCTGACCGCGGCGATCTTCAGCCAGAATGAGCCGGCCGCCCTGGCGCTGGCCGAGCGTATCGACGCCGGCACGGTGTTTCTCAATCGCTGTGACTATCTGGACCCGGCCCTGGCCTGGACCGGTGTCAAGAACTCAGGGCGTGGCTGCACGTTGTCGAGCATTGGCTATGAACATCTGACCCGCCCCAAGTCCTTCCATTTCAAAACCCTGTTGTGAGGTCATCATGGACCAGTACCGTATGAACTGGAATTATCCGACCTTGATCCGGGTGGGCGCCGGGCGGATTGCCGAGTTGCCCACGGCTTGTCAGCAGCTCGGGATGAGCGCACCGTTGCTGGTCACCGATCCTGGTCTGGCCGGACTGCCGATGGTCGAGCAGGCGCTGCAGTATTGCCGTGATCAGGGGCTCAAGGTGGGGTTGTTTTCCGCAATCAAGGGCAATCCGACCGGAGCCAATGTGGATGCTGGGGTTGCGGCCTTCAAGGCGGGAATCCATGACGGAGTGATCGCCTTCGGTGGCGGCTCGGCGCTGGATGCCGGCAAGGCGATTGCGCTGATGGTCGGTCAAAGTCGGCCGTTATGGGATTTCGAGGATGTGGGTGACAACTATCTGCGGGTCAATGTGGCGGGTATGGCGCCGGTGGTTGCGGTGCCGACGACAGCCGGCACAGGCTCTGAGGTTGGTCGCGCCTCGGTGATTACCGATGAGCAGGCTCGGGTCAAACGCATTATTTTCCACGCCAGAATGCTGCCGGCACTGGTGATCCTAGATCCTGAACTGACCGTTGGCCTGCCGCCCAAAATTACCGCTGCCACCGGTATGGATGCGTTGTCGCACAGTCTGGAGGCCTTCTGCTCGCCGGTGTATCACCCCATGGCTGAGGGTATTGCGCTGGAGGGGATGCGTCTGGTCAAGGACTACCTGCCACGGGCAACGGCTCAGGGCAACGATCTGGAGGCCCGTTTGCAAATGCTGGTCGCCTCAAGCATGGGCGCTACGGCATTTCAGCGTGGGCTCGGCGCCATGCATGCACTGGCCCACCCGCTTGGCGCGCTCTATGATGCCCATCATGGGTTGCTCAATGCAGTATTGATGCCCTATGTGCTGATGGCCAACCGCGCTGTTATCAATGCGCCGATGGAGCGTTTGGGGCGCTATCTGGGCCTGGCGCAGCCGGGCTTTGGCGCGGTGCTGGACTGGGTGCTCGATTTGCGCGCTACGGTCGGCATTCCGATGACGTTAGCCGAGATCGGCATCGATGACGCTCAGCTTGAGCGGGTTGGTCAGATGGCTGAGGTCGATCCCTCGGCTGGGACCAACCCTGTGCCCTTTACTGCGCAGCAGTACTCGCAGTTGTTGCTCAAGGCTCTGAATGGAGAGTTGTGAAATGAAGATTGGCTTGCTGCAGTGTGACGATGTCATGCCCGAGTTGCAGCCGGCGCACGGCAATTATCCGGAGATGTTTCGAACTCTGTTGCTGGAGCAGGTGCCAGATGCGCACATACGGGTTTACCGCGCACTGGATGGTGAACTGCCCGGTCAACCCGGTGAATGCGACGGCTACCTGACTACCGGCAGCAAGTATGGCGTCAATGATGGGCTGGACTGGATCGAGGATCTACAGGCGTTCATCGTTGAACTGTGGGAGCAGGGCGTGCCGCTGGTGGGCGTATGTTTCGGCCATCAACTCATGGCCAAGGCACTGGGCGGCGAGGTGCGTCAATCGGAGAAAGGTTGGGGAGTGGGTATGTCGTTCAATCAGGTGGTTGAGCGCAAGCCCTGGATGGAGCCCTGGCAGGATAAGCTCGATCTGATCGTCAGCCATCAGGACCAGGTAGTACGTTTGCCTCCGCAGGCGGAAATTCTTGCCAGCAGCGATTTCTGCCCTTACTACCTGGTGCAGTACCAGCAACATTTCATGAGTGTTCAGGGCCACCCGGAATTCTGCAAGGCCTACTCGCGTGATCTGATGGATCGGCGCAAGGGCGTGATTGCCGATGCGCGTCTGCGTGAGGGGCAGGCCTCGTTGAGCGCCGAAGTCGACGATCGGCTGATGATGCGCTGGATCGTCAACTTTCTGCGTCAGTCGCGTGGCTCCTGAATATCGCCGGTGAACAGCATTTCCAGACGCAGGGTAAAGGCCCAGCGCGGGTCGAAGTTCGAGTCCCGGGGGAAGTGCAGTTCAGGTATCACATCCATGAACAGGATGTCCTTGTGCAGACTGCGACGATATTGAGTCAGCAGGTAGTAGTTGTTGATCCGCGGGTTTGAACTGCTGTTGCCGACCATCACACCTGCGTAGCGGATGGCGCTGCGCCTGCTCAGGCGGCGGTTCAGCTCAATGGTCTCAGAGAACTCCAAAGTGTCGACATCTTCCTGCCACTGAAAGTTGGTGATGAACCTGAAGTGGCGTACTTCATCCAGCGGCCGGCCGAAGTCCCAGCGGCTACGGGCCGAATAGCCATCGCTGTCGAACCAGGACAGGCGGTTGTAGGACTCCAGTTGCCAGGGGCCGTCACCGACATCCCACAGACGCTCGGTGGTCATGCGTACATAGGGGTCCAGTGGAAAACGCAGCTTGACCCCGGCACCGAACTTGGTGGCCCAGTTCTGGGTCTTGTCGCGACTGCTCAGGCGGTCAAGACCGACGACCGAATTACGCCGGTCGGTCTGATCCTGGCGCAGGCTCTGTGAGCCTTGTTGCTCAAGCGTGCCCTGAGTTTCTTCCGGGTCAGAATCAATGACCAGACGCAGGCGTTCCTTGGTGGTGGGCAAGTCGAGTCGAAAGCGCAGGCTGGTGTCGGTGTCGAAATCTTCGGTTTCCCGCCACTCGAACTCCTGGCTCAGACGCAGGTAGGACTGGTTTTCGACTCGCAGACTGTCATCGGTACCAAAGAATCCGTCCAGCCCGCGTGAGGTGCTGCTGACCCAGCGCGATACCCGGCTGTGGACGGGGGTTATCTTGTCAACCATCCACTCGGGAAGGTCCGAGTCTGACTCTTCCTCGGCATGGGCCTGCATGGCAACTGCTACTACGATCAACGCCAAGATCTTTTTCATTTTGGTGATCTCCCGGCCTGACTGAAGTATAGCTGGCAACACGCCAGCCATCCGGGCAACAAGTACGCAAATTTATTCTTTAGTGGTCGTTGTTGAACCACATCTCAATTGCTTGGCGGGTTAACTCGTCGCGTTGCTGTGGACGGGGCTGCCAGTTGCGCCAGGCCTGGGTAGCATGGGTAAGAAACTCGAACAGCGGCAGATGTTGGCGCAGTACCCGACGTTTGCGGTGGCTGATCACCGGATTGAAGTAACCGAAGTAATCGAGCATTTGACGGGGGTTCTTGCGGACCCAGAGCCACGAGCCCATTTCCAGGGTGAAGGGCAAGTAGAGGTTGTCAGGATGCTGTTCCAGTGATTCGTCGTAAAGATAATCCCAGAGATCGCCATGGGTGGTGTAGTTAACCGACTGCGGCTCGATGATATATGGGTGGTGGTGGGGGTAGGTGCGCTCAAACAACTGCTTGAGGGCATAGACCTCGGCAATATGCTGGATTGGTCGGTGGCTGCGGGCATAGCTGCACCAGAGCCGGTCACGGCGACCGAAGCCGCTGTGGCAGTCGATACTGAGAGCGAAGGGCGCGCTGAGCAGTCGTTCACGCACGGTATCGACCAGCGCCTGAGCCTCGGCCTCCAGCGGGGCGTTGCGCCTGCCCCGGTACCAGGGCAGGCGCCGGCTGATGCGATGACCGCCGACCAGCCAGGGCACCGGCCCCATGGCGTCGATCGGTGCGTTGCGCATGAGGTCGACACCATTGAGGTTGCTGCGTCGGTGGTGCCATATCCCGCCGGGGTTGATCATCGGCATGAACACCAGACGCACGCGTTCAAGCTGGCGTCCCAGGTGATCATCCCAGTCCAGACGGTGAACCAAGCTGTGCAACCATGACAACAGCACCTGTGTGCCGATTCGCTCGACCCCATGCACTCCCCCGAAAAAGCCGATGACCGGAGCCAGGGGGGAGCGGCTGCCAAGTTCGATCACTCGAATGGGAATGATGATGCCCTGGATATCGACCTGATGAGCCGTGCTGACGCGCAGGTGGCGAGCGCCCTTGTCCAGAAGCCGATCTAGCTGGATCTGTTCGGGCAGGTGTCGCTGGATCTGGTGGAGCGTTTCGGCCATGGCGGCAGTTCGTAACGAGACTGCCGCCAGCTTGTCATATCAGCGTTGCAACGGTGTTACAGGGCAGGTTCCGGCGCGGTTGCGATGAAACGGCAACAGACCCTAACGCCAGATATCGGTATTGATCTTCTCCTTCAACTCGGGATAGTCCGCCGCCTTGAACTTGGGTATTTCGCCGTTCTTGCGCTGGGCCATGTAGTCCTGGGTCAGTTTCACCACAGTGCCAGACAGCAGCACAATGGCAATCAGGTTGATGGTGGCCATCAGCCCCATCGAAGCGTCGGCGGCATCGAATACCGTGGCAACCGCTTGATAGGCACCCCAGATCACCATGCTCAGTGTGCCCAGGCGCAGTATGGTCATCCCCAGAGTGTTGCCCACGCCAAGGTATATCAGGGCGTTCTCAGCGTAGGAGTAATTGGCGACGATCGAGGTAAAGGCAAAGAACAGAATGGCAAAGGCGATGAAATAGGTGCCGGCTGCGCCAATATGCTCGTGCAGAGCCTGCTGGGTAAGTTGGGTGCCTGTCACTCCTGAACCGGGCTCCAGCGCACCGGACAGCAGGATCATGATAGCGGTGGCTGTACAGATCACGATGGTGTCGATAAAAACCCCCATGGCCTGGACGAATCCCTGAGAGGAGGGGTGATGTGGCGCCGGGGTGGCGGTGGCGGCAACGTTCGGAGCCGAGCCCATGCCGGCCTCATTGGAAAACAGGCCGCGCTTGATGCCATTGAGCATGGCGGCAGTTACCGACCCTGCGACTCCACCAGCCGCTTCTTCAAGCCCGAAGGCGCTTTTGATGATGGTGGCCAGCACCCCGGGCACTTCGGTGATGTTCAGCACCAGGACCACCAGGGCGACCAGCACATAAGCGGTAGCCATGAAGGGGACGACCAGTTCGGCGAAGCGGGCAATCGAGCGTAAACCGCCAAAGATCACCAGGCCGGCGAGTATGGCAATCACAACCCCTACCCACAGTTTTGGCAAGCCGAAGGCGCCCTGCATGGCGTCGGCAATCGAGTTGGCCTGGACCGCATTGAACACCAGCCCGAAGGAAATGATCAGGCAGATGGCAAAGATGCTGCCAGCCCAAGGTGCCTTGAGGCCCTTGGAAATATAGAACGCTGGACCGCCACGGTATTGGCCCTTGGCATCGCGAACCTTGTAAAGCTGGGCCAGGGTGCTTTCTGAGTAGGCGGTGGCCATGCCGACCAGCGCTACCATCCACATCCAGAATATTGCCCCGGCGCCGCCCAGGTAGAGTGCGACTGCCACCCCGGCCAGGTTGCCGGTACCAATGCGCGAGGCCAGGCTGGTACACAGAGCCTGAAAAGGTGATATCCCTGAAGCATCGCTTTGCCGGGCATGGAGAATTGAGCGCACCATTTCGCCGAAGTAGCGAAACTGCAGCAGTCCAAGCCGGAAGGTGAAGAAGATGCCAACCCCAAGCAATCCGTAGATCAGCACATAGCCCCAGAACAGGGTGTTGAGCGTATCGATAATCCATGTCATGGCGAACAGGCCCCCAGGAGATCATTGGGATTCTGATACGGCTTATTTCAGAATGTTTCCTAAACTTTAGCTGCAATACGCGCAGACGCCAGTTTGAGTCTGAGAGAGGAGCTGGCAGCAGAGTCGCCTTGAGTTGGCGGATATGGCCTAATGGTTGTGCAGATAGCGGAGTATGATGATGAGATAACACCAGAGAGTCCTGCCCTATGGAAAAGGAATCCGTAACACCCCGCCTCACACCCGCGCGGCTTGATATCCGTCCCCGCCGACTGGATCCCGGTTTGCCCGATCCGCTGCCCCGTCACTGGCTGGATGGCGATCCGTTTAAGACGCATTTCTTCAATGCCATGTCGGTGCTATTTCCGGATGGTGAGCGCTATTTCATCGACTCGGTCCGCCTGTTCCGGGATCAGATCAAGGATCCGCAATTGCAGGAGCAGATCCGTGGGTTTATCGGTCAGGAAGGCCACCACAGCCGCGAGCATATTGACTACAACCAGCGCCTGCGTCAGTTGGGCTACGATATTGATGCTCTGGAATTACCAGTCAAACGGCGCATTCGCTTCGTGGAAAAGAACTTCTCGCCTGAGCGGCAGTTGGCCGGCACTGTGGCCATGGAACACTTTACGGCGATCATGGCCGATGCGGTGCTGCGCGAGCCGCGCTGGATGCAGGGCGCAACCCCGGAAATGCTGCGTTTGTGGCGCTGGCATGCATTGGAGGAAACCGAGCACAAGGCGGTGGCCTTTGATGTCTACATGCAGGTCTGTGGTGACCGCAAACTACTGCGCAAGGCTATGCGCCAGGCGACCTTTTTCTTTCTCAAGGATGTGACCCGGGGGATGTGGCAT
Organism: Halopseudomonas phragmitis; assembly: GCF_002056295.1. Taxonomy (NCBI): domain Bacteria; kingdom Pseudomonadati; phylum Pseudomonadota; class Gammaproteobacteria; order Pseudomonadales; family Pseudomonadaceae; genus Halopseudomonas; species Halopseudomonas phragmitis. The sequence continues at coordinate 3,061,756 of NZ_CP020100.1, read as the reverse complement.
ATGTTGCGCCGCGATGGCCTGCTGTTGCGTCCTGGCATGTGGTGGCGCGGTATGCGCTGGCTATGGGGGCGTAATGGCTTTTTCACCGGGTTGCTTGGGGCGTATCGCGATTTTTACCGCGAGAACTTTCATCCTTGGCAACACGACAACATGGATCTGCTTGAGCAAACTGCAACAGAGTATTCTGCAAATCTGATCCGCTAAAGCGTCTTTGCGCTGGTAGACTCTATGGCCCCGGGCTGCGCCGTCCAGCCCTGTGTCAGGAGTTGCTTGTGTCCGTAGTCGATGCACTGATCCCGATCTTTGCCCTGATTGCCATTGGTTATCTGCTCGGCTGGCGCCGCTGGTTGCCGACTGAGGCCGGCACGGCTCTGGCGGCGATCACCTTCAAGCTGTTCATGCCGGTATTGCTGTTCGCTGGCCTGGCCCGGGCTGACCTCAGTGAGGGGCTCTCGCCCATGTTGCTGGTGGCGTATTTTGTCCCGGCATTGCTGGTGTTCATCCTGATCAATGTAGTTGCCCATCGCTCGCAGGGGCGTCCCACTTCCATGGGGCTGGCGGCCAGCTACTCCAATAACGTGCTGGTGGGTATCCCGCTGGTCAGCCTGTTGCTGGGGACGGATAAGCTGGTTTATCTGTTCGCCGTGCTGGTGTTTCACAGCCTGATACTGTTCACCCTGCAAAGCCTCTATATCGCACTGTTCAGCGGTCAGGGCGAGCGCCTGTCGTGGCGTCAGACCCTGTCGAGCCTGACCAATCCGATCATTGTCGGGTTACTGCTGGGGGCGACGCTCAATCTGAGTGGCTTAGCGCTGCCGGCTGCGGTCTGGCGTACCGTCGACTGGCTGGCTGCGGCCTCATTGCCCTGTGCGCTGCTGGTGTTGGGCATGAGTCTGGCGCATTACCGGCTCTATCTGAGCCGGGCTATGCTGTCACTGACCCTGGCCAAATTGCTGGCGTTTCCGTTGCTGGTCATGGGCTTCACTTCGCTGTTGCCATTGAATCCCGAAGCCAGAACCGTGCTGGTACTGATGGCTGCTTGCCCGACCGGTGTCAATGTCCTGGCCTATGCGATGGGGCAGGAAGACAACCGGATAATCAGCTCGGTAATTTTCCTTTCAACCCTGCTGGCTGCGTTCAGCATGCCGCTATGGCTGCTGCTGTTGAGTTGATTTGGTGCTACTGCAATGCTGTGATCGGCAAGTGTAAGAATCCTTGGGTGGTCTATGCTAGTGACAGACAACCGATCAGTCGCAAGGAGTGGCCATGCCGGTTACGCTGTTTGTTCCCAAGGAAACACGACTGCATGAAAAACGGGTGGCGCTGGTCCCCGCCGTCGTCGCCAAGTTGGAAAAGCTCGGAATACATACCCATTTGCAATCGGGGGCTGGCGAGGCTGCCAGAATTCCCGATCCGCTCTATCAGCAGGCCGGGACCAGCATTGGTCCAATGCCTGAGAACACCCGACTGATTTTCCGGGTGCAGCCACCAGCGCTGGCGGATGTCGAACAGATGCCGCCAGGCACCATCCTCTGCTGTTTCGTCCACGCTCACCGCGAGCCTGAATTGGTTAAGGCTTTGCGCGACCGACAGATCACCTGTCTGGCGATGGAGCTGATTCCCCGGATTACCCGGGCTCAGGCCATGGATGCACTGTCATCCCAGGCCGCGTTGGCGGGCTATTACGCGGCGTTACTGGCGGCGACCAGTCTCAACCGGATATTGCCGATGATGACCACCGCAGTCGGATCGCTACGCCCGGCCAAGATACTGGTGATGGGCGCGGGGGTGGCTGGGTTGCAGGCGCTGGCTACGGCCAGGCGGTTGGGCGCTATGGTCGAGGGCTATGACGTGCGCCCTGAAGTGAAGGAGCAGGTTGAGTCGGTGGGTGGCAAGTTCGTTGATACCGGAGTTTCGGCCAGCGGTTTGGGGGGCTATGCCAGGGAGCTGACCAGCGAGGAGCAGGAGCGGGTCGCCGAGGTGCTGACCAGGCATATTCAACAGGCCGATGCGGTGATCACCACAGCCTCGATTCCTGGGCGGCCGAGCCCGAAGATCATCAGCGAAGCGCAGATCATGGGCATGAAACCAGGGGCGGTGATCGTCGATCTGGCGGCCGAGGGGGGCGGCAATACCCCGCTGACGCACCCAGGCGATACGGTTGAGGTCGGTCCGGCGACCATAGTCGCGCCGCTGAACATTCCCAGTCATCTGGCCGAGCACGCCTCTGAGCTATATGCCCGCAACTTGTTGGCATTGGCCGGGTTGCTGATGCATGACGGAGAGCTGGCGCCGGACTGGGAGGATGAGGTGCTGGCCCATGCGCTACTGACCAAAGACGGCGAAATCAAGAACAAAGCGGCCCGTAAGGCCGTCGACAATACGGGGGAGTGAGACCATGGACTTCACCAGTACCATCACCGGGTTCGTTGCACTGTATATCTTCATGCTGGCGGCCTTTACTGGTTACGAGGTCATCGCCAGGGTGCCGGCGATCCTGCATACGCCATTGATGTCCGGCTCCAACTTCATTCACGGGATCGTGGTGGTTGGCGCCATGTGGGCGCTGCTCAACGCAGGCTCGCCTTTGGAGCAATTGATTGGTTTTGTCGGTGTGTTGCTCGGTGCCGGCAATGCTGCCGGAGGCTATGTGGTGACCGAACGCATGCTGGAAATGTTCAAGCCCAGCGACAAGCGGGATGCTGCAGCGGCTGACAAGGAGTAAGTCATGGACACCTCGCTGATCATCGAGACGGCTTATTTCGTCGCGGCACTGCTGTTCATCTACGGTCTCAAACGCATGTCCAGCCCGGTTACCGCGCGTTCGGGCATCCTGGTTGCCGGTTGGGGTATGGCGCTGGCGGTGGTGGTGGCCTTTCTCTACGGCTTCGATGTCAATGAACGGGCCCAGCCGCACCTGACTATGAATATCGCCCTGGTGTTGATTGCTCTGGGGCTTGGGGTTGGCTGGGCCTGGTACAGCGGCAAGAAAGTGGCGATGACCAATATGCCGCAGATGGTGGCCCTGTACAACGGCATGGGCGGCGGTGCGGCGGCGGCGATTGCTGCGGTAGAGCTGTTCTCCGGCAATGCTCAGGCTCATGGTGTGGTGATCAGCATTCTGGCCGTGCTGGGAGGGCTGATCGGTTCGGTGGCGCTGTCCGGGTCGCTGGTCGCCTGGGCCAAGCTCGATGGCCGCTTGAACCGAGTGCTGCGTCTGCCTATGCAGCAGTTGGTTAATGCCGTGCTGTTCTTCGCTTCGTTGGCTACCGGCGCGGCAGTGGTTACTGCCGGGATGGCTGGAGCCGAGCCGCCGATGCTGCTGATTGCGGTGTTCTTCCTGATTGCGCTGGCACTGGGGGTGATGATTACCACGCCGATTGGCGGAGCCGATATGCCAGTGGTGATCTCACTTTACAACGCCTTGACTGGTCTGGCCGTGGCATTCGAGGGTTTCGTTTTGCAGAACCCGGCGATGATTATTGCTGGCACGGTCGTTGGCTCGGCCGGTACGTTGCTGACCTTGATGATGGCCAAGGCCATGAACCGGTCGGTAACCAATGTGCTGTTCAGTCAATTCGGCGGCGACGAGGAGGGCGATGCCGGAGATATACAGGGCAGCATGAAGGCCAGTGAGGCTTCGGATGCGGCAATCGCCATGTACTACGCCAGCAAGGTCATTATCGTTCCCGGTTATGGCCTGGCGGTAGCTCAGGCCCAGCACAAACTCTATGAGTTTGTGAAACTATTGCAGAAGCAGGGCGTGGACGTGCGCTTCGCCATCCACCCGGTGGCCGGCCGGATGCCCGGGCACATGAACGTGCTATTGGCCGAGGCCGGGGTGCCCTACGACATTATTGCGGATCTGGAGGATATCAACGAAGACTTCACCCAGGCCGATGTGGCCGTAGTCATCGGTGCCAATGATGTGGTCAATCCCGCCGCCCGGACCCGCAAGTCCAGCCCGATCTATGGCATGCCGATTCTCAATGTTGATCAGGCTCATCAGGCCTACGTGATCAAGCGCGGGCAGGGCAAAGGGTATTCAGGGGTTGAAAACGAGCTGTTCTATGCCGAAAACACCGCGATGGTGTATGGCGATGCGCAGAAGGTCATGGTGCAGATGATTGAGGCGGTTAAGGCGCTGGGGTGAGGGCGGTGTTGCCGCCCTCACCTTGGCTTTCTGAGCTTACGCTTGCTTGGGGTGATAGCCGAAGATCGACTTCACCTCGAGGAAATCCTCGAAGCCGTAATGGCCCCATTCGCGACCGATGCCTGACTCCTTGTAACCGCCAAACGGCGCCTTGTTGTCCAGCGGCGCGCCGTTGAGGTGGACCATGCCGGTCCGGATACGGCGGGCAACGCGGCGAGCGCGATCCAGGTCAGCCGATGAAACATAGCCGGACAGGCCGTAGTTGGTGTCGTTGGCGATGCGGATAGCATCTTCTTCATCTTCGTAACCGATGATCGACAGCACCGGGCCAAAAATTTCCTGGCGAGCGATAGTCATCTCGTTGGTGACGTGGGTGAAGATGGTCGGCTTGACAAAGTACCCCTTGTCCAGCCCCTCCGGCTTGCCGGTGCCGCCAGCGATCAGTCGCGCGCCTTCGTCGATGCCGGCCTGGATCAGGCTCTGAATCTTGTCGAACTGGGCATGGGAGACTACCGGACCGATCACGGTATCTTCGGCGTTCGGATCACCGGCCTTGACCTTGGCGACTACAGTTTCGGCAATCGCGGCGACTTCATCCATACGGCTGTTGGGTACCAGCATGCGGGTCGGTGCGTTACAGGACTGGCCGCTGTTGTTCATGCAGCTCATCACCCCATGGGCAACCATCTTCTCGAAGTTGACATCATCGAGCAGGATGTTGGCGGACTTGCCACCCAGCTCCAGCGCAACACGCTTGATGGTTTGAGCGCTGTTCATCATCACCTGACGACCGGCCCCGGTGGAACCGGTGAATGACATCATGTCGATGCCGGGGTGGGCGGACATGGCGGCACCCACGGTCGGGCCATCGCCGTTGACCAGGTTGAACACGCCTGCCGGGACACCGGCCTCATCAAGAATCTCGGCCAGCAGCAGGGCTGACAGCGGGGCAACTTCAGACGGCTTGAGCACCATGGTGCAGCCGGTGGCCAGCGCCGGGGCGACCTTGCAGGTGAGCTGGTTCATCGGCCAGTTCCAGGGGGTGATCAGACCGCAAACGCCAATGGGTTCCTTGACTACTTGGGTGGTGCCGATTTGCTCTTCGAACTCGAAATGCTTGAGTGCTTCGAGGGCGGTGGCGAAATGACCCAGCCCGGACGGCGCCTGGGCAACCTGTGACAGCTTGGCCGGCGCACCCATTTCCTGGGAAATGGCGACGGCAACGTCGCCCATGCGCTTCTTGAATACTTCAATAACGCGACCGAGCAGGGCCTGGCGCTCTTCGCGGCTGGTCTGCGAGTAGCTTTCAAAGGCCTCGCGCGCAGCGTCCACAGCCAGGTCAACATCCTCTTTGTTGCCCAGGGCAATGGTGGCCACTACTTCTTCAGTGGCAGGATTGATGACGTCCAGGGTTTTATCGCCCTTGGGAGCAACCCACTGGCCATTGATATAGAACTGCCGGGTGTGGCTCATGGTGCACTGACTCCTTTTTATACTGTTCATGAAAACTGACAAACGATAACACTCATTGCATGTTTGTATCAGCCATTTTGTGGTCAATCAGCCAGCCTGATTGAGTACCATGCTTTTCCTTCAAGATTAGTGGCAAAACTCTTATACTGCGCGGGCCTGAGCGGTCGTTTATCGGGTCAAATACTTGACTGATTTGCTTGGATATTGCATCATGCCGAGCATGTCATCAAGGGCTTGGGAGCTTTTATGCGACTGACGACCAAGGGCCGCTATGCCGTAACGGCCATGCTGGACCTGGCGCTCCACGAGGACCAGGGGCCGATTACCCTGGCGGATATTTCCATGCGTCAGGGCGTATCGATCTCCTATCTGGAACAGTTGTTTGCCAAATTGCGCCGCAGCAAGCTGGTTGAAAGCGTTCGCGGTCCAGGTGGCGGTTATCGGCTGGCCGGCGGTGCGGGTGCCATCAGTGTGGCGCAGATCGTCGAAGCGGTGAACGACTCCATGGATGCCACCCGATGCATGGGTAAGGGCGACTGCCAGCATGGCGAGGTGTGTCTGACCCATCACCTGTGGTCCGATCTTAGTGATCGCCTGCGCCAGTTTCTAAGTGATATCACTCTGGCTGATCTGGTGTCCCGCGACGATATCCAGCGCGTACGTTCCCGCCAGGACCGTGGCTGTAGCAATGGCCATGAGAGCGTGGTCAACCTGGAACGCATTATCTGAAAACGGTCGGAAGAACCGTTCATCCTGCGGAGCATGGATCCGCTAGCCTGAACTGAAGTGGCGGCCCCATATCGAGGGCTGCATGATTGAGGTGATACCGTGACTGAAGAAGTCGAAAGCCTTATCAAGAAGGACTACGCGGCCGGGTTCCATTCGGCCATTGAGTCCGAGACCCTGCCACCTGGGCTCAATGAAGACGTGATTCGTTTCATTTCAGCCAAGAAAGAGGAGCCTGAATGGCTGCTCGAGTGGCGCTTGAAGGCGTTTCGCGCCTGGCAGGAAATGGAAGAGCCCAAGTGGGCCCATGTCCACTATCCGGAAATCGATTTCCAGGCGGTATCCTATTATTCCGCGCCCAAGAGCATGGCCAACAAGCCCAAGAGCCTCGATGAGGTCGATCCGGAGCTGCTGGCGACCTATGAAAAACTCGGCATTCCGCTGCATGAACAGGAAATGCTCGCCGGTGTGGCGGTCGATGCGGTCTTCGATTCGGTTTCGGTAGTAACCACCTTCCGCGAGAAGCTGGAAGAAGCCGGGGTAATCTTCTGCCCGATCAGTGAAGCGGTGAAGCGTTTCCCGGATCTGGTGCAGAAATACCTGGGTAGCGTGGTTCCGCAGAAAGACAATTTCTATGCCGCGCTGAACTCGGCGGTGTTCTCCGATGGTTCGTTTGTCTATATCCCCAAGGGCGTGCGCTGCCCGATGGAGCTGTCGACCTACTTCCGGATCAACGAGATGAACACCGGGCAGTTCGAGCGGACCCTGATCGTGGCCGACGAAGGCTCCTACGTCAGCTATCTGGAAGGCTGTACCGCGCCGATGCGCGACGAAAACCAGCTGCATGCTGCCGTGGTCGAACTGGTTGCCATGGACAACGCCCAGATCAAGTACTCCACAGTTCAGAACTGGTATCCGGGTAACGCCGAAGGCAAAGGCGGGATCTACAACTTCGTCACCAAGCGTGGCATTGCCCACACCAACGCCAAGATTTCCTGGACCCAGGTCGAGACTGGCTCGGCGGTAACCTGGAAGTACCCGAGCTGTATTCTCAAGGGTGACAACAGCGTCGGTGAGTTCTATTCGGTCGCGCTGACCAATAATTTCCAGCAGGCCGATACCGGCACCAAGATGATCCACCTGGGCAAGAACACCCGTTCGACCATCGTTGCCAAGGGGATTTCGGCCGGCCAGAGCGACAGTGCCTATCGCGGACTGGTACGGATCAACCCTGGTGCTGAAGGCGCGCGCAACTACACCCAGTGTGATTCGCTGCTGATCGGTGATCGTTGCGGGGCTCACACCTTCCCCTATATCGAGAGCAAGAACCCCAGTGCGGTAATCGAGCACGAGGCCACTACATCCAAGGTCAGCGATGATCAGTTGTTCCTGTGCCAGCAGCGCGGGCTGGATGCAGAAAAGGCCATTTCCATGATCGTCAACGGCTTCTGCCGCGAGGTGTTCAAGGAGTTGCCGATGGAGTTCGCAGTTGAGGCTGGCAAGTTGCTCGAAGTCAGCCTTGAAGGTTCAGTGGGCTGATCGCCAGTAGCGGATCAGTGGATTGGTTTTAAGACGGTTTCAGGTTAACAAATATGTTATCTATCAAAGATTTGTGCGCCAAAGTTGAAGAGAAAAATATCCTTAAGGGGTTGAGCATCGAGGTAAAGCCGGGCGAGGTCCATGCGATCATGGGGCCCAACGGTTCGGGCAAGAGCACCCTGGGTAATGTGCTGTCCGGGCGCCCTGGTTACGAAGCGACCTCTGGCAGCGTGCTCTTCAAAGGCCACGACCTGCTGGATATGGATACCGAAGAGCGTGCCCGCGAAGGCCTGTTCCTGGCGTTCCAGTATCCGGTCGAAATTCCGGGCGTGAGCAACATGGAGTTCCTCAAGGCCGCAGTCGATGCCAAGCGCAAGCACCAGGCGCTGCCTGAGCTGTCGTCGGTCGAGTTCATGAAGCTCGCCCGTGAAACCAGCAAGCGCGTTAGCCTGGACCCCGGCTTCCTCAAGCGCGGGGTCAACGAAGGCTTCTCTGGCGGTGAAAAGAAACGCAACGAGATCATGCAGATGATGCTGCTCGAGCCGGATCTGTGCATCCTTGATGAGACCGACTCGGGTCTGGACATCGATGCTTTGCAAGTGGTGGCTGACGGGGTCAATGCTATGCGTGACGGCAAGCGCAGCTTTCTGGTGGTGACTCACTACCAGCGTCTGCTCGATTACATCGTTCCCGATTATGTTCACGTGCTGGCCGGTGGCCGGATCGTTAAGTCCGGCGACAAGAGCCTGGCCCTCGAGCTTGAGGCCAAGGGCTATGGCTGGCTTGAAGGCGAGGTAGCCTGAGCCCATGAGCGACTTCCAACAACTGGCTCTGGAACTGGCGCAGCAACAGCAAAGCCCTGCCTGGCTTGATGCGTTGCGCCGCCAGGGTGCTGATAGCTGGTCAGCGGCAAGTTGGCCGACCCGTAAAACCGAATTGTGGAAATACACCCCGCTGACTCCATTGGCCAACGACGCGCCGGCACGCTGGGGGCTGGTCGACAGCGCTGACTGGCAAGACTCGGTTGAACCGATCGAGCTGGACGCGACTCGTCTGGTATTCGTCAATGGTGTGTTCGATGCGACCCATTCCGATCCGCTGCCGACTGGCGTGGTGCGCTTTGCCTCAGCCGACGAGCAGCAGCAGGCGCTGATTCAGCAGCATCTGGGCAAGGTGGTGGACAGCCAGCGGCACTTGTTTGCAGCGCTGAGCAACGCCTGGGCGGCCGACGGTGTGCTGGTCCATGTTGGCCGTGGCCAGAAACTGACCAAGCCGGTCTATATCCTGAATGTCTCGACTCCTAGCGCGGAGCCGGCCGTGGCCAGCCAGCGCGTACTGGTGGTGTTGGAGGATAACAGTCAGGCTGAGCTGATCGAGCACTATGTCTCCAGTGATGCCAGCCAGAACGGCTTCGTCAACAGTCTGACCGAGGTTGTGGTCGGGGCCAATGCACAGGTACAGCATTACCGCCTCAACCTGGAGCAGGAAGACCTGCTGCATGTTGGTGGCGTGCATGTCGATCTGCAGCGCGATGCCCGTTTCCATGGCTTCACTCTGGCCCAGGGCAGCCGGCTCAAGCGGATCGACTATCAGGTCAATCACCGGGGTGAAGGTGCGCATCTAGAGCTGGACGGGGTCTACCTGCCGCGCAATCGCCAGTTGATCGACTACCACACCAATATCGAGCATTGTGTGCCGCACTGCACTAGCAACGAGGTGTTCCGGGGTATCGTCGGAGACTCGGCCAAGGCGGTATTCAATGGTCGGATTCATATCCATCCCAAGGCCCAGAAAACCCTGGCCGAACTCAGCAACAAGAATTTGCTGACTTCACCCAATGCCGAGATCGACACCAAGCCCGAGTTGGAAATCTATGCCGACGATGTGCGCTGTGCCCATGGCGCCACTATCGCTCAGTTGGATGAGACCTCGCTGTATTACCTGCAAAGCCGTGGCGTATCCGAGGCCGATGCACGCACAATGCTCAGCTTCGGTTTCATCAATGAGCTGCTGAACGAAGTGCCGGAACAGGCCATTCAGGACTATTTGCGCCCGCGTTTGGCCACTTTGTTTGGTCAGGGCAGCGAACAGGTGGGACAATTGGCTTATGAATGATCAGGTGCTGAACCTCAAGCCGGCTTTCGATGCCGAGCGTGTCCGCAAGGACTTCCCGATCCTGCATCAGCAGGTCAACGGGCATCCTCTGGTCTATCTGGACAATGCCGCCACGACCCAGAAGCCGGAAGCGGTGATCCAGGCAATCAGCGACTATTATCGTCAGGACAACAGCAATGTGCATCGCGGTGCCCACGCGCTGGCTGACCGGGCGACGGAAAAGTTTGAGGCCGCCAGGGTCAAGGTTCAGCAGTTCATCCATGCCGCCGAGCGGCGTGAAATCATCTGGACTCGCGGTACCACTGAGGGCATCAATCTGGTCGCCGCCTGCTGGGGCCGCAGCGAACTTAAACCGGGTGATCGGATTCTGGTTTCGGCCATGGAGCATCATTCGGACATCGTGCCGTGGCAACTGGTGGCGGCGGAGAAGGGTGCCAGCGTCGAACCGATTCCTGTCGATGCCAGTGGTACGCTGGACATGGCCGCTCTGGAAGCCATGCTTGATGAGCGGGTGCGGATGGTTGCCTGTGTGCATGTGTCCAACGCTTTGGGTACCATCAATCCGGTCGAGCAGGTAGTGCGTCTGGCTCATAGCGTTGGAGCCTTGTGTCTGATCGACGGGGCTCAGGCGGTCAGCCATTTCGAAGTTGATGTACAGGCCCTGGACTGCGATTTCTACGCTTTTTCCTCGCACAAGCTGTTTGGTCCGACCGGTCTGGGTGTGCTTTATGGCAAAGCAGCTCTGCTGGAGGCGATGCCGCCTTATCAGGGCGGTGGCGAAATGATCGAATCGGTCAGCTTTGCCGGAACCACCTTCAACCAGTTGCCCTATAAGTTCGAAGCCGGCACCCCCGACATCGCCGGTGTAATCGGTTTGGGGGCGGCCATTGATTACATTCTGGGCCTGGACCGCGCTGGTGCGACGGCCCATGAGCAGGCTCTGCTGGCCTACGCCGAAGACTGCGCACGCAATACCCCCGGTGTGATCCTGGTCGGTACTGCTGCCCGCAAAACCAGCGTGATGAGCTTTTTGCTCGAAGGTGCCCACCCCCATGATATCGGGATGCTGCTGGATCAGCAGGGCGTGGCGGTGCGGACCGGGAATCACTGTGCCCAGCCGATCATGGATCAGTTTGGTATTCCTGGCACAGTGCGTGCCAGCTTCAGTTTCTACAACACCCGTGCCGACGTCGATCGCCTGTTCGAGGCTTTGGCCAAGGTCCGGCAGTTCCTTGTTTAGGAGTGCATCATGAGTGTTGAGTCCTTTGATCCGGCACGCCAGGTCGTGAGTGTAACCCCTGCGGCGCTGGAGCATTTTCGTCGCCAGCTAGGCGCGGAGCCGGGCAAGGCGGTGCGCTTGAGCGTGAAAAAGAGTGGTTGTACCGGTTTCATGTACGTGATCGATCTGGTCGAGAAGGGCGCTGACAACGATCTGCGCTACCAACTTGATGATCAGGTTGCGCTGCTGGTCGATCACGATAGTCTGCCGATTCTGTCAGGCACCGAGATCGACTTGGTCAAGGAAGGCATCAACCGGCAGATCCGCTTCATCAACCCCAACGTCAAAGACCAGTGCGGTTGCGGCGAAAGCTTTAGTGTTAATTGAATGGCTGGTGTGAACTGAATGGAAAGACGTATGGTGGTAGCGCAGGCCGATTGCCCTGCGCGCCGGGTTCCTGATGGCACGCCGCTGACCATCCCCAAGGATACCTTTGTAACCATTACCCAGGCTCTGGGTGGCAACTACACGGTGACCTATCACGGTCAGATGGTGCGGGTGGATGGCACTGATGCCGACAAGCTCGGCCTGGAGCCGGAGCTGCTGGAGTTCCCTGAGCCGGTTGATGATCAGATCGATATTGAACAGGTCTGGACTGCACTGAAATCGGTTTATGACCCGGAAATTCCGGTTGATCTGGTCAATCTGGGATTGATCTATGGGGTTGAGGTGGATCAGCCGGGTAAGCATGTCGATATCCGCATGACTCTGACTGCGCCTGGATGTGGGATGGGCCCAGTTCTGGTTGGTGACGTCGAATACCGGGTCAAGCGGGTGCCGAATGTCGAGACGGTCAAGGTTGAGCTGGTATTTGACCCGCCCTGGAGCCGTGAGATGATGAGCGAAGAGGCTCAACTCGAAACCGGTATGTTTTTCTGAGAGAGGTCGGCATGAGCCAGTTTGGTATCGATATTACCAGCGATGACATCGTTGATAGCCTGTCATTCTTCGATAGTTGGGAGGATCGCTACAAGTACATCATCGACCTGGGCCGCGAGTTGCCGGTACTGGATGATGCTCTGCGGACCGAGGAAAACTTCGTACGTGGCTGCCAAAGCCAGGTCTGGCTGGTCAGCGATCAGCGCGACGACAAGCTGTTCTTCAGTGCCGACAGTGACGCGTTCATCGTCAAGGGCCTGCTGGCGGTAGTACTGGCTGCCTATAACGGCAAGACTCGCCAGCAGATTCTCGATTTTGATATCGAAGGCTATTTTGAGCAGCTCAACCTGCTCAAGCACTTGAGCGTGACTCGCGGCAATGGCCTGCGGGCCATGGTCAAGCGGATTCAGGATACCGCTACTCAGTAAGTATTGGCCTGGGCGTCGGCCGGCTATACGTCGCCCGACGCAACGTGATCGCACATCACTATTGATTTGTGACTTCAAGCCACTGTAGTGTTCGCATATTGACTCATGGCGGCATCTTAGATCGCCTGTAACAATATCTGGCAAGCACGAGGCTTAATGGCAAAGCTGTGGCTGAGACTGAAAGGCGACTTTCAGTTGTCCATCATCACCCTGGTTGGCCTAGTGGCTCTTCTGGGCGTGACCCCCTATGCAATCTTTCGCCTGATCGAGGGTAGTTGGCTGGTCGGCATTGTCGATAGCCTGCTGGTACTCTGCACGCTGGTTGCCATCGCATATGCCTGGCGTACTGGTAATACTATTCGGCCTGGTCAATTCCTGGCGACTATCTACTCGATTGGCGCCGTGCTGGTCTCTATCAAATTGGGCGTCAACGGCCTGTTCTGGTTCTACAACCTGATACTGTTCAACTTCTTTGTAGTGCCTCCCCGGCAAAGCCTGGTTGCGACACTCTCAGCGCTGGCTGTGCTGTGCCTGTATGGGCTGCTTAACCCCGGTGAGGTATTTGAAAGCTACTACCAGATGAGCTCGTTTCTGGTTACCTGTCTGATGGCCAGCCTGTTCGCTTTTGTTTTTGCCTATCGCGGTCGCCGTCAGCGCGAACAGCTCAATACCCTGGCCACTATCGATCCGCTGACCGGGGCTGGTAATCGTCGCACCATGGAGCAGGAACTGGTCATCGCCATGTCAGCCCGCCAGCGTTATGCCCAGGCTTATGGCCTGTTGGTGCTAGATCTGGACAATTTCAAGCAGATCAATGATCGGCACGGACACAAGGCGGGGGATCAGGTACTGGTCGATTTTGTGCGTATCGTCAAAGCTGTCTGCCGTAAATCTGACCGGCTCTTCCGTCTGGGCGGCGAGGAGTTTGTGCTGCTGTTGCCAGGAATAGATGCCAAGGGATTGTTTAAAGCGGCGGAACACCTGCGTGCACGAATAGCCGCCGAGCTGAGCAGCCCGGGCGGAGGCGTTACGGTTTCTATCGGCGGGGCCTTGCTGACCGATCAGGCCAGTTGGGAGGTTTGGCTACAGCAGGCCGATGAAAATCTCTATCGGGCAAAGCGCGAAGGGCGCAATAGGGTGTGTCTGCCCCTGGAGGTGCAGACACAAACAATTCAGGGGTAGCTGGTCAGAACCCGGCGCTCGCCCTGCTGATCGATGGAGATGACATCATAGGCGTCGACCCGGTCACCGATCTCCATGCCCGGTGAACCTATGGGCATGCCGGGTACTGCCAGGCCCAACAGATCCGGCTGGCTGCGCATCAGTAGAATATCGGCAGCAGGCACATGCCCTTCAATAAAACGCCCGTCAATCACAGCAGTGTGGCAGGACGCCATGTCCGCTGGCACGCCCAAATGGGCCTTGACCGCCGCCATATTGCTCTCCAGGTGATCCCTGACGGCAAAGCCATTATCGCGCAGGTGGTCGATCCAGGCCGAGCAGCAACCACAGTTCGGGTCACGATAGACATCGATGTCGGGCTGCTCTGCGGCCAGCAGTGGGCTACTCAAAAAGACAAACAACAGCAGTGCACGAAGCATTGGCATCCCCATATCGTGTATGACTTTTGCCAAGAGTATGATCAACCTTCAATTCTGGCAATGACACAAAGGAAACGGGGGATGTCCATGGACACAGTACCGGGCTGTTTGTGCAAAGGAATCGAACAGCAATATCGGGCTTTGGTGGCGAACCGGGCATTGCTCGGTGGGGCGGGTGAGCAGGAGGCATTGCATGACCTGCGAGTAGCCTTGCGCTCGTTGCGCAGCCTGACCCGCCCCTGGCGCAAGGCAGACTGGTGCGAAGAGATATTGTGCTCGGCAAGCGCGTTTGGCCAGCGCTCGGGGCCTTGGCGGGATCTGGAGGTGCTGTGTGTCGAGCTGGCCAAGCAGGGACAGGATATGGCTCTAAGCGCTCGCAGCGCAGCGCTGGAAACTGGTTATCTGCTGTTGCGTGAGGATCCGCTCTTGCCGCAACTCGAACAGCAACTTGAGAACTTTTTGAACGATGCCCCCTTGTTACTGGCTGACTGGCCGGCCGGCCGGATGGCTAAGCAGTTGATTGCCGAACTGATGCGTCTGCGGCGTCGGCTTGACAATCAGCTAAGCCGCAAATCGCTCGATTTGCATCGGGTGCGCATTTTGGTGAAACGTTTGCGTTATCTACTTCAGGCCTTCGCACCGGCTCTGGCGATGTCTCCAGAGCTGTTGACGGCTCTGCAGCAGTGCCAGAGCAGCCTGGGCGACTGGCATGATCGCTGGCAATGGCTTCAACGCAGTCAGGTTGAGCAGGACCTGCGCCCTTTGACCAAGACCTGGCAACGGCAGCTGGAGCAGTATGAAAAGCAGGCAAGGCGAGAGCTGAAGCGGCTTAACAGGTATACTGGCACATTGTTTCGGGGCAGCTTCAAGGATTAGGAAACGGGTGATGGGTAACGGACGCAGTGGCCGGTTAGGCGCCGGGTTGGGCTTGGCTTTGACGGCGCTGGTGGTTAGTTCAGCTGATGCCGGACCCAGTGTGGCTTTCATCAATCCAGGCAAGCAAGACGAGCCATTCTGGCAGGACGCAGCCTTGGCCATGCAAGAGGCTGCCACCAGTTTGGGGATTGAGCTTGAAATGCTGTTTGCCGAGAGAGACTATCTGGCCCAGATCAGTCTCACTCGTGAGGTGGCTGAGCGCCCTCGACAATTGCAGCCCGACTATCTTGTCCTGGTCGGGGACAAGCGGACTCTGTTCGAGCAGCTTGAGCTGGCCGAAGGCGCCAATATCCAAAGCTTCGTGGCCTACAACACTGTGCAGAGCGATGAGCGGGCGGTCCTTGGATACCCCCGTGAACGCTATGCCTTTTGGCTCGGTAGTCTGGTGCCACGGGCCGAGGATGCCGGCTATCTGACGGCCAGGGCTCTGGTGGAAAAGGCCCGATCCCGAGGGCTGAGCAATCCTGAAGGCATTATTGAAGTGCTGGCGATCTCCGGCGACCGGGCAACAGATAGTTCGAACCGACGTAATCGCGGAATGCAGGCGGCGTTGGCCGAGTATCCGGATGTACAGTTGCGTCAGCTGGTGCATGGCGACTGGCGCAAGGACAAGGCGGCGGAGCAGGCTCGACAGCTATATCTGCGCTATCCAGAAGCCAGAGTGCTTTGGGCTGGGAGCGATCTAATGGCCTTTGGCGCCATTGATAGCTTGCGCCAGGGTGGAGGTGTTCCCGGCCAGGACATGCTGTTTTCTGCGATCAATACCTCCGAAGAAGCCATGCAGGCGCTGATTTCCGGAGAACTGGGTGCTTTGGCTGGGGGCCATTATCTGACCGGAGTCTGGGCGCTGGTGCTGCTGTATGATCATTATCATGGTCTCGACTTTGCTGCGACCGAAGGTACGGAGCTTGAACGCCCGATGTTCATGTCGTTCGATTCGGACAGCGCCCGGCAGTTTCTCGAGCGCCAGAGCCTGACAGGGACAACTGTTGACTATTGCCATTTCAGCAAGGTCTGCAATTCGGCCCGCGAGGACTACGACTTTTCTCTGAAAAGTTGGTTGGAGGCGCCGGTCCATGACCAGTGACAAGCCTTTCGCACCGCTGAGTGCCCGGCTGATCAAACGCCTGGCCGGATTGGCGCTGCTCTGCATCCTCGCGGGTTCGATCATCCACGCGCTGCTGCTCTACCAGCAGGAAAAACGCCATTTCACTCAGACCATACAGCAATTGGCCGAACTGCATGTGCCGCTGCTTCAGGTGGCGCTTTGGGATATCGAGATCGAGGCCCTGAGTCGTCAGGTCGAGCAGATTGCGTTGCTGCCGGACATTGCCGCCGTCGAACTTAGGGCGACAACCGGTCTGGATGTGCGCGCAGGCAATTTCGCCAGCCTGATCCGCCCGGATGCCAGCCTGCGGATTCCTCCACCCGATGGGGGCGCCTTCGATCTGGCCGAGTTGCATGTGTACTACCAGCATCAGCGCCTGACCCAGGCTATTGTCGCTGCAGCGGGCTTGCGCCTGTTTGAACTGTCATTGTTCACGCTATTGATCTGCCTGGTTATCTTCCATTACCTGCGCCGGGAACTGGTGGTTCCATTGGGGCGCATGGCCGGCTATGTCGGCGCCCTGGTACCGGAGAAGCATCCGCCGGCACTGGCACCACTTCATCCGCAGCGACCCTGGAGAGATGAGATCGATCAGGTGGCTGAGGGATTCGATACTCTGCGTGAGAGCATTGGTCATTATGCCGCGCGCCATGAACAGGCGTTGCACACGCTGGAACAGGAGCGCGATAGCCTGGACCGGCGAGTGGCTGAGCGCACCGAAGAATTGGCCTTTGTCAGCGGCTATCAGGAATGGCTATCGCAAAGCATGCTCAGCTTCATGCATATAGGCCATGCCGATTACCCCGATACTCTGCAGCGCTTGCTGGGCGAGCTGGCTGGTTACTTAAAGCTGGATGCCTGTGCGCTATTCGAACGTCATGGGCAGCAGAGCTGGACTACTCGCCTGGTCTGGTTTGGTTCCGAGGATTGGCCCTGGCTTGAACGCACTCATCGGCAACTGGGCCTGCCAGGACAGCCGCAGGAACCGGGCTGGACCCTGCAGTCATCGGAGGCTGACCCGGGCGTGATACTGGTGCGTTATCACAGCCAGCAGCGGGGCTTTACCTGTGCGGTCAGAAGTGCCGAACGCCAGGCCTTGCCGCCGGCCCGGCTGAGTCTGCTTGAGGATGCGGGGCAGTGGCTGTTCAGTCTGTTGCAGCGCTGGGAGCACGCACTGGATCTGGAGCGTGCCCGCCAGGAACTGTTGGTGTTGTCACACCGGGACCACTTGACCGGGCTGGCCAATCGCCGGCATTTCGATGAGCGCCGAGCCGATGAAGTTCGTCGTGCGCTGCGCAATCAGCAACCGGTTGGATTGCTGATGATCGATGTCGACTATTTCAAGAACTTCAATGATCTCTATGGCCATGGTCACGGCGATGATTGTCTGGTTGCCCTGGCCGATCAGCTCAAACGGCGGTTCAAACGAGCCGCGGAGTTACCGGCTCGGCTCGGCGGTGAGGAGTTCTCAGTACTATTGCCCGGTTACTCCAGGGAGCAGGCTCTGGCTGCTGCCGAGAACTTGCGAGAGGCAGTGTTCGGTCTGGGGATTGCGCATAACGGCTCACCCTTGCGGGTGGTAACCGTCAGCGTCGGTTGTGTCTGGTGGGATGGCTCCAGCAGCGATGAGGGTGTGACCCGCTTGATCAGCCGCCTGATGAATGCCGCCGACAGCGCGCTCTATCAGGCCAAGGGGCAGGGTCGCAACCAGGTTTGCGCCCAGGCGCTGGAGGCTCCCGGTGCCGAAGATGAGCCCGGCACCGAGGTTGAACAGCGCGATTGCTGATCAGTTGTCGGGATTCTTGGGCCGCAGAAGCCACAAGGCCAGAACCCCGGCAACCACGCCCCAGAAGGCTGAACCTATCGACAGCAGACTGATGCCCGAGGCGCTGACCATAAAGGTGATCAGCGCGGCATCGCGTTCACCTGGATTGGCCATGGCCTGGGTCAGGCCGTTGGCAATCGACCCCAAGAGCGCCAGTGCGGCAATTGAAATCACCAGTGTCCAGGGCAGGGCGATGAACACTGCGGTCAGAGCTCCGGCGAACAGGGCGATGGGTAGATTCAGCAACCCGCACCAGATGGCCGCGGCGTAGCGTTTGCTCGGGTCCTGATGGGCCTCAGGGCCGGTACAAACCGCAGCGCTGATTGCCGCCAGGTTGACCCCGTGAGCCCCCAGCGGGGCCAGCAGCATTGAAGCCAGACCGGTCAGCGAAAGAATCGGTGAGGCCGATACCCGGTAGCCGTCGGCCCGCAGTACCGCCATGCCTGGCAGGTTCTGTGAAGTCATCGCGACAATATACAGCGGCAAACCGATGCTGATCAGAGCGCTGAGTGACAGACCCGGTATGGTCAGCTCCGGCAGGGTTGGCGTCCATTCAACCGTAGGCAGATCAAACAGCCCGGTAAACCAGGCAATCAGACAGCCTGCCAGCAAGGCCAGCGGCACGGCATAGCGCGGCAGCCAGCGCTTGCCAAGCAACCAGGTCAGTCCCATGCCGACTACCAGTCCCACCTGTTGTTCAGCGGCGATCAGCATTTCACCGGCGATCCGGAACAGGATGCCGGCCAGCAGTGCTGCCGCCAGCGATGCCGGGATGCGCCTGACCAGACGTTCGAAACTCCCAGTCAGCCCGGTAAGCATGACCAGCAGCCCGCAAAAGATGAATGCCCCGATGGCGTCGGCGTAGCTGACAGTCGGCAGGCTGGTGATCAGCAAGGCTGCCCCAGGGGTGGACCAGACAACCAGAATCGGGGTTCGATAACGCAGCGACAGGATCAGGGTGCAGACGGCCATGCCGATGGCCAGCGCCCAGATCCAGGAAGCGATCTGGGACTCGGTCAAACCGGCGGCTTGCCCCGCCTGAATCATCAGTACCAGCGAGCTGGCATAGCCGGTGAGGGTGGCGACAAAGCCGGCCACCAGGGTCGATGAGTTGAAGTCATTCAGCAGGTTTGTCTGCGATTCAGCCGTGCGCATACCGCAATGTCCAATAAGAAACCAGGGGGGGGCGCACAGCATAGGTCAGGCTGCCCTATGCTCAGCGATACAGTTGAGCAGAGAGTTGGGGCAACAGATGGTCAGTGACGAGCCAGTTCGAAGTGATAGTCATGTTGTGGCAGGGGCTAAACAACGCACAACGCCCGCATAAGCGGGCGTTGCGGGCGTTGCAGAGAGCTCCGCTGTACTTCAGAACTCGTAGGTGGCTGACAGCCAGAGACGGCGGGATTCTTCCAGGGTGCCGTCGGTAGACTGACCCGTCTGGATATAGTTGGATACCCAGCCGGTCGCACCGGTATTGGTCGTGTAGAACTGACCTTTGGTGAAGTCCTTGTCAAACACGTTGTAGATAGCCGCGCTCAGACTCAGGCGGTCAGTGGCACGGTAGGAGCCGCCAAGGTGGAACACTTCGTAGGCCTTAAGGTCGCCAGCAGCATCGTACAGCGCCTGGTTGGCCGCTGACAGGTTCTCGTAACGGTCAGTGAAACGCTCACGCTTGCTGCGATACTCACCCTGGAACCACAGGTTCAGTCGTTGAGTAGTATCCCAGTTGATCCGGGCATAAAGCTGATGATCCGGGCTGTTGGTCAGGGGGGCGCCCTTGTTGTCACCGCTCTTCTGTTCGCTGTCAGTGTAGGTGTAGTTGGCGCTCAGGCTCCAGGCCGGTGCGAATTGCCATTTACCTGCAATCTCTACCCCCTGGGTCATCGCTTTGCCGATGTTCTTGTTCTGGGCGAAGCTGTCCTGATCAAACCCAGGGCCGAAGCTGATGCAGCCTGGCAGGTTGGGGTTGGCACTGGAGAAACAGTTCGGGATCGGGGTGCCGGAATCGATCTTGTCCTTGAACTGGTTGTGGAACAGGGTAACGTTGGCGTTGAAGTTGGCCAGATTGTCGTAATAAACGCCAAACTCGGTATTGGTGGTGATTTCTGGATCAAGATCAGGGCTACCAATGGTGATGGTGGCTCCCTGAGCGGTTACCCCGTTGATTCCATTGTGCAACTGATTCAGGGTCGGGGTTTTGTAGCCCCGGCTGACACCGCCTTTGAGGGTCCAGTTGTCGGTGGTATTCCACACCAGATAGGCGCGTGGACTGACGTGACCGCCAAAACTGTCATGGTGCTCGTAGCGTGCGCCAAGGGTCAGAGCCAGATTTTGGCGCAGACGCCATTCATCTTCGGCGAACAGCGCCCAGGACTTCTGTTCGAAGGTTTCGGTGGTAATGCCGTCTTTTACTTCGGCATCCCACCATTGGGCGCCAAACGTACCGACATGCGACTGCCCCAGCGGCGCGACCAGTTTGGTATCGAAAATCAGGTCGGTAGATTTGAGCTCGCGGTCGGCGCCGACGATGATGCTTGGGAATCCTACATAGCCCTGGCCAATAGGCGTGCCGGGAATGGTACGACCTAGGGTCTCAGTGACATTGTGGGTCACACTACTGCTCCAGCGGCCAAAGTCCAGCCTGGCTTCATGCCCCAGCGCGACCTGATTGCGGGTGAAGCGTAGTTCATCCTTATAGCCATTGGCGCGAGTCGGAGCGTCGGTGGTACAGCCATTGACAGCGTTGCCGCCGGCCTTGCCATCCAGACTACCCAACTGGCAGTCGTCGTTGTTGTAACGCTGAGCGCCACGCTCGAAATCCAGATAAAAATCGTTACGCTCACTGGGAGTGAGGTTGAGGCGCACACCAGCAGTGAAGTTCTGACCTTCTACCGGTGAAGCGCCGCGCTTGCTGACGTTGCTGCCGTCACTGAACTGCAGGTTGGACTTCTCGCGGTCATAGAAACTGCCACGCAGGGAAACGCCCAGCAGGTCATCAACCAGCGGGCCGCTGGCATAGAGGTTGGTACGGGTGCTGTCGCCATAGTCACTGTCTTCCTGGAAAACGTGGTCAACGGTTACAGTGGCTCCCCATTCAGCGGCAACTTTCTTGGTGATGATGTTGACCACACCGCCCATGGCGTCTGATCCGTACAGGGTCGACATCGGCCCGCGGATGACTTCGATACGCTCAATTGCCGACATTGGCGGCATGAAGCTGGTAGCGGTCTCGTTGAAGCCGTTGGGAGTGACATTGCCCGCGGTGTTCTGACGTCGGCCATCGATCAGGATCAGCGTGTATTCGCTGGGCAGGCCGCGCATGCTGATATTCAGCCCACCGGTCTTGCCGGTACCCTGGCGAATATCAATACCTTCCACCCCGTCCAGCGCCTGAGCCAGGTTGGTGTAACGGTTGCGGCGCAGGTCTTGCTGACTGATGACGCTGATGCTGGCGGGCGCGTCGGTGATCTTCTGCTCAAAGCCTGAAGCGGTCACCACGGTATCGGCCAGCCGAACACTGTCCTGGACCTGGTTGGCCATGGCAATGCTGCTGGCCAGCAAAGCCAGGCCGCCAACGGCGAGGGAGGGGCGGTAGTGCGTCATCAATCGGTACTCCTTTCCTTTGGTAATTGCTGCCGTGAGTGCGTTTGTGTGCAACTAGTTCGCGATTGGCAGCAATGATGATAATGATTATCAACTGCCGATAACTCTAAAGAGCGCAAAGGAAAAGTTCCAGCGTTAGGGGTGAAACCTCGTGTTGCTCAAACTGGAACAGGGTAGGTAGCTGCTCAGCCCGCATAGGGATCAAGGGCTTGGCGTAGGTGAGGTGGCGAAGACTGATAGCCACTGGCCGGAATTCTGCTGTCAAGCATTTGACAATAATTCTCGTTACCAAGAGAATCGGGAAGTCTCCCCAACAAGCGTTTGATTTCATATGCCGCAGTCCAGATCCGAACCTTGCGTCAGTGCCCTGGGTCATACCCGTCGTGGAGGGAAAAAGGCATGGTGATGCATGACTTCAATGAACTGAGTGTGTTCGTCGCGGTGGTTGAGCAGGGAGGCCTGACCCCGGTTTCAACCGCGCTGGGTTTGCCCAAGTCAACTTTGAGCCGGCGCATCAGTCAACTCGAAAACCGCGTAGGTCAACGCCTGTTACTACGCCAGTCTAACCGGATGCTGGCGACTGAAGCCGGCAAGTTGTTTTACAACTATTGCCGGCAGATGCTGGATCTTGGCGAGCAAAGCCAGCAAGCTCTGGACGACCTGAAGGAAGAGGTGAGCGGTGAGCTTGTGCTGCGTATTCACAATGCCTTCGAGCGTGGCTGGCTGCCGCCGGTAATTCACTCATTCATAGAAGAGCATCCGGGTATACGGATCCAGGTAAGCAGTAGCTTGCGTCCACCGTCGCAGGAGGATGCCGGTCAAGGCGATCTGTGGCTTTGGCTTGGACCTGAAGCCAGCAATGGGCTGCGCAGTGAGCCGCTGGGGCGCTGGACCACAGGACTATATGCCAGCCCGGCCTATGTGCAGGCTAACGGAGCACCCGAGCATCCTCGCCAGCTCAACCTGCATCGCTGGGTCGATGTATTGGGCGGTGGTGCAGAGTCGGTGCGTTTGCTGCATGGGCAAAAAGGGCCTTACCTGTTCAAGCCAACGCCGTCGCGGCTGAAGGCAGACACAGTGGTTCTGCAAGCTGATGCGCTGGTGCGCGGGCAAGGCATCGGTATTCTGCCCAACTGGTATGCCGAGCGTTACGAAGCGGCCCATCCAGGCAGCTTTGTGCGCTGCCTGGACGGCTGGGCACCGGAAGCCTTGCCGGTAAACCTGATGTACAGTTTCGGTAGGGCGCCGCGCAAGGTTGGCGCCCTGATCGACTGGTTACGTCAAGCGGCGCCAGAAGCCTGGCGCCAGTAGCCCACAATTATTTCAGCCGGCGCTCAATGCCCATCTGGACCAGAATCTTGGCGGAAATCTCTTCGACCGAAAAGTGCGTCGAGTTGATGAAGTCGATGTTCTCGCGGCGGAACAGGTTTTCCACTTCGCGAACTTCGAACTCGCACTGGGCAAAGCTGGCATAACGGCTGTTTGGCCGGCGTTCATTGCGGATGCTGGCCAGCCTGTCGGGGTCAATGGTAAGGCCGAAGAGCTTGTGCTTGTGCTGTTTGAGCGCGGCCGGTAGTTGCAGGCGCTCCATGTCATCTTCGGTCAGGGGGTAATTGGCCGCACGGATGCCATATTGCAGGGCCATATAAAGGCAGGAAGGAGTTTTGCCGCAGCGCGAGACCCCGACCAGAATGATATCGGCTTCATTGTAGTAATGGGTGCGGGCACCATCGTCATTGTCCATGGCGAAGTGCACGGCATCAATACGATCCTTGTAGTGAGCGTTGTGCTGAATAGAGTGCGACTTGCCGACCGAGTAGGAGGAACCGTCACCCAGTTCCTGCTCCAGCGGGGCCAGGAATGAGGAGAAGATGTCGATCATGAAGGCATTGGCCTTGGCCAGTTCTTCACGAATTTCCTTGTTGACCACGGTATCGAAGATGATCGGACGTGCCCCATCTTGCTCGGCAGCCGCATTGATTTGTTGTACCATGTTTCGCGCTTTTTCGATGGTATCCACGTAGGGCCGCAGCCGTTTGGTGAACTGAATGTTTTCAAACTGCGTGAGCAGGCTTTGACCGAGAGTTTCTGCGGTAATACCGGTACCATCCGAGATGAAAAAAGCGGTGCGTTTCATGCGCGAGGCCTTAAGATGTCCTGATTGGCTGAGTGCTGCGGTAACGAGCCTGAGGCTCCTTGCCGGCATTGTGGCGCATTTGTCACATTCAGGCCAGACAGTCTGGTTTGTGGCATGCGCCACTCAACTTATCGATTTACGGAGAGATCACCTTGTTAGAGTACGTAGTGTCCTTCGAACAGCTGGGCGTTGGTGATGTTGAGCGGGTAGGCGGCAAGAACGCTTCCCTGGGTGAAATGATCAGCAACCTGTCCCACGCCGGTGTGTCGGTTCCTGGTGGCTTCGCCACTACCGCCCAGGCCTATCGTGACTTCCTCGAACAAAGTGGTCTGAACGACCGCATCCATGCAGCCCTCGATGCGCTGGATGTCGACGACGTCAACGCCCTGGCGCAAACCGGTGCGCAAATCCGTCAGTGGGTAATGGATGCTCAATTCCCTGCCGCTTTGGACGAGGCGATCCGCAAGGCCTTCGTTGAGCTTTCTGCGGGCAATGACAATCTGGCAGTAGCCGTGCGCTCCTCGGCTACTGCTGAAGACCTGCCAGACGCATCCTTTGCCGGCCAGCAGGAAACCTTCCTTAATATTCGCGGCGTCGATAACGTGATCCGCGCCTGCAAGGAAGTCTTCGCCTCTCTGTTCAATGATCGCGCCATCGCCTACCGGGTCCACCAGGGCTTCGACCACAAGGGCGTGGCGCTATCAGCTGGTGTGCAGCGTATGGTGCGCTCGGAAACTGGCACCGCCGGGGTAATGTTCACCCTGGACACCGAGTCGGGTTTCCGTGACGTGGTCTTTATCACTGGTGCCTACGGTTTGGGTGAGACCGTGGTGCAGGGTGCGGTCAACCCCGATGAATTCTACGTACACAAGCCGACCCTGGAAGCCGGGCGGCCGTCGATCCTGCGCCGCAATCTGGGCAGCAAGGCGATCAAGATGATCTATGGCGAAGAGGCCAAGGCCGGTCGTTCAGTCAAGACCGTTGATGTCGACAAGGCCGAGCGGGCACGTTTCTGTATCAGCGATGAGGAAGTGGTCAACCTGGCAAAGCAGGCGCTGATCATCGAGAAGCATTACGACCGGCCGATGGATATTGAGTGGGCCAAGGACGGAGACGATGGAAAGCTGTATATCGTTCAGGCGCGCCCTGAAACGGTCAAAAGCCGTAGCAATGCCAATGTCATGGAGCGTTACCTGCTCAAGGAAAAAGGCAAGGTACTGGTCGAAGGTCGAGCCATTGGTCAGCGGATTGGTTCTGGCCCGGTCAAGGTCATTCATGATGTCTCGGAAATGGACAAGGTGCAGCCAGGCGATGTGCTGGTCTCGGACATGACCGATCCGGACTGGGAACCGATCATGAAGCGCGCCAGCGCCATCGTCACCAATCGCGGTGGTCGCACCTGTCACGCGGCGATCATTGCTCGTGAGCTGGGTATTCCGGCTGTGGTCGGCTGTGGCAACGCCACCAGCGAGCTCAGAGATGGCCAGGAAGTTACCGTTTCCTGCGCCGAAGGTGATACCGGACTGATTTACGATGGCCAGTTGTCGTTCGATATCCGCACCAACAGCGTTGATGCCATGCCGCCGCTGCCATTCAAGATCATGATGAACGTCGGCAACCCTGATCGCGCCTTCGACTTCGCCAATCTGCCCAATGAGGGCGTAGGACTGGCCCGTCTGGAGTTCATCATCAACCGCATGATCGGCGTGCATCCCAAGGCGCTGCTGAACTTCGCCAGCCTGCCGGCGGACGTCAAGGACAGCGTCGAAAAGCGCATCGCCGGCTACCCCGACCCGGTCGACTTCTATGTCGAGAAGCTGGTTGAGGGTGTCAGCACCCTGGCTGCGGCCTTCTGGCCGAAAAAGGTCATTGTGCGACTGTCCGACTTCAAGTCCAACGAATACGCCAACCTGATCGGCGGTCGTCTGTACGAACCGGAAGAAGAAAACCCGATGCTGGGCTTCCGTGGCGCTTCGCGCTATATCAGCGACTCGTTCCGCGACTGTTTTGAACTCGAGTGCCGGGCAATGAAGCGCGTGCGCGATGTCATGGGGCTGACCAACGTCGAAATCATGGTGCCGTTTGTGCGTACCGTCGGCGAAGCCAAGCAGGTCGTTGAACTGCTGGCCGAAAACGGCCTCAAGCGTGGCGACAATGGCTTGCGTCTGATCATGATGTGCGAGTTGCCGGCCAATGCGCTGCTGGCCGAAGAGTTCCTTGAGCACTTCGACGGCTTCTCGATCGGTTCCAACGACCTGACTCAGTTGACATTGGGGCTGGATCGCGACTCCGGCATCATTGCCCACCTGTTTGATGAGCGTAATGCCGCGGTCAAAAAGCTGCTGTCCAACGCCATCAGCGCTTGCCGCGCTGCCGGAAAGTACATCGGCATCTGCGGTCAGGGGCCTTCTGATCATCCGGATCTGGCCAAGTGGCTGATGGAGCAGGGCATCGATACCGTATCGCTCAACCCCGATTCGGTAATGGATACCTGGTTCTTCCTGGCCGAAGGTCAGAACTAAGCGCAAGGAGCTACCTATGCAGCACTATGTAACCCCGGATCTGTGTGACGCCTATCCTGACGTCGCCGTGGTCGAACCGATGTTCAGCAACTTCGGTGGTCATGACTCCTTCGGCGGCCAGATTGTCACGGTCAAATGTTTCGAAGACAACTCGGTGGTCAAGGAGCAGGTCGAGCAGGATGGCCGTGGCAAGGTCATGGTAGTCGATGGTGGCGGCTCCATGCGCCGGGCACTGCTGGGCGACATGCTGGCTGAGAAAGCAGCCAGTAATGGCTGGGAAGGCATCATCGTCTACGGCTGTGTACGGGACGTCGATGTACTGGCCCAGACCGCGCTCGGTATTCAGGCGCTGGCCAGTCACCCGATGAAGACCGACAAGCGGGGGATTGGCGACCTGAACGTGGCTGTCACCTTTGGCGGTGTCACCTTCAAACCGGGTGAGTACGTATATGCCGACAACAACGGCATCATCGTCTCAGCCGAGCCTTTGAGTATGCCTGAATAAATAAGGCGTGGCGGGCATTCTGGTTTAATGGGCTCTCATGACCGGTCAGTGGTGACACTGACCGGTCGGCGTGCGTCTGAAACAGGAGTCCACTGATCCGGAGGTCAGCCATGGAAGATCCTTTTGAGCGCCGAGTGCGCGAATTGATGCGTCAGGCATCCGAGCAGCAGTCGGAGAGTACCGATGACCAGCGTTTGGAGCGGGTACTGCACAAGGCCCATATCCACGGTGGCATCTTCGACCTGCTGAATCTGTTTACCCGTTGGGGTTGGGTTTTGTCTGAAGGCGGCGCGCGTGGTTTGAGACATATCAAGCCGGTACGTCGTGAACACGACGAAAACTCATCCATTGACCCCCATTGAATAGCGAGCGAACCATGGAACTGGAAACCTGGAGTCAAAGCTTTGTTGCCGCCATGACTACCCTGTGGGGCAAGGTGGCTTCTTTCATTCCCGACCTGATCGCTGCGCTGTTCATCATCCTGTTGGGCTTCGTGGTAGCCAAGATCGTCGATACCATTCTTAGCAAAGGCTTGGCCAAGCTGGGGCTTGACCGCCTGATGACTGGGGCGGGTGTGACCAAGATGCTGGGCCGGGTTGGGATTCGGGCGCCGGTGTCAGCAGTGGTGGGCAAGATCGTCTATTGGTTCATTGTGCTGACCTTTGTCGTTTCTGCTGCCGAAACCATGGGCCTGGCCCGGGTCTCTGCGACTCTTGATGCTTTTGCACTATATCTACCCAAAGTATTTGGTGCCGCTCTGATTCTGCTGGCCGGCTTGCTGCTGTCGCATCTGGTTGGCGGTGTGGTCAAGGGTGCTGCTGAAAGTATCGGCGTCGACTATGCCAGCAGTCTGGGACGTTTTGTTCAAGGCTTGCTGGTAATCATCACGGTGTCACTGGCGATCGGTCAGCTGCAGATTGAAACTGCGTTACTCAATACGGTCATCGCTATCGTGCTTGTGTCCTTTGGTGCTGCCGCAGCATTGGCGCTGGGTCTGGGCAGTCGCCAGATCGTCGGTCAGATCGTTGCCGGGGTTTATGTGCGAGAGCTGTATCAGGTCGGTGACCGGATCAAGGTCGGCGAGCTCGAAGGGATAATTGACGAAATTGGTACAGTCAAAACCACGCTGGTCGACGATGAGGGTGCCATTATTTCGGTGTCAAACCGCACTTTGATTGATGAGCGAGTGTCCCGCTGAGTGCGGGACTCCCTTAATACTGACACGTCGCGACGATCTATTTTGAGTCCGCCCAGCGTAGCCCGTACCCGTTATCGACCTGCCGAACTCTCGGACGAAGAGCTGGTGGCCAAGGCCAACAGCGAGCTGTTTCATACGACCACGGCCTATGAAGAGTTGATGCGCCGTTATCAGCGCACGCTGTTCAATGTTTGTGCACGCTATCTTGGTAACGAGCGTGACGCAGATGATGTCTGTCAGGAAGTCATGCTTAAAGTTCTGCATGGCCTGAGACATTTTGAAGGAAAGGCCAAGTTCAAAACCTGGCTATATAGTATTACCTATAACGAATGTATTACTCAGTACCGCAAGGAGAAGCGCAAAAAGCGCTTGCTGGATGCACTAAGCCTGGATCCGCAGGATGAACATCATGAACAGGAAGAGAGTGTTGCCGAGCGCACCAGTCTTGACCGTTTCCTGGTCCATGTGAACCCTGTAGACAGAGAAATTTTAGTGTTGCGTTTTATTGCCGAGTTGGAGTTTCAAGAGATTGCCGACATCATGCATATGGGGCTAAGTGCCACCAAGATGCGTTACAAGCGCGCCTTGGAAAAACTCAGAAAGCATATCGACAATCCTTTTTAGATCGCTCGCATATTGAAATTGTTGTATTTCTGTTATACTTGCGCCTGTGTTGTGCGCAAACCTAGTGTCCTAATGGATTATATGGGGATTCAAAGATGAAATTGAAAAACACTGTGGGTATCGTTGTTGGCGCCGCTATCGCGGCTTCCACCATGCCTGTCATGGCCAAGGGTGCCGGATCTGTCGAAGTTGAGGCTTTCGCCAAACGCTACTTCACCGATAGCTACCGCAACATGAGCGACGGCACCCTGGTGGGCGGCGGCATTGGTTACTTCCTGACCGATGACGTTCTGCTGAACATCAATCTGGGCACCTATCGCAACAGCCTGGAAGACGATGCGACCAAAGAAGACATCAACGGCCGCCTGGCTACCGTTGAAGCCATCTACCACTTCGGTGCTGGTAACTTCCGTCCTTACCTGTCTGGCGGTCTGGGTCACCAGGAACTGGATCAGGTCACCAGCAGCAGCCGTGACAAGACCACCATGGCTCTGGCCGGTGCTGGCGTCAAGCAGTACCTGAGCGACAATTTCTATGTCAAGGCTGGCCTGGACGTGCTGTACGGCTTCGACAGCAGCAACACCGAGTGGCAAGCCGGTGTTGGCATGGGGCTGAACTTCGGTGGCAAGCCGGCTCCGGTTGTTGCTCCGGCACCTGCCCCGGCACCTGCACCTGCTCCGGCTCCTGAGCCGGTCATGCAGTCGGTCCGCGTTGAACTGGACGTCAAGTTTGACTTCGACCGCGACAGCATCCGCCCAGAATTCCGTCAGGACATCCAGAGCCTGGCCGAATTCATGAAGACCTACCCGTCGGTCACCACCACCGTTGAAGGTCACACCGACTCTGTCGGTTCGGATGCCTATAACCAGGGTCTGTCCGAGCGTCGCGCCAATGCAGTTCGTCAGGCTCTGATCGACGAAGGCGTTGAGCCGTCCCGCGTTAGTGCTGTTGGCTACGGCGAGTCCCGCCCGATCGCCGATAACAGTACCGACGAAGGTCGCGCGATGAACCGTCGTGTTGAAGCTGAAGTTGAAGCACAGGTTGAAGTTCGCTAAGTCGAACTCAATCCCATGCCTGGCTTGCCAGGCATGAACAAAAAAGCCCCGGCTCGTGCCGGGGCTTTTTTGTCAGCTCTGCGCCAAACTAAACTCAGTACTCAAGGTAATTGGCTCCGGGAAAGCGCAGACGGAAGTCTTCGGGCATGGGTACTACCTTGGATGTGGTGAAGTCATAGAAGACAAACCCTGATTTTGCCAGGGCTACCAGCTCACCGCCTTCGGCCTTACTGATGCGGAAGATGATATCACCACCGTATCTGTTCAGATCCATCAGGCCCACTTCAAAGATCAGCCGGTCACGGGCAAAGGCCTCGCGCTTGTAGGTGGTGGCAAGATCGGTGACGATAATCCCAGTGTCATTCTCGCCAACTTCTTCAATACCAAACTGGTACAGAAACCGGGCTCTGGCTTCGGAGATCATCGAAATCATCGAGTCATTGGCCAGATGCTTACCGGCGTTGATATCGGTGATACGAACGGTCAGCTGTGTGGTGAAGTAGAACTGGTCATCGGGGAATACGAGGTTCAGGCGAGCCATGCTGAATCTTTTACCTATTGTACGGATGCCTTGGCGGCTTTGATCAATCGGGGCCGGAGAGACCGGCAGGGCAGGGCGCATTGTACGCGACTCGCGGGTAATACGCAGGCCCATCACGAAAAAGGCCACCCGAAGGTGGCCTCTTTCTGACAACCGGGCGAACCCGGTGAACCTATCGGTGATTAGCCGAACTGATTCATGGTGTTGTCTTTACCGCTAGCCTTCAGAGCAGCTTCGCCAGCGAAGTACTCCTTGTGGTTATCACCAATGTCAGAACCAGCCATGTTCTGGTGCTTGACGCAGGCGATACCCTGGCGGATTTCCTGACGCTGAACACCTTTCACGTAGGCCAGCATGCCTTGGTCGGCGAAGTAACCTTTGGCCAGGTTGTCGGTCGACAGAGCAGCAGTGTGATAGGTCGGCAGAGTGATCAGGTGGTGGAAGATACCAGCCTGAGCAGAACCGTCACGCTGGAAGGTACGGATCTTCTCGTCCGCCAGTTGGGCCAGTTCGGTTTCGTCGTAGTCGACGCTCATCAGGTTGGCGCGATCGTAGGCAGAAACATCCTTGCCTTCGGCAACCATCGCATCGAATACCTGCTGACGGAAGTTCAGGGTCCAGTTGAACGACGGGCTGTTGTTGTAAACCAGCTTGGCGTTCGGGATGACTTCGCGGATGCGGTCAACCATGGCCTTGATCTGACCAACGTGCGGCTTCTCGGTTTCGATCCACAGCAGGTCGGCACCGTTTTGCAGGCTGGTGATGCAGTCCAGAACGCAGCGGTCTTCGCCAGTGCCAGCGCGGAACTGGAACAGGTTGGACGGCAGGCGCTTGGGACGCAGCAGTTTGCCTTCGCGCTTGATGACGACGTCGCCGTTGCCGAGTTCGGCTTCGGAGATTTCTTCGCAATCCAGGAAGGAGTTGTACAGGTCGCCGAGGTCGCCCGGCTGGTTGGTAACAGCGATCTGCTTGGTCAGGCCGGCACCCAGAGAGTCGGTACGAGCAACGATCACGCCGTTGTCGATGCCCAGCTCAAGGAAGGCGTAACGAACGGCAGCGATCTTGGCGAGGAAGTCGGCATGCGGAACGGTTACTTTACCGTCCTGGTGGCCACACTGCTTCTCGTCAGATACCTGGTTTTCGATCTGGATGCAGCAAGCACCAGCTTCGATCATGCGCTTGGCCAGCAGGTAGGTGGCTTCCGGGTTACCGAAGCCGGCGTCGATGTCAGCGATGATCGGTACGATGTGAGTTTCGTAGTTGTCGATCTGGCTCTGGATCTCTGCAGCCTTGGCGGTATCGCCAGCTTCACGAGCGGCGTCCAGAGCGGTGAACAGCAGGTCCAGTTCGCGGCTGTCGGCCTGACGCAGGAAGGTGTACAGCTCTTCGATCAGGTCGGAAACAGCGGTTTTCTCGTGCATGGACTGGTCAGGCAGCGGACCGAAGTCGGAGCGCAGTGCAGCAACCATCCAGCCGGACAGGTACAGGTAACGCTTGTTGGTGGTCTTCAGGTGCTTCTTGATCGAGATCAGCTTCTGCTGACCGATGAAGCCGTGCCAGCAGCCCAGCGACTGGGTGTAGACGGAGGAGTCGGCGTCATACTCTTCCATGTCTTTGCGCATGATATCGGCGGTGTATTGAGCGATTTCCAGACCGGTCTTGAAGCGGTTCTGAGCACGCATACGGGCGACGGACTCGGGGTTGATAGCGCTCCAGCTGCTGCCGAACTTCTCTTTCAGAGCGGCAACGGCCTTGATATCGTTTTGATAAGCTGACATGGTCAATCCTTCACAGTTTGCAGTAGGTTCAGCACGATTTGTGACCCTGTTCCCGCCAAACGGAACTGCCGTCAAGGGTTGACATAGGAAGGGCAAACTGGAGGAAGAAAGCAGATAGTCCGTTCAGAATGGGGGCTGTGACGAACAGACGATGACCGTGCCACCGACTCGTCACTTGGGACATGTGTCGGACTGGCTAAACCTGTCATGCAGGCTGATACGTTAAATCGCTTCCCCGTCCCTCAGGACAACTTTCGTTCCAGTCGCCACCTCGTCGAACCGCCTTCTGGGCTGTTGTGACACGCATCGGTCCTTTGGTTTCGGAGCCGATCCGGAGGCTCATTCAGAGTCTCTGGCTAGCGGGAGCGGGGCAATAATGCGTCTTCGCTTGCGAGAAGTCAATCTCAATGTAGTGTTTTTTTCAAACCACTACAAAAGTATCAATTGTGGCTACCGAGTCACGAATGCCTATTCCAGACGCTCTACCATCAGCCGAACGCTGTACTGATGCTGGCCGCGCGTGCTGATCCGCCGGCCGATGTCACTGGACTGCCCGGCGCTGCTGTCGTCCAGGCCGCCGACAGTAATCCATTCACCAAGTCGGGCGGTAACAACGGTGTCGGTTTGCTGGACGTCGATCAGACGGCTGTCAGAGCGATTGAGTCGGTCATGGTTGGCGCTGAGGCTGATAGTCGCAATATCACCATTGAGCCGGACCGTGGCATAAAACCCCTGGGTGACGTCGCGGTATTCGGTTTGCTGAACAACGCGGCCGTAAATGTCGGTCGTGGTGCTGGTCAGTGGTACGCTCTGGCCAGACTGGATTAGCACCGGATATCCCTCATTGGCGCTGATCTGGCGTATCGAGTCATCTGCTCCCCGGGTTTGCCGGCGTATGACTCGGGCCTGATTGCCCTGACCGGGCTGACCGACAACGATATCCACCGGCCCGCTACTTACCCGGCCGTTCACTTGGTAGCCCTGCTCGTGAGTGACGTTGTCACCCGTGTTGGCCACACTGATCAACAATTTGGCTGGCCGGCGATCCAGTTGTTGCAGTAGTTCACGAATTTCGGCTAACCGGGCAGGTTCTGCACGGACGATAAGCTGATTGCCATAAGCCGAAGCCCGCTCATCATCGCGCAGCATGGGTGTAAGTGCCGGCAATACCTGTTCTGCCAGGCTGTAATTCAGGTTGATGACCTCGGTCTGAGGCGCTGCGAGAGTAGGGGCGGCCCAGCTCAGGGTGCTCAGCAGAACCAGCGAAACAATCCATTTCATAGGGTAAATCTCCTCAATCCCTGGTCACTCAGGCTGCGGCTCCAGTGCTCATCAAAACTGGCCTGCCAGCGCCTGACCTGATCGGGGCTGTTATAGCGCACGAACCCTTGAGGCTGAAGCGCCTGCGGAAACATCAGAATACCGCTGTCGTCAGCCAGCAGGTACACCTGCGGCTCTCGGGCCAGATCAGGGTGGCGCTTACGGATTTCGCACAGACTGGGGAAGCGGTGCTGCAGGCTGGACAAGCTGTGCCCCTGGGTGAAATCGGCAGTCACTTGATTGACCAGTACGCGGATACTGCCCTTGGGATGGGTGGCGATGAACTGTTCGCAGCAGTCGATAAAATCGCGTCGGTGAAATAACCACATTGCCTGCTCCGGGCTGCTGATAGTCAGGCGTCGCCGGGCCTGCAGGACCAGATGACAGGCATGTGCAAGGGCATGCTCCTCATCAATTTCGATCAAATCACGCTGTTCACCCAGTTGATAGGGTAGGTGAGTGCTGTAGCGCTTGGCCTGCTGCTCGGGATTGTGGATGCTGAAAGAGCCAGGAGAGACAAACTCGATTGGCGGCAGCTCGGCCTGGCTTTGGGTGTCAGCGCTCCAGCGCATATCGATATGCGCAATGCCGGCATCCATGTACGGTTCGGAGCAGCGAATGAAGCCCAGGCGTTCGTAAAATCGCTGAGCATGCGTTTGCGCTGACAGTTCCAGGTGTCGATGCCCAAGTTCTTGGGCGTGGCGCATCACCTCTCGCATAAGCAGGTTGCCTAGCCCCAGGCCACGGTAATCCGGAAGAATCGCCACCCGGCCAATGTGCCCATCGCGCAGCAACCGGGCAGTGCCCGCGGGTTGTTCATTGACCAGAAGCTGAAAATGCACCGCGCTCAGATCATGCTCATCCCATTCAAGGGAGGGCGGCACATGCTGTTCGTCGACAAACACCCGCTGGCGAATATCCCGCAAGGCAGGTGTGGCTGACCAGCTTACCAGTTCGACCCTTGCATCATTCATCATCCTCCTCCGGCAGGAGTTCTCCCTTGTTGAGCAATTGCACCAGCAATTCCCGTGCATCTTCCTGCTGCAACCACGGCTCCAGGGCTCCGGCTTCAAGGTAGTCCTGTTTGCAGACTAGCTGAACCAGTGGCAGCAAGGAAATTGACAGCTCACAATGCTCGCCGCTGGCGAACAGCCGCAAGCTGTCATTTTTCCCTTTGCGCCATGCCAGACGGCTACTTGGGTGACGTATCAAACCGTACCCAGCCTCAAGCAATGCAAGCAAATCGGCTGCTTCCCACTCTTGAGGCTGTATCAGTTCCGGATAACGCGCCTCGGTCATGAAGCGTCCGAACCAGGTGGCCAATGCCTCTCTGTCTTCGACCAGTGGGCGCAAAATTTGTTGCAACCGGTCGATACTCTGCTCATCAATGCTGGCGGGATCCTCGACTGGCGTCATGCCTGCATCACTGTAGCGCAGGCTGTCACCCAACTGTTGGCTGACGAAGTCAGTGTAATGCAACAAAATTTCGGCATGGCTGGGTGCGCGAAAGCCTACCGAGAAGGTCATGCAGTCATCCTCAGCGGTCCCCCAGTGGGCGACACCTGGCGGGATGTAAAGCATGTCGCCAGGCTCCAGTACCCACTCATCCGTCTGTTCGAAGTCGCGTAGGATGCGCAGATCAGGATGGTCGAGCAGCGGGCTGTTTTCGTCGCAGTGCTGACCAATTTTCCAGCGCCGGCGACCTTGCCCTTGCAGCAGAAATACGTCGTAGTTGTCATAGTGCGGCCCGACACCACCACCCGGCGTTGCGTAGCTGATCATGATGTCGTCCTTGCGCCAACTGGGCAGGAAGTCGAAGGCTTTGAGCAACTCGGCTACTTCCGGGACAAACTGATCTACGGCCTGAACCAGCAGTGTCCAGTCACGCTCTGGCAAATTCTGAAAGGCATCTTCGGCAAAGGGGCCTCGGCGCTGCTCCCAAGGGTGCTGGCCGTGCTCGAGAATGATCCGCGACTCAACCTCTTCTTCGAGCGACAGTCCTGCCAGTTCATTGGGGCTGATAGGGCTTTCATAGCCTGGTACTGCCTGACGAATCAGCAGGGGCTTTTTCTGCCAGTAGTCGCGCAGGAACTGTTCTGGGGTGAGGTTGCCAAGCAGTGGGAGGTCGGACATGGGTTGGTTTCTCGTGGTGATTTCAAGTTCGTGCAAGGATCGCGGACTGACATTGGTTTGCGCGCTGGCCGACTGCCTGTCCCCATATCCTGGACACGCACAAGTACATCCCTGTAGCTCTTCGATGCCATCCCTGGCATCGAACGGTCCAGGATATGGGGACAGGCAGTCGGCTCTTGAGGTCTGAGTTGGTCAGTCCACGTTCCAGCAGTAATCTGAATGCGATTATGCACGGAACTGGTAGGGCGGTGTTGTGCTACGGCTGTTCCGGGCCGTTCGATGCCAGGGATGGCATCGAAGAGCTACAGGGAAGTACTTGTGCGTGCCCGGAACAGCCGTAGTACAACACCGTCCAGGCACGCATTATACAAAGCAAAAGTTTTAAACCCGGCCGGCCTGATCAATCGCGTTGCCTAGGTACGAAGCTGGGGTCAGCGCTTTGAGCTCGGTTTTGGCTTGCTCAGGAATTTCCAGGCCGTCAACGAAGGCCAGCAGGGCATCCGGAGTAATACCCTTGCCACGGGTCAGCTCCTTGAGCTTCTCGTAGGCATTGGGTACTGCATAGCGGCGCATCACGGTCTGGATCGGCTCGGCCAGAACCTCCCAGCAGTTGTTCAGATCTTCAGAAAGACGCTGAGCATTGATCTCCAACTTGCTGATTCCCTTGAGGGTTGACTCATAGGCAATAACGCTATGAGCGAAGCCAACACCCAGGTTGCGTAGTACGGTGGAGTCGGTCAGGTCACGCTGCCAGCGCGAGATCGGCAGCTTGCTGGCCAGATGCTGCATGATTGCATTGGCGATGCCGAGGTTGCCTTCGGAGTTCTCGAAGTCGATCGGGTTGACCTTGTGCGGCATGGTTGAGGAGCCAATTTCGCCAGCTACGGTCTTCTGCTTGAAGTAGCCGAGGGAGATGTAGCCCCAGATGTCGCGATCAAAGTCGATCAGGATGGTGTTGAAGCGGGCCACGGCATCGAACAGTTCGGCGATGTAGTCGTGCGGCTCGATCTGAGTGGTGTAGGGGTTGAAGTCCAGACCCAGGGTGGTTTCGATGAACTGGCGGGCATTGGCTTCCCAGTCAACCTGCGGATAGGCCGACAGATGAGCGTTGTAGTTGCCGACTGCGCCATTGATCTTGCCCAACAGCGGAATCTGCTCAATCTGAGCGATCTGGCGCTCAAGGCGGTAGACCACATTAGCCAGTTCCTTGCCCATAGTGGTCGGCGAGGCTGGTTGACCATGGGTGCGTGACAGCATCGGAACCTTGGCATGCTCATGAGCCAGGGTGCGGATTTCACCAGCGATGCGGCGCATCAGCGGCAGTACCACCTCATCACGCCCGGCACGCAGCATCAGTGCATGCGACAGGTTGTTGATGTCTTCACTGGTGCAGGCGAAGTGAATGAACTCGTTGACCTGCTGCAGTTCCGGCAGGACTGCGACCTGCTCTTTGAGCAGGTATTCAACTGCTTTCACGTCGTGATTGGTGGTGCGCTCGATTTCCTTGATGCGCTCGGCGTATTCCAGTTTGAAGTCGCTGACCAGGCCGTCGAGCAGGGCATTGGCCTGGGCCGAGAACGGACCAATTTCCGGAATGCCTGGATGGGCGGCCAGGCACTGGAGCCAGCGCACCTCCACCTCAACGCGGAAGCGGATCAGGCCGTATTCACTGAAAATGCTACGCAGGCTGGAGGTTTTGCTGCCGTAGCGGCCATCTACCGGGGAAACGGCGGTCAGGGAGGACAGTTGCATGGGCGTTCTCATCATCAATTGGTCTGGCGGAAGTGGGTCTGGCAGAAAAGGACCGAATGATACAACACAATGGGCTATTTGGTCTTCGCTGCGGGTTGAGTCAGGCTGATCAGGGTCGAGGCGAAGATCAGGCCAGCGCCCAACCAGGAGGACAGTCCGGGAACCTCGCTCCACAACAACCAGGCAAACAGCCCGGAGAAGACGATGGCCAGATAGCTGAGTGGGCCGATCTTGCCGGGTGGTGCCAGGGCATAGGCCTTTGACATAACCAGTTGGCTGGTGGTTGCGACCAGTCCGATCGCGACCAGCATTGCCAGCTGTGTCAGTGTCAGCGGCTGCCAGGCCCAGATCAGAGGAATGGCTGAGAGTAGGGCGGAGAAAGTCGAGAAGTAGAAGACGATCCGGCTGGCCGGCTCGCTATTGCTCATGGCCCGGATTGAGACAAAGGCGCAGGCAGCCAGCAAGCTGGCCCCGATGCCCACCAACCCCTTGGGATCGAACAGTGCGCCGCTGGGCTTGGCAACCAGCAGCACCCCGGCAAAGCCGAGCAGCACCATGAACATCATGCGCCCGGTCAGGCTTTCTTTAAGCCACCACCAGGCCAGAATCGGAGTGAAAACCGGCGCGGCGTAGGTGAACACCATGGCATCGGCCAGTGGCAGGTGGGCGATGGCATAGAAAAAACAATACATCGCACCCAGACCGTAAAAGGTGCGCAGGAAATGATTACCCAGGCGCTGGGTACGAAAAGGACCAAAACCGCGCACCAGAATCATCGGCAGGAAGAAAAACACACCGACCAGGTTGCGGAAAAACACCACGGTTTCATTATTGACCCCGCTCGAGACCTCCCTGATCAGCACCCCCATTAGTGCAAACAACAACGCCGAAATAGCCAACAGCAGGGCGCCTTTGCGTGGCAGGTCGGTCCGTGGCAATTCAGTCATTGAGCACCGCACGCACCGCTTCAAGCAGGCGTTTGCGGTAAAACAACAGATGCCAGCGGTGACCGCCGAGTTGACGCCAGAGCCGGGCTGAACGGATACCGGCCAGCAGCAGGGCGCGGATCCGGTTGGCGATATCTGGCTGCTGTAGGTAGCGCATGTCGCCATGCACCTGGATACGCAGTTTCAGCGTGCTGATGGTGTCCTGATAAATGCTGCCAAGTGAGGCCCAGACATTGTCGTGCAGGGCGCCGAAGTGTTCGACCTGGCTTTCGGCTTGCTGAAGCCGCTGACCAAGCACCTGCAGCATGTCATCGCGCTTGTTGAGTTGGCGCTCGAGCACCAGCAGGTTCATTGTGTAGCGCAGGGCATCGCGCTGTAGTGCGGCATTGTCGCGAGCCAGCATTGATTCCAGCGCCTGCAAACCTTGACGGATCTGGTGGTGGCTGCCGCCATAAACGCCCATCACGTCATCGGGCGAGCGCTCAAGAATACTACGCACCAGACAGGCGGCAGGCCCTTCGGCCAGTTGCCCGGAACGGGCCAGCTTGTCGACCAGAATGGCTGTCTCGAATACCGCGCCCAGGGCTACGGCCAGCTCTTCATAGCGGGTCATGCGGCATCCTCGGCAAAGGCCGGAATGGCCGTTTCGATAACGCCGCCACCAAGGCAGATATCACCGTCGTAGAACACCACCGACTGACCGGGTGTCACTGCGCGCTGGGGCTCGTCAAAGTGCGCGCGGTAACCGCTGGCGGTGCGTTCAAGGGTGCAGGCCTGATCAGACTGGCGATAGCGCACCTTGGCGGTCAGCCGCCGCGGCTGGGCAAGCTCCAGCGGGTTGACCCACCAGATGCTGGAGCACTCCAGAGCCTGGGCGAACAGCCATGGATGATCATTGCCCTGGCCAACCACCAGCACGTTACGGGTCAAATCCTTGCGCAGAACATACCAGGGCTCGTCGCCAGCGCCCTGCATACCGCCGATACCAAGGCCCTGACGCTGGCCGATAGTGTGGTACATCAAACCGTGATGGCGACCGATCACCGTGCCCTCAGTGGTTTCAATATCACCGGGCTGGGCTGGCAGGTATTGCTTGAGAAAGTCGGTGAAACGCCGTTCGCCGATGAAGCAGATCCCGGTCGAATCTTTCTTGCGGGCGGTAGCCAGATCGTATTTCTCGGCGATACGCCGTACTTCGGGCTTTTCCAGTTCGCCGACCGGGAACAGGGTGCGAGCGATCTGCTCCGCGCCAACCGCATGCAGGAAGTAGCTCTGGTCCTTGTTGGTGTCGATGCCACGCAGGAGCACGGTCTGGCCGTCGCGCTCACCGCGCCGGCAATAGTGGCCGGTGGCGATCAGATCGGCACCGAGCATCAGCGCGTAGTCGAGAAAAGCCTTGAACTTGATTTCGCGGTTACACAGGATGTCCGGGTTTGGTGTACGTCCGGCCTTGTATTCGGCCAGGAAGTGTTCAAACACATTGTCCCAGTACTCGGCGGCGAAGTTGGCGGTGTGCAGTTTGATGCCAAGCCGATCGGCTACCGCCTGGGCATCGGCCAGGTCGGTCATGGCAGTGCAATACTCGGTGCCGTCATCCTCATCCCAGTTCTTCATGAACAAGCCTTCGACCTGATAGCCCTGTTCAAGCAGCAAGGCTGCGGAAACGGACGAGTCGACCCCGCCGGACATGCCGACGATGACTCTGGTTTGGCTGGGGGCCTGGTTGGCGGGGCGGCTGGCGGAAGTGGTCATGTCAGCGAATCAGATCCAAAGAGTAGTGAGGTTTGTTCAGGTAGTCCTGAATGCAGTCGAGCACCAGGTAACTGCGTAAATCCTGGCGTTTGGCCTGTAGTTGCTCAAGGCTCATCCAACTGGCTCGCACGATGCCATGGTCCAAGGGCTGTTCCGGGCAATGGTGCAGGGCTTTGCCGGCAAAACAGGCACGCTGATAGGTTACACCATTGTCGGCTTTGAACAGGTAGAGACCAACGACCGAGGTGATTTCAACTTCCCAGGCGGTTTCTTCCAGTACTTCGCGCCGGGCGGCCTCGATGAGACTTTCGTCGGCTTCCAGATGCCCCGCAGGTTGATTTATAACAATGCGGTCGCCACGTTGCTCCTCAACCATCAAAAAGCGCCCTTGATCCTCGACAATGGTTGCCACGGTTACATGAGGTAAAAAGCGCATGCACAGCTCCTGAAAAAGGCCTATAGGGTAGCCTAAAGGAGTGGGGGCGTGAACTGTCCTCGACTCGTCTATTGTATCGGTGCTTGCTGGCGCTAGCGGCAAAAACAGCTAGGATTGCTGTTGCCCTGTCGTGATGTAGTGGGGCTTGTAGTGATACTACATGAAAGTGTGCTTTGGGCAGCCAATATCCAGATGGCGACAAAAATGTAACGGAATGCGAAGCTTTTTCCATAAAAACGCGTGACATTCTGTAGGAAAACTACAACAATACGGCCACCGAAAAATCCGTATTCTGCATTCTGCGATTCCGGGGTTACCACTCCGGAGTCTTGTGACAACGACAAAGCAACGGAGTCAAAAATGGGATACCAAAAGATCCAGGTGCCGGCCAGCGGCGACAAAATTACCGTTAATGCCGACCTGTCCCTGAACGTGCCAGACAACCCGATCATCCCCTTTATCGAGGGTGATGGTATCGGTGTCGACATTTCACCGGTGATGATCGATGTAGTCGATGCTGCCGTCGAGAAGGCCTATGCCGGTAAGCGCAAGATCTCCTGGATGGAAGTCTACGCTGGTGAAAAGGCTACCCAGGTATATGATCAGGATACCTGGTTGCCGGAAGAAACCCTGCACGCCGTCAAGGAATACGTCGTTTCCATCAAAGGCCCGCTGACCACTCCGGTTGGTGGTGGCATCCGCTCCCTGAACGTTGCTCTGCGTCAGCAGCTTGACCTGTACGTTTGCCAGCGCCCGGTGCGTTGGTTCGAAGGCGTGCCGAGCCCGGTCAAGAAGCCTGGCGATGTCGACATGGTGATTTTCCGTGAAAACTCCGAAGACATCTATGCTGGCGTCGAGTGGAAGGCCGGTACCCCGGAAGCCGACAAGGTCATCAAGTTCCTGACCGAAGAAATGGGTGTTACCAAGATCCGCTTCACCGACATGTGCGGTATCGGCATCAAGCCGGTTTCCGAAGCTGGCACTAAGCGTCTGGTACGCAAAGCCCTGCAGTACGCTGTCGACAACGATCGCAGCTCCGTGACCCTGGTTCACAAGGGCAACATCATGAAGTTCACCGAGGGTGCCTTCAAAGATTGGGGTTACGAAATCGCTCGTGACGAGTTCGGCGCCGAGCTGCTGGATGGTGGCCCGTGGATGCAGTTCAAGAACCCGAACACCGGCAAGACCATCGTGGTCAAGGATGTGATCGCTGACGCCATGCTGCAGCAGATCCTGCTGCGTCCGTCCGAATATGACGTGATCGCTACCCTGAACCTGAATGGTGACTACCTGTCCGATGCTCTGGCCGCCGAAGTTGGCGGTATTGGTATCGCCCCGGGTGCAAACCTGTCCGACGAAGTGGCCATGTTCGAAGCAACTCATGGTACTGCGCCGAAGTATGCTGGCCAGGACAAGGTCAACCCGGGTTCGGTCATTCTCTCTGCCGAGATGATGCTGCGCCACATGGGCTGGACCGAGGCTGCTGATCTGATCATCAAGGGCGTGAACGGCGCCATTGCCAACAAGACCGTCACTTACGACTTCGAGCGCCTGATGGATGGCGCAACGCTGCGCAAGTGCTCGGAGTTCGGCAAGGACGTCGTTGCCGCGATGAACTGAGCGAACGCGTTTGGGTAATGAACAAAGCCGGCTATATGCCGGCTTTGTTGTGATGGCTGGGCAAAAAACCAGGAAGTTAGTGCTGGGTGGCGGTAACCTCATGGGTGATTTTGCTGACCGGGGCGGCGTTGGCCGATTCAGCTACGGACTGGATATTCACTGCGTGCAGACCCTTGGGGCCTTGAATGATATCGAAACGAACCGGCTGCCCAGCCTTTAGTGTCTTGTATCCATCCATCTGGATTGCGGAATAATGCGCGAACAGGTCCTCATCACGACCATCGGCCACAATAAAACCGTAACCTTTGGCGTTGTTGAACCATTTGACCTTGCCGTTTTCCATACAACATCCCTCTGCTAGACCCCAACGGGGTGATTCCTCGAGTACAGGGCAGGCCGGTAGATATGATGTAATAAATCAGATGACCACCGAACCATGCTCATTTACACTTTTTAACACTGAATTCGACTAAGTCAAGTTAGCCTCTGGCAAGCTGTGTATCAATGCACAGTTTCCCTCGGCGAGCCGGACCTCCATTTGCCAGCTGCGATGCATAACCTATTTGCAATGACGGAAATTCTACTAACCTTAAATCAGGGTTCACAGGAACCGGACCATGAACCCGATCATGGGGTGGCGGTTGAGACCAGCAAGCCCGAGCTAAAGCCCCCATCCCGTTACAAGGTGGTCATGCTCAATGACGACTACACACCGATGGACTTCGTTGTGGAGGTACTGGAAAGCTTCTTTTCGCTGAACCGGGAAGCCGCTACTCAGGTCATGCTCAAGGTACATACCGAAGGGCGGGCCGTGTGCGGGGTCTACAGCCGGGATATCGCCGAAACCAAGGCGGCCCAGGTAAATGACTACGCCAGGGAATGCCAGCACCCGTTGATGTGTCAAATAGAACGGGAAGCGTAACAAGCGACTTCGGTCGCCAGAGATGAGGTGGCATCATGCTCAATAGAGATCTCGAGATCACCCTGAACCTCGCGTTCAAGGATGCCCGTAACAAACGCCACGAATTCATGACGGTCGAGCACCTTTTGCTGGCATTGCTCGACAATCAGGCTGCGGTCTCTGTGCTGCGGGCCTGCGGTGCAGACCTGGAGCGCCTGCGCCGCGAACTGACCGAGTTCATTGACTCCACCACACCACTGATCCCGCGCCAGGATCATGAGCGTGAAACCCAGCCAACCCTTGGTTTTCAGCGAGTTTTGCAGCGCGCTGTATTTCATGTGCAGAGCTCGGGTAAGGGTGAGGTCAGTGGTGCCAATGTACTGGTAGCAATCTTCAGCGAGCAGGAAAGCCAGGCGGTGTTTTTCCTCAAACAGCAGCAGATTGCCCGCATTGATGTGGTCAACTTCATTTCCCACGGGATCTCCAAGGTTGCCGGTGACAGTGAGCAGATCCAGTCCGATCAGGACGGTGTAGACGAAGAAGGTGGTGAGACCTCGACCGCCAGCAATCCGCTGGAAGCCTATGCCAGCAATCTGAATGAACAGGCCCGTCAGGGCCGGATCGACCCGCTGGTCGGCCGGGCGTCGGAAGTCGAGCGGGTCGCACAGATCCTCATGCGGCGGCGCAAGAACAACCCGTTGCTGGTCGGTGAGGCCGGGGTAGGCAAGACCGCCATTGCCGAAGGTCTGGCCAAACGCATCATCGATGGTGAAGTGCCTGACATTTTGTCCCAGGCCGTGGTCTATTCACTTGACCTGGGGGCGTTGCTGGCCGGGACCAAATACCGGGGTGATTTCGAGAAGCGCTTCAAGGCTCTGCTCAAGGCGCTCAAGAAGCGCCCACAGGCGATTCTGTTCATCGACGAGATCCACACCATCATTGGGGCCGGCGCTGCCTCTGGCGGCGTCATGGATGCC
This sequence comes from Halopseudomonas phragmitis, assembly GCF_002056295.1. Lineage (NCBI taxonomy): Bacteria > Pseudomonadati > Pseudomonadota > Gammaproteobacteria > Pseudomonadales > Pseudomonadaceae > Halopseudomonas > Halopseudomonas phragmitis. Next base: position 3,017,893 of record NZ_CP020100.1, on the reverse strand, counting down.
TCCAACCTGCTCAAGCCGCTGTTGTCGTCCGGTGAGATTCGCTGCATCGGCTCAACCACCTTCCAGGAGTTTCGCGGCATCTTCGAGAAGGACCGGGCGTTGGCTCGGCGGTTCCAGAAAGTCGATGTGGCCGAGCCGTCTGTCAGCGACACCATCCAGATCCTCAGGGGGCTCAAGGGCCGCTTCGAGGAGCACCATGGTATTCGTTACACCGATGAAGCCCTGCGTGCGGCAGCCGAATTGGCAGCACGCTATATCAACGATCGGCACATGCCGGACAAGGCCATCGATGTAATCGACGAAGCGGGTGCCTATCAGCGCCTGCAACTGCCGGCAGACCGACCGGACTTCATCGATGTGCCAGAGGTTGAGGCTATCGTGGCGAAAATCGCGCGTATTCCGCCTAAGCATGTGTCCTCCAGCGACAAGGAGCTGCTGAAGAACCTTGAGCGTGACCTCAAGCTGGTGGTGTTCGGTCAGGATGACGCAATTGCCGCGCTGTCCACTGCGATCAAGCTGTCGCGCGCCGGCCTGAAGTCAGCCGATAAGCCGGTAGGCTCCTTCCTGTTCGCCGGTCCGACCGGGGTCGGCAAGACCGAGGTTACCCGCCAGTTGGCCAAGAGCCTGGGAATCGAGCTGGTACGCTTCGACATGTCCGAGTACATGGAGCGGCATACCGTATCGCGATTGATTGGTGCTCCGCCCGGTTATGTTGGCTTCGATCAGGGTGGTCTGATGACCGAGGCGATCACCAAGAGCCCACATTGCGTACTGTTGCTCGACGAGATCGAAAAGGCCCATCCGGAGGTATTCAACCTGCTGCTACAGGTCATGGACCATGGCACCTTGACCGACAACAACGGACGCAAAGCCGACTTCCGCAACGTGATCATCGTCATGACCACCAACGCAGGGGCCGAGACCATGAGCCGGGCTTCGATCGGTTTCACTACCCAGGATCACACCAGCGACGGCAGTGAAGTGATCAAGAAAACCTTTACGCCCGAGTTCCGCAACCGCCTGGATGCGATCATCCAGTTTGGTCGTCTGAGCCACGAGAGCATCAAGTTCGTGGTCGACAAGTTCCTCACCGAGCTGCAGGCGCAACTGGAAGACAAGCATGTGTTGCTGGATGTCGACGAGGCTGCCCGTAACTGGCTGGCCGAGCACGGCTATGATCCGCTGATGGGTGCGCGACCGATGGCGCGACTGATTCAGGACAAGATCAAGCGACCGCTGGCCGAGCAGATCCTGTTCGGCGATTTGGCCGAGCATGGCGGTACGGTACATATCAGCATTCGCGACGACGAACTGGTGCTGGACGTCCCGGAAGAGGAAATGGCCTGAACCGATTTCGCGGCCGCAGGGCCGCTTCTACCAATCGGAATCCCCTGGTAGGAGCGGCGCGGCCTCGAAACAAACCAGCCTTCAGCTAGATAGTGAACTCCGCCCATACGGGAGCGTGGTCAGACGGTTTTTCCATGCCGCGGATGTCGTAATCAATTCCACCCGCGATGCAATGGTCAATCAGGCCACGACTGGCCATCACCAAATCAATGCGCAGCCCTCGCTTGGGCTGATCTTCAAAGCCCCGGCTACGATAGTCGAACCAGCTGAACTGGTCATCAGTTTCGGGGTTGAGGTGGCGGAAGCTGTCAACCAGCCCCCAGTCCTTCAGGCGCTGCATCCATTCGCGCTCTTCTGGTAGAAAACTGCACTTGCCGGTGCGTAGCCAGCGCTTGGCGTTTTCCGGGCCAATGCCGATATCGCAGTCCTCTGGCGAGATGTTCATGTCACCTATGACCAACAGACGTTGATCAGCTTTGAAGTCCTGCTCCAGATGGCTTTGCAGATCAGCATAGAAGCGCTGTTTGGCAGGAAATTTCAGTGGGTGATCCCGGCTTTCGCCCTGCGGGAAATAGCCGTTGAAAACGAAAAGGGGGTGACCGTCGGCACAGGGAATTGCTGCGCTGATCATTCGCCGCTGGGCATCTTCCGGCTCGCCAGGCAAGCCTTTGCGCACCCAGAGCGGCTCGTTTTTGCTCAGCAGGGCAACTCCATAGTGGCCTTTCTGGCCATGGAAATGAACGTGGTAACCCAATGTGGCGACCTCATCATGGGGAAATTGCGGGTCATCGACCTTGGTTTCCTGGAGCCCGATAATGTCGGGAGCATGCCGCTCGACAATCTCTTTGAGCTGATGAGGTCTTGCTCTCAAGCCATTGATATTAAAAGAAACAATCTTCATTGAAATAGCTATTCCTGAGCTTGGTTAAGGCATTTTTCGGGGCTCTTGCAAGGTGTTGGGGCGAACATGCCCACACACAATTTTCCCAGCCCCGTGCTGGATGGCATGTTAGCATTTAGTCTATGCACGGCGCTTCTGGCGCGACCCAATGATTATGGATGATACATATGGTCCGAGCTTTCGTTCTGATCTGCCTGATGATGTTTGCGATCAGCACCCGGGCCGAGCTCGAAGTCAATATCGAACCCGCCAACAGTCGAGTAAAGGCCAATATTGAGGCCTTCGTCGGCCCGGTACAGGCCAGTAGCCGGCGTGAAATGTGGCGCCTGGCACGCCCGAGTATTGCCCAGGCCGAGCGTGCTGCTCAGGCCCTGGGGTACTACCAGACCCGCATTCGCCCACAGGTAACCGGCCCCAACAACGCGCCAACCCTGGTCTTGAATGTCACCCTTGGCGAGCCGGTGCGCTTGCGCAACGTCGACATCCGCATTGAAGGACCAGGGCAGGGGACTGACGCTTTCGCCCTGACGACGCCGGGTCGGCGCTTGCGTACCGGCGCAATCCTGCACCATGGCTACTATGAAGACCTCAAAACCCTGATCAGCAACCAGGCCCTGCGCTATGGCTACTTCTCTGGACGCTTCACCGAGCACCGGATGCTGATCGACATCGAGAACAATCAGGCCGATATCACGCTGGTTTACCACACCGGCGAGCGCTTCAGGCTCGGTGAAGTGGTGTTCAGCGAGACGCCGTTCAACGAAAACCTGCTGCAGCGCATGGTGCCGTTTCGCACGGGCGTTCCTTACGATGCAGACCTGATCGCTGGCTTAAACCGCGATCTGCTATCCAGCGGTTTTTTCGAATCGGTTCAGGTTTCGGCTCCGGCGAACCGGGCAGATGAGGATGGACTGATACCGGTTGATGTTCAGCTTCAGGCCCGAAAAAAGCATTCCCTCGGGTTTGGTGCTGGCTTTTCTACCGACGTGGGACCCCGGGCCCGGGCCAACTGGACCCAGCATTGGCTCAATGCCAAAGGGCACTCCAGAGGGGCAGAACTGGAGGTTTCCTCTCCGCGGCAAAAGCTTAGCGCCTGGTATCAAATCCCGCTGACGCCACCACAGAGCAGTGCGTTGCGATTCTTCACTGGCTGGCAGAACGAGAATATCGACGACACCGAGAGTGAGGCCTTTACCATCGGCGCTCAGTATCAGAAACGTCTGCGCAGTGGTTGGGAGCGAGTTATCGGTTTACGTCTGGAGCAGGAGAGGTTCAGCCTGGGTAATGAGTCTGGTGACAGTACCTTGTTGATCCCCAGCATCTCGTTCCAACGTACTACAAGTACCGGTGGCGTGGATCCCAGCCAGGGCTATAGTCTGCTGCTGGATGTTCAGGGCGCCAAGGAAGGGATCGTTTCCGATTTCGACTTTGTGCGCGCCAACGCCAGCGCCAAAGGGCTATACACGCTTTGGGACAATCACCGTTTTCTGTCGCGGGTCAATCTGGGGGGGATAGCCAGCAACAGTTTCCGCCGGGTTCCTCCTTCGCTACGTTTCTTCGCCGGCGGTGATCAGAGCGTGCGTGGCTATGATTATCGCACCCTGTCGCCGACCGACAGCTCCGGCGAGCGGATCGGTGGCCGATTCCTGCTGGCCTCAAGCGTCGAATATCAGTATGAGTTCATCGACCGCTGGCGTGCTGCAGTCTTCATCGACCATGGTAACGCCATGGACTCATTGACCGATCCGCGCAAGACCAGCGCAGGGCTGGGTGTACGCTGGGTTTCTCCGGTCGGACCGATCCGCATTGATCTGGCTCGCTCGATCAGCGATCCCGATGAAGGGTTCCGCATTCACTTTTCCATGGGGCCTGAGCTGTGATTCGCTTTATCGCCAAGACCTTGCTTCGAGGCCTGTTGCTGCTGGCCCTGATTCCGCTGGTGCTTGGGTTACTGCTGGCCAGCGAAACGGTTAATCGCTGGTTGTTCGAGCAAGCTGCGCGCTTCGAGCCACGTCTTGAGCTGGACTTCGTTGGTGGCCAACTGTGGCGCGGCTGGGACTTTGCCCACCTGTACTGGCGTGACGAAGGACTGGAAGTACGGTTAGACAAGCTTAGCCTGGCCTGGTCTCCTGAGTGCCTCTGGGGCAGGCGCTTGTGTATCGACCATCTGGAGGTGGACAGCCTGCACTTGTTGATCGAGGGCGATGACAGCCCCAGTGAGTCTGAGCCCGTGACGCTGCCTGACATTCGCCTGCCGTTGGGCATTCAGCTTGACCGGCTGTATCTGGGTAGCCTGTGGCTGAATGAAGAGCAGCCGCTGCTTCGCGAGTTGCTGTTGGCCGCGCATATGAGCGGTGATCATCTGGTCGTGCATCAGTTCAGCGGTATAGGCCCTGAGGTGGACTGGCAACTGGATGCCGACATGCGTCTGAGTGGCGAGTGGCCGCTGCGTCTGCATGCAGAGGTCAACCTGCCCCCGGTCGACGAGCGTGACTGGCAGGCTCAACTGCGGCTGGGTGGCAGCCTTGATCAGCTGACAGTGGAGTTGGCTAGCCGGGGTTACCTGCAAGGCCGTCTGAGCGGAACGCTTGAGCCGCTGCAGCCGGAACTGCCGATTGCCCTGGAATGGACCGGGGAGCCGTTCCTGGCCCTGCAGACGTTGCCGTCAACGCTCACACTCAATGATTTGTCGCTCAATCTCGCAGGCGACCTGGAGCAGGGCTTCAACCTGCTGGCCAGGGCTCGATTGCCCGGCGAAGGAGGTGACGTGGCTCTGAGGCTGGCGGCCAAAGCCGATCTTGAAACACTCCAGGAGCTTGACCTTGAACTGAGTGTGGTGGAACAGCCCCAGCGCCGGATTACACTTCAGGGCCTAGGTGGCTGGGCCGAGCAGGTGACTGCCGACGCCACCTTGGTGCTGGAACAAGCCTTTCCCTGGCAGTGGTTGTATCCCCAGGACATTGGTCCGGTGGTGGTCCAGCAACTGACATTGGATGCCCAACTGGCGGGCGAGTCCTACCAGGCAGAACTCAAGGGGCAGGTGAGCGCGCTGGCCGATCAGGTACTGAATCTGAATCTCAGCCTTGACGGCACTCCGGAACGGATTGATATCGCTCCGTTGCACTTGGAAACCGCCGCTGGTTCAGCCCAGGGTGAAGTTACCCTGAACTTTGCCGATGGGATTGCCTGGGCTGTCGAACTGTTGCTAGATCAGCTTGACCCTGGCGTGTTCGTGGCTGAGTTGCCTGGTAGCCTGAGCGGCCCGCTGCGTAGCGAAGGACAGTTCCGGGATGATCGCCTGCAGGCGTCTGCTGATTGGGCGTTGGAGGGCACCCTGCGCGCACAGCCGCTGGCACTGAGTGGTCAGCTCTCAGGTCAGGACCAGCGCTGGACAGTCAACGATCTGCTGCTACGTCAGGGCGACAACCGGATCAGCGGCAATGCTGAATGGGGCCCTCAGGTCCAGGCTGCTCTGGACATTCAAATGCCGCGCCTGAATACCCTGTGGCCGGGTCTGCGCGGCAATCTGCAGGGCCAGCTCCGGGCAGCCGGCCCGCAGGATGCCCCGGTGGTCGACCTGGAGCTGACAGCTCAACGCTTGGTCTATGACGAGCTGAGCATTCCAGGCCTGGAGCTGCAAAGCCGGTTAACGCTGTCCGAGCAGCTACCCGGCGAGTTGAAGCTGACGGCCCAGCGGATTGTCAGCGGCGATACCCGGCTCGGCAATCTCGAACTGAACCTGGCCGGCAATCGCGCCGAGCATCAGTTGCAGTTTACGCTTGAGCGAGGTCTGGTCGACCTTGACGCACAACTTACCGGTCAACTGACCGATGAACGCTGGGAAGGCCGTCTTGGCCGCAGCCGGATTGCCAGTGAAGAGCTGGTCTGGGACCTGTCTCAGCCAGCTTTGATCAGTTATCGGTTCGAGCCTGGACAACTGCGCCTGAGCGAGCATTGCTGGGCGCATGCCGGCTCCAGCTCACGGCTATGCTTCAGCGGCGAGCAGCGCTTGATGCCTGACCGGCAGTTGCGCTTGAGCTTGAATGACTTTCCGCTGGAGTCGCTGCAGCATCTGCTGCCCGAGGACTTCAGTTGGGATGCCACGCTCAATGTTGAGGTCGATTTCCGTCAGGCTGTCGGTGCACAGCCGCTGGCACAGGTTCAGGTCAGCAGTCGTGACGGCGCTATTACCGTGGCCAGCCCTGAGCAGACACTGCGCTTCCCCTATGACCGGCTGGAGTTGAATACCGTACTGGAGGCAAACCAGGCGCGCAGCCAGTTCTTGCTCAGTAGCGAAGACATTGGCCGGCTGGATATTCAGGCGAATATCGATGATCCCGGTGGTCAGCAGCGGCTGAATGGTCGTTATGCCATCGAGGGCCTGCGTCTGGACTTCCTGCGCCCATTCCTGCCGCAAGTTGAAACCTTGCGCGGTGAGCTGAACGGCAACGGCCTGCTTACCGGTCAGTTGACCGATCCGCAGGTCGAAGGTGTGATTGTCTTGCGCGACGGCCAGATAGCCGGGCCGGAGTTGCCCATCAGCCTCGAGCAGTTGGGCATCCGGGTCAGGATCAGCGGTCAACATGCGGATGTTGACGGTGATTGGCGCAGCGGTGAGCAAGGGCAGGGCAGCCTGACCGGTATGGTGACCTGGGCGCCTGAGCTGGATTTGCAGTTGAGTTTGCGCGGTACGGCTTTGCCTGTTCGGGTCGATCCGTATGCCGACCTGAGTGTCAGTCCCGATTTGCGTATAAGCCTGGCGGACAATCGTTTGCAGCTCAGGGGCCAGATAGCGATTCCGCAAGGCAACATCACGATCAGGGAACTGCCCGAGCAGGCGGTGCAGTTATCGCCGGATGCAGTGATTGTTGGCCAGGAAGTCGAGGAGGACGATCAGGCTCTGGCAATCAGTGCCCGTGTGCAATTGCTGATTGGCGATCAACTGCGATTCTCCGGCTTTGGCTTGACCGGCCGGCTTAGTGGGCGCCTGGAAGTCGAGGAGAACCTTACCGCCAGCGGTGATCTGAATATCCTCGGCGGCCAGTATCGTGGCTATGGTCAGCGCCTGACTCTGCGCCGTGCGCAGATTCTGTTCGCCGGGCCGATAAGCCAGCCATTTTTGAATATTGAGGCCATTCGCCAGGCTGGCGATGTGGTGGCAGGCCTACGCCTGACCGGGCGGGCCGAAAGCCCACAATCGGAGGTGTTTTCCGAGCCAGCTATGGCTCAGGAACAGGCACTGTCGTACCTGATCCTCGGTCGGCCGTTGGGGGGCGGCGGGGATGACAACATGCTGGGGCAGGCGGCTCTGGCCTTGGGCTTGGCCGGCAGTGCACCGATGGCCCAGAGTATCGCCAGTTCACTGGGAATCGAGGGCTTTCAGTTGGAAACCGAAGGTACTGGCCTGACCACTCAGGTGGTTGCCGCCGGTTACCTCACCGACAAGCTCAGCCTGCGCTACGGCGTCGGGGTTTTCGAACCAGCCAACCAGCTCGGTCTGCGCTATGAACTGACCCGCCGGCTCTATCTGGAAGCGGTCAGCGGTTTTGCCAGTTCGCTGGATTTCTTCTACCGTATTGATTTCTAATGGTGTGAATCAGCCGCCGGAATATTGATGGCGCCGTTTTCATTTGCCGCCGGGTGGCGGTTTAAACAACCAAGGAGTTTCCAATGTCCAGCGTTACATTGCGTGGTAATCCGGTAGCCGTTGCCGGCCAGCTTCCCCAGGTGGGCGACAAGGCCCCGGCATTCAGCCTGGTGTCCAAGGATCTGGCTGATGTGAGCTTGTCCAGCTATGCCGGCAAGCGCAAGATCCTCAACATTTTCCCCAGTGTCGACACCCCGACCTGCGCTACCTCCGTACGTACTTTCAATGCCAAAGCCAGCGCCCTGAACAACACTGTGGTGCTGTGTATCTCCGCCGATCTGCCGTTTGCCCAGGCCCGCTTCTGCGGCGCTGAGAACCTGGAGAACGTGGTCAACCTGTCGACTTTGCGTGGTGCCGAGTTCCTGCAGAACTACGGTGTAGCCCTGGCGGAAGGTCCGCTGGCTGGTCTGGCTGCTCGTGCGGTTGTAGTTCTGGACGAGAACGACAAGGTTCTGCATAGCGAACTGGTGGGTGAAATCGCTGACGAGCCGAACTACGACGCTGCACTGGCTGTACTGTCCTGAGCCGGCTGCAAGCCTGAGGCCGGTAACAAAGCTGGGAAATCCTCCGGCGTCAGGGTTTCGCGTTCAAGCAGCAGCGTCGCCCCCAACTCCAGGGTGGTGCGCTGCTGCCTGAGCAGCTCCTTGGCCCGCTCATAGGCTTCGTCGATCAACTGCCTGATCGACAGGTCGATCTTCTCAGCGGTTTTCTCCGAATAATCCTTCTCGTTGACTCCCAGTGCGTGCTCTCCCAGATAGCGGGTGTGCTGTCGTTCAAGCACGGCCTGTCCCAGCTCCGCACACATGCCGAAGCGCGTGACAATCTGGCGGGCGATGTCGGTTACCCGTGCCAGGTCGTCAGCTGCACCGGTGGAAATTTCATTGAAAATCAAATCTTCGGCCGCGCGTCCGGCTAACAGCACCACCATACGATCACGCAACTCGCTGGCGGTGATCAGAAAACGATCTTCAGTAGGCCGCTGCAGGGTAAACCCCAGCGCTCCAATGGAACGAGGAATGATCGACACCTTGTGCACCGGGTCCATACCGGGTAACTGCGCGGCAACCAGCGCATGGCCCATTTCATGATGCGCTACCACAGCGCGTTCGTGGGGCTGCAATACCCGGCCCTTGCGTTCGGAGCCGGCGACAATGCGCTCCACAGCCTGATTGAAGTCGTCCATGGTTACCGTTTGGGCGCCACGGCGGGTGGCGACGATGGCTGCTTCATTGACCAGGTTGGCCAGATCGGCTCCGCTAAAACCGGTAGTCAGGCCGGCTAAAGCGTCAACATCCAGAGCGCTATCTGCCTGAATCTTACGCAAATGAACCTGCAATATGGCAGCACGACCCTTACGATCAGGCCGATCAATCACTACCTGTCGGTCAAACCGGCCGGCGCGCATCAGGGCAGGATCAAGAATTTCCGGGCGGTTGGTTGCGGCTAGCAGAACCACACCTTCACGCGGATCAAACCCGTCGAGTTCGGCCAGTAACTGGTTCAGAGTTTGTTCCTTTTCGTCGTTGCCACCAAAGGCGCCGACGCCACGCATCTTGCCCAGCGCGTCCAGTTCATCAATAAAGATGATGCAGGGCGCGGCTTGTCGTGCCTGCTCGAACAGATCACGTACCCGCGCAGCGCCGACACCGACAAACATCTCGACGAATTCAGAACCAGATATCGAGAAGAAGGGCACTCCGGCTTCCCCGGCTACCGCCTTGGCCACCAGAGTTTTGCCGGTCCCCGGCGGACCAACCAGCAGAATGCCTTTGGGAATCCGGGCGCCCAACCGGCCGTACTTGGGCTGATCCTTGAGAAAGGAGACGATCTCCTGCAGCTCGGCCTTGGCCTCGTCGATCCCGGCCACATCGTCGAAGGTGACACCGGTATCACGCTCAACCAACACCCTGGCCCGAGACTTGCCAACGTTGACCATGCCGCCGAGCCCTTGGCGATTGGCAATATTGCGAAAAAGGAATAGCCAGAACAGGATTATTAGTGCCATCGGCAGTAGCCAGGACAGCAAATTGGTTACCCAGGTATTGCTGGGCCGGTGGCGGAAGCTGATGTCATGCCGGGCCAGCAGTTCCGCCAGTTGCGGTTCCACACGTTGGGTCACGAAACGCTCAGTGCGTCCTTCTGCTGTCTTGAAGCGCCCCTGGATATCATGTTGGCCAATAACCAGGTCGGTAATTTCCTGCTTCTCAAGTAGCTGCAGAAACTCACTGTAGGCAATGGTGGCGGTCGATTGATGACTGCTCCACCAGTTCTGAAAAAGTATCAGGACGATAAACGCCAGGAAAAAGTAACTGGCGTTCCATTGATGGGTTTTGTGCATGGCCATGATCTGATCACCACTGACAAGGTGTTGTCAGTCTAGTTAACCCGCCAGCAGAATGACGGGCTTTGACCTTGATCAATGGATGGCCACGATAGGGCGTAACCTGGATTATTGCGCCTGAGTGAGATAATCGGTTGCCAGGCTGGCCATGGCCTTGATGCCAGTGACCAGGGCCGCATCGTCGATCATGAATTCGGGCGAATGATTGGGCGCAGCACCGCGCAGGCGCTCGGCTGGAGTCACCCCAAGAAAGAAGAATAGCCCCGGAACTTCCCGAGCGTAGAAGGAAAAGTCCTCCGAGCCGGTGACCATTGGTGAGACAATGGCTTTGCCATCGGCTGCATGTCGCAGGGTAGGAAGCATGCGCTCGGTCAGTTCGGCATGGTTTACCGTAGTGGCGTAGTTATCGATGATCTCAACCTCGGCCTTGGCGCCGGAAGCGGCGGCGATCTGCTCAGCGGTCTGGCGTACCCGCTGATTGACCTGCGCCTGAACATCGTCGCCAAAGGTTCTGATGGTCCCGCTCATGCTCACCTCATCAGGAATGATGTTATGGCGAGTCCCGCCCTCAATGGTACCAATGCTGACGACGGCCGGCGCGGGCATGATGTTGGTCTGACGGCTCACCACCGATTGCAGACCCGTGATGATCTGGGCACTGGCGACAATCGGATCAACGCCATTCCAGGGCTGGGCACCGTGGGTTTGTTGACCTTTGACCCGAATATGCAGATCTCCGGCGCTGGCCATGATTGGGCCACTGCGGTAGGCAATGATCCCGGTTGGCAGGCTGGAGGTCACATGCAGGCCGAAAATGGCTTCGACATCGGGGTTGCGCAGCACTCCGGCCTCAACCAGTTGTCGGCCACCGAAGTGCCGCTCGCCATCGTAGACATAGTCGCTGGGACCTTCCTCGGCTGGCTGGAAAATGAATTTGACGCTACCGGGCAGTTCCTCACGCACAGTCGCCAGCGCTTGTGCTGCAGCCATCAGAATGGCCACATGGGCATCGTGGCCGCAGGCATGCATGACATCGCGTTCCACTCCATGATAGAGCTGCCGCACCTGGGATGCATAAGGCAAACCGGTCTGTTCCTTGACTGGCAGGGCATCCATATCTGCCCGCAACGCTACCACCGGGCCGGGTTTGCCACCGCGCAGCAAACCAATTACGCCAGTGCTGCCGACACCTGTTTGCACCTCCATACCCAAGGCTTTGAGATGCTCGGCAATCAACGCGGCAGTACGATGTTCCTGATTGCCCAGTTCTGGGTGCTGGTGAATGTCATGGCGCCAGGCAATCGCCTGGTCTTCCAGGCTGCTGGCCAGACTGATGACCTTGCTAGTCAGGTTGGTCTCTGCCAGGGCAGGGGAGCCGAGCAGGGCAAGGGGTAGTAACGCAGGCAGAAGCAAACGACGCATGAGAACGACCTTATGATTGGAGTTGTAGGACAGTGAAGCACAGAGCAGTCAGGCCACCGCCTGAGCACGCTGAAAGTCACCCGGAGAATGACCAAACCAGCGCCGGTAGCTGCGAAAAAACTGCCCGGTTTGACGGTAGCCAATCAGTAGCGCCACGGTCTCGCTGGCATAACCTGCCGCCAGATATTCCATGCACAGCCGACGCCGGCACTGCTCGAGCAGCCGGCTGAACGGCTGGCCCTCGTCAGCCAGGCGACGTTGCAAGGAGCGGCTACTCAGGGCGAGGAGGGTGGCGCAACGCTCGATACTGGCATCACCACGGCGCAACAGGACCGGTAACAACAACATGACCGAGCCAGCCCAGTCATGTGAGTCGTGATTGCGGATCAGACGCCGCTCGCGGCGTGCCAGTCGGCCGATGTCGGTCGCCTCCCAGTCCAGTGCCCGTGACAGTTCGATGCGCGGAAAACTGAGCTGGTAGCACTCCTGCGCGCTATTGAACTGGATCGGAACCTTGAACAACTGACGATAGTGGCGTTTCAAGACGTCGGCTTGCGGGGCAGGAAGGTGAGCAACCAACTGCTGTACACCCAGCGATTGTAAGGTGCGCAGCATCGCATACAGCATCGAGTCCATCTGCTGACGGCTGGGCTGAAACGCCGGGTTGCTTTGTACCAGGACCCGCGCTTGCGACCCCTCAAGGCTTATCCCAATGTTGCTCAGATCGGTCCCAAGGTGCATGTACCGCTGCGCCATCTGGACAACATCCAGTACGGTTCTGGTGCTGGAGAGAAAGGTAGTGCCAAGAAAGCTTCGACTTGTAATTCAGCTGAGCAAAGGCCCGGGTCATCAACAAAGGATCATTAAGCTGCTGGCTCAAATCCTCGATCATGGAGCGGATAACCGCCAGCGGTACTCGCTGCGAGCGCGCCATTGGCTGGTCGAGCTGGTAGCGAATCAACGCGGCTGTCAGTACCGGCTCATCAACTACGGCACGTAGACCTTTGATGATTTTTTCCAGATTTTCACTGGAAGCTGAGGGCTCGGGAAGCGCCATTTTTATTTCCGTCGTGCTGCACCATGAGGTAGTTTCAGTTTCCTTTCAGCGCGAGGAGAGGGCAAGTGCAAAAGGCGCCAACCAACCTCATTGGTGGCGCCTATGATCTACGATTGCCAGGCATAATCGGTGTCTGAATCGGTGTCAGAAATCGCATTCAGAAACACCACCGGGCGCACGGGGAGCTGACTCAGGCGACGATATAGCGCCAGTCTGACCAGGTTGAATGAGGCCGCCTGACTGGCTGCCAGATCTATATCCAGCACCAGATAGGGACCGATCTTGGTCATTCTGACGTCAACAGGCTGCAATTCCACTTCATTCAGGATACTTTCAGCAGCGCGCCGCAAATCCCGAGGCGGGGCAGCCAGCACTAGCTCACGGATGGCATCCCGAGTCATTCTGAGCGGTACCAGTACAAAGTAACCCGACACCAGTACCACCATCAGCGGGTCGGCATAGACCGCCAGGTCGGCCCAGGGGCTCCGGTTCAACAGAACCGTCAGGGCAAACCCCAGCATAACCGCGGCGCTCAGCACGGCGTCCATGAACCACTGGCGCTTTTCCGCCACGACCAGGTCCGACTGCAGTTGCTTAGATACCCAGTGCAGATAGGACCAGATGGCCAGACAACCGACCACGCTGATGGCCGCAAACAACAACCCCATACCGGCATTGCTGGGCCGGCCGCCTTGCCACAAGGCGTACATGGCCGACACCAGCGAGACCAGACACACCAGGGTAATGGCCAGCCCCTTGACCGCAATCACCAGCGGTTGGATCGCGGCTCGACCAAAGGGGTAGGCCTTGTTTGCCGGCTGCCGCACAACCTTGGCGGCATAAAGTGACAGCAGTGACAATAACAGGCTGATCATCGAGTAGGCGCCATCGAACAGGATCATCAGCGAGTTGATCCACAGTCCCCAGGCGATCCCCGCACCAGCAAAGCTGCCAGCAACCAGGACGGATAGAGTCAGCGCCGGCTTTTCCCGCGCTAATAAGAGATTCATGATTACGTGCTCCTTCAAATTGCATGGCCATGTTATCGCTGTGTATGCTGTGGAGTGAGTCGCTGAGCGACGGGATTAACGGCGCTGGAGTCTTTATGAGGACATCGCAAATCGAGGCCTTTCTGGCCGTGGTGGAGGCGGGGAGTATTGCTGCTGCAGCTATCAGCCTTAAACGCAGCCGCACGACCATCAGTACCGCGCTAGCGGCGCTGGAAGACGAATTGGGTGTCAACTTGTTCGAACGCAGCGGCAACCAATTACAGCTATCCACGATTGGTCAGGCGGTATTGACCGATTGTCGCCGGTTCAATCACATAGCCCGTCAGATCCACTCACGCTGCCAGCAGCACCTCAGCGGTGCCGAATCGGTTCTGCGGATTGCCAGGGATGACGCCTTGCCAGAGAGTTTCTGGCTGGACGTACTGCGTCAGCTCAAGGAGCAATTCCCGCAAACCAGCGTGTCAGTCTATCTGGCGCCACCCAAAGAGCTGCCATCATTGGTCATTAACCAAGCGGTCGATGTGGCCTATGGGTTGATGCCGCCGCCAACCAGCGAGGGGTATCAGTGGTTTCGTGAACTGGCTGACGTACGGATGATGACCGTAGCGGCTCCCGAGCATGCGCTAAGCCGGTTACCCCGGGTACTGCAGGATGACCTGATGAATCACACCCAGGTCACCTTGGCGTACATGGACAGCGGTCAACTGGTCGCAGAGTCCGCAGAAACCGACAACTTTCTGGCTTTTACTCAATACGAACTGATTTGCGATGCAGTGACTGCCGGCGCTGGCTGGGCCGACTTGCCATTCCCGTTGATCGCTGAAGAGCTGCGTCAGGGGCGCCTCAAACTCATTCGCCATCGCAGCGCCCAGTGGTGGAAGGTTTTCAGCGCTCTGGAGTCTGAGCGGGCCCAAGGTGGTGCTGTGGTCAGTTGGTTGGCTGCACAGCTTGAGGAATACCTGGGACGGCTGGTCTAGGTTTTCTATCAAGAACCTGCTGCGTGTAGGGGTTAGCCATCGGCCGCGATAGCCGACTGATTTTTCCATTCCCTCGGCGATTGCCCGGATTGCGCTTTAAAGGCACGGGAGAGGGCGGCTTCGCTGCCGTAGCCAACTTCGGTTGCAATTACCTTCAATGGCCGTCCACGCAACAACGCCTTTTGCGCCAGCCGCACACGCCAACCTTGCAGATACTGCCCCGGCGTGATGCCAATCGTTTCGCGGAAAGTGGTAGCGAATACGCTGCGTGACATTCCTGCTACGGCAGCAAGCTCTTCAAGTCCCCATTCCTGTGCTGGTGTTTCGTGCATGGCCACCAGCGCATTGCGCAGGCGCGGATGTGACAGCCCCAACAACATGCCACTTTTAACGTCTCCACTGGCCATCAATTGGCGCAGGATCTGGATCATTACCACCTCGAACAGGCGTTCAACCAGTGCTACACGCCCGCAGCGCTGCTCAAAGGCTTCTTCGAAAAGCAGTGATAGAACCGGCTCGGCTCCCCATATCTCATCCAGTGGCAGGCAAATAACATCTGGCAGCGCCGAAGCGATCGGATTATGAGCGCCACCCTCAAACGACAAGTCTGCACAAACCATGTCTGCACCCTGTGCCGCGTCGGTAACAAAGCGGTGGGTTAACGGCCGAGGTAACAGCAGCAGGCTTGGACGCTCGACCTGCAGAGATTGCCTGGCGTAGCGCAGCTCGACCGAGCCTGTGCGTATCAGGTGCAGTCGCCCGTGGGTGCCATCGCTTGTCAGTGTAGTGGTGCCACGCAGGGTTTCGGTCTTGAACGTCTGAGCGCGTACCGGGAAGTGGGCCATCAGTGCTGCAAGCCTGTCAGACATGATAAGTACTCCTGATCAATTTTTCAGGATTATACATCACCAATAGTTCTGATTGCCCATACAGAATACACATCACCGGGCAACACCGTCCGGCCACTTACCACCGACGACCGTTCTTAAGATTGAACACAGGAGACATCACCATGAAAAGCTTTTCTCATACCTTCGCAGCCAGTCTGTTAGCCGTTGCCATGGCGACCGGCGTCGCAGCACATGCCTCGCAACCCGTTACTCCCGCACAGATTGCAGCCAGCGCCACTGTAGAGGGCAACACCATCATCACCGCTGACGGCGTGCGTCTTTACTTCAAGGATTGGGGTCCAAAGAATGGTCCGGTCATTACCTTCAGCCACGGCTGGCCACTCAATTCGGATAGCTGGGAATCGCAGATGATCTTCCTGGCAGACAAGGGCTATCGAGTGGTCGCTCACGACCGCCGCGGCCACGGCCGCTCCAGCCAGCCCTGGGATGGCAACGACATGGATCATTACGCAGATGACCTGGCTGCCGTGATCAACGCACTCGATCTGAAGGATGTAACCGCAGTGGGCTTTTCCACCGGCGGTGGCGAAGTAGCTCGATACATCGGTCGCCATGGTACCGCTCGAGTCAAGAAAGCAGTGCTGGTCAGTGCGGTACCGCCGCTGATGCTGCAAACCGCTGACAATCCAGGCGGCGTGCCACTCGAAGTGTTCGATGGACTGCGCAAGGCCTCGCTGGAGAACCGCTCGCAACTGTATCTGGACATTGCATCGGGTCCGTTCTTCGGTTTCAACCGTCCTGGTGCCGCAGTCTCCCAGGGGCTGATCAACAGCTGGTGGGCTCAGGGTATGCAGGCAGGCCACAAGAACACCTTTGACTCGATCGCAGCGTTTTCGGCCACCGATTTCCGTGAGGACCTGAAGAGGTTCGACGTACCGACACTGGTCATTCACGGTGATGACGACCAGATCGTACCGCTCGATATTTCCGGACAGGCGTCAGCCGATCAGGTCAAAGGCGCGAAACTGATTGTTTACCCGGGTGCGCCGCATGGCTTAACTGACACGCACAAAGATCGCTTCAACCAGGATCTGCTGGAGTTTCTGAAGAACTGAATGTCCAGCTGTTTGAACAAGCCGTCCGCAGGTGAAAATCTGCGGACGGCTTTATATTGTAGTGCGTGAGCCTGATCTTTGAGTTCGTATAATGTATATTATGTTAAATTACGTATTAGCCTATGCAAGTGGCACAGATCAGCCTCTACAATACCCCCTGCTTCCACTCTATTGCCTGAGTCCCCATGAACGATTCAAACAAGCCTCGCTACGGTCAGGAAGATGCGTCTTTTCAAGCTGCTGGCGGTTATGACGGTATTCGACAACTGGTCGACGATTTTTACCAGATCATGGATAGCTTGCCCGATGCGACCGATATTCGTGCCATGCACAGAGAGGATCTGACTGAAGCGCGCGATAAGCTCACCCGCTTCCTGTGTGGTTGGCTTGGTGGACCAAGGTTGTTCCTTGAGCGTTATGGCCAGATCAGTATTCCGAGCTTTCACGCGCGCTGGCCGATCGGTGAGCCTGAGCGTGATGCCTGGCTTGGCTGTATGGCCCAGGCCATTGATCGCCAACCCTGGCATCCGGAGTTCAAGGAGTATCTGCTGCGTCAGTTACGGGTGCCGGCTGATCGCGTGGTCCAGGCTGCCAGAGCCCGTCGCGAGCCTGACACCCAGTAACTTCAGGGCTCAGCCGGTCCCCGGCACCTGGCGAATCCGGGTTACCAGTGTATGGCTTTGCCCTGGTTCAAGCACGCGAGCATCAGGCCCGGCGTTGCTGGCTTCCAGGCAGACCATCTGGCGAAAGCCATCCTGGGGAAACTGGCTGAGTCTGGCGGCTTTGGCCTGCCAGGGGTTCCAGACCACCAGTGAGTGACTACCTTCGCGAGTGACTTCCAGGCAGCGGCCGTTGTGCTGGTGCAGGATCACCGGTGCGGTATGGTCGTAATAGATGCGGTCGACTTCCTGATCGATCAGGATTGGCCCAGGTTGGGCCCGGTGTTCCTGGCTGGTCAGCTGGTCGATGTAACGGCAGCCTTCCAGGCCGGTAATGCTGGCTTGGGTGATATCGGCTACCGGCAGGTAACTGTGCAGCGCCTGGCTCAGCGGTTGCGCCTGCTTGCCAAGGTTGGTGCTGGTGAGGCTGACGCTCAGCTGTTTGCCGATTACAAACTCCACCTGCAGATGCCAGCGTTCATCAGGCAGCAAGGCTTTCATCTGCTCTGCTGCGAGCTCCAGGCGCAGACGCACCTGCTGATCATCGCGCTGGGCATCAATCAGTTGCCACGGACTGGTACGGGCAATACCGTGGGCAGGTCCAGGACGGGAATTGCCAAACCATGGCCAGCACAGTGGGATGCCCCCGCGCAGAGCGGTGCCCGGCATGCGCGGGTCGATGGGGCTCATCCACAGTAGCGGCTGTTTGCCGGCAGGTACGCAGTCAATCACCTGCGCACCTTCCAAGGCAATGGTGGCGGTTACCGCCGGATGGTTGATCTGGATGAACTCTCGGCCGTGCGCATTGCGGGTCAGCGCCAGACCTTCGGGTAGTGTTGCCGTCATAACCGCGCTTTAAGCTCCTTTTGGCTCGAGCAGACTAACTGCCTTCGATACGGAATCCCACTTTCAGTACCACCTGAAAGTGCCCTACTTTGCCATTGACGACATGACCTCGGGTTTCCGTCACCTCGAACCATTCTACGTTCTTGATACTTTTACTGCACTCGGCTACGGCATTGTTGATGGCATCGTCGATACTGATTTTCGACGAGCCGACGATTTCAACTTTCTTGTAGACATGATGGTCAGACATGGTCGCCTCCGGTTCCTTTGCCAGTACCTGCAGTATGGCACAGGGCTGGATCAGCGCTCCTTCACCCTCGTGTCAGCGGCTATCTCTTGACCAGGGTAAAGGATTACCCGCTCCCCTGCCCCCAGGCCTTCGATTATTTCAGTCATCAGCCCGCTACGCCGGCCAGGTTTGACTTCTCGCAACTGGGCCCGACCATTGTTCAGCAGGTACACCGCCCAGCCGCCACTCTGGCGAAACAGTGCGCTGGTGGGGATCTGCAACACTTCCTCGGCCTGCCATTGCACAAAGCGCGCTTCAACCCGGTAGCCATCGCCAAGATGCTGCCAGGCTGCACGTGGCGAGATCAATTCGACTATGACCCAAACCCGTTGCTCATCTACCCCAAGGGCGGAGACCTTGGTAAAACCCGCCGGCTCGATCCGCTTGACCAGTCCGTTCAGCAAAGAATCGCCACCCCAACGTTCAAGTTCTACCGGCATGCCGGGGCGCAGGCGCACCGCATCGGCGGACAGGACGTCCACTTCCACTTCAAGGCTGTCCAGATCGCCCAGTACCAGCAGCTTGTCGCCGGCCAATACCGGTCCTTCACTCTGGCGCAGCCGGCGCAGGACAGTTGCAGACAAGGGAGAACGAACGATCAGAGCTTCCGACCCAGGCTGCCCGCTGGTAACTGCCAGAACCGCCTGGGCATTATCCCGCTCGTGACGCGCCACATCGGCGGCAAATCGAGCCGAGCGCAAGGCTGCATCAGCTTGGCGCTGTTCAGTCTCGGCGCGGTCAAGGGCGTCTACGGCAACATGCCCTGCATTGACCAGGCGCCGAATTCGACTCAACTCGGTTTCAGCCAGTTGCAGGCGAGCCTGCTCGCTGTCAACCAGACTATGAGCAGCGAGCAATGCGGCTTCGGCGGAAGCCAGCGCAGCTTCGGCCTGGGAGCGGCTACGGCTGTCCAGTGGAATGCTGGCCGACGGGTTGATAGTGAACAGGGTGTCGCCGGGCTCCAGTCTGTCGCCAGGTTCCAGTTCGATCCGGTTGAGGTGGCCGGCTACCGCTGCCGAGACTTCATAACGATCGGCAAGCCGAGTTCTGCCCTCTTCTTCGATACTGACCCGAAACGGCCCCTGCTGCACTTCGGCGGTTTCCACCAATATCGCTGGTGAGCGGAAGCCTAGCCCCAAGGCCAGCAACAGCGCCACACCTACTCCCGCCAGAATCAGCCTGCGTTTGCTATGTTTCATTCCCTACTCCGGAGCCTTGAGCGCCGCGATCATGTCCAACCGCACCAGCTTGCGCCAGATCAGCGATGCCGACAGCAGCGTTGCCAGCAGAACCACCAGCGTGGCCATGGCATAGGTTCTGGGCGTCAGTACCAAAGGAATTCGGTACAGATCGGTTTGCATCCCCCAGGTCAACAGCCAGCACAGCCCAGCCCCTATGACAAAACCCGGTATCAAGGCCAGTAACGTCAGCAGCATCAACTCGCCCAACAGAATGAAGGCTGTTTCCGCCCTGGTAAAGCCCAGCACCCTGAGACTGGCCAGTTCACGACCACGTTCGGCAAAGGCGATGCGAGCATTGTTGTAGACCACGGCAAAGGCAATACAGCCGGCCATCAGCACGCTGAACAAGGTAAACACCAGGATGGTTTCATCCATCAACCGGTGAAAAGCATCAATATTACTGGCTCTGAGCGCCACGCCCAGAACCTTTGGCATACCCTCCAGTTCATGTTGCAGGCGTTCAAGCTGTTCGGCTTCGGCCGCCATGAAGGCCCCGCTGTAGGATGGACCCTCACCCAGCAGGCGGCTCAAGTAGTCACGGCTGAGATAGGCACCCACACCGATATATTCGGTCACAATGCCAACCACAGGGATCTCCAGTTCCGGCCTGCGTCCGTCCAGCACCTGAACCTGTAGCAAGTCCCCCGGCTTTATCTCCAGCAGGTTGGCCAGATGGTCGGTCAGCAACACGCCTTCTGGCGGCAGTCGGATCGGGTTCAGCGTGGCGTCAAGCACCTGGAACAGGTTGGCGGGGTGCTCAAAGCCTTGCAAGGCTCCCCGATAGCGATAGTGACCATTGCGCAAAGTGGCAGGTACCGCCCGAAAGCCTTCGACGTGATAAACACCGGGCAGATTGCGCAGTGAATACAGCGCCGAATAGCCGACTGGGTCACTGAATGAGACGGTGAGATCCTGTTTCTGCGCCAGGCGGAACTGGACGTCAAGCATATGACCGATCGCGCCTTGCTGAAAACCGGTCAGCATCATGACCGCTACGGCCAGGGCAATACCTATGACCGACAGCCCGGATTTCACCGGTTGGCGCTCCAGGTTGCGCAAAATCATCCGCGAGGGTTGACTCAACCACCCTATCCCCAGGCGCTCAATCAGCGTGCGCCGATAGCGTGCCGGCGCCTCAGGGCGCATGGCCTGGGCTGGTGGCAGCCGAAAGGCCGTGCGTAGTGCACCGACAGTTCCCAGCAGTGCGCTACCGCCAGCAATAACCACCCCGGTCAGCGCCACCTGCGGGCGCACGCGAAAGTGCAGCCAGGGAAAACGGAAATAGTCCTGGTAAATACCGGCCAGACCACTGGCCAGCCAGCCGCCAAGGAGTACGCCAAGCAAGGCGCCAATACAGACGATAACCGCGATCAGTGCCAGGTAGTGCCCGGCCACAGTCAGGTTGTCATAACCGAAGGCCTTGAGCACGGCAATCTGTTCGCGCTGGGTACGAATCAACCGGGCACTGACCACATTGAGCAAGAATGCAGCGACGGCGATGAAAATCAGCGGCAGGACGCGAGCCATGGTTTCCAGTTGGGCTAGTTCTTCATCCAGGTAGCGGTGGGACATCTGATCGTCCCGGCCATAGGCCCCTAGCCCGCCCCAGGGTTCGAGGATCGGGTCAAGCTGAGCAATGACCCCGTCGGCGCTGGCATTGGGTGCCAGCCGGATCACCATATCGTTGAACGCACCTTCCATATTGAACGCTGCCGCCAATGCGCTGCGGTTCATCCAGATCAACGCATAGCGGGCGAAATCAGGAAACAGATCCCCCGGACGAATCTGATAAATGAATTCGGGTGACAGAACGATGCCGCTGATCCGCAGTTGCCGGAAACGGCCATTGATGACAACGTCGAGGCTATCGCCAGGCACCAGTGCGTGAGCCTCGGCAAAGGCCTCACTGACCAGCACCTGGTCGTCACGTCCAGTTTCAGGCATCTCGCCAGCCCGCAGATACAGGCGATTGAGTTGCGGTTGCCGGCCATCGGGAATTGACAATGCCTGACCGGTAATCGACTCATTGAAGCCACTCAGGCGAATGTGCACCGGCGCCCGGACCCTGGTATCCAGCACAGCTACCCCGGGCAGTTCGCCAATTCGTTCGGCGACACTTTCAGGCGCCCGTTTGAGCTCGGCGAACACATCACTGAAGCGTTGGTCATGGTAAAAGCCACTCTGGGTTTCGCGCAGTGATTCCAGTGCGGTCAGGGCCATGACATACATGCCTACACCAATAGCGATGACCATGGCGATGGCCATACCCTGCCCTTTCAAGGACCAGAGTCCGCGTAGCAGCTTGATATGCAGGGTCCGCATGACTACCAACTCAGTTCGGCAGGCGAGCGTTTGCTGTGGTTGCTGCGCACCTCGCTGACCCGTCCATCGGTCAGACGGATGATCCGGTCGGCCATGTCGGCAATCGCCGCGTTATGGGTAATTACTGCAGTAGTAGTACCCAGGCGCCGATTGATGTCCTGCAACACTTCGAGCACGCGGATACCGGTTTTCGAGTCCAGGGCACCGGTTGGCTCATCACAGAGCAGGACTTTGGGGTTCTTGGCCACAGCCCGGGCAATGGCTACGCGTTGCTGTTCACCACCGGACAGTTGCGAGGGAAAATGGTGCATGCGCCCTTCCAGCCCCACCAGTGCCAGCGCTTCGGCTGGAGGCATGGGATTGGAGGCAATGTCGGTGACAATCGCGATATTCTCCAGCGCGGTCAGGCTGGGAATCAGGTTGTAGAACTGGAAGACAAAACCCACATGTTCACGGCGAAAGCGCGTCAGGGTCGCATCGCTGGCATGGCTGAGATCAGTGTCGCGATAATGAAGTTCGCCGCTGCTGGGACTGTCCAGGCCACCGAGGATGTTGAGCAGGGTCGATTTGCCGCTGCCCGATGCTCCAAGCATCACCACGAACTCGCCCTGGTACAGCTCCAGATCAACACCACGCAAAGCCTGGATTTCGACCTCACCCATTGGGAAGCTGCGGGTCAGGTTGCGGGTACGAAATACCGGCAGGTTGTCGGACATACAGTGAACCCCTCCATGAGCGGGTCCAGTCTAGCATCAAGCGCTTCCGACCATCCGCTCGATACAGCGCCGCGAGGCATCCGGCAAATGGGTGAAGTGCAGCCCGGTCCAGTACTGGCCGCCCGCCAGGCTTTCACGATGCCAGAGACTGCGCGCATCGAGAAGAATTTCGCGCATGCCATCGAAAATCATCGGCAAGTTGACCTGCAGCGTATAACCGCGATACAGCTCAATTGGACGCTCACTGAGCAGCATCAGTCCTTCAGTGTGTAAATCCACCACCCGTCCCAGAAATTCACCGGTATCCAGATCGAATACCTCCAGGCTGCTACTCACGTGATGACGCTCCAGTTTTCTGCGTTCTTGTACTGCGAGTCCATTGGTGCTAGCTGGCATGCTTCACTCCTTGACGGTCGCCTCTGAACACAGTGTGCGCCATTTGAGTGATGGCGAACAGCCACATATTTGTTCCAATTGGTTAACCAAACCACATTTTTGCGCTTGATTTTCCATAAGGATCAGCTTGAAGAGCCGGTTGCATGGCCCGATATCGAGGGTTCCAGTTCATAGGCCTTGTTCAGCAACCAGTTGGCGCGCTAGGCTCGTGGCTCATTATTGCAAGGAGATTCTGCATGTCGATCAAGGCGTTTCTGACAGTCAGCGCTGCCTTTCTGCTGAGCGGTATGGTCTCTGCCCATGAATACCGGGCCGGGGAGCTACATATTGATCATCCCTGGTCGCGCGCCATGCCACCGGTTGCGCCCACTGGTGCAGCTTATCTGGTCATCGAAAATCAGGGATCCCAGGCTGACCGGTTACTGGGTGCCGAGACTCCGGCAGCGGCCTATACCGAGCTGCACGAGCATGTACATGCCGATGGTCTGATGAAAATGCAGCAAATTGAACAGGTCGTGGTTGAGCCAGGTCAGCGAATCAGTTTCGAGCCAGGCGGCTATCACATCATGCTGTTCAATCTGCAACAGCCGTTGGTGGCGGGTGAGCGTTTCCCGCTGACGCTGCGATTCGAGCATGCCGGTGAGATTGAGGTCGAGGTAGCGGTCGAGGATCAGGATGGGCCGTCACACGGACATGAACACGGGCATGGCAACGGCCACCATCATCACTGATCGTCGTTTGGGGGTGTCCGGTCAAGCAGGTGGAACCGTGGCAGCCCCAAGTGCCAGCGAATTGCTGCCAGGCGAATCGCCAGGACTGTCAGGATAGCCAGAGTAATATCAAGGTTTTCCGGAATCCCCAGATAATACAGACCGATATACACCAGTGAGCCGGCGATGCAGGCAGTGGCGTAGATTTCCTTATGGAAGATCAGTGGAATCTCGTTGCAGATGATATCGCGCATCACCCCGCCGGCCACTCCGGTCATTACCCCCATGATCACCGCAGCACTGATCGGCACATCATGTTGCAGGGCAACCTGGGTGCCGATCACGGTGAACACCGCCAGACCAAAGGCATCAGCCACCAGCAGCCCGGTTTCGTGAATTGGCCGGGTAAAACGGACCCAGACAACCGTTCCGATGGCGGCCAGAACGGCCACCAGAATATAGAGGTCGTTACGAATCCAGCTCACCGGGTGATTATCCAGAATGGCGTCACGCAGAGTGCCGCCGCCAAGCGCGGTGATGATGGCGATCACCATCACCCCGAACAGGTCCATGGACTTGCGTCCGGCCATCAGCGCCCCGGTAATGGCGAACACCGCCACACCGAACAGATCGAACGCATAAAACCAGGTCATTCAGGTACGCTCCAGCAGTGTCAGACCGGGATTGTCAGTCCTCCCGGGTTGGGGTGCGCATGGTAACAAACTCCTCAGCTGCAGTGGGATGTATACCCAGGGTTGCATCGAAAACCGCCTTAGTAGCGCCAGCCTTGACCGCCACTGCCAGCCCCTGAACGATCTCCCCTGCCTCGGGGCCAACCATATGAATGCCCAGCACCCGGTCGGTAACCTTGTCCACCAAGAGCTTCATGAAGCTTTGTTCACTACGTCCGGCCAGGGTATTGCGCATGGCACGGAAGCGACTTTCAAACACCTTGAGCTGGTAGCCCTTGGCCCTGGCCTGCTCTTCGCTAAGGCCCAGCGTGGCGATATTGGGAATGCAGAATACCGCTGTGGGGATATCGGCATAATCGACCGGGCGATACTCCTCTGGCTTAAACAGCCGGCGGGCCAGGGCCATACCTTCGGCCAGGGCAACCGGAGTCAGTTGCAGGGTATCGGTTACATCGCCAATGGCGAAAATTGCCGGGTCCTGGGTCTGGTAGTCACTATCCACGGCAATAAAGCCCTTGGCATCCAGAGTTGCGGCGGTGTTTTCCAGCCCCAGGCCATCCAGATTCGGCTTGCGTCCGGTGGCATAGAGCACCAGATCAGCGTCCAGTGTTTCTCCGCTTTTCAGTGCAACACGCAGGCTGCCATCGGGCTGTTTGTCGATGCGTTCAACATCGGCATTGAAGCGCAGGTCCAGCCCCTTATCCTTCAGGGTCTTGGCGACATGCTCACGCACGCCCAGGTCAAAACCACGCAGGAACAGTTCGCCGCGATACAGCAAGGTCGAATCACAGCCCAGGCCATGGAAAATACTGGCGAACTCGATAGCAATATAACCACCGCCAACCACCAGGGTGCGCTTGGGCAACTCTGGCAGGTAGAACACCTCGTTGGAACTGATCACATGTTCGCGGCCGGGGAACTCGGGAATATGCGGCCAGCCCCCGGTGGCCAGCAGAATTCGTTCGGCAGTGTAGCTCTGGCCGTTAACCTCGACGGTATGTGAGTCGAGTAGTCTGGCCCGGCCTTCGATCAGTTGAACGCCGGCCGAAGTCAGTAGATTGCGATAAATACCGTTGAGCCGCAGAATCTCGCGATTCTTGTTTTCGACCAGGCGCGACCAGTTGAACCCGGATGCCGGAAGATCCCAGCCATAGCCTGCGGCATCCTCGAAGTCTTCGGCAAAATGAGCGGCATAAGCGAACAGCTTTTTTGGTACACAGCCGACGTTGACGCAAGTGCCTCCCAGATAACGGTCTTCGGCCACGGCGACCCGGGCACCAAAGCCCGCAGCCATACGGCTGGCACGTACCCCGCCGGAACCGGCGCCAATCACGAACAGATCAAAATCATATGCGGCCATGCGCTTAATCCCGTAATGCTTAAAAAGCCGAGCATACCGTATTTACCTGGCAGCATCCCTACCACATCAATCAAGCTAAACGACAATCACTTGCATTTGACCTGTTCATCCGTAAGCTAGCGGGAGTATTCTGTGTCAGGCCTTCCCTTTGTCCATCGTCAACCCATCTTTCAGCCGAATCAGCCGAGTGCTTGAGCATATTCATGCTCACCTGGACCAGGCCTTGTCGCTGGACCAGTTGGCCAGCCTGAGCTGCTGGTCACGCTGGCAATTGCAGCGGGTATTCATGCTGCATACCGGCCTGAGCGTCGCTCAGTACATCCGTGAATTACGCCTGAGCAAGGCTGCCGAGTTGCTGCTTGATACCCCCTTACGGCAACTGGATATCGCCCTGGCCTGTGGTTTTGAATCTGAAATCAGCTTCAGCCGCAGTTTCCGGCAAATGTTTGGCTGTCCACCTGGCCAATACCGACAGCGGGGTGTGCGCATCGGCCTGCGAACACCGTTGCGACCGGACTGTAACAGCCCGGTCTTGCAGCAAATGGTGCAGGTGCGGATTGAGACACGTCCGGCATTTGAGCTTGTGGGGGTCTTTGGAGAAATCGCAGGGCTCTATGCTGCCAATCCTGACTTCAAAACCAGCGTACCCAGGCTATGGCAGCGCTTTGCCCAGCGCGTAGCCGATACCCGTTCACGGGTTCGGATTGGTGTTCTCGATGTGCGTGACAACCACCCTGAAGCACGCATCCCCTACTGGGCCGGAGTAGTCGCACCGCTGGCCAATGATCAAGGTTTGAGCAGGTTGAGCGTTCCCGCCCAGCAATATGCAGTGGTTCCCTGTCATGGCCCGATTGGGCAGCTTGAACATCTCATCGACTGGTTTATTCAGAGTTGGCTGCCGGACTCTGGCTATTGCGGGGTCAATGGCTTCGATCTGGAGATCTATCCACCAGACTTCGAACCTCAGAATCCGGATGCGCGCATGGAGTATTGGGTTCCGGTCACGCTCTGCCAACATGGGTACTCTCCTTCCCTGAGATAGGTATGCCCCAAAATGTTAAGTGGCTTGCTGCCAGTAATGCATAAAATGCGAATCATTAGCATCTGATGTAAGACCACTGATCAGGAGCCTCAATGAAGTCGCACCATCCGTTTCAGCGTTCCCTGCTGGCCTTGAGTATTGCTTCGCTGCTCTGCACTCCGGCCTTGGCCAACGAGCTGCATGAGCACGAACTGGACGATGTCGTGATTTACGGCAATACCGAGCGTAACACCGCCACCAAAACGCAGCTCGCCCCACAGGAAACGCCGCAAAGTATCTCGGTAATCGACCAGAACACCCTGTCCATGCGCAATGCCGACTCGGTAGCTGCCGCTCTACGCTACACCCCGGGCGTCAATACCGAACTGCGAGGTGGTGCGGTAACCCGGCTGGATCTGTTCAACGTACGCGGCTTCATCAATTACCAGAACGCCTATGACGGTCTGCAATTGCTATACAACGACTGGAACCTGCAGCCGCAGATCGACCTGCTGGCCGTTGAGCAGGTCGAGGTCTTCAAGGGACCGACGTCAACTCTGTACGGCAATATGCCACCGGGCGGCATGGTCAATTTGATCAGCAAAAAGCCCGGCAAGGATCCCTACAACAGCGTACAACTGGCGATCGGCAGCCAGGACTTGCGTGAGCTGAGTATTGAGTCTCGCGGCCAACTGGGTGACTCCAACCTGTCCTACAGCATTGTCGGCCTGGCCCGCAGCAAGGATGGTCAGGCACAGACCTCCGAGGAGGAGCGGATCATGCTGGCGCCCTCGCTGGACTGGCAGGTCACTGACGCCACACTGGTCAATTTCAATCTGTACTATCAGAAAGATCCGGACATGGGCATCTATACCACCTTGCCGGCCAGCGGCCTGTTCCTGCGCAACAGCAACGGCAAGCTGGACCCCGACACCTACAGTGGTGACGCTAACTGGAACACCTTTGACCGTGAAGTACTGATGCCTGGCTACAAGATCAGCCATCAGTTCAACGACAACTGGAGCTTCCTGCACAACACCCGGTTCCTGGATGCTGATGTACTGCAGAAAAACACCTACTCCACGGTTCTGGCCGCTGACGAGCGGACGCTGAGCCGTCGCGCCTACCTGACCGATGAGCGCAGCAAGGGCGTAACCATGGACAACCAGTTGTCTGGCCTGGTGCGTACCGGCGTAGTGGAGCACAACCTGCTGCTGGGGCTCGACTACCTGGATCTGGATTCGCGGATTCGGTATGAAGATGCGCTAGCACCGGATATCGACTTGTTCAATCCCAACCATCATCTGATCGATCCCGGTAGTCTGGATTTCGCCGCGTCGGGCTACAGCAGCAAATTCGATCTGAGCAAGCGGCAAACCGGGTTCTACTTCCAGGATCAGATGCGTCTCGGCCGCTTGGTGGTAATTGCCGGGGTACGCCGTGACCACTTCAAGGGCAGCGAAAAAGGCGTCAAATACGGCTTCGCCACCAATGACAGCTTCAAGCAGAACAAGACTACCTATCGCGCTGGCATGCTGTATGGCTTCGACAATGGTCTGGCACCGTTCGTCAGCTATGCCGAAAGCTTCGAGCCGATGAACGGCAGTGATCGCAATGGCCGCAAGTTCGAACCCTCTAACGGCCAGCAGTGGGAGGCTGGAATCAAGTACGCAGCCCCCGACCGGCGCACCAGCGGTTCACTGGCCGTTTACCGGATCACCAAGGACAACGTCCAGACCCGCGACCCGAACGGCGGTCCCTATGATCTGATCCAGGCCGGCGAAGTACGCTCCCAGGGTGTGGAGCTGGAGCTGGCCTCCCAGGTGACTGACAGCCTGCACCTGAGCGGCTCATGGACAGTGCAGGATGTAGAGGTGACCAAAGACAACAGCGGCCTCAAGGGCACCACCCCGGTATGGATTCCCGAGCAGCAGGTTGCTCTATGGGCCAACTACGAGCTGTACAATGGCCCGCTGGCCGGTACCAGTCTGGGACTGGGCTGGCGCTATATCGGCGAGGCAGAACTGAACGAGCGCAACACCGGCGGCAAGGTGCCTTCGGCCCGTCTGGTTGATCTGTCCGTTGGTTATGACCTGAGCGAATTGGACACTAGCCTGGCCGGTGCCAGTATCCGGCTGTCGGTCAACAACCTGCTGGATGAGCGCTATTACAGTTGCTACGACGAAAACAACTGCTGGTTCGGCGCCGAACGCACCATTCAGGCCAGCCTCAAATACGAGTTCTGAGCGCAGTTTCCTAGGCGATCCTTAGTGCTGGCCGCTGTTGCGGCTCGGCACTGGGTCGCCCTACCCCGACATACTCGAACCCCTGCGCCTGCAACGCCTGCGGATCATATTGATTGCGCCCATCAATCAACAACGGGCGACGCATCAGCTCACGCAAACGAATGAAGTCCGGCTGGCGAAACTGCTTCCACTCAGTCACCAGCACCAGCGCATCGGCAAAGCGAGCGGCCTGGTACTGATCTTCACTCAACTGTAATTGGCCCCGAGCCACCGCGGCAGCAAACTGATTGGCGATATTCGTTCCTGCGACCGGGTCAAACGCCTGCACCCGTACTCCTGCATCCAGCAAGGATTTGACCAGCACCAGGCTTGGCGCATCACGGATATCATCGGTGCCTGGCTTGAACGACAGGCCCCAGATCGCCACGGTCATATCACGCAAATTGCTGCCAAGCCGTGTGCTGATCTGACGAAACAGCCATTGCTTTTGCGTACTGTTACGCGCCTCAACAGCGCTCAGCAACGGCAACTGTTGATCCTCTGCTTCGGCCATGTGCAACAAGGCGCGAATATCCTTGGGAAAACAGGAGCCACCATAACCACAACCGGCATAGATGAACTGGTGGCCGATTCGCTGATCTGAACCGATCCCCTTGCGCACCTGCTCGATATCCACCCCAAGCCTGGCGCTCAGGCTGGCCATCTCATTCATGAATGAGATCTTGGTGGCCAGGAAGGCATTGGCGGCGTACTTGCTGAATTCGGCGGCGCGCCGGCCCATGAGCAAAATCCGCTCGTGGTTGCGCACGAATGGCGCATACAGCGCGCACATGACCTCGGCGGCATGATCATCTTCAGTCCCGATGATGATCCGGTCCGGGCGCATGAAGTCATTGATCGCCACGCCTTCTTTGAGAAACTCCGGATTGCTCACCACGCTGGCCCGCCAGTTCAGATGGCGACGAGCACAATGCTGGTCGAGAATCGCCTGAACCCGACAGGCGGTACCGACCGGCGCGGTCGATTTACAGACGACAATCGCTGGCGCCATAAGGTACTGGCCCAGGCTGGCGGCTACCGAGAGAATCTGTGAAATATCCGCTGAACCATCCGCGCTCGATGGCGTACCGACCGCAATGAAGACTACCTCGGCGCGTTCCAGGGCCTGGTCCAGACGCGTGGTAAAAGCCAACCTGCGGCCGCTGAGATTGACCGCCAGCAAGGCTTCAATTCCGGGCTCATAGATGGGTGAACGACCGTCAGACAGCGCGGCGATCCGTTCCCGGTCCTGGTCGACACAGATCACATCGTTGCCCATTTCGGCAAAACAGGCCGCCGTTACCAATCCGACATAACCACACCCAATAACCGTGATACGCATCGCTGTACTCCCAAATGGTGGAGGGATACCGCGATTGCGCCATACCTGGATGACGACGCCATGACCGCTAGTTGAAGGCTTGATGACACAATAGCACTACATGCATCAACTCACTTATAGCTGCTGGCTCTTAGATGAAATCGGTCCATCCGGTTTGGATTGCCTTGCTATGTTTAGGGAGTACCCCCAACACTCACATAATAAAGACTCATGGAAAACACCCAAGGACTGGCCCAGCTCATCCCCGGTTTGAAATATTCACGCCGGTTGCTGCTGGTTGACCCATGCCAGGAATGCCGGACTCTGATTCCGCGCATGGAGGCCAGCGGCTGGAGCATCACGACCTGTGAACTGGCCGAAGTTCCGGCCCAGGGCTTTGATGTTGGCCTTATCCGTCTTCATGATGCACATCTTAAGCGCGCCGAGCCTTTGAAAGCCCTGCTTGGCCGGGCTGGAACCGAATGGTTGGCCGCTGTACGCCCTGAGTCAATGCAGTGCCCCAGTTTCAGCAATTTTGTCGGAGAGTGGTTTTTCGATTACCACACCCTGCCCTTCGAGCCTGAGCGGGTATGCGTGGCGTTGGGGCGGGCTTATGGCATGGCCAGACTGCGCAAACGGCCCACGCCCATCAATGCAGGCTACCAGATCATTGGCGACAGCAAGCTCACCCGACAGCTCAACGGTTTGATTGGCAAACTGGCACCCACTGACTCCCCCGTCCTGATTCGAGGTGACAGTGGCACCGGCAAAGAGCTGGTGGCCAGAGCATTGCACTGGCGCTCACGGCGGGCCAGCGGGCCGTTCGTGCCCGTCAATTGCGGGGCCATTGCCGAGCACCTGATTCAGTCAGAGATGTTCGGTCATGAGAAAGGCGCCTTCACAGGCGCCCATCAGCGCAAGATTGGCCGTATAGAGCAGGCCAATGGCGGTACGCTGTTTCTGGATGAAATCGGTGACCTACCGCTGGAGTTGCAAGCCAACCTGCTGCGATTTTTGCAAGAAAAACAGATTGAGCGGGTTGGCTCCAGCAAGCCGATCAATGTCGATGTCCGGGTTCTGGCAGCCACCCATATCGACCTTGAGCAGGCTATCGAACAGGGGCGGTTTCGCGAAGACTTGTATTACCGTCTCAATGTTCTGCAGGTTCAAACGGCGCGGCTGAACGAACGCCGTGAAGATATCCCGCCACTGGCTCATCATTTTGCCGAACTGTATGCGATTGAGGTTGGGCGCCGGCCCCGACGGTTCAGTGAGGACGCCATGCAGGCCATGATTGACTACGACTGGCCGGGCAACGTGCGTGAACTGGCCAACCGGGTTCGACGCGGCATGGCCCTGGCAGAGGGGCGGCTGATCCAGGCTTTCGATCTGGGACTGGAGCAGGCCCCCTCGCATCGCAGCCGCATAGATACACTCAACGACTATATACTGCGCGCTGAAGCTCACGCTCTGAGCGACGCGCTGAGCCTGTTTCCCAACAACGCCAGCCGAGCCGCAGCTGCGCTGGGCGTTTCACGCCCGACCTTTTATCGACTGCTGCACAAGCATCACTTGCGGTAACCCCCTGCTCAGAAGTAATAGGGAAACTTGAGGCTGAATGTGAAGTCTGGCGCATCGGGTGTCAGACCAACCGATAGACTGGGTACTACGGTCAGGTCATTGTTCACGGCATAAGTCATGCCGATATTGAAATAGGCAGCATTGGCATCGCTGCCGCTGATTTTCTGCCAGGGGCCGCCCTGAGGCTTGATCCGGCTGCTGCGACTGATCAGTTCGGAAAACGACATGGACAGACTCATGCGTTCATTCAAGGCAAAAGCCATCCCCAGGCCAAACTGGAAGTAATCACCCAGATCGACCTTGCCGGGAACCTTGGCATTACGCTCGGTGCTGATGTCTGAAAAACTTTCGGTCTTGTGGTAGGTATAGGACAGGTTGCCGAACACCACGGCCGGGTCCAGAGTCTTGACCAGAGAAATACCAGGGCTGATAGCCCAGACGCCATTGCCGGTCGGCAGATCCTCGGGAACGCTGAGGTTGGTGTTGCCTGAAACACGATCAAACTTGATGCCGTAAGGTTCCTTGCCGGTAGGTGCTTTTATCCGCAGGCTGGCCACCGCATCCGGGCGTCCTGGGGCTTCATCAAGGAATTTGTAGGAAACGCCGAAGCTGATATCGCCCAAGCGTGGATCACCGGTAACGGTTTTCTCGCTGAATTGGGCTGTTGAGCCTCCGGCACCTGCTGATTGATAGGTGGTACGCCGATAGATCAGCGGCAGGTTTACGTCGAACTGCCAGCGCTGGTGCAGGTTGTAGCGACCGGTCAGGTCCAGGGTGAAGGTGTTGGCCTTGATCTCATCGATCCCCAGGTTGCCGAGAAAGATCGCATCAAGCGCCAGAAAGCCATTGAGAAACAGTTGTCGGGTATCGTAATAACTGTAGGTAAGCCCTGGCTCGATACTGAAGGTGCCGCCGCCGAAGAAACCGCTGGCTTCCTGGTACAGAGCCTCAACGCTAGGTGGCGGTTCGGATGACTCTCTTAGTGTCTGGCCATAACCACCTTCTGCCCTGGCGACCTGTGTTGCTGGTTGAGCGGGCGCCGCAGGCGCTGCTGCCGGAGCTGCGGGGGGCGCAGCAGGTTCGCTGGTGCGGCCTTCCAACTGACGCAGGCGCTGCTCCAGTATCATCAGCGCATTTTGCTGAGCCTCATAGCGCTGTTTGAGTACCTCCAACTCCTGACGCAGCACTGCTTCTTCACTGCTCATTCCCTGGGCCAGGGCACAGCTACTGCTGGCCATTACTACAAGTAACGCACCACGCCAGTATCGACACATGACAGTATCCTTGCGCTATTCGGTTCTTGTTCAATAGCCTGCCGGGCGCAGAGCCCGCATTTGCTCCCAGGCACAGTTGGCCAGGTCCATGCTCAAGGCTCTCTCGCGCAGGGCCACGTTAAGTTCAGCGGTGTTGAATACCTGGTTCAGATTGCCGCCTATATTGGCCTGTTGCGAGAGGTTGCCTCCGCCCATGATCTGCTGAGCGCTGCCCTGGCCATGGTTCGCCTGCAGGGCAATCTGCAAGCCCCCGGCGTGTTTGTTGATCTGGACTACACCTGCACCATTGGCAAATTGAGTTGGGCCATTCCATGGTTGACCGCCTTGAGCAAAGACCTGCTCGCTCGAGCTGATATTGATGGTCAGATCGTTCAGTGCATCATTGTAATCACCGGCACTACGCACGCTCTGAACCACACCCTGTACGCTACCCAGCCCTGCTCCGCCAATGACCTGCCCGGTTCCCGGGTTGACTACTGCGCCGTTGCCCAACTGTTCAAGCATGGTTACATGCAGGCTTGGCTCGCTTTTGCCATTCATCTGGAAGTTGACCTGAGCACCAATCGCCTGACCTGCGCTGTTCTGCCAGAATGTGGTCATGGTGACGCCGAAATGAATGACCCGGTCCGGCAGCACATAGCGCCCACGCAGCTCAGCCAGCTCCGCATCTCTAAGCTCGACCGGCTGGAACAGGCCTTGAGCGCTGACTGGCAGGCTCAAGCAGGCCAGGCTCCCTATCAAGCAGCATTTCATCTTTATGTTCATGTTGCGCTCCTGGAGCGTAATAGCTCTTGCACAGGCGCTAGAAAAAATCACTCTGGATAAAACCAAACTCCATCAGGTCCGCATCCTTGACCGGGCTGAACCGGTCCAGCCGGTGTCTGGCGGTCAATGGTTCTGGCGGTGTCAGCAGAACATTGTTGCGGTCATAGCCGGGGCCAATGACAGCAAACACAATGCCGTTCCAGCCATTGGCAAATTCGGCGAGCGGCATCTTCTTCTGCCCCAGAACCGGGTCACCAATGTAGACCCAGCCATCACTGCTGCGCTGCATAACCACGAAGTGCTTGTAGCCCCGGATATCCACCAGCACGATTGCAGGGATCTGCACCTGCTCCAGGTGTTCCGGCTCAATGCGATATCCTCTGGCGCGCAGCCCGATGCTTTCGACATAGTTCTTCATGTCCAGCATCGAAAACCCCAGTGTCCTGACCTGCTCGACATCGGCCTCGGCCAACATGCCTTCGATAACCTGCTCTTCGGTCAGACTCCAGCCATAGGCGTGGTTCAGGACCGTAGCCAGAGACGCCGCGCCGCAACTGAAATCGGTTTTCTGTTCAACCAGATTCAAATAGCGCCGCTCACGCATGCTGGTAACTGACTTGAAAGCCAAACCGCCGCCCGGCAAAACGGCAAACCCCTGTCCGCGCGCCTCGCTAACCTCGGCGCCAAGGCCCAGCGCAGCGAAACACACTGCGGCCATGATCAACTGACGCATTGCAGCCCTCCTCTACTGGAGCCCGGGCAAAGCCCGGGTCCAGATGCTTGCGCTCAGAGTTCGCCACCACCGCCACCACCATTGGGGCAGGCGGTGCAACCGGCAGCAATCGCCAGCGAGTTGCTCTGCTGGTTGCCACCACCAGCAGCCACGTTGACCCCAACATTACCCGATACATTGTTCAGCGAACCGTTGATCGTGGCATTGTTGGTGACCGGCCCGGTGAATCCGACAACAACCGGGATATAGCCGCTGACGGATCCCTTCAGACCCAGGGTTCCTTCTTCGTTGAAGGCAAAAGCGCCGCCATCACCGTTCAGGTCAACCGCTCCTTGCGCCGCGCTGTCCACATCGATATGACCGATATTGGCACCGCCCGGATGAGTAGGCCCTTCCCAGACATCGAGATATACGTCACCGATCTGATCAGACACCCCTTCATAGGTACCATCAGCTTTGAGCTTGAGGTGGACGTACTGCTTGCCATAGTCCAGTACGGCAAGGTTGTCAGTGTTGTTGCCGAACGACTTCTGCTCGACATTCACACTGGCACCCGCAGTGAATGCACTGCTGGACGAAGCGATCGCCATGTCGTTCTTCTGTTGGTTGTAGTTGCCAGCGGCGATGTTGATACCAACATTACCCGAAGTGTCGTTGGCCGAATTGTTCAACGACGCATCGTTGGGCACGCTGTAGTTGGTCAGGTCGTTGTTGAACGCCTTTTGCTGAACATCGATGCTGGCCTGAGCCGAGGCGACAACCGGGAAACCAAAAACAAACAACGCGTCAGCTGTGGCCACCGCTGCAGCGTTGGCTTGCTGGTTGTTGTCACCCGCCGCGACGTTGACCCCGACATTGCCCGAAGCACTGTTCAGTGAATCATTCACCGAAGCGGTATTCTCGGTTCCCTGATTCAGCACCTCATTGTTGAAGTTCTTCTGGGTGTCATAGATCACCGCAGAAGCCCCATCACCTACGGCATAGGCTGAGCCAGAAATGGCTACAGCCAGCCCGAATGCCAGCGGAGTGAGTACTCTTTGCGTCTTCATGATGTGGATCTCCTTGTGTTGCGTTTAGTTGACTGCCAACGGATCAATCGATGATCCGTATGCCGAGGTTGTTTACCGACCGGTTACCAACCCCCGCGCTCTGGTTCAGCTGCACCGCGCCACGACTTCCCACAAAGGCCTGGTCATCGATCTCGACCAGGCGTTCGCCGTTGTTGGGTACTTCTGCACCCGAGTTGAGCGACAGCGGCGCAGCGCTTTGCGCCAGTCCACTGTCGTCAAGGCTTTCTGGCAGAGCACCAAAACCCAGCCTGAAAGCATTGATCTGCTGATTGCCGACACCGGCACTCTGATTGACCCCCAGGATGCCGTTGCCGGCACTGAATGCATTGCCTGTGATATGACTGCTGGCATCCAACTGGCCGGTCTCTTCGGCAATCTGGTCGCGCTGTTGGCGGACCTGAACCGAGGCGTGCTCGCCGGCGGCAATGGCCCGAGCATTGACCTGTTGCTGAGCACTGCCGGCCGCCTGGTTGACCATGGCGTTGCCGCTGTAGCCCTGGAGCGAATTATGGATCTGGGCCTGATCTTGCTGATCCGCCGAGAGCTGCGCGCAGAAGCTCAGCGCCAGAGCAAAACTCAGGGCGTGCTGCATGGTTGTACGCATGATCGAACTCCTTGTGATTATCGTCCTTGCAACTGCTGCAGTGGGCTCAAGCCCTGCTGCAGGCTTCGATTGACCTGGCCATCGATATTGTTGCCAAGGCGACTGCCACCGCTGTGGCTGGCTCCAGGCGATGCGGGGATATTCTGCTGATTGACACCGGCACTGCCGCGCTGGACATGCTCCCCGACCGCATGCGGCCCCTGAGGATTGGTCAGATGGTGCTGAATCCCGTGTCCCCCGGTGATATTGGCGAAGTCACTGTCGCTGAGTTCACCGGGAGCAGTCAGATTGCTCAGCCCCTGATCAATGACTGCATTGGGCTTGGGGTTGACGATATGAGGATTGGGATCGGGTACCAGTGGCGGACGTGTTGCGCTACGAGGCTGGACCTCGCGGATAATGATGATGTCACCGCCGGCAGCGAATGCGGGAGGCGTCATGACAATGGCAGGCAGCAGGCAGAAAAAGAACAACAGATACCGCAGCCCTACGATACATCCTGTGTCCATGGCTTTTTTTCGCTTATGTTGTTGGGTGTAACGCCCAAAACAAAGCAGAACTCATGCCCTAAAATAAAAAGCCTTATATTTTAATTAGATAGGTGTTTTTGCGGAGAAGGTTTCGACGCGATCTGTTTCATCAATGAAACACTTTTATCAGTCTGCTTCTGGCCTTTCCTCGGTTAAAGCCCGAGCGCCCGCAGGCTTGAAGTGAACTCGACAATTGTCCTGCAGTGTTTCAGCGCTGTAACAGCAGCAGAGGATCTGTAACCGGTTGTTTCAGAATTGAAACGGGGCATAACAGCCATTTCAAATGGCCATTACGTCAATTCAATAAGCTTCGGAAGGTTTGAGAATTGCCTGTAAGGCTGGTAAGTCATCGAAGTGAATGGTGCCCGGAGCCGGAATCGAACCGGCACGGTCGCAATGACCGCAAGATTTTAAGTTCAAATTTTGCCATCATTTGGCGGCAGTTAGAGGCATTTAGGCTCCGCATCTCAACAAAATGATTGGCTGCGAAGGCGGTTTGGCCAAGAGTTCGGCATCCAGAGGCATACCTAGTCCGGCACCTGCACGGTTCGCGGACGGTTCGCCACCCTGGGCCAACAACTGGAGCACCGCCATGCCAACCTTCGCACCTACCAAGCTCACGATCCGCTTCGTCGAGAACCTGCCGCACGCCGAGCGCGACCCAACCTCCGGGCGCGTCCTATCGTACTCCGTCCGGGACACCCTCGTCCCTGGGCTGATGGTTGTCGTGAATGCGAACTCCAAGTCGTTCGCTGTCCAGCGCGACCTGTACTCCGAGGAGCGCGACGCCCAAGGCCGCCGCGTGAAGCTCGGCACCCGCCGCGTTCGCCTGGGCGACGCCAAGGGCTTCCTGTCCATCGAGGCCGTCCGGGCGAAGGCCCAGGAGGTCATCAACCAGCTCCGGGCAGGCATCGACCCGAACAAGCCCGCCGAGCCCGAGGCGCTGCCAGAGCCGAAGAAGGAATTCACCTTCGCCCAGGCGCTAGACTCCTACATCGACCGCTGCGAGCGCAAGGCCCGCCGCCCGAGCACCGTCCTGGGCTACCGGAACCTGTTCGAGCGTTACCTCAAGGACTGGGCCGACCGCCCGCTGCGCGAGATCGGCGACGACACCCTGGGCGTGGATGAGCGCCACCGCACCATTACCAAGAACAACGGGCCAGTGGCTGCCAACCAGACCATGCGCCTCGTCCGGGCTGTCTATCGGCACGCCCGCCGCAAGATGCGAGACCTCCCGCCGCCGCCCACCGACGCGGTGGATTTCAATGACGAGAAGCGCCGGGATGTCATCGTTACCGACTGGCCCGCCTTCTGGGCAGCGGTGCAGGGGCTTCGCAACCCGGTGACGCGAGACTGGTATCTGTTCTTGGCATTCACCGGCATGCGCCGGGGTGCCGCCAGCGAGGCCCGCATCGAGCACCTGGACTTGGAGAACGGCTTCCTGCACGTGCCCAACCCGAAGGGCGGGCCGAAGCGGGCCTTCGACCTGCCGCTGTCGGCCTTCCTCGTGGATATGGTGCGCCAGCGCGTCAAGGAGAACGCCGAGGTCTTCGGCAAGGATTACCCGTGGCTCTTCCCGTCGCACACCTCGGGCAAGGGGCACCTCACCCAGTCCCACGTCAGGCACGCTGGACTGGTGAATCCGCACGCTCTGCGCCACTCCTACGCGACCGCCGCCGCAGCCGTTGGGCTAGACCCCTTCACGATCAAGCTCCTGCTCAACCACCAACTGCCGGGCGTAACGGGCGGCTACATCCACGGCTCGGCGCTTGGAGCAACGCTCAGAGAGGCGCAGGGCCGCGTTTCGGCCTACCTCCTGGGCCAAATTCACGGCAACGTCCTAGCCTTCCCTAGGCGGGCTGTGGCGTAACAGCCCAGGGGCGCCCAGGCGACCCGCAACGGGTAGCGAGATCGTTTTCGCCACCCCAATGGGACTTACCTATTGCCTTCTGAAGGCCACCTCCATAATAATGACCTAGGTCACAACAGCACGGTCGTCACTCGTCACATGGCAAAAAGACATCAATTCGGGGTAGATTTCGTCTCCCGCATCCGCCGGATGCAGGAGATCATCATGGCCAACAGCGGGGTGGATGAGTTCTATGAAATCATCAGGCTGATCCTGGCTAAGTATTTTGCAGAAGGAAACGGACAGACGGAGCTGCCCGACAAAACAAGCTGTGACCAGCTCCTCACGGAACACGGCCCAGAAATCGCGTTTATTCTCGATGGCGTACTAGAGCTTCAGACCCCTGATAGCATCTTCGATGAAGTTCGCAGGGTCTTCGGTACGACTAGTATCCGAGGGCAAGATTTCACCGCTCTCGACCAAGCGTTCGAGCAGCTAACAAGCCGTTCCTACAAAGCTGACAAGGGACAGTATTTCACCCCCCGTCACGTTATCGACATGTGTGTCGAAGCAGTTGATCCCAAGCCGGGCGAACTGGTTTGCGACCCAGCTTGCGGCAGCGCTGCATTTCTCAAATCCGCGCACAGCTACGGCATCGAGAAGTACGGCAACGCGTCTAGCCTTTACGGTTTCGACTACTCACATCGAGCCTGCCAAGTCGCTAAAGTTGTCTCACTCATCGGCACTAAGGGTGCTATCAACGTTGAACAGGTTGATAGCCTACGATTACCAGAACGAACCCTCTTGGGCGAAGCGGGCGACACGATTGAAGCTCTCATGGGACCAGATTTCCCAGGCTTCGATGTTATTTTGACCAACCCCCCATTCGCAGGCGATGTCGCGGCAGAGACGTTTTCCGCCGCCTATGATGTTGCTAGGGTTTCAGGGAAGCGCCTTGAGCGTGACGTTTTATTTATAGAAAGATGCATCCGACTGCTTAAAGTTGGAGGGCGGCTTGCCATTGTCCTCCCCGATAACAAAGTGAGTAGCCGTGTCTTTCGTGATGTGCGCCTTTGGTTGGGCAAGAACAGCGAAATCCGAGCGGTGGTAAGCCTCCACCGTTACACCTTTCTGCCCTACACCACGCAAAAGGCAGCAGTCATCTTCGCAGTCAAGCAAGCCCCCTCACTCTCACCCTATGAGTCCGAGGTTCACTTCTTCCGCTCGGATGCGGCAGGAAAATCTAGTAACGGCTCGCCGAACTACCGACCCGATGCCGATACTGACGCACCGGCGTACCGCTCGCTCGACCATGACCTTGATGAGATTGCACCCCGTATTAGGAGCGTAATGTGCGCTGGATAACTCGATCGTTCTCAGAAACAGGTGCTGACTTCAGCCTCTCGCCAGAGCACTGGCTCGCCAGCGAGACCGCAAGCCAGCTTGCGGACGGCAAACTCTTGAGCGAGATTGTGCAGTCCATCACTCAGACGCAGATTCCGCCGGAAGACGCCCGATTTGTGCTCGACACGGGGAATGCTCGCGAAGGACTGCTGGACATTACGATCCTGGGCGATCCGGTCTCCGGACGAACAAGTAACAAAAAGATTATTAGGGACGGGGACGTAATCATTTCACGCCTCCGCCCCTATCTCCGGCAAGTTACGTTTATTCCGCCCGGTACGTGTGATCTTCTTGGCGTTGACCACCTTTACTGCTCGACGGAGTTCTTCGTCTTGCGCTCGCTTGAGGAAGGTAGAAGTATTGCCGGACTGGTCGCATGGTTGCTTAGCGAGCCCATACAGGAAATGCTTTCTGCCGCCGCGACAGGCGGGCATCACCCGCGCATCAGCATTGACCTCCTGCTGAACTCGCCGGTAGGAGAGCGCTACCTAGAAGTTGGGATCTGCGAGAGAATCACTACCGTTCTCCGCCGTCATATCGAGGGCCAGCGCGAACTCTTGGTCCTGCTTCGACATTGACCACGACACCGGGTAACTCCCTGTAGCTGCAAATTGACAGCCCGCCCGCTTCAGAAACTCCTGGAGCGGGCGATATGGTATGCGCTTCAGCTTTCCAAAGTTGGTATCTTCGTTGAAGTGATAGCCTTCACTTTCCTTCCGACCGTATCCATTTGAATTCAAGGACACCCCGCCTGCGATAGCCCTCTTTCCCGCCTTGCTGAGGATTGTGGGCGTCTCATAGTTTCCAAACCACCGGCCTCCGCCGCTTATCATGCGATGGTCACGCGCATTTATGCACTCGATGACTGGGAATAACCCAAGATCAACAATGGTTGGCGAAAGAAGAGAAGGGTCATTACGAGTTGGTCGCAGTTCATAGACCAGTATCAGTAAGGCATCCCTGTCTGGATCAACGTTCTTAACGGTAACTTTCTGTGTGAGGCGTGCTGACGGCTCTCTGGGGGTTGGCGGCCTCTTCATCGGCACATGGGGGTTGTCCCGGAAGGCTCCCTTCAACTCAATTCGATACCCGGAGTTATGCTCGAAATCGGGGTAGCCCTCCCGGTCACCCAGAATTCCCGCTGCCTTCGTTAGGCCAATACCCTGCTCAAGCGCAATGCGCGGCAGAAGAAGGTCAGTCAGGGTCCCAACAATTGTTCCCACCTGAGATGGTTCGATCTGCAAGGCGAGATCAGCCG
Organism: Halopseudomonas phragmitis; assembly: GCF_002056295.1. Taxonomy (NCBI): domain Bacteria; kingdom Pseudomonadati; phylum Pseudomonadota; class Gammaproteobacteria; order Pseudomonadales; family Pseudomonadaceae; genus Halopseudomonas; species Halopseudomonas phragmitis. Next base: position 2,976,299 of record NZ_CP020100.1, on the reverse strand, counting down.
GAAGCTGAAGATAGTTTACTTGCACGCCACAAAGCGGTTGCAGTGCAGAAGTCAGCGCATTCAATGCGTTGTTAGTAGTTATCGAGCCCCATGCAAGCACATCCATGCCCCCAAGAATTGATTCAGCATGCATGATATGGGCCATGGGGCAGTCCGTCTAGCGCAGAAAGCTGAGCGCATAACCGGGTAACGCCGCGTTACCACTCTGGCATGGTCTGGCGGGCCGCTGGCGCTCCCTGGGCAGTGCGCGCACCGCGAGACCGACCGCGTACCTTTCTCATGACATCTCAGGAATGGCGCTGGCCGGTGTCAGGAGGAACGGTTGTCCTGTTGCGGCTGGGAGCGTAGATGCCAGATAATTGGGGGCGTTAGCGAGAGCGTGCCTGAATCGACAGGACGAACCAGGACGGCCTACGGAGGGCCGACCAGTAGCGGTGGCAGTCCGCAGCTAACAGCCGAACCCGTTCCCGCCGAGTGGGTTCTCATGCTTCGCCCGGCATTGTCTCGGGGCGGCTCCGGATCTTGGCGACATCAGATTCGGAGACTCTCATGTCCAACGTCCCTGCCCAAGACGGCGACCTCGCCGAAGAAATCTCCTTCAACGTCCCGAAGCGGTGGCTCCGCGCCCGTGAAGCTGCCGAGTACCTGGGCGTTTCCGTGCCGCACCTCGCCCGACTGCGCGAGCTGAAAAAAGGCCCGCCGTACCGCAAGTTCGGCAGCGTTGTCCTGTACGACATTCACGAGCTGGACGCCTTCGTCCTGGCGCAGCCCCGCTTTGAAACCAAAGGGGGTGGCCTGTGAGCGATTTTCTGGACACCCGAAAAGGTGAAAGCCCCGCTTCCGGGGCGACAGAAGACGGGGCTTTCGGAGCAAAGCGAGAAGGAAGCGATACTCAAGCTGAATTCTCGGTGGCACAGGCTGCCCCGGCAATCATCGACACCGCCGCCGCTGTCAGTTTCTTGCAGTGGCTCCGCCCGGAAGGCCCGTGGCTGCTCTCGTATGCCAGCCCCGAGAAGAAGGTGTTCCGGCCCAAGCTGTTCGTCCCTGGGCAAGAGGCCAAGCTGGCTGCCTGGCTGGCGGGCAACGCCGAGAACAACGTCTATTACCACCTGAACCCCACCCGCGACGGGCTGGAGAAGAAGGCCGCCAAGTCGGACGTTACCGCCGTGCGCTTCCTGCACGTGGATATCGACCCGCGTGCCGGGGAGGACGTGGGCGAGGAGCGCCAGCGCATCATCGGCCGCCTGACGCACAACCTGCCGAAGGAGCTGCCGCCGCCCACCGCAATCATCAGCTCCGGCGCTGGTGCCCAGGCGCTGTGGGCGCTGCGCGAGCCAATCCTCCTGGACGGTTCCGAGGCCCAGGCGGTAGAGGCCGAGCGTTACACCCGCTGGATTCAGGGCGTGTTCGGCAAGGGCGAGTCCGGCGGGGCTGACAACTGCCACAACGTGGATCGCATCCTGCGCCTGCCGGGCAGCATCAACAACCCGGACGCCAAGAAGCGGGCCAAGGGCCGCACCGCCGCCCCGGCCACCCTCGTGGAGCTGTACCCCGAGCGCGTCTATGGGCTGGAGAGCTTCCAGCAGGCTCCGGCCCAGGGTGCCGCCGCGCCAGCTACGGTGGGCGCTCGTGGCGCGGCTCTCGCCGCTGTCTCGCTGGACGAGGTGGAACGCCTGGAGTCGGTGGATGCCCTCGACAAATGGAACGTGCCGGACTGGCTGAAGGTTCTCATCGTCCAGGGCAACGACCCCGACAACCCCACCAAGTACCCGAGCCGCTCCGAGGCGCTCTTTGCCTGCACGTGCGAACTGGTGCGCCAGGGGGTGCCCGACGAGGTGATTTTCTCGGTGCTCACCGACGAGTCGTTCGGCATCGCTGAGTCCGTGGTGGAACACAAGCGCCCGGAGAAATACGCCCTGCGCCAGATCGAACGGGCGCACGAGGACTCCATCCATCCGATGCTGCGCAAGCTCAACGAGGAGTTCGCTGTCGTCGGGAACTTCGGGGGCAAGTGCGTTGTGGTCAGCGAAGTGACCGACGAAGGGCTCGGGCGAGTCAATCTCGTGGCGCAGAGCTTCGCCGACTTCAAGAACCGCTTCCTCAACGTCATGGTTGATCTGGGCACCGACGCCAAGGGCAACCCGGTCGCGAAGCCCGCTGGGGCTTGGTGGCTGGCGCACCCGAACCGTCGCCAGTACGAGCGGGTCACTTTCGCCCCTGGGCAAGACACCCCGCCCGACGTGTACAACACCTGGAAGGGGTTCGCGGTGGATGCTGCCGCCGGAGACAAGCACCTGCCGTTCCTGGACCATATTCGCGATAACGTCTGTTCGGGCGACGAGGAGCACTATCGCTACCTGCTCGGTTGGATGGCGCGGGCGGTGCAGCAGCCGGGCTGCCCAGGAGAGGTGGCCGTCGTCCTGCGGGGCAAGCGTGGCACGGGTAAGGGCTTCCTTGCGAAGGTGTTCGGCGGGCTGTTCGGGCGGCACTACCTGCCTGTTACCGACTCCCGCCACGTTACTGGCAACTTCAACGCCCACCTGCGCGACTGCGTCGTGCTGTTCGGCGACGAAGCACTCTACGCGGGCGACAAGAGGCACGAATCCACGCTCAAGTCTCTCATTACGGAGGAAACAATCGCCATCGAGCGTAAGGGCTTCGACACGGAGGCTGCCCGGAACTGCCTGCACATCATCATGGCCTCGAACGAAGCCTGGGTCGTGCCCGCAGGGGAGTTCGAGCGCCGGTTCTTCGTGCTGGATGTTGGCTCTGAACGGATGCAGGACACCGCCTACTTCGGCGAACTGAACCGGGCTATGGAAGCTGGCGGGCGTGAGAACCTTCTGCATTTCCTGATGCACTACGACATCAGCGACTTCAACGTCCGCGCTGTGCCTCGGACGCGGGCGCTGGAAGAGCAGCAGGCACGGAGCCTCGGGCCGATTCGCGGCTTCATCCGCGAGATGTTCCGGACGGGGCAACTTCCGCCTGAATGGCTGCCGAACGAGGCGAATCCGGGCTATGCCGAGCGGATGGTTCATGTGAAGAAGACTGGCGAAGTCGGCCTCCACCCGGACAAGCTGGCCCAGTGGATCGGGATGCGCCTAAAGACCCGCCCGGTCAGCGTCGAAGACTTGGAGAAGGAGTTCGCCAAGCTCGGGTTCCGCAAGGCGAAGGTCACTGGTAACAAGCGTCGCATCATGCTGAGCGGGTCGGTGGAGCGTGCGCGGGAAGCCTGGAATGCCTTCTCCGGTGCGCCTTGTCAGTGGGAGGAGCCGGTGGAAAAGTGGCTGCCGTACTCCATCCAGGATCACCCCTCCGACGACCTGGGCGACGATGATGTCTCGCATGTCGAGCACATGACGGGCGACGAGTGGGAGGTGTTCCAGGCACTCCAGAACGCCGACCTTCGGGAGCGGATTCTCGCTCTGGTGCGAAGCGCAACGGCCTAACGTCCAACACGCTTGCAGGAGGCCGCCCACCGAGGCGGCCTTTTTGCGTATGCACGGCTGGGCTGCCCAGGGCGGGAACGGGAACGCCAATTTCCCGCCCCGCCGGGAAACCCGCTAGGCCGCGTGGCTACAGGGTTTGCGCCGGGAATGTTCCCGCTTTCCCGTTCCGGCAGTGCAACTTGCCCAGTAGCAGTGCAGTGCACCACAGCAGTGTGGTGCTACTCCTTTTTCCTCTCTTTACTTAAAGAGGGAAAACGGGAAATAACCGGCTAGGAGCCCCGTAGCTACAGGGTTTGGGCGTTTCCCGCAGTGCGGAATAACACGGGAATTCCCGCCCGCTACTTCCCGCTGCTGGGCAGCACGGCCCGGCCCGGCTGCTACTCCTGACATATCCATTTCAACTGACACATCGCGCCCGCGCACGGGAGCCACCCCGCCTGCGCATCCCGCCGCCTGGGCCGCCCTCGCAGCACCGAGAGCGCCCGCCAGGGCCGCACCCAGCCGCTGGCCTGCCTGGGCCGCGCCGCCGCCCCTAGGCCCGCCTAGGAGGTGTAGCGGAACGCCCCGGTAAGTTCGAGTTACCACGCCCCGCCAGCGAGACCAGCCCACCACCCTGGGCCAGCCGCTGCCGACCGTGGAGCGCACCGCGCAGCGCCTTCTTGGGCCTGTCGCTACCTGCCAAAACTGATATCGCCGCCACCGCTGGGCCGAGATCATTTCCTTGAGAACGCAAGCACCAAGGAACCCGCATGACATTGACCGCCCGCGCACCAGCCCAGAGAGGAATCGACCTGCACCGAATCGAGCAGGACGAGGACGAAGCCCACGACAGCCCCGAGCGCCAGCTCGCCGCTGCCGTCCTTCTCCAGGCATGGAACGACGCAAACGCGACGCCCGAAACGGTGAAGTACGCGAAGGGAAGCGGAGGCTTCACGCCCGAGCATCTCGTCCGAACGGCGCGACGGTTCCTGACAGACAGGCGGGGCTCCTGGGCACGACAGCGCCAGCTCTTCACGAGCGCGTTATCCGTTGATGATGAGGCCATCCGCCTGCGTGCGGTGGCCCAGTTTGGAGAGGGACACTGAGATGAGTATCAAGCCGAAGACTGGAGGCGGGGCACGCCCCGGCGCACCTGTGGGCCGGAAACGGGGCGACCGGGTACCGATGGCTGCGCTGACCGAGGAGCGCAAGGAGGTCTTCCTGTCGGAGCTACGCCGCCACGGAATCGTGAGTGCCGCCGCTCGGGCCGCCAGCCCACACGCTAAGGGGACGTGCGCCCCTTCGTTCTACATCCTGCGGAAAAACGATCCCGAGTTCGCCGCCGCGTGGGATGACGCCATCGAGCAGGCGACCGGCAGCGTGGAGCTGGAGATTCACCGCCGCGCTGTGGAGGGCTACGACGAGCCGGTCTATCAGAAGGGCGAGCTGGTCGGGACGGTGACGAAGTACAGCGACCGCCTGCTGGAGCTGCGTGCCAAGGCGCTCCTCCCGCAGAAGTACATCGAGCGCCGGGCCGTCGAACTGAGCGCGAACCTGAACGTCACCCAGGAGCTGTACGGCGGGCACGCGCTGACACTGAAGCCCGAGGACGTGCTGCTGCTCGACGAAGGCAAGCGCCAGCAGCTCCTGGGCCTGCTCACCGAGATTGCGCTGGCACGGGGCGACCTTCTGGAGGTAGAACCGGAGCCCGCTGGGCTGCTGGAGGCGGAAGCATGATCGGCGACTTCCTGGCCCAGGTGGAGGGGCTTGTCAGCTTCGAGGAGGAAGCCGGGGTGCCGCCCCGGCGAACCCCGTTCGGCTTCCTGATGCCGGACTACCGGCAGGACGAGGAAGGGCTCGACCGCTGGGAGGCAGCCTATGGGGAGAAGGCCCGAGGCACCACCCGCCTGCCCATCCCTGTGCCCAGGGCAGTGCGCGATGCGCCGGGGCGAACAGTCCAGCAGCCTGGAGCGCCCATCCGGCGGGGCCGCCTGGGGTAACTGGACGTTAGCTGTGGCCTTCCTGGGCCACTCGCGCCCCGCTAAAAACTGAGAGCCGACGCGGCCAGAGACAGGAATGATTCTCACCAAGGAAGCCGAAATGGTTCGGCTCCGATTTCTCAAAGGTGAGAAGCATGTCCAAGTTGAATCTGAAGAAAATCCCGTCCCGTGCGAACGTGCAGGAACTTCGCTCCATCCTGAAGTCCCACGCCACCAACCTCCAGAGCCTGCGCAAGTCGCTGACCGACGCCCGCGAAATTGCCCAGAAGCGTGCGATGGAGGAAGTCTCCAAGATCACCATGACCGCCCAGGAGCGCCAGACCTTCGCCAAGCGCAAGGCCGACACCCTGGTCGCAGCCCAGCGGGCCGCCGCGAAGGAGACCGCCGAGCGCCTGGCAAAGGATCTGGCGACCGCCCGCAACGTGCTGGAGCTGGGCAAGGGCGTCTATGACAACCCGTTCTCCGCGCTGGATGCCGCCACCCTGGGCAGCCCGCGCCGCGCCACCTACACGCAGAACCTCGCCAGTGCTGGCCCGGTGGCCCTGAAGAACGCCGCCGAGCGTGCCGCCTCCCTGGGCGACGCCGAGCTGGCCGCCGCTGTTATCGCTGTGGTCTCGGGTATGCCGACCGACAAGCGCCCGTTCCACCCGGCAGCCGTCCTCGACATCTTCCCCGAAGAGCACGAGGTGTTCGCGCCGATGGTCGAGTTCGAGGAAGCCGAGGCCGCCCTGGCTGATGGCCTGTCGCTTTACGGCGAAGTCGTGAATGGCACCACCAACCCGACCGCCCGCATCGAACGCGCCCTGCGCGACCGTGAAGCCGCTGCTGGTGCTGAAGGGGGTGACGAATGAACGCCCATCTCCAATCGCTGACCGACGCCGAGCTGGCCCAGCGGATCATCGACACCCTCGACGACCGCGACGCCGCCGCCCTGGCTTCTGCCTGCCTGATGGCGCATGCCCACGGCAAAGACCGCCCGGACGTGAAGACGGCCCGCACCTGCTGCACCTTGGCCGGAGCGAACGCCCAGCGCGTGATGCCGTTCCTGGGCTATCTGCCGCTGAAGGGCTACGCCGACGGCTGGGCCGACGCCGAGCAGGGCGCACACGGCCCCGGCATCGTGGATCGCACCCAAGAACCCGGCCTGTTCGTGTTCCGCCAGCTCGGAGGCCGACTCCGCGCCAACCTTCGTTTCATCCAAGCCTCTGAGGAGATCTAACCATGGCTACCTTCCTGCTGTACCCCGCTGAACCGCACTTCCGTCGCGCCGATGGCCTGAACGCCATCGTCGTGCCCGCTGCCGATGCAGCTTCCGCTCCGGCTGCCGCCCGCGCCCTGTGCAAGCGTGTGGAGATCGACGCCTTCGACAACTTCGCTATTGTTGAGATCGGCGCGACGACCGCCTTCGCTGTTGAGGGCCATCCGCCCGTGAGCCAGCCCGGCAACGCCGAAGGGCTGCCGCACCTGGGCCGTGGCGGCCACGAGGTCATGCTGCCGGTCTAATCGTTCCACTCCTGTTGCTCCGACTGCACCTTCGCCCCGGCCCTGCAAAGCGCCGGGGTTCTTTTTGGCCATCAGACAGTGCGCTCGCACGGTTCGCTGCACCCTTGGGTGCCGCCAGCCCTGGGCAGACGGGCACCCGCGAGTAACTGCGACTTACTGGGCCGCTTCTGGCAGCGCGAAGGTTCCGCGCCCGACACAGGCGATGGTGTGGCCGACACGGCGGGCAGTGTCGATGGTGGAACGCACCTTCTTCTGTTCCATGCCCAGCGCCCCGGCCAGCTCGGCGACGGTACGCGGGCCGCTGGCGAGGGCCGCCAGGAGGTCTTCCACGCGGGCCTTGAGTCCGGCGGGCTTGGCCTTGGCCTCGGCGGTGGCTGCGCCCTCTGCGGGCTCCTCGGCGGTGCTAGGCGCGGTGGCGGGGGCTGCCTCCACGGTGGCCAGGGTGGCGGGCTCCTGCACGCTCTCGGCCTGCTCCGGCGTAACCTCGGCGGGCTCCTCCTGGGCAGCCCCTTCGACCTGGGCGAGCTGCGGCGCGATCAAGGCCCAGACCTGCTGCATGCCCTTGGCGCGTTTCAGGAATTGCTTGGTGTTCTTGCCGGTGACGCTGTTGTAGTAGGCCAGCAGGTCGGCGGTGGAGACTTCGTTCAGGTCGGCGAAGCGGGTGATGGTGACGTCAGCAATGCGGATCATGGTGGCTCTCCTTTTCTGTTCCGGCAGCGCGACCGCCGCCGATGACCGAATCATTGAGCAGAGCGGAGAAAAGGCAACAGCATCATGCACTTGCTGAGATTCGCCCAGCGGGGCGGGCTGCCCCGCTGGGCCAGCTCGGCCCAGGCGGTTCGCTGTTTGTCGGGCGAACCGTGCAGCGCCTGCCAAGCCCAGGGAGACCGGGCACCCGCAAGGGACACGAGGCCAGAAACCCTCAGCAACCATCCTTCGACGATTGAGTCGGAGGATATTGAGCCCAGAGGTCGTCATCGTCTATGTCCAGACTGTCGTGAAAACTGCTCACTGAATCACCGTTAGTCCGAAATTCGGGAGCGCGTTCACGCAGGACAAAGTACCCCCAACGCTCAGCGAAGATTGGGTAGCCCTCCACATACATCAGCTCGTAAAGCGCCTCCCGGACGGTCGGAACAGACCGTTGAGTTCTCCCAACGGCCTCGCATATCCGCTCCACGGTAAGCCCATAGGGGCTCATCTGCAGGACAGACAAAATGTTCGCGTGGAGATATGGAAGCGGCTTCTGTTTGCGAGCTTGACGGGAAATTGAGACCTGGCGCTGTATGCGAATGAGTTTGGTGGTATCCATGTTGCACTCCTGATGAACCGAGGCGGCACCGCGCTGCCTCGTGTGGAGCGAACTTTCTCAGGCGCAGCCCTGGGCACATAGACCCGCCAATAGGGTGCGATTTTCGAGGGCTATTTGCGGGTCTTGAGAGCGTTGCGGACGTTGCGTAACGTCACGCGGGCGTCGAGCGCCTTGCACACGGCCAGGAGTCGGCTCTCGTCGGGCAAGGGATTCGCCCGCTGGCTGCTGCCGTAGCTACGGATGACCAGCGCTCGGGCGACCGCACGGATAGCCTCCAAGCTGACGCCTGAGTAGTGACCCCGGCGCTTGCGGCCCACCTCGAATAGGACGGTCTCGACAGTTTCTTGGAGGGTGAGCAGAGCGGCCTCGACAGGGGCAGCGCCAGCGGTGTGCTGTGCCGTCCATGCCACCTGTGCGCGTGCTTCTTCGGAGAGGTTTTCCCAGGCGGCAGTCATGCGCCGGTGGAATGTGGCGACTTCCTTCCGCGCTGCTGTCAGGCGCTGCTGCGCCTCCTGGGCTTCGCGCTCCTGCTGGAGGCAGGCGTCCCAAGCGGCCCGCGCCTTGGCGAGGGTGGCGTCGTCGATGCTCATGGGAGGTGTGCGCCCGCCAAGACGGTTCGCTGGACGGTGCGCGAGGTGCTGGTGCCCGGAGCGGGAATCGAACCCGCACGCCTTTCGGCTCCGGATTTTAAGTCCGGTATGTCTACCAGTTTCATCATCCGGGCTTGTAAAAACAACAGGTTACGGCCTTTTGTTACTCGTCATCAACGTGTCCCGGAACGGGTTCCGGGGTGCCCATCTGGTGCGGAGTCGGCAAGGACACAGGTAATTTTAAGTCTCGTGCGTCTACCAGTTTCGCCATCCGGGCGAGGAAATAAATGGAGGCCGAGGTCGGAATCGAACCGGCGTTCACGGATTTGCAATCCGCTGCATAACCACTCTGCCACCCGGCCTCATAGGGACCATTACGCAGTGGGTGAGATCGCGTAACGGCGTCGAACCGGCTTTGCTCAAAAAATGATCTTATCCTATTGATAAGACTGGCATTTTTGCTGCCTTGCTGTCGACGGGCAGCATTATGTCCTAATTGCTGGTGCTTGGCAAGCGCAGTCTGAGAACTTCACTGCACTTGCTTTGCGCCCTAGCGGCAAACAGCCAGATACAATGGATCGTCGCTATCCAGTTTACGCATCAGCTCAGGCCGCAGGCTGCCGTCATCGGCCTCTGGGACCAGCTCCTGAGTGTCACAGTTGAGCAGATGAGGCTGGTGGCTGACCAGATCCACGTACTCTTTCTGGAAGCGATACAGGATGAAACGTTTGATCCGATTGTCATCCAGCTGGACTTCTGTCAGGTTGCTGCGATCCACCACACTGAAACCGACCGTCATTGGCAGCAGATAGGTCCAGGGCCGCCAGATCGCCTGCTGCTGTTCGGTAGCGACCACCACGGAACTTGCAGGCAGTTGGCTCTGCTTGTGCTCGAACCAGTAATACTCGTAGTAGATCTGGTAAGTCAGCATCCCCATACCGGCAAAGACCGGAACTATCCATTTCGGCAGTTTCCTGCCAGATGCTGCTCGCAACAGAAACCCGATCCCTGCTGCCCCCAAACCTGCTGCGGCCAGTGCGACCAAATGCCAGATCATAAAGTATGTCTCGAAAACAAGGCGGGCTTCCGAAGAGGAAGCCCGCGGGTTGAGTCATGAGCGCAGCATAGCACTACGCTCAGGATTACTCTCAGTGTGCCACAGCACCACCAGCACCCTTGGGATAGCGAACGCTTTCCACCAGATCCTGGATTTCCTGCGGCGGCTCTTCGGTCAGATAGGATACCCCAAAGGCTACGGCAAAGTTGATAACCGCGCCCACCGCACCGAACGACAGCGGGGAGATACCGAACAACCAATTGTCCGGAACGTTGGCCAGGGTGTTGGTGCCCGGAATGAAGAACCAGCCCAGATACAGGAAGATGTAAATGGTGGTGCTCAGCAGACCGGCCAGCATGCCCAATACCGCGCCTTTGCTGTTGATGCGCTTGGAGAAGATACCCATCATCAGTACCGGGAAGATCGACGCTGCGGCGATACCAAAGGCCAGGGCCACCACCTGTGCTGCAAAGCCCGGTGGATTGATCCCTAGCCAGGTGGCAATCGCAATGGCCACCGCCATGGAAATACGCGCGGCGAGCATTTCCCCCTTCTCACTGATTTTGGGATTGATCATGTTCTTGATCAGGTCATGACTGATAGCCGAGGAGATCGCCAGCAATAGACCTGCTGCGGTCGAGAGTGCCGCGGCAATACCACCGGCAGCAATCAGACCGATGACCCAGCCCGGCAGATTGGCGATTTCGGGGTTGGCCAGTACCAGAATATCGTTGTTGACCACCAGCTCGTTGCCGGCCCAGCCACGTGCTTCAGCAGTTTCAGCAAAGGCAGGTACCTCGTTGTACATCTGGATACGACCGTCGTTGTTCTTGTCCTCGAAACGAACCAGGCCAGTATCTTCCCAGGTCTGCAGCCACTGCGGGCGCTCAGCGTATTCCAGTGCCGGAGCGCTCGGACCATCCGGGTAGATGGTGTTGATCAGGTTCAGGCGACCCATGGAAGCCACAGCCGGAGCAGTGGTGTAGAGGATGGCGATAAACACCAGCGCCCAACCAGCAGACCAGCGCGCATCAGCCACCTTCGGTACGGTGAAGAAGCGAATGATCACGTGCGGCAGACCAGCGGTACCGATCATCAGCGACATGGTGAACAGGAACATGTTCAGCTTGTTGGAGACGTCAGCGGTGTAGTCCTGGAAGCCCAGCTCACGAACCACTTCATCCAGCTTCTGCAGCATCGGGAGACCTGATTCGGTGTGAGTACCGAACAGGCCAGTCTGCGGCAGCAGGTGACCGGTCATCTGCAGAGAGATGAAGATCGCCGGAATGGTGTAGGCCACGATCAGTACCACATACTGTGCCACCTGGGTGTAGGTGATGCCCTTCATGCCGCCCAATACCGCGTAGACGAACACGATGCAGGAGGCGATGATCAGGCCGGTGGTGCTGCTCACTTCGAGGAAGCGGGCAAATGCCACCCCTGCCCCGGTCATCTGACCAATTACATAAGTGGTCGAGATTACCAGCAGACAGATAACCGCCACTACCCGAGCAGCTTTGCTGTTGAAACGGTCACCCACGAAATCCGGCACGGTAAACTTGCCGAACTTGCGCAGGTAAGGCGCCAGCAGCATGGCCAGCAGCACGAAACCGCCAGTCCAGCCCATCAGGAAGGAAGAGTTGACGTAGCCGACCGAGATCAGGCCAGCCATCGAGATAAAGGAAGCCGCAGACATCCAGTCAGCTGCAGTTGCCATGCCGTTGGTGACCGGGTGTACGCCACCACCAGCAACATAGAACTCTTTGGTGGAACCAGCCCGAGCCCAAATCGCAATACCGATATAGAGCATGAAGGAGGCGCCAACAAAGAGCAGGTTGATTACAAATTGGCTCATTCTCTTATTCCTCCAGGCCGAATTCTTTATCCAGCTTGTTCATTCTCCAGGCATAGAAGAAGATCAAAGCCAGAAAGATCAGAATCGAGCCTTGCTGAGCGAACCAGAAGCCGAGATCGGCCCCACCTACGGGAATGCCAGACAGCATGGGCCGTAGAAGGATGCCAAAGCCAAAGGAACATAATGCCCAGATCACAAGGCTACCTAGGATCAAGCGAAGGTTCGCCGACCAGTATGCAGCAGCTTTTTCTTTATCTGCCATCGTATTGCTCTCCACTTTCTTGTTAAGACCAAATTGGGAAATTCCACGAACGCTGGAGTCTTCCGTGAATTCATTCTGCTAAAGAACGCTTAAGAGTGAATCCCCGACATTAGTCTTAGGTAATTGCCTCACGACGGGGGCAAAGAAGTGAGCTGTCGCAGCAGGTCAGTAGAAGGGCAACAGGCAATAACGAAAAAGGCCGGCCAGATAAATTCTGGTCGGCCTTTCGATGTTTGGAGCGGGAAACGAGACTCGAACTCGCGACCCCGACCTTGGCAAGGTCGTGCTCTACCAACTGAGCTATTCCCGCGTTGCAATGGCGCTCATTCTAGCGATCTGCGCCAAGCTGTCAAGTCATTGATTCGAAAAAAGTTATTTGTCGTTTTTTTGATCAGAGCCCATGCTCATGTGAGGCCAGGCGGCCTTCAGGTAGACCACCATGGACCAGAGCGTCAGAACGGCCGAAATCATCAGCAGCACATAGCCAATAATCACCCAGTAGGTCAGTACCGGCGGATTGGCCAGCAACACGACCAAAGCCACCATCTGGGCTGCGGTCTTGTATTTGCCCAGATTGGAAACCGCCACATGGGCTCTGGCTCCCAGCTCGGCCATCCATTCGCGCAATGCGGAAATCACGATCTCACGGCCGATGATGACCACTGCCGGAGCGGTGATCCAGAAGTTGCCATGACTCTGAACCAGCAGAATCAAGGCGACCGCAACCATCAGCTTATCGGCGACCGGGTCGAGAAAGGCACCAAAGGGTGTGCTCTGTTGTAGCCTGCGCGCCAGGTAACCATCCAGCCAGTCGGTCACGCTGGCCAGGGTGAAAATGATGGCAGCCCCCAAATAACTCCAGTGGAACGGCAGGTAGTACAGCAGAATGAAGATGGGGATCAACACCACCCGCATCACGGTCAGTATGTTCGGGATATTCATGTTCAATCTACAACGCTGAGTAAGCAGGCATTCTAACAGGCTGCCGTGAAACTACCTATGCCGGGAATAACGCGTTAAAAACTACCAGCTAATCACTGTGCAAGGTGGCGTAAATCAGTTCGGCCAACTTTTTATTGATGCCTGGCACTTTGGCAATTTCCTGCACGCTGGCGCGATCCAGTGCCTGCAGTCCACCAAAATGCTTGAGCAGCTCCCGGCGGCGCTTGGGCCCAACCCCGGCGATCCCCTCCAGTGGCGAGGTGGTTCTGGCTTTGCCCCGCCGCTGACGGTGTCCGGTGATGGCAAAGCGGTGAGCTTCATCACGTATGTGCTGAATCAGGTGCAGCGCTGGCGAGTGCGCGGGTAGCACCAGTTCATGGTGGGTGTCGTTGAGGTACAGAGTTTCCAGCCCAGGCTTGCGCGTTACGCCCTTGGCCACCCCGAGCAGGGTCAGGTCATGAATAGCCAGCTCCTGAATCACCTCCAGGGCCATGCTCATTTGTCCCTTGCCGCCATCGACCAGCAGGATATCGGGTATCTTGCCCTCGCCGTCCTTGAGTTTGCTGAAGCGTCGGCTCAAGGCTTGGCGCATGGCGGCGTAGTCGTCACCAGCCGTCACCCCTTCGATGTTGTAGCGCCGATAATCGCTTTTCAGCGGTCCTTCCGGGCCGAACACTACGCAGGAAGCGACTGTCGCCTCGCCGCTGGAGTGGCTGATATCGAAGCACTCCAGTCGGGTTGGTGGTTCATCCAGGCCCAGCGCTTCCTGCAAGGCTTCGAAACGTGCCTGCACATGCTGGCGGTTGGCAAGCATCCCGGCCAGGGCCTGTTCGGCATTGGTCACCGCCAGGCCTTGCCAGCGGCCACGTGTACCGCGCACCCGATGGCTGATGGTGACACCAAAGCCACGGGCCTGGGCCAAGGCCTCGATGATCACCGGGAAGTCGTCATGCACGGCATTGACGATGATCTCGCCCGGCACTTCACGCTCACTGACGCCCAGGTAGTACTGCGGCAGAAACGCCGCCAGCACTTCCCCGGCTGTCTGCTCGATCGGCACCCGCGGGAAATGGTTCTTGCTGCCAAGTACCCTGCCCTGACGCACCATAACCACATGCACACAAGCGCCACCAGGCGCCACAGCAGCGGCAACGATATCGACGTTGCCCTGCTCGGTATCCATGCTCTGCTGGTCCTGCACCTGGCGCAGCAGCGCTATCTGGTCACGCAATTCAGCCGCACGCTCAAAATTCAGGTGCTCGGCGGCCCGCTCCATACTCTGACTCAGCTCACTGGCCAGGGCATTGCTGCGACCTTCCAGAAACATCACCGAATGGCGCACGTCCTCGGCATATTCCTGCGGATCGACCAAGCCGACACAGGGACCTTTGCAGCGTTTGATCTGATATTGCAGACAGGGCCGGGTGCGATTGCGAAAATAGCTGTCCTCACACTGGCGCACCTGAAAAGCCTTTTGCAGCAGATTAAGGCTTTCCCGGATTGCCCCGGCGCTTGGATAAGGTCCGAAATAGCGGCCCTTGGCCTTCTTCGCGCCACGGTGCAGCCCCAGCCGGGGAAACTGGTCCTGGCTGGACAGGTAGACATAGGGGTAGGACTTGTCGTCACGCAGCAGGATGTTGTACGGCGGGCGCACTTGTTTGATCAGGCTCTGTTCCAGCAACAACGCCTCGGTTTCATTGGCGGTGATGGTGGTGTCAATCTGCCGGATACGCGCGACCAACGCCTCGGTCTTGGGGCTCAGGCCGGTTTTGCGGAAATAGCTGGACAGGCGTTTCTTGAGGTTCTTGGCTTTACCCACATAGAGCAGTTCACCCTGCTCGTCGAGCATCCGGTAAACGCCAGGCTTGTTGCTTGCCGTGGCCAGAAAGGCCGCAGCATCAAACACCACTGCATTCATGCGCGGTTGGTATCGACCATGCCATGGCGCACTGCCAGCAGGGTCAGCTCGACATCGCTAGTGATGCCCAGCTTGTCAAAGATACGATAACGATAGGTATTCACGGTCTTCGGGCTGAGGCACAGCTTGTCGGAAATGCTCTGGACTTTCTCGCAACTGACGATCATCAGGGCGATCTGGATTTCTCGCTCGGACAAACTGTCAAATGGCGAATCGGTTGTCGGGGCAAAGGACTTGAGGGCCAGTTGCTGGGCAATCGTCGGGCTGATGTAACGCTGGCCCGAGTGCACCTGACGGATGGCGCTGACCATTTCTTCCAGCGCCGCCCCCTTGGTGACGTAGCCGGCCGCCCCAGCCTGCATCAGACGGGTCGGGAAAGGCTCCTCGTCGCATACCGTTACCGCTATGACCTTAAGATGCTTGTCGTGCTGGACCAGTTTTCGGGTGGCTTCCAGGCCGCCAATTCCCGGCATACGCACATCCATGAGCACTACGTCGGGCTTGAGTGACCTAGCCAGGGAAACCGCTCGCTCCCCACTCTCCGCCTCACCTACTACCGCCAGACCCGGCACATCGCCCAGCATACGACTAATGCCCATGCGGACGAGATCATGGTCGTCGACCACCAGTACCTTGATCAATTGTGACCCCTTGCACTCAATGCTGCCGGACAGCCTTGTTATTCCCTGACTGGCTCCGGCAACCAGGCAAGTGGAGTGGTATCCACTCCGTTATTCACAAGTCCACACCTTAGCAAATCACCCAGAATTGTGAAACGGTTCCGGAACCAGGAAAAAGACGATAAGTTCCGGTTTTTAGTGGCACTGTGATGGCCTTATCACTTCATGTGGCTGCTTTTCTTTAGCGGTGCTCTACTCAGGCTCTATCTCCTCCCCCTCAACTGATTGGCCAGCTCATCCAGACAGGCAGGGTCATCGATAGTTGACGGCGTCTGGAAGCTCTGCCCCGCGGCCATCTGTCGCATGATCCGGCGCAGAATCTTGCCCGAGCGGGTTTTGGGCAGACGCTTGACCACCAAGGCGCGATTAAAACAGGCGAGCGCACCGATATCGCGGCGGACCAGTGCAGACAGCTCGGCACAAAGCTGTGGCTCTTGCAGCTCGACACCATTTTTCAGCACGACCAATCCCAGCGGCAATTCGCCCTTGAGTTCGTCAGGTACACCAATCACCGCACACTCGGCCACCGCTGGATGTGAGCCGAGTACCTCCTCCATCTCACCGGTGGAGAGCCGGTGACCAGCGACATTGATGATGTCATCTGTACGCCCCATGACGAAGACATAGCCGTCTTCATCCAGATAACCTGCATCACCGGACTGATAGAAGCCAGGGAAGTGACTCAGATAACCGTCACGGAAACGTTGCGGGTTACCCCAGATACCGCTCAGACAGCCCGGCGGCAACGGTAGCTTGAGCGCGATATTACCCTGTACGCCGGCCGGCACAGGCTGACCCTCATCATCCAGAACACTAAGCTGAAATCCTGGCATCGGCCAGGTTGCCGAGCCCGGTTTGGCTTGTTGCAGCTCATAGCCGGCAGGGTTGGCAGCAATCGCCCAGCCTGTCTCGGTCTGCCACCAGTGATCAATGATCGGGCGCTGGAAGTGCTGTTCCAGCCAGGCCCAGGTTGGCGGATCAAGGCGCTCACCTGCCAGGAACAGCCGTTGCAGGTGCGACAGGTCATATTGTTTGGCCAGGTCCGCTTCCGGGTCTTCCTTGCGGATTGCCCGGAATGCCGTCGGCGCGGCAAACAGTGCCTTGACCTTATATTCTGCACAGACTCGCCAAAAGCCGCCGGCATCCGGAGTGCGTACTGGTTTACCTTCGTACAGAACACTGGTGCAGCCACTGAGCAAGGGCCCATAGACAATGTAGGAATGCCCCACGACCCAGCCCACATCCGAGGCGGCCCAGAACACGTCCCCGGGCTGCATGCCATACACCGCTTCCATGCTGTAGCGCATAGCTACCGCATGACCGCCGTGGTCGCGCACCACGCCCTTGGGTTTGCCGGTCGTACCGGAGGTATAGAGGATATACAGTGGGTCGGTGGCAGCGACAGCGACCGCTTCCACTGGTTCGGCATTGGCCATAGCCTGGCGCCAGTCCAGATCGCGATCCTGGTAGAGTTCAGCCTGGCATTGCGGGCGTTGCAGTACCACACAGTGCTTGACGGTATGCCGGGCTTCGGTGATTGCCGCATCGACCAGCGGTTTGTAGGCCAGAACCTTGTCCACCTCGATGCCGCAGGATGCGGTGATCACTACATCGGCCTGAGCGTCATCGATCCGGACTGCCAGCTCGTGGGCGGCAAAACCGCCAAATACCACACAATGTACTGCCCCAAGACGTGCACAGCCGAGCATGGCGACAACCGCCTCAGGCACCATCGGCATATAGATGATTACCCTGTCTCCGCGACCGACGCCCAATTCACGCAGCATACCGGCGCAGCGGGCGACCCGTTCGGTCAGTTGCCGATAGCTGATGTGTTCGCGTGCGCCAGTAACCGGTGAATCATAGATCAGTGCCGCTTGTTCACCCCGGCCCGCGGCGACCTGAGCGTCAAGCGCCAGCCAGGCGGTATTCAGGCGTCCATCGGGGAACCAGCGGTAATAGCCGTCCGCGCCAGGCTCCAGAATGGTTTTCGGCGGCGTCTGCCAATTTAGAGCGGCGGCCTGTTCGGCCCAGAACATTTCTGGTTGTTCCAGGGCTTGAAGATAATCATGCTGATAGGTTGATGTGCGGGTCATAGGGGTGTCATGCCTGATTGTTTTTGTATTACGGCAGATTAAACCCCACGTTTTTTAAGGGAACTAGACTTACGTCGGATGTGAAACCCGCCATTGGTAGCGCACACTGACCCCATACAATAAAGGCCTACGGTCATGACGAAGGAAGATGCGTTTGCCCTGGCGGGTAAAGCTGCAGTGCTGCAGAACGTGCATGGCACCATGACGTTTCTGCTCAATTACCCGCCCTTCAACCAGATGGAGACCAGCCACCTGGCCTATCTGGTTGAACATTGCCAGCTACGTTTCTACGCCGAGGGCGAGGCCATCATTCGCCCGCAGGATGGCCCGGTACAGCACTTCTATATCGTCAAGCAGGGGCTGATTCGTGGCGAGCGCATGATTGCTGGCCAGCAAACCCCGGAAACCACTTTCGAGATCAGTGTCGGCGAATGTTTCCCCCTCGCTGCGCTGATTGGCGAACGGGCCACCCGGACCGAACATCTTGCCGGCCAGGATACCTTTTGCCTGGCTCTGCCCCGCGCCGAGTTCGTGCGACTGTTCGCCATGTCGCCCAGCTTCCGTGACTTTGCCCTGCGCGGAGTCAGCAGCCTGCTCGACCAGGTCAACCAACAGGCCCAGCTTCAGGCCGCTGAAACCCTCGGTGCACAGTATTCGCTGGATAGTCGCCTGGGTGATCTGGCCGTGCGCAACCCGGTAACCTGCAATCCCGACACTCCGATCCGCGAAGCCGTACACCATATGCATGAAGCCAGCGTTGGCAGCATCGTGGTGGTCGACGACCGGCAGCACCTGCTGGGCATCTTTACCCTGCGTGACCTGCGCCGGGTCGTGGCCGATGGCGCGGTTGAAATGCATGCCCCGATTGAGCAGGTCATGACCCCCAGGCCGTTCTACCTGCATCCGTCCGACTCGGCCTTCGATGCGGCGATCGCCATGACCGGCAAGCATATCGCGCATATCTGCGTAGTCGAGCAGGAACGCCTGGTCGGAGTGGTGTCAGAGCGCGACCTGTTTTCCTTGCAACGGGTCGATCTGGTTCACCTGGCGCGGACTATCCGCCAAGCCAGTCGAATCGGCACATTGGCAGCCCTGCGTACCGATATCCGCCACCTGGTTGAGAACATGCTGGCCCATGGCGCCAGTTCAACCCAGATTACCCATATCATCACCCTGCTCAACGATCACACCGTATGCCGGGTGATCGAGCTGTGTATCGAGGAAATGGGGGATCCTGGCGTACCCTTTACCTGGCTGAGTTTTGGCAGCGAAGGCCGCCGGGAACAGACCCTGCACACCGATCAGGACAACGGCATTCTGTTCGAGGCCGCCTCGTCAGCCGAAGCCGCCAAAATTCGCTCCCGACTGCTGCCTCTGGCCATGCGGATCAATAAGGGCCTGGCCGAATGCGGCTTTACCCTGTGCAAGGGTAACATCATGGCCAGCAATCCCGAGCTGTGCCTGTCGCGCGATGAATGGGCCGCCCGGTTCGATAAACTGATCCGCTCCGCCACCCCGGACAACTTGCTGGCGTCATCGATCTACTTCGACTTCCGGGTGATCTGGGGTGAGGCAGCAGGCGCTGAAAGCATGTTCAATGAGGTGCTGGAAAAGGTCGCAGCCAATGACCTGTTCCAGCACATGCTGGCCCAGCATGCAATGCTCAGCCGCCCACCGATTGGACGGTTCAGGGACTTCGTGGTGGCCCGCAAAGGGGCCGACAAAGACACCCTGGACCTGAAAACCGAAGGGCTGGTTCCCTTCGTCGATGGCGCCAGAATTCTTGCCCTCTCCCACGGCATCAGCGACTGCAACACCCTCGAACGCTTTCGCCAGTTGCGCGACAAGGGGGTAATCGATGCCAAAGATGCCGATGCCTACGAAGAGGCCTATCACTTCATTCAGTTGATTCGGATGCAGCAGCATCAGTGCCAGGATCGCGATCAACTGCCTTTCAGCAACCGGGTCGATCCAGACACGCTCAACCATCTGGATCGGCGTATTCTTAGAGAATCCTTCCGCCAGGCCAAACGTCTGCAATCGAGCCTGGCCCTGAGGTATCAGCTATGAGCCCACTTGCCTGGTTTCCCCGCCTGCGTCCCTGCCAACTGAGCCCGGAACAGCATGCCCGGCGCGAGGCGTTACCCCCGCCCCAACCCTTGGATGACACGCCACTTAGTCAGACCCGCCTGGTGGTGGTCGATCTGGAAACCAGCGGGCTTAACGTCCAGCGCGACCAGATTCTGTCGATCGGTGCGGTAGTGATCGAACAGGGCGCCATCGATATGGGCAGCCAGTACGAGTGCACGCTGTATCGGGCCAATCATCAGGTGACCGAGAGTGTACTGATTCACGGCATCGCACCCAGCGAGATCGAACAGGGCATGGAAGCTGAAGACGCCCTGCTCGACTTCGTTGAGTTCGCCGGCGAAAGCGTTTTCCTGGCCTTTCATGCCGCCTTCGACCAACGGATGCTGAGCCGCGGTCTGCGTCAGGATCTGGGCTACCGCCTGAGCCACAAGTTCATTGACGTGGCTGAACTGGCACCAATGCTTTGCCCGGAAGCTCGGGTGGGACGTGGCGGCCTTGACGAGTGGCTGGACTATTTCGGTCTGAGCATCAGCCAGCGGCATAATGCCGCCGCTGACGCCCTAGCTACTGCCGAATTGACCCTGATTCTGCTCAGTAAAGCCCGAGCCAAGGGCATTAACACCCTCGCTCAGCTCAATACCTGTCTCGGCCATTGGCGGCGTCTGCGTCAAGCCAGAAGCGCCAGCATGTAACCGGGCCGTTCAGCTCTCAATAAGACTGATCCGCACAGCGGTCTGATTGAGCAATTGATAGGCAACCTCGCCAAAGGTGATAGGCCCGGTCAAAGCCCCAGTGCAGCGCCCCTCCAGTTGCGAGTACAGATAATTGAGAATGCAGTTGCAGCCCAGCAGCATCTCGCCCTCCTGCGCGGGCAGTGCCTCAATGAACTGGCTCGGATAATCCTCCAGCGGCTCGGCAAAACGGTAATCGACCCCAGCAAACACTGGCGCGTAGAACTGTACCTTGTGTTCATCGACTGCCTGCACACTGACATTGATCAGCGCTCCGCAATAGTCGGCCACCAATGGCACGCGGGTATCTATTTGCCGCTCACGAATCAGGCTCGCCAGATTGGCAGGCTGCTCATCTGCCAGACAGTCTGCCGCAGAGAATCCGGTTTCCCCGAAGCGCAATACCGGCCCACTGCCAGGCTGAAATAAATTGACGATCTCGATATGCGCCAGAAGGTTCTCGGGCAACGGGCAATGCAGGGCGACAGCCTGGTCAGCATATGAGCGGCCTTCCTGGCCGTTGTATACCAGCGCGCGGGCCTGCCCAACCTGATCCAGGTGCATCCCGGCTACCCAGCCAGCGATAGGCTTGATGAACATGTCGGCATAGTCTGGGGCCTGTTGTGCATAGTCCTCCAGCACCTGACTGGCGGCCGGTAGAATCAGCAGAGTAAGACCGTGCTCCGGAGCATCCTCCAGCACATGCGGTAGTTGCACACGGTCATAGCTGGCGATTCGGGCGACCGGCAGTCCCAGCGCCTGCACGAACACCTGCTGCTGGTCGCAGAGCCCTCCAGCCTCGGTCATGAAATACGGTGTGGTACCCCCAATCCAGTTGCCCGCAGGTAACCTTTCGAGGCTCTCGGTGCTCCCGGCAATCACCAGACTGGCCCCCTGCTCGATCAATTGCGAGGCCTCGACGACACTCATCAGTTGGCTGGCGTGCTTCATCGCCCATCCCCCTGCTGGCAGGCTGCGTTCAACTGCGCGATTTCACTGGTCAGTTGCTTCTCGTGTTTTATAAAAAACCTACGTATTTCATTGATTTTTATTGCTTTAACCTCATCATCCGAAAGTCTGGAGAAGTCCTGACGAGCCCGTGACAGCAATAATTTCAGGCTCAGCAGGCGGATCTGGCAGACATCACCGCTTTCCAGTAGTCGGGTCCAGATGGGATGGTGACTTGGCGGGATGCCACTCTGGGCAACAGTTTCATCAAGCACCATTGCGGTACTACCTGACTCGATACCACTGATTGCATGCTTGATCTGCCAGGCCAGATGGATGTCGATTTCAAGCAATTCGCAGACTTCACGATAGCGCAGCCCCGCCTGCAGGCAGCGAATTACGTTGTGGGCCAAACCCTGGGTGAAATCGTTGCCCGGTGCACCGATGAACGCCGGCGGTGCTGGGTAAGCCGGTGCTTCGCTCAGGTCAGCATGAATATAGGTGCGGTAGCCACCAACGTTGGTATGTCGCCAGCGCGCGCGAGGCTTGTCAGGCAGGTAGCGGCCGAACCAGCCACTTTTCGTGGTACTCAGGTAAGCGTGCAGTTCCTTGGCATAGGTATCGACACGTATACGGCAAACATCCCAAGGTGCCTCTACACCCAATAGATGGCGACAGAGCTCACTCTCTTTCACGGGACCTCCCTGTTATTGGATTTATTCAGGTCACTGTCCCACGCCTTTCATTGCTCTTTAACTCCACTTTTGCACTAAAGCCCTGCTACTTGAGCAGCAAGCCTGCCCTTTCGCACTACTCGCTTCGCCGCCCTTATGCCGGGTTAACACCAGGATTGTTGTTCGTTCTGTCCTGACGGTTGTCGGCGTAGTCTGCCCACACAACCAGCAGAGGAGCCCCAGCCCCATGTTTGACCGCCATTACGCCGTCTGGCCCGAGTCCGTCCCGCACTTTCTTGAACTGCCCACTACCAGTTTGTACAGCAATCTCAGCGTGTCAGCCCTGCGCTACCCGGAACATCCGGCGATCATCTACTACGGTGCGGCACTGAGCTACCGTGAACTGCAGCAACAGGCCGAGGCGCTGGCAGGTTACCTGCAGCAGGCTGGCGTCAAGGCCGGAGACCGGGTGTTGTTATACATGCAGAACAGCCCGCAGTTCGTCATCGGGTTCTATGCGATCTTGCGGGCCAACGCCGTGGTGGTACCGGTCAACCCGATGAACCGCAAGGCCGAGCTGGAGTATTTGCTGGAGGATACCCAGGCCGAAGTGGCGCTGTGCGGCCTGGAGCTGCTGGAGAACATCGCCCCGCTGGTCGGCCAGCATGGGTTGCGTGAAGTCATCGTCAGCGCCTATAGCGAATATGCTGGCGAATGCGACGGGATCGACTTGCCCGAAGCGGTCCAGCTCGCCAACGAGATTCCCGAACTGCCGGGTCTCACTGCCTGGCAGCAGGCATTGGCCGCCAAGCATCAGCCGGGGCCCTTGACCGCCGGTCCGGACGATCTTTGCGTCATTCCCTACAGTTCAGGTACTACCGGCAACCCCAAGGGGTGTGTGCATACCCATCACAGCGTCATGGCTACCACCGTGTATTGTTCGGTCTGGGGCAATGCCCAGCATGACAGCGTGCAACTCGTATCGGTCCCCATGTTCCATGTCACCGGGATGCAGGTCTGCATGAACTGTTCGATCTATATCGGCGGCACCCAGGTAGTGATGACCCGCTGGGATCGCAAGGCCGCTGCCCAGCTCATCCAGCGCCATGGCATTACCAGTTGGCGGAACATTTCGACCATGGTGGTCGACCTGCTCTCTGACCCACAGATCGACCAATACGATCTCAGCAGCCTCAAGGCAATTGGTGGCGGCGGCGCGGCGATGCCGGTCGCAGTGGCGGAAAAACTCAAGCTCAAGACCGGGCTGGAATACGCTGAAGGCTATGGTCTGTCGGAAACCATCAGCGCCACTCACATGAATCCTTACCACGCCCCCAAGCCACAGTGCCTGGGTATTCCGATCATCGGCGTGGACTCTCGCGTGGTCAGCCTTGAGACCCTGAGCGAGGTGGAGCCTGGAGTGACCGGAGAGATCGTCATCCATGGTGAGCAGGTATTCCAGGGCTATTGGAATCGCCCCGATGCAACAGCCGAGGCCTTCATTGAACTGGATGGTAAGCGCTTCTTCCGGACCGGCGATCTGGGTTATTACGATGAGCAGGGCTATTTTTTCCTGGTTGACCGGGTCAAACGGATGATCAACGCCTCCGGATACAAGGTCTGGCCGGCCGAAGTCGAAGCACTGCTCTATGGCCACCCCGCCGTACAGGAGGTTTGCGTCATATCAGCCCCGGATGCCCGGCGTGGGGAAACCACCAAGGCGGTAATTGTTCTTGCAGCGGGCCAGCAGGCCAGCGCCGAGGAGATCATCGCCTGGTGCCAGGGCAACATGTCGGCCTACAAATGCCCCAAACTGGTGGAGTTCGTCAGCGCCCTGCCCAAGTCACCGACCGGCAAGATTCTCTGGCGAGCCCTGCAGGAACAGGAGTGGGCACAAGGCTGATCTCTCACTCCTCGTCATTGCGAGGGCCGCAGGCCCGTGGCAATCCACAGCGGCGGCAGAGAATCCAGACAAACAAAAACCCCGGCACCAGGCCGGGGTTCTCGTCGTACTTGCAGCCTGAGGCTTACAGCTTGCCTTCCAGCTCCGGTACCGCCTCGAACAGGTCAGCGACCAGACCGTAGTCGGCAACCTGGAAGATCGGGGCTTCTTCGTCCTTGTTGATCGCGACGATCACCTTGGAGTCTTTCATACCGGCCAGGTGCTGGATCGCACCGCTGATGCCGACCGCCACGTACAGCTGCGGAGCAACGATCTTGCCGGTCTGGCCAACCTGCATGTCGTTCGGCACGAAGCCGGCGTCCACTGCGGCACGCGAGGCGCCTACCGCCGCGCCGAGCTTGTCGGCCAGCTTGTAGAGCATCTCGAAGTTGTCGCCATTCTGCATGCCACGGCCGCCAGAAATGACGATCTTGGCACCGGCCAGCTCGGGACGGTCAGACTTGGCCAGCTCTTCGCCAACGAAGGCCGAGATGCCGGCGTCAGTGGCGCTGGCAACCGCTTCTACGGCGGCGCTGCCACCTTCGGCGGCCACGGCGTCAAAGCCGGTGGCGCGGACGGTGATGACCTTGACCGCAGCGCTGGACTGCACGGTGGCAATCGCATTACCGGCGTAGATCGGACGCTTGAAGGTGTCGGCGCTTTCGACCGCGATGATCTCGGAGATCTGATCGACGTCCAGCAGCGCGGCTACGCGCGGGGCGTAGTTCTTGCCGTTGGTGCTGGCCGGAGCCAGGATGTGGCTGTAGCCCTTGCCGACTTCGGCAATCAGCAGCGCCAGGTTTTCCGGCAACTGATGGGCGTAGGCGGCGTTGTCAGCAACCAAAACCTTGCTCACACCGGCGACCTTGGCCGCAGCTTCAGCCGCGGCGCCACAGCCTTGACCGGCTACCAGCACATGGATGTCGCCACCGATGGCCTGGGCAGCAGCCACGGTGTTCAGGGTCGCGGCGTTCAGTGCGGCGTTGTTGTGTTCGGCAATAACCAGAATGCTCATGTTCAGATCACCTTGGCTTCGTTCTTGAGTTTGTCGATCAGTTCGTCGACGCTCTTGACCTTGATGCCGGCGCTGCGGGCAGCCGGGGCTTCAACCTTCAGGGTGGTCACGGTCGAGGCGGTGCTGACACCCAGCTCTTCCGGCTTGAGGGTTTCCAGCGGCTTCTTCTTGGCCTTCATGATGTTCGGCAGCGAAGCGTAACGCGGCTCGTTCAGGCGCAGGTCGGTGGTGACGATGGCCGGCAGTTTCAGATCAACGGTCTGCAGACCGCCATCGATCTCGCGGGTGACCTTGACCCGGTCGCCTTCGACATTGACCGCCGAGGCGAAGGTGCCCTGGGCGTAGCCGGACAGGGCTGCGAGCATCTGGCCAGTCTGGTTGTTGTCGGAATCGATGGCCTGCTTGCCAAGGATGACCAGTTGCGGCTGTTCCTTGTCAACCACGGCCTTGAGCAGCTTGGCGATGGCCAGCGAGTTCAACTCATCGGCAGACTCAACCAGCACGGCGCGGTCGGCACCCAGAGCCAGCGCGGTGCGCAGTTGCTCCTGAGCGGCGGTCGGGCCTACGGAAACGGCAACGATTTCAGTTGCCACGCCCTTCTCTTTCAGGCGCACGGCCTCTTCTACGGCGATTTCGCAGAAGGGGTTCATGGACATCTTGACGTTGGCAAGATCGACACCGCTGTTGTCCGCCTTGACGCGAACCTTGACGTTGTAGTCGACCACGCGCTTAACGGCTACTAGTACCTTCATGGCTACCTCATGAGTCTTGGGTGCAACCACTCGATGCCAAAAAGTGACCGAACAACAACAAATCGTTCACAATCAGACTAAATCGAGATTATCATTCAGGGCAACTATCATGCCGGCCCTCTGTGTGAGGGTCAATAGTCCGTTAGGTCTAAAGTCGTATTGTCAGGGGCTGCCAGTTCGATCTTTGGATTGGAGCCGATGAGACAGACTGTTATAATGCTCGGCTAAACCGATCAGGGAAGATCTAAAAAAACCGTTATTTAGCTGGCCTAGTGTAGGAGATTGCTTGTGGAACGCGAATTCATGGAGTTTGACGTTGTCATCGTGGGCGCTGGTCCGTCCGGTCTGTCCGCCGCTTGCCGCATCAAGCAGCAAGCTGCTGAAGCCGGGCAGGAAATCAGTGTCTGCGTGGTGGAGAAAGGTTCCGAAGTCGGCGCCCACATTCTCTCCGGTGCGGTTTTCGAGCCGCGTGCGCTTAACGAGCTGTTCCCCAACTGGAAAGAACTGGAAGCCCCGCTGAACACTCCGGTCATTCGTGACGATATCTACGTCCTGACCAGTGAAGAGAAAGCCACCAAGGTTCCCGACTTCTTTGTGCCCAAAACCATGCACAATGAAGGCAACTACATCATCTCCCTGGGCAACCTGTGCCGCTGGCTGGCCCAGCAGGCTGAGAACCTGGGCGTAGAGGTATATCCGGGCTTCGCCGCCCAGGAAGCACTGATCGATGAGAACGGCGTGGTCAAGGGGATCCTCACTGGCGATCTGGGTGTCGACCGTGAAGGCAACCCCAAAGAAGGCTTCTATACCCCGGGTATGGAGCTGCGCGCCAAGTACACCCTGTTCGCTGAAGGTTGCCGTGGCCACATCGGCAAGCAGCTGATCAAAAAGTACAATCTTGACAGCGACGCTGACGCCCAGCACTACGGTATCGGCATCAAGGAAATCTGGGATATCGATCCGGCCAAGCACCAGCAGGGTCTGGTAGTTCACACCGCCGGCTGGCCGATGGATATCATGGGCACCGAAAACACCGGTGGTTCCTTCCTCTATCACCTGGAAAACAACCAGGTCGTCGTTGGTCTGATCATCGACCTGTCCTACGCCAATCCGCATCTGTCGCCGTTCGACGAGTTCCAGCGCTACAAGCACCACCCGGTGATCAAGCAGTACCTGGAAGGCGGCAAGCGCGTTGCTTATGGTGCCCGCGCCATCTGCAAGGGTGGTTTCAACTCGCTGCCGAAGATGGTCTTCCCCGGTGGTGCGTTGATTGGTTGCGATCTGGGCACCCTGAACTTTGCCAAGATCAAGGGCAGCCACACCGCTATGAAATCCGGTATGCTGGCCGCCGACGCCATTGTCGAAGCGCTCAAGGCTGGCAGTGAAGGTGGCGACGAGCTGACCGGTTACGTTGACAGCTTCAAGTCGAGCTGGCTGTATGACGAACTGTTCCGTGCCCGCAACTTCGGCCCGGCAGTGCACAAGTTCGGCGCCATCATTGGCGGCGGCGTCAACTGGCTGGATCAGAACCTGTTCGGCGGCAAGATCCCTTTCACCCTGCGTGACAAGACTCCGGATTACGCCTGCATGAAGAAGGCTTCCGAAGCCAAGAAGATCACCTATCCCAAGCCGGATGGAGTGATCAGCTTCGACAAGCTGTCCTCGGTGTTCCTGTCCAACACCAACCATGAGGAAGATCAGCCGGTTCACCTGACTCTTAAGGACCCGAGCATTCCGCTGGAGAAGAACCTGCCGCTGTACGACGAGCCGGCTCAGCGTTACTGCCCGGCTGGTGTGTATGAGATCGTCGAGAACGATGACGGCAGCAAGCGCTTCCAGATCAACGCGCAGAACTGCGTACACTGCAAGACTTGCGACATCAAGGATCCGGCCCAGAACATCAACTGGATCGCTCCTGAAGGTACTGGCGGCCCGAACTACCCCAACATGTAAGGCTGCTGTACCAAGCAAAAACCCGGCTTCGGCCGGGTTTTTCGTTTCAGACAGACCAGCCACTGCATGCGTGGCTAGGTAACCTCTGAAAAACGTAGGCGAGGCAGGCAAGACAAGGCAAAAACAGCCGAAAAAGCGCAGTTTACGTGGTGTAAATGAGCATTTTGAGGCTGTTTTTAACGCAGTATTGCCAACGCAGGTAGTTTTTCAGAGGTTACCTAGACCAATACGCCCTCCCCTGGCTCATCACCCAGCGGCAATACGTCAACGGCCACACTGAGCACATGTTCGCCGCCCCCGGTCATGACCCCCTTGAGCGGAGTTACATCGGCAAAATCACGCCCCCAACCCAGCACGATATAGCGCTCATCCGGCAAGCAGCCATTGGTGGGGTCGATCTCCAGCCAGCCCCAGCCCGGAATGAAAACTGCCAACCAGGCGTGAGTGGCGTCGGCACCCAGCAATTTCTCCTGCCCTGGTGGCGGCAGGGTTTCCATGTAGCCACTGACATAACGCCCCGCCAGCCCCAGCGAGCGCAGGCAGCCGATGGTCAGATGGGCAAAGTCCTGGCATACCCCCCGCCGGCTGGCCAGAACCTCAGCCAATGGGGTGGCGACTGTAGTGAATCCTGGGTCATAACTAAACTCGGTAAAGATCCTGGTATTCAGGTCCAGAATTGCCTCGATCAGGTTGCGCCCAGGGGTGAAGCTTTTGGCCGCGTAACTGGCCAGGTGGTCATGGGCCTGAACGAAGGCCGAGTCCATTACATATAGTCGGGCCTCGAGCGTATCGGCGTTGCTGTCACGCCAGTCTTCACGCAAAGCGGCCACTGCCGATTCCCAGGCCATTGAGGAGAAGAAATCCTGGGCAGGTCGCGCCGAGGTAGTGACTTCGCTGAATACATGCACTTCCAGGCTGTCATGCAGGGATTCCAGAGAGAAGTTCACCACCCGATTTCCAAAGAAATCCGTCCGTTCACGCTGGCGAACCGGAGCTGGAATTATTTCGATGCGGGTATTGTCACAGCGTTGCCATGACAACTGTCGGGGCAGGATCCGCGCTTCGTTATGGCTCAGGCTGACCGGGCCGCTGTATTCATAGCGCGTGGTATGGCGCAGTTGATATTTCATTGATCAGGGCTCGTTCAGGTCGGGGTGTATTGCATGGTGACCAGTTGCCGGGGCATTTCAACGTGGCTGAAATGACTGTGGGATACGGCATTGGACAACTCGGCCATGGGCTCGATCAGGCGGTCTAGCAGATCCGCCAGAGCCGCCCGGGCCTCGGCCGACTTCTCAAGATCGGCCAGGCTGTCGATATCGACCAGATGCAAGGCGCTGGTGGCCTGGATGATCAGGCGATTTTCAAGATTACGGTAAGGCGAGCTGCCCGGGGACGGCAGGCGCACGATTTGTCGGCCCAGACGTTTGAGCATGTAGCCAATCGAGCGCGGATTGGTTTCATCGAACAGCAACAGGTCGAGAATAGCCGAGGGATGCAGTTGGGAGCGATAGCGGCGGCGATAGACGGTGAAGTTGTCAGTAGTCGCCAGCACTACCTCCCACAGCGGGATGCCCGGCTGCTGAGCGGTCAGCAACGCCAGCTTGAGCAGCTCAAGACCGTTGAGCGCGCGCTCGACGAAACGCCCGATATCGAGAAAACGCCAGCCGTAGTGATGCGGCATGGTTTCGTTGCACAGCCCGAAGAAGGCCGACAGATCGAGCACCATGGCTTCCAGATGACGTTGGCCAACCACAATTCCCCTGGTCCGCGAGATGTTGTTGAAACGCTGACGCATGACATTGATCGCCCGCCAGGCATCGTCGCCCAGATGGTCACGTACCGCCCGGCTGTTGCGCACAAAATGGCCGAACAACATGGGCAGGCCATCAGGCTGGTCGTCGGCAAACAGCTGCAGCAACCGATCACGGCTGATCACATATTCACGTGAAAACCGCCCATTGAGGGTCTGTGGATCGCTCTCCTCCTGATCTGCCGGCAGGCCTTCGGCATCGAGCGGGATCTCCAGCGCCGCCAGCAGATCCGGCATCAGATGTACTCCGGCCTCGGCCCGATCCTCCTGCAGTAGTCGCGCCAGCGCCTCACGCAACAGTCTGGCCCGGGCATCCAGGCGTTCGCCATAGCGACCCATCCAGAACAAGCTTTCAGCTACCCGACAGGGCAGATCCTTGCCATCGCGAGTCACCACAATCGGCCCCTGAGCCTGACGCAACAGACTGATATGCGGCTGCGGCACCGGCGCCATGACCCAGATATCCTTGACCGTGCGGCTCTGCATCAGCGGCGCTCCGGGCTCGCCTACCCAGGCCAGACCACCCGGCATCACCCGATAATTGCGCTGCTGTACCGGTTTTTTCAGATCGTCCGGCTCAACCAGGCTGAAGAATCGCAAAGTGGTACTTTGCCGCTCCAGCTGCCGGGTATGAGGGTTGAAACCCGGCGCGACCGACGATGCCAGTGGCCGCTGCGCGGTAAACAAGTGGGGGCGCCTGTCGAGATCCCGGCGCAACGCCTCGACTGCCGTCAGTGACATTTGTTCAGGAATGAACACCTTGCCCGACTGCGTGACATCGCGGATATGCCAGTTATCCAACCCTGCCATCACCTGTTGCCGCGACTGCGGGTCGCCACACCAGAGGCTTTCCCGACAGGGTAGTAACAGCTCTTCGCCCAACAGCCGGCGGCATAGCATCGGCAGAAAAGCCGCCAGAGCCGGATGCTCGAGCACTCCAGTCCCCAGGGCATTGGCAATACGCACCTCGCCATTGCGCGCAGCCTGCAGCAACCCAGGCACGCCCAGCAGTGAGTCCGGGCGAAGCTCCAGCGGGTCGCACCAGGGATCGTTGATCTGACGGACGATCACATCCACCTGGGTCAGTCCGCCAAGAGCCCGGACCGATACCTGACCATCGCGGACCACCAGGTCTGCCCCTTCGACCAGGGAAAAGTTCATATAGTTGGCCAGCCAGGCGTGTTCGAAATAACCCGGGCTGCCTGGTCCCGGCGACAACAGAACAATATTGGGTTGTTCGCGCTGGGTGTTGGCCAGGCTGGCCAGGCAACGATGCTGTGCCTGCAGAAAACCAGCCAGACGTTTGATCGGCGCATCCCGGTAAATACTTGGCAAGGCACGAGACAGGATGATGCGGTTCTCCAGGGCATAGCCAGCCCCGGCTGGCGACTGGGTCCAGTCAGCCAGAGCCAGCCAGTTTCCATCAGAGTCACGGATCAAATCCGTGCCATGGATGATCAGCAGCGGACGCTCCAATTGATTGGGCAGGTCGGCGGCGGAAAACAGAAAGCCGGGATGGCTATAAACCAGCTCCGGCGGCAACAGCCCCTCGGTGATGACCCGACGTTCGCCATACAGGTCATCGATCAGATGCTCCAGCAGCCGACTGCGCTGACGCAGGCCGGCCTCCAGCACTTCCCACTCCTCAGTGTTGATTACCCAGGGCAGGCAATCTAGCTGCCAGGAGCGCAATTGTCCGGGATTATCCTCATAGGGATTGAAAGTAACGCCATTCTCATGCAGCAGGTTCTGCACTTCTTCCGAGCGTGCGGCCAGCACCTCTGGCCCCAGCAAAGTGAAGTCTTCCAGCAAAGTTTGCCAGTGCGCTCTGGGCTGGCGATTGTCACCAAGCAGCTCATCATACAGGCCATGTCCCGGATACTCTCCCAACAAGGCCTCCAGCGCCGCCCCAAGACCACTCGTTTGCTGCATTATTGTTGTCTCCACGGCATATTCGAGCCGTATCACGACAGATTGAACGAAGTTCGCATTATAAACCAGTGGGCGGCACCCCTGCCCTACGCAAATCCAGGGTATGTGGATACTCCTGCCCTGGCGCCTGCTGAATCTGGCCAATCGCTCCCTGACTGTGACCGTAATGCCAGAATCTGGCCAGGCGCCGGGCTTCAGCCTCGTTGGCATTTACCGGGAAGTGTTCATAGTTGCGTCCAGCCGGATGGACCACATGATAGGTGCAGCCACCCAGCGAGCGCTGATTCCAGGTGTCGATCAGATCGAACACCAGTGGCGCCTGGACCTCGATCATCGGGTGCAGGGCTGACGGTGGTTGCCAGGCCCGATAACGCACGGCAGCGACCGCCTCACCCGGCACGCCGGTGGCATGCAGTGGAACCTTGAAGCCGTTACAGGTCAGCACATGACGGGCCTGATTGAAGTCGCGTAGCTTGACCTCCAACCGCTCAACCGAAGAATCAACGTAGCGGGCAGTGCCACCACCAGCCGCTTCCTCGCCAAGCACATGCCAAGGCTCGATCGCCTGACGCAGGGCCAGGCTCACGCCTTGATACTGGACCTCTCCACACATTGGGAAGCGGAATTCGAGAAACGGTGCGAACCAGTCATGCTCAAACTCGAAACCATGGCGACGCAGGTCTTCAATCACTTCCAGCAGGTCCTGCCACAGGTAATGCGGCATCAACCAGCGGTCATGCAAGGCCGTGCCCCAGCGTACCAATGGCTTGCGATACGGCTTGGCCCAAAATCGGGCCACCAGTGCGCGGATGAGCAACTGCTGCATCAGACTCATGTCGGCATGCGGCGGCATTTCAAAGCCACGCAACTCGATCAGCCCCAGGCGCCCGCTGGCGCTGTCCGGCGAATACAGCTTGTCGATACAGAACTCAGCCCGGTGAGTATTGCCTGTGATATCGGTCAACAAATGGCGCAGCAAGCGGTCAACCAGCCAGGGCTGGGGCACTTCGCCTGCGGGCATCTGGGCCAGAGCAATCTCCAGTTCGTACAATGCCTCGTGACGGGCCTCATCAACCCGTGGTGCCTGGCTGGTCGGGCCAATGAACAGCCCCGAGAACAAGTAGGACAAGCTCGGATGATGCTGCCAGTAGGTCAGCAGGCTGGCCAGCAGGTCGGGGCGGCGCAAAAAGGGCGAATCAAGCGGAGTGGGACCACCCAGGGTCACATGGTTGCCGCCACCGGTGCCGGTATGCCGGCCATCAAGCATGAATTTCTCGGTTCCCAGGCGGGTCTGACGCGCCTCGTCATAAAGTATCCGGGTATTGCGCACCAGTGCCTGCCAGCTAGCAGCCGGCATGACATTCACCTCGATCACCCCCGGGTCCGGGGTGATCATGAATTTCTCCAGACGCGGATCGGCAGGTGGCGCATAGCCTTCCAGGCACACCGGCAAGCCGGTATCGGCGGCAGTCCGCTCGATCACCGCAACCAATGCGAGAAAATCCTCGAGCTGGGCCAACGGTGGCAGAAAGACAAACAGCTTGCCATCGCGCGGCTCAATACACAGCGCCGTCCCGATGATGCCCTGATCGCGCAGCTCGGGGCGCTGCTCCTGCCAATCCTGACCGACCGCCTGATGATGCATGCCCGGTTCGGCATAAATCGGCGCTTCGGCGGCACTGTAGCGGCTGGCCACCTCACCATGCACGTCGGGCAAAGCTGGGGGAGCCTCAAACAATGAGCGCGGCAAAGGATCATCGCGGCGTTGCACCGGCAGCGCACTCAGCGGAAGACGCAATCCCATGGGCGAGTCGCCCGGCACCAGATACAAATAGTCACGGCGCACCGGCCACTCACCAGACAACCAGCGCTGGCCATCGACACTGCGGGCCAAGGGCAAGACCAAGCCGGTCAGACTGTCCAGTCCGCGCTCAAGCAAGCGGGCCAGGCGCAGCCGATTGGCATCATCCTTGAGATCCTCGCCCTGCAACTCGACATCAATCGGTAGGGTCTGCTCCAGCCACAGGTAATAGTAGGCATCCTCGTAGCCCGGAATCAGAAACCGCTCCGCTACTCCCAGCCGCCGTACCAGTGCAGTGGCAAAGCGCTGAGCTTCCGGCTCACCGAACCCGTAATCCTGAGCGCTGTCGGCCAGCCAGCGGTCATCGCGCCAGACTGGCACGCCATCCCGACGCCAATAACAGGCCAAGGCCCAGCGTGGCAGCGGCTCGCCCGGATACCATTTGCCCTGCTGGTAATGCACCAGCGAGCCGGGCGCGTAATGCCGACGCAGGCGCTTGAGCAACTGCTCGGATAAGCGGCGCTTGGTCGGCCCCAGGGCCGCCGTGTTCCATTCCGGTGCATCCATATCATCCACTGATACAAAAGTGGGCTCGCCGCCCATGGTCAAACGCACATCCAGCGCCTCCAGGTGCTGGTCAACCCGCGCTCCCAAGGCATCTATGCGCTGCCATTGGTTCAGCGTGTAGGGTTTGGTTACTCGCGGATCTTCATGAATGCGGGTTACTTCCATGGCAAAGGAGAACTCGACCTCGCATTTGTCGGTCGCGCCCGTTATCGGTGCAGCGCTGGATGGATCGGGGGTAGCCGCCAGCGGCAAGTGACCTTCGCCAGCAAAAAGCCCGGAAGTCGGGTCCAGCCCGATCCAGCCAGCCCCGGGTATGAACACCTCGGCCCAGGCGTGCAGATCAGTAAAGTCTGCCTCCGGCCCACTCGGACCGTCGAGCGCCTTGAGATCGGCAGTGAGCTGGATCAGGTAGCCCGAGACAAACCGGGCTGCCAGGCCCAGGTGCCGCAGGATCTGAACCAGTAGCCAGGCCGAGTCGCGGCACGAGCCACTGCCCTTTTCGAGGGTCTGTTCACCGGTCTGAACCCCGGGCTCCATGCGGACCAGATAACTGACATCGGCCTGTAAACGCTGGTTCAGATCCACTAGAAAGTCAGTGGTCTGGCGCGCGCCCTTGGGCACCTCTGCCAGCCATTGGCTCAATAGTGGCCCGGACTCGGTCAACTCCAGATAAGGCGCCAGATCGCGACGCAGTTCGCTGCTGTAGTTGAAGGGGTAATTTTCGGCATAGTCCTCAATGAAGAAGTCAAACGGGTTGATCACCGTCATCGGAGCAACAACTTCAACATCAATCTTCAACTCATTGATTTTTTCAGGAAAAACAAGGCGTGCAACATGATTTCCGAAGGGGTCCTGCTGCCAGTTGATGAAGTACTCACCACCCTCGACCTTCAGGCTATAGGCTTCGATCGGGGTGCGGCAATGGGGGGCTGGACGCAACCGGACCAGGTGTGGCGAGACCGCTACGGGCCGGTCGAACTGGTAGTGAGTACTGTGCCGGAGTGCTACGCGTATGGTCATGTAAAGCTATCCCTGTTCAAGGCTCTGCAAGCTGGAATCCAAGGCAATGGCTGTGCCAACCCACCGGCAAACCGGCCGCGACTCTTCTAAGCTACTCTGTAACACTAGCAGTGTTACAAACACTGTAGTGCTCCAACCACATGAAACAGCCTGCCCGGAAAGTCCCTCTGGTATGGCAATTGCAAATACCATCACAACACCCACGCATGTAGAACGAGAGCTTGCATGAGTAAAGTCGACTGGCAGGACTACAACCCCAAGGGGTTCTATGACGAACTGATTGCAGCACCCGGCAAGCCCCGCCCCGAAGCGGCAATGCTGTGCGAGTACCTGGCCAGCCTGGATGCCCGGGAACTGGCAGAGCATAAAACCGCTGCCGAGGTGGCAATCCAGCTCATGGGGATCACCTTCACGGTCTACACCGAAGGCAACATGATCGACCGGGCCTGGCCTTTCGACATAGTTCCGCGAATCATCCCGCTGCCGGAGTGGCAAAGGACTGAAGCGGGTCTCAAGCAGCGTGTACAGGCGCTCAACCTGTTCATCGACGATTTGTATCACGAACAGAAAATCGTCAAGGACGGCGTGTTTCCGGCCGAAGTACTGGCCCAGTCGGCAAACTTCCGTCCGCAATGCGTCGGCATCCATACCCCGCACAACGTCTGGGCGCATATCTGCGGCTCCGATCTGGTCCGGGACAAGGACGGCACTCTGTATGTATTGGAAGACAACCTGCGGGTTCCTTCTGGTGTGTCCTACATGCTGGAGAACCGCAATGTCACCAAACGGGTGCTGCCCGATTTGTTCGCCACCGGGCGCATTCAACCGGTCGACGATTACACCTCCCAGCTCTACGAAATGCTGTCCTCAATGTCACCGCGTCCCGGCGATGACCCGGTGATCGTGATCCTGACCCCGGGGATCTACAACTCAGCCTACTACGAGCACTCCTACCTGGCCCAGCAAATGGGCGTACAACTGGTTGAGGGCAGCGATCTGGTGGTGGGTGACGATGACTGCGTGTATATGCGCCTGGTCGATGGCTTGTGCCGGGTCGATGTAATCTACCGTCGGGTGGACGACATGTTCCTTGACCCAGAGGTGTTCAACCCCGACTCCATGCTCGGCGTGCGCGGCCTGATGCGCGCCTGGCGCAAGGGTAATGTCGCACTGGCCAATGCTCCCGGCGCAGGAGTGGCCGACGACAAGGTGGTGTATGCCTTCGTGCCGCAAATCATCAAATACTATCTGGACCAGGAACCGCTGCTACCCAATGTCCCGAGCTATCTGTGCATGTTCGATCAGGACCGCGACTACGTATTGGCCAATCTCGACAAGCTGGTAGTCAAGCCGGCCAACGAGTCTGGTGGCTACGGTATGCTGATCGGCCCTCATGCCAGCAAGAAAGAACGCCAGAAATTTGCCGAGCTGATCAAGGCCAACCCTCGCAACTACATGGCTCAACCGACCTTGAGCCTGTCGACCTCGCCAACCTTGTGCGACGGCGCAATGGAGCCCCGGCACGTTGACCTCAGGCCTTTCATTTTATCTGGCGAAACGCCTTGGGTGACCACTGGCGGGCTGACTCGGGTAGCCCTGACCAAGGGCTCGCTGGTGGTCAACTCGTCCCAGGGTGGCGGCAGCAAGGACACCTGGATCGTCGACCTGTCAGGCAATTGAGCAAGGGACACATCATGCTTTCACGCGTTGCAGAAAACATTTACTGGCTGGCCCGCTACCTTGAGCGAGCCGAAGACACCGCCCGCCTGCTCAGCGTTACCAGCAATCTGCTGCTGGATTTACCGCGCCCGACCAAACTCGGCTGGTCGGAAATCATTGCCATTACCGGCAACGACGAACTGTTCAACGAGCATTATCCGGTCCGCGATGAAGCCAGCGTACTGTCGTTCATGTGCGGCGACACCCGCTATTCCGGCTCGATCATAAGCTCCCTGGCCGCAGCCCGGGAGAATTTGCGCACCACTCGTGATGTCATCCCGCGGGAAATCTGGGAAGAGGTCAACCAGCTCTATCTCAACGTCAAGGAACAGGTGGAAGCCGGTATCACCCCGCGCCGGCGCGACGCCTTTCTCGGTCGGGTTATTCGTAGCTGCCAGACCGTCACCGGCTTGATCGAAGGAACTTTAAGCTACACCCCGGCACGCACATTCCTGATGCTGGGCAGGCAGTTGGAGCGCGCTGACATGACCACCCGAGTGATCGACGTGCGTTCAGCCAACCTGTTACCGCGCAGCCCCGAGGACCTGACCCCCTTTGAAACCCTGCAGTGGATGAGCGTGCTTAAATCCCTGACCGGTTATCAAATGTATCGCCAGCATGTACGCCTGCGCATTCGCGGGCCTGACGTACTGCGCTACCTGTTGCAGGACCGCCATTTCCCCCGGTCGGTAGCCTGCAGTCTGGAACAACTGGCCGCCGGGCTGCGCACCCTGCCCCGCCATGAAACAGCGCTAAAGGAGGTCGAGGCCTGCCTCAAGCATCTGGCCGAAGCCGATATCTTGCCATTAGCTGCCGAGCCTGACCGGCTGCATGCCTTCGTCGATGAAATTCAGCTCGACTTCATAGAGCTGCATGAGGCTATCCACCACACCTGGTTCAATGGCCCGCATGATGTTCAGGCCCAGCAACAGCAGTAGGCGTTAAAGCGGCTTAACACTCACGCCCCGCCTTATGGCGGAGCGTGAGTTTCACGCAGCGATGATCGGGATCAGGCCCGGGCCTTGGGGATTGGATGGCAGCGGGGGCAGGCCATGGGCGGCCCTGGCGCGCTGACAATCCAGATTGTCCTGACCATTCTCACCATGCCAGATGAACTCCCGGCAGGTGGAAGATCTTTTTTCGTAGATGCTGCAACGTACCGCCTCACCAACCTCACCAAGTAGCGCCACGCAGCGCGTCGGTTTCTGATTAGTGCCGCGCATACAGCTGATATGCGGAGTTACCTGTTCCGTCAGATGTTGGGGGATTGAACCCTCCGGGGCGGCATCCGTTTCTGCCCAGTAAAACGAAACCCTGAAAGTGGCACAACAGGCACCACAATTCAGACAGGGAGACGCTTGGCTCATTTCATGGCATTCCTCATGCGGCTGAAGGTGGCACGATTCTTACCGATCGGCCATCTCGCCCACAAGAGGGCAATGACAAAGCTTGAAGCGGTCAACGAGATACAGGTAACGTAGCCACCTCAATGATCCACCGGACACCCTGCATGACTGACTCCCTGATCGCCGGCCTTGACCTTGGCCGCCTAGACCGTATTGCCGAGCACATTCAACGTGCCTATCTGGCCCCCGGAAAACTGGCTGGCACCTTGACCATGGTAGCCCGGCGCGGCGAGGTAGTCTGGTGCAAGGCTCAAGGGCTGCGGGATGTTGAGCGAAATCTGCCGATTGAGCGCGACACGCTGTTTCGCATCTATTCGATGACCAAGCCGATCACTTCGATCGCTTTGATGCAGCTTTACGAGCAGGGTCGCTTCCTGCTGGATGATCCGGTAAGCAAGTACATTCCTTCATGGCAGAACCTGCGTGTCTACAAGGCCGGGGTCTACCCTCAGTTCGTGACCAGCGCCTGTCAGCGGCCAATGACCGTGCGCGACCTGCTCACCCATCAATCGGGCCTGACCTACAGTTTCATGAATCGCAGCAACGTCGATGCCGCCTACCGCGAGCTGAAGCTGGATGGCAGCGGCGGGATGACCCTGGAACAGTTGGTGGATGAGCTGTCGCGCCTGCCGCTGGAGTTCTCACCGGGAACCGCGTGGAATTACTCGGTGGCTACCGATGTCTGCGGCTATCTGGTCCAACTGCTGTCAGGCCAGAGCCTGGACGAGTATTTCGCCGAGCATATTTTTCAGCCGTTGGGGATGCAGGATACCTTCTTCAGCGTACCGGCCGACAAGCTCGGGCGTTTCGCGGCCTGCTATCAGTACCAGCCGGGTGATCGCTTCAGCCTGCAGGACGACCCGCACAGATCGCACTTCAGCCGCAAACCCAACTTTCTTTCCGGCGGTGGCGGCCTGATCTCGACCATTGATGACTACTACCGCTTTGCCCAGGCCCTGGCCAATGGCGGCGAGTTTGAAGGTGCCCGAATCATTGGCCGCAAGACACTCGAGTTCATGCGCCTGAATCACCTGCCCGGCAACCAGGATCTGCCCAGCCTGGCCCGCGCTGGCTCGTTCAGCGAAACGCCCTATGATGGCACCGGCTTTGGCTTGGGATTCTCGGTCAAGCAGGATGTCGCCAGATCACAAACCATTGGCTCATGCGGCGAGTACGGTTGGGGCGGTATGGCCAGTACCAATTTCTTCATCGACCCAGTCGAGGATCTGATCATGATCTTCATGACCCAGTTGATCCCTTCTTCCAGTTACGCGATTCGGCAGGAGCTACGCGCCATTATCAATGGCGCGATAGTCGATTGAGTCGCATGCACCACCCTGGCTAGGAGCGGCCTGCGGCCGCGAATGCGGCTGCAAGATTCATTCGTGCTCGCAGACGCTCCTGCCGTAGGCTAATCAGCCAGGCGCCAGGTGGTACCGCCCTTGCCATCTTCCAACACCACCCCCATGGCAGTGAGCTGATCACGGATACGGTCGGATTCGGCCCAGTTCTTCTCGGCCCGCGCTTGCAGGCGAGCCTGAATCAGCGCTTCCACCTCAGCCGCATCGACCTTGCCGGCAGCGCCTGCCTGTAGGAAGGCATCGGCATCCAGTTGTAGCACGCCCAGTAGCCCGGCCAGTTCACGCAGACGTGCGGCCAGGGCCGCAGCAGACTGGGGATCGCTGTCCTTCAGGCGATTGACCTCACGAGCCATATCGAACAGCACCGCGCAGGCTTCCGGGGTGTTGAAGTCATCATCCATTGCTGCGGCAAAACGCGCGACAAACTCTTCACCTCCAGTCGCAGGAGCCTGAGGCAACCCCTTGAGAGCATTATAAAAACGCTCCAGCGCCGACTTGGCTTCCTTGAGGTTATCCTCGGAGTAATTGATAGCACTGCGGTAATGACTGGCCACCAACAGGTAGCGCACCACCTCGGGGTGGTACTTCTCCAGCACCTCGCGGATGGTGAAGAAGTTGCCCAGACTCTTGGACATCTTTTCGCCATCCACTCGCACCGCGCCGGCATGCATCCAGGCAGCGGCGTAAGGTTTGCCCGTTGCGGCTTCGCTCTGGGCAATCTCGTTCTCATGGTGTGGAAATACCAGGTCCGGACCGCCGCCGTGGATATCGAAGGTATCACCCAGGCAGCAGGTAGACATGACCGAGCATTCGATATGCCAGCCGGGGCGACCCTCGCCCCAAGGCGAGGCCCAACTCGGCTCGCCAGGCTTGGCCGCTTTCCACAGCACGAAATCCAGCGGGTCTTGCTTGGCTTCATCGACCTCGATGCGGGCACCGATCTTCAGGTCCTCAATCTTGCGCCGCGACAGCTTGCCATAGCCCTCGAACTTGCCAACCCGGTAATACACATCGCCATTGCTGGCGGCATAGGCGTAGCCCTTGTCGATCAGGGTCTGGATCATAGTATGCATGCCGGCAATGTGTTCGCTGGCCCGTGGCTCCTGATCCGGCGGCAGCACTGCGAGCTTGCGCTCATCCTCGTGCATGGCCTCGATCATCCGCCCGGTCAGGGCCTGGAAGCTCTCGCCGTTCTCGTTGGCGCGCTTGATGATCTTGTCGTCGATATCAGTGATGTTGCGCACGTAGGTAAGCTGGTAGCCACTGTGGCGCAGCCAGCGCGCGATCACATCGAAAGCGACCATCACCCGGGCATGGCCGATATGACAGAAGTCATATACGGTCATGCCGCACACGTACATGCGTACGTGATTGCCTTCCAGCGGCTGGAACGGGGCCTTGTCCTTGCTCAGGGTGTTGTAGATCGACAGCGCCATCAGCCCCCCCAGGAGTCACGCAGGGTGACGGTGCGGTTGAACACCGGCAGTTCGGCACTGGAGTCCTTGCTGTCCAGGCAGAAGTAACCCTCACGCTCGAACTGGAAGCGATCGGCCAGGCTGGCCTCGGCCAGCGACGGCTCGGCGCGGCAGCCCTTGAGCACCACCAGCGACTCAGGGTTGATGTTGTCGAGGAAACTGCCACCCTCTTCACCCTTGTCCGGGTTGGCGGTCTTGAACAGGCGATCATACAGGCGCACTTCGCACTCGATGCTTTCAGCCGCCGGCACCCAGTGAATCACCCCCTTGACCTTGCGGCCTTCGGGATTCTTGCCCAGAGTGTCCGGATCGTAGCTGCAGCGCAGCTCGACAATGTTGCCCTCGGCGTCGGTGATCGCCTCGTCGGCACGGATCACATAGCTGCCGCGCAGGCGTACTTCACCACCCGGCTCCAGACGCTTGTAACCCTTGGGCGGATCGATCATGAAATCGTCGCGATCGATGTAGATTTCACGGCTGAACGGCAGCACACGCACACCGATATCCTGCTTGGGGTGACGCGGCAGTTCCAGGGTCTCCACCTGCCCTTCGGGGTAATTGGTAATCACCACCTTGAGCGGGCGCAGCACGCACATGGCCCGCGGCGCATGGGCATCCAGGTCGTCACGAATGCAGAACTCCAGCATGCCCATATCGACCACACCGTCAGAGCGGGTCACGCCAATGCGTTCGCAAAACTCGCGAATAGATGCAGGGGTGTAGCCGCGCCGACGGAAAGCGCTCAGGGTCGACATGCGCGGATCATCCCAGCCATCCACATGGCCTTCATCTACCAGTTGCTTGAGCTTGCGCTTGCTGGTCACCGTGTAGTTCAGGTTCAGGCGGGCGAACTCGTACTGGCGTGGTTTGCAGGGTACCGGCAGGTTGTCGAGGAACCATTCGTACAGTGGGCGGTGATCCTCAAACTCCAGGGTGCAGATCGAGTGAGTGATGCCCTCGATGGCGTCTGACTGGCCATGGGTGAAGTCATAGCTAGGGTACACGCACCATTTGTCGCCGGTCTGGTGGTGATGGGCATGACGAATGCGGTAGATGATCGGATCACGCAGATTCATGTTCGGCGCGCTCATGTCGATCTTGGCCCGCAGCACCTTGGCGCCATCGGCGAACTCACCGGCGGTCATACGAGCGAACAGGTCCAGGTTTTCCTCGACACTGCGATCACGGAACGGGCTGTTCTTGCCCGGCTCGGTCAGGCTGCCACGGTATTCGCGGGCCTGCTCTGGGGTCAGGTCGCAGACATAGGCCTTGCCCGCCTTGATCAGCTCGATGGCCCAGGCGTGCAACTGGTCGAAGTAGTCCGAGGCGTGACGCACTTCGCCCGCCCACTGGAAACCCAGCCACTCGACGTCCTGCTTGATCGCGTCAATGTACTCCTGCTCTTCCTTGGTCGGGTTGGTATCATCGAAACGCAGGTTGCAGACGCCGCCAAACTCCCCAGCCAGGCCGAAGTTCAGACAGATCGATTTGGCATGCCCGATGTGCAGGTAGCCGTTGGGCTCCGGCGGAAAGCGGGTGACGATCTGGCTGTGCTTGCCTGCTTCCAGGTCGGCCTGGACGATCTGGCGAAGGAAGTGGGCGGGCGCGGTGGATTCCGGTTTGTTCATAGGGTTTATGTGACTCAGTTCGGGGCGCTGCCGGTGGGCATTGCCGATTTTATCTAGGCCGCCTTGGCCAAAACGCTTATCATAACGCAAATGGTCAGGCGCCTGAATGCGCGTACCTGACTGATCAATGATTTATTCGCGAACAACCCCGAGGACTATCCGACATGGTCAAACTGCACACCAACTATGGCGTCATTACCCTGGAGCTCTTTGCCGACAAGGCGCCCAAGACCGTTGCAAACTTCAAGCAGTATGTCCGTGACGGCCACTATGACAACACCATCTTTCACCGGGTGATTGGTAACTTCATGATCCAGGGCGGCGGCTTCGAGCCGGGCATGAAGCAGAAAGATACCCGCGCCCCAATCGAGAACGAAGCCAACAACGGCATCGGCAACAAGATCGGCACCATCGCCATGGCCCGGACCATGGAGCCGCATTCGGCCAGCGCCCAGTTCTTCATCAACGTCGCCGATAATGACTTCCTCAACCACACTGCC
Organism: Halopseudomonas phragmitis; assembly: GCF_002056295.1. Lineage (NCBI taxonomy): Bacteria > Pseudomonadati > Pseudomonadota > Gammaproteobacteria > Pseudomonadales > Pseudomonadaceae > Halopseudomonas > Halopseudomonas phragmitis. The sequence goes on along the minus strand of NZ_CP020100.1, from coordinate 2,933,325 downwards.
CCGACCATTCAGGGCTGGGGTTATGCCGTGTTCGGTCAGGTGGTCGAGGGTCTGGACGTAGTCAACCAGATCAAGGCCGTATCGACCACCATGCGCGCCGGCCATCAGGACGTGCCGGTCGAGGACGTGATCATCGAGCGCGCTGAACTGGTCGAGTAACTTGCGCTACCTGTTCATTTCCGATCTGCATCTGGAAGCCGAACGCCCGGATATCACCCGGGCGTTCTTGTCTTTCCTGCGCGAGCGTGCAGCAACTGCCGACGCCCTCTATATATTGGGTGACTTCTTCGAGGTCTGGCTCGGCGATGACGACCCCAACCCGCTGGCGCGCGAAGTTACCACCGCCCTCGCCCAACTGGCAAACCGGGGCGTGAAGGTATTTTTGATGCACGGCAATCGTGACTTTCTGATTGGCCGGCGTTTCTGCCGTGAAGCGCGCTGCACCCTGCTGAGCGACCCCCAACGCATCGAACTCAACGGCGAGCCGGTACTGCTGATGCATGGCGACAGCCTCTGCATCGATGACCTGGGCTACATGAAAATGCGCCGCTGGCTGCGTAACCCGGTCAGCCGTTTCATCCTGCGCAATCTGCCGCTGAAGACCCGCTATCGCATCGGCCGCAAACTGCGCGCCGAAAGCATGGCCCGTACCCGACTCAAGCCCAGCGACATCACCGATGTCAATCTGGGCGCCGTCGCTGACGTCATGCGTAAATTCAAAGTGCACACCCTGATTCATGGCCATACCCACCGGCCTGCCGTGCATGATCTGATGCTGGACGGCCAACCCGCCCAACGCATTGTGCTTGGCGACTGGGACAAGTACGGCTGGGTCTTGACCATCGATCAGAACGGCCAGCAGCTAGAGTCCTTTGACCTGACCTAAATCAGGTTTCCTTATTTTTTCTACGCCATCTAGGCAGTGTCGTATTGACACTACTCCGAGCATTCCGTCAAAATGACACTTCTTTGACATATTGCCATTTCAATTCTCATAAAAAGACCTTGTCGCCAAAAATATGACAGCACGCAAGCAAGTCAAGTACGGGAATTCTTCAGCCCCTCGCATCTGAAACCCCAGCACTTCCCAAGCACAGAAATGGAAAGGTTCAGATGATTGTTTGCCCCTGCATAGGGCAAGACATTGACTACACTCTGTCATATCAGGGCTGTGATTACTGATATTGGATGTCGAAAAAAACTACGGAAGGATGGGAGAGTCACTTGGAGTACCCTACTTTAGCTTTTCGTAAGCTGCCGCGGGAGCATACTGCCCTCGATCAGGGTTGCCTGTACTGGCTGGCAATTGAGCAGGAGTCGGATATCCGCCGCCTGGCACGGCAGTTTTTGGCCGCTCTCCCCTCCACACAAAGCACCACTCTGATTGCCGCCAACGGGATGCTCGACGCCATCCTTGAACCAATACCCTCTGACAAGGGCCCCAACCGCCTGCGCCTGTTCGACATCGCCCTGGACGCTGCCCCCTTGGCGGTACGCCACCTGCTCATCGAGCTCAAGCGCTGCATCAAGACCAAGGGCAGTCTGGTGCTTATGGTGCTGCCTGAATCGGCCTGGTCAGCCATTGAGGATGATGAGGCGGCCTCCTGGCTGCGGCAGCTCAGCCGCTGGCTGCATAAGTCCCATTGCACGCTGGTGATAATGAATCACGGACTGAGCACCATCTTTGATCAAGACCCGGTGCGCATGAACGCCTATATGGCCGGATTTGCCACTATGCAGCGTCAACAGGGCAGCATTACCTATCAGGTACAGTTCTGGCGCAACAGTCTCGGCGTCAGCGCCGCCCGAACCTACCAATTGGAATGGCACAAGCAGTCGTTTGTTGGTCGGGAACTGGGGTTGCTGGACAAGTCGGCGTTACATGCCCCGGATCACGACCAGTTCCTGATACAACGCAGCGCTCTGCAAGACATCCCTTCGCTATCGGCACGCTGGCTCGTCTTCGAGCAAGCGGAAACCCTGTTCAATCGAGCCCTTAACGCCAAAGCCGCGACCGTGGTACTGGCCGTCAACGAAAACCGTCAGGTCGAATCCCTGGCGCGTATGGCCAGGCGCCTGCGCAACGCCTGCGGCAGTGCCATAAAAATTGTCGTCCGGGAGCTGAATGCCTGTCTGCGTCACCGCGATCAACAGTTGCTGCTGGTCAGCGGTGCCAATCTGATCATTCCTGCCCGTACCCCAGGCGAACACTTCCTGATGTTGATCAACAGCATTCAGGGGCAGCTCTGGTTTCGTCCGGCCAGCGATGATATGGAAGCACTGATGGCCAGATTACAGCCACCGCAAGTACGTGGTTTGCTGCAACCATCGGAGTTTCTGGCCACCCTTGATCAGGTGTACGAAACCGCCTCCGGCGATATTTCCCATCAGTTGGTCGAGCTGCAGATCTCCAGCAGTCTGAAACCCGCCCAGTGTCTTGGGCAATTGAGCATCCGCCGCTTTGGCGATATTGCCACAATGATTGATGGCAAGCTGTATCTGTTCCTGTTCGCCTGTAGTGCCGAAGGTCTGGAAGCTGCACTGGGCAACATCTGCAAGCTGCCCTGGACCAGTCTGTTCTCCCAGCGCCAGCTGTTTCAGCATCCCGAACAGCTCCCCAGGGAAATCTTTGCCCACTCAGAGTTACCCGAAGAGACCGCCGAAGCCGATCCGGTTGAGCATGAGCTGGACAGCCCGCTGGAGCAGCCTGCCCGCACCGATCTGAGCCCGCGACGCATCACGCTAAAACTTAACGAGTCACATGACGATGTATTCGGAACTGCTTGAAGTTGCAGCACTTAGCAGCGTGCTAACTGTGCTGGTCGTATTTGCCCTCATGAGCATCGGGAAGCAGTTCTCGCGCTGGATCGAGGGCCTGATGCTACCTCGCTACATGAAATATCGGGGGGTGCGCCGCCTGGCAGAACCAACGTCCACCGCCGACTCGAGTGACCAGCATGAGTAACTATGAATTGCCAGCCGTTGCTGCGCAAAGCGAGTCCAGCTGGACTGGGCTGGGGCTTTGGAATTTGTATTTCCTGCTCAAGCTGGTGCTGTATTGGCTCGGCTATCTGAACCTGCAGCTGCTGCCGAACCTGGCGTTTGCGGCCTTTTTGCTGTTCCCACTGGGCTGGCGACCACTTAGGATTTTGCGCACACTGATCGCCATTCCAATCGGGGTTGCCCTGTTTTACCAGGACACCTGGTTCCCACCATTTTCCAGACTGCTGGAACAACCCGGAGTGCTCGACTTCAGCTGGATGTACATGCTGGAGCTGTTGGAGCGCTTCATCAACTGGCAGTTAAGCGCTCTGATTCTGGTCATGTTGGTCGTGTACCTCTACCTGCAGCACTGGGTCAGGCTAACCACCTTTACTGTGTTGGGCTTAGGCTGGTTGAGTTTGCAGCAGTTCACCGACTTCACCCCGTTCAATCAGCCAGTACTGGCCCAGATTCCCGGTACCGAACTGGCCACCCTAACGCAACCGGGTCAGGCACCTCGTGCTGAGCCGGACACCCCGACTCTGAACAGCTACTTGCAGGACTTCTACAACCGTGAAGCCGAGCGTTTTATCGACTTTAGTGAAGTAGCTACGCCGGCAGAGCCCTTTGACCTGTTGCTGCTCAATGTCTGCTCCCTGGCCTGGGATGACCTGAGCGCCGCTGGCCTGAAGGAAAACCGTCTGTTCGAGCAGATGGACGTGATCTTTGACAACTTCAACTCGGCCACTGCCTACAGCGGCCCCGCGGCCATACGTTTGTTGCGGGCCGGATGCGGACAGTCCTCGCATGAGCGCCTGTATGCCTCGACCCCAGAACAATGTTTCCTGATGGATCAGCTGCGCCAGCTTGGTTTCAACAATAACGTACTGCTCAACCACAATGGTCAGTTCGACAACTTTATCGGTGACGTTCGCGCCCAGGGCAACCTGCCTGAACCGCAACTGGATACCGCCGGCATGCAGCGCGCGGTAGTCAGCTTCGACAGCTCGCCAATCTGGCGCGACAGGGAAGTCCTGGCGCGCTGGTGGCAACAGCGCGAAAACCGTGCAGACGAATCGGTCGCCCTGTTCTATAACACCACCACCCTGCATGACGGCAACCGCATGGTCCTGCCAAATGGCAGTACCCGTCGGGCCGACTATCAGGAGTTGGCCAACACCCTTGTCAACGACCTGGCGGCCTTCATTCAGCAACTTGAACGCAGTGGCCGTCGGATCGTGGTGATGATAGTCCCCGAACATGGCGCCAACCTGCATGGCGACCGAATGCAGATCTCAGGCATGCGTGAAATCCCCAGCCAGGCCATTACCCATGTGCCGGTCGCAATCAAATTCATCGGCATGGATATAGAAGCTCGAAATCAGCCTGCACGCATCGGCGGCCAAAGCAGCTATCTGGCTCTGGCTGAAATCATTCATCGCCTACATGCCGCTGGCCCTGACTCCCCACTGGCATGGGACAGTCTGCTGGCCGACCTGCCAGAAACCCCCTGGGTGGCCGAAAACTCCGGCACTGTGGTGCTCGAGTATGACGGCAAACCCTATGTTCGTATCAAGGAGAATGGGACATGGCTACCCTACCCCGCACGCTTCCCCTGAGTCAGTTGGGCCTTGAGCAGGCACTGGATGCCAACGACACCGGGCGCTTGTTGACAGAGGCTGGGGTGCCGGAACTGCGTTACCAGGACACCTCGCTGCTGAACCGGGTGCAACAGGCCCGTAGCTACTGGCCGCTACTGGCCGAACTGGAACAGGAGATCACACGTTGATCTCCTTGAGTCTTCAGGGTGTGCGCGGCGGTGTGGGGGTAACTTCTCTACTGGCCGCGATGGGGCACGCTCTACATGCTCTTGGGGAGCGGGTAATACTGGTGGACCTATGCCCGGAAAACCTGTTGCGCCTGCATTTCAATCTGGCCGTTAGCGAGTCCGGCGGCTGGGCCCGGGCAATGCTTGACGGTCAACCATGGCACGAGCAGGCCTGGGAGATAGAACCCGGGCTTTGCATACTGCCCTATGGCAAGGTCAGCACGTCAGAACAGCGGATTGTCGAACAAAAACTGGCCAGCTCCCCCGGGCTTTGGGCTGAGCGCACCGCTCAGTTGCGTGATCAGTATGACTGGGCGTTGCTCGACCTGCCCCAGCGCCTGCCCGGACACACGGCTGCCAGCAACTGCGACATCAAGATTCAGGTCGTCGAAGCTGACGCCAGTTGCCATATCCTGCTTGAGCAACAGCCCTCAAACCGGCTGCTGCTGGTCAACCGCCATGATCCGGCCAGCCGGCTGCAGAGTGATCTGCTGTTGCTCTGGCGCGAACGTTTTGCTGCCCGCCTAGTCCCCTTGATCATTCATCGCGACGAGGCCATGCGCGAAGCCTTGGCATTCAAGGCTCCGGTCGGCCTGCACGCGCCGCAAAGTCTGGTAGCCAATGAACTGCTGACGCTGGCCACCTGGTGCCTGACCCTGCGCGGGGAGCCGGCCTGATGGACCGCTATTTCCCTTACAGTCGCTTGCGCGAAGAGCGCGGTGCCGGTCCCCTGACCGCCCTGCTCCTGGCTTTCTGTACCCTGCTGGCCTGGACCTTTCTGCGCCTGGAAAATCCCAGTTGGCGGTCGGTACGCAAGTATGCCGATTACTGGTTCCCACAGATCGCCAGCGCCCAGCGGCCGCGTCTGGGCGACCCGTTGCGCTATGCAGTGCAGTCGATCTGGCTGTTGCTGATCCACCATCAACCCAAGCCCAAGGCCTATGCCATTCGCGATGCCTGGCGCTCATTCCGGGCCGGTTACCGCACATCTGCCATCCGCCTGCGCGGTTATCTGGAGTCTGTCCCGTTCAGAACCATGGACAGCCGCCCCATGCAGCGCAGCCGGCACTGGTGGAATCGCAGCAGCCGGCAGCAGCAACGCCTGGTCAATATATTGCTGGGAGTGGTAACCCTGGCGCTTGGTATTTTCTGTATAACGCAGCCCTTCGGTTACATGGCCCAGCTGGTTTTCGTGTTGCTGTTGTGGGTCGTAGCCATGCTGGTACGGCATATGCCAGGGCGATTTCCGACCCTGCTGATGATCATGCTATCGGTGCTGATTTCGTGTCGTTACCTGTGGTGGCGCTACACCGCAACACTGAACTGGAACGACTGGCTCGACCTGACCACCGGCCTGTTACTGCTGGCGGCCGAAACCTATGCCTGGCTGATCCTGATACTGGGCTACATCCAGTCCTGCTGGCCGCTGAAACGCAAACCTGTCGAGCTGCCCAAAGACTCCAGCCAGTGGCCCACTGTGGATTTGATGATCGCCACCTACAACGAGCCACTGTCCGTCGTCCGCAACACTGTCTACGCCGCCATGGGTGTTGACTGGCCCAAAGACAAGCTGCGCATCTACCTGCTTGATGATGGTCGTCGCGAACAGTTCCGCAAATTTGCCGCAGAAGTCGGTGTGGGCTACATCACCCGCCCCGACAACAACCACGCCAAGGCGGGGAACCTCAACCATGCGCTGACCAAAACCGACGGTGAACTGATCGCAGTTTTCGATTGCGACCATATCCCGGTACGCTCATTTTTGCAGTTTACAGTTGGCTGGTTCCTGCGTGACCCGAAAATGGCGCTGGTCCAGACCCCACACCATTTTCTGTCTCCGGACCCGTTCGAGCGCAACCTCAATGTGTTTCGCCGCAACCCCAATGAGGGCGAGCTGTTCTACGGGCTGGTTCAAGACGGCAACGATATGTGGAATGCCACCTTCTTCTGTGGCTCCTGCGCCGTACTGCGGCGCAAGGCGCTGGAAGAGATTGGCGGCTTCGCGGTGGAAACTGTGACCGAGGACGCTCATACCGCCCTGCGTATGCACCGGCGTGGCTGGAACTCGGCCTATGTGCGTATCCCCCAGGCGGCGGGTCTGGCAACCGAAAGCCTGTCCGCGCATATCGGTCAGCGGATTCGCTGGGCTCGCGGTATGGCGCAGATCTTCCGTATCGACAATCCCTTATTCGGCAAGGGCCTGAGCCTGTTCCAGCGGATCTGTTACGCCAATGCCATGCTGCACTTTCTGGCCGGCCTGCCGCGCCTGATCTTCCTATTGGCTCCGCTGGCCTTCCTGCTTCTGCATGCCTACATCATTTACGCACCAGCCTTGATGATCGTGCTGTACGTGATACCTCACATGGTGCACTCGAGCCTGACCAGTTCACGAATGCAGGGCCAGCATCGTAAAACCTTCTGGGGCGAGGTCTACGAAACAGTGTTGGCCTGGTATATCGCCCGCCCAACTACTGTTGCCCTGATCAACCCCAGCAAGGGCAAGTTCAACGTCACCGCCAAAGGCGGGCTGATCGAGTCAAACCAGTTCGACTGGAAAATCGCCCGCCCCTACCTGGTACTGGCAGCGCTGAACTTCACCGGCCTGGGGTTTGCTGTCTGGCGTTTTCTCTACGGCCCGCCGCAGGAAGTCGGCACTGTGATCATCACCTCGCTCTGGGTGCTCTACAACCTGCTGCTGATCGGCGCCGCCGTGGCGATTGCTGCCGAAGTGCGGCAGGTACGTGAAAACCATCGCGTTCAGGTCAAGTTGCCGGCCGCTCTGAAGCTTGGCAGCGGGCACCTCTACCCCGGAGTTCTGCAGGATTACTCAGGCGGCGGGGTTGGTCTGGTACTCAATACCAGCCTGTCGCTGCCGATTGGCTCGGAGGTATCCCTGCTGATGCGCCGTGGCGATCAGGAATTCACCTTCCCCGGTGTTATCAGCCGCAGCGACGCACGGTTTGTCGGGATCCGCTTTGCCGAACTGAGTCAGAAGCAAAAGATCGACTTCGTCCAGTGCACCTTCGCCCGTGCCGACGCCTGGCTGAACTGGCAGTTGGACAACGGCCCGGAACGCCCGGTGCAAAGTTTTATGGACATGCTGCGAGTCGGTGCCAAAGGCTATTACCGGCTGTATCAGTTCCTGCCGGCCTGGCTGCGTATATTCATCGACCCGATTCTGTCCCTGCTGGCCTGGATCGGCAGTTTTTTCCCGCGCTGGCCGACCGGCCCTGCGCCCGTCACCATTCCCACTTCACAGCAACGGTTGGCAACATATGAGCCGCTTTAAACATCTTCTGATCGCCCCTGTCGCGCTGCTGGCCCTGGCCAGTGTCAACGCTCAAGAAGCAGACTCTCTGCCAGACGAGACTGCGCAGCCTGTTACCGAAGAGGTTGTGCGCACGCCGACCTGGATCAGCAACCACACCTTTGGCGAATTGGGTGATCCCAAAGACAGCCTGTTGCTCGGGATTCATAACAGCCAGCAGATCGAGTTCACCCTGCGCCGTGACCGGATTGCCAGTGACGCCAGCCTGATGCTCGACTACACCCCTTCGCCAGCATTGCTGCCGAACCTGTCGCACCTGCGGGTTTACCTCAACGACGTACTGATGGGCACAGTGGTTATCGATGAAGAGCAACTGGGCACCCGGACTCGCCGTCAGGTCGCCCTGGCCCCCTACCTGCTGTCGGACTTCAACCGGGTGCGCCTGGAATTCATCGGTCACTACACCGACATCTGCGAAGATCCGGGCAACAGCGCGCTGTGGCTGAATGTCGCCCATGGCAGCCAGATTTCCCTGCGCGAGCATGCCGTGGCCCTGAGAAATGACCTGGCATTCTTCCCCTTGCCATTCTTCGACTCCCGCGATCATGGCAAGACCCAGGTTCACATGGTCTTTCACGATCAGCCCACGCTCGGTGAGCAGAAAGCTGCCGGGGTCCTGGCCTCGTATTTCGGCAGTTTGGCCGGCTGGCGTGGCACGGAATTCCCAGTATTGTTCGATCGTCTGCCCTCAACCGGGGTAAACCGGGACCAAGTGCATAGCTCGGTTGTGTTCGCTGCCAATGACCGGCGTCCGAGCTTCCTCGCTGACCTGGAACGTTTCCCAGCGGTAGAAGCCCCCGTGGTCGAACTGATCGACCACCCCGAGCACAGCTACAGCAAAGTGCTGGTGATCTGGGGCCGGGATGAGCAGGATCTGCTCGACGGTGCCCGCGCTCTGGCCCTGGGCGGCAACCTGTTCCGTGGTTCGCGGGTCGTTGTCAACGAAGTGCAAACCCTGCAGCCGCGCAAACCCTATGACGCGCCCAACTGGACACCAACCGACCGCCCCGTGCGCTTTGCCGAGCTGATCGACTACCCCACACAGTTGCATACCTCCGGCCTGCAACCGCGCCCGATCACAGTGGACATCAACTTGCCGCCAGATCTGTTCGTCTGGCGCAACCAGGGCATTCCCCTGCAGACCAAATATCGTTACACACCGCCGGCAACCAAGGATGAATCACGTCTGAGCATCAGCCTCAATGACCAGTTCATCACCGGCCTGTCACTCTCGCGCGGCACTCATAACCGTCTGGAGCGCATGCGTCTGGCCGTCACCGCGGTAGAAACCGCCAATGCCCAGGATCGGTTGCTGGTCCCCTCGCTCAAGCTTGGCGCCCGCAACACCCTGCGCTATGACTTCAGCTTTGCCAGTACCTACGGCAGCGCCCAGCGCGATTTCTGTCAGACCTCGCTGCCGGTCGATACCCGCGCCCTGATCGATGAAGACTCCAGCATCGACCTGTCCGGTTATTACCACTACATGGCCATGCCGGATCTCTGGGCCTTCGCCCACAGCGGCTTCCCGTTCAGCCGTATGGCTGACCTCTCGGAAACCCTGGTGATCGTGCCCAGCGCCCCCAACGCCGTCCAGCTCTCCACACTGCTGGAGATTCTTGCCAGCGTCGGTGCCCAGACCGGCTACCCGGCCATGGCCTTCGAGATCAGCGACGACTGGAGTGCCGCCCGGCAGACCAACGCCGACCTGCTGGTTCTGGGCTCACTGGCTCCCGACCTACATGATCGCTCCGATCTGAACCTGGTTCTTGAGCGCTCCAGCGACTGGATCATGCATGCCTCCAGCCCGCTGCGGGAAAAAGTCGACCGTATCGACCATACCGCCTTCCCAGCTGACTCACGGGTTGACGTCACCGCCCGCGCCCCAATTGCGGCCATTGCCGGCATGCAGTCGCCATTCCACAACCAGCGCAGCGTCGTGGCCTTCATGGCCAACGATGATGCCGACTTCAGCCTGCTGCGTGAAACGCTGGGCGACTCGGGCAAGCTGGATGCAGTACGTGGCTCGGTGGCGGTGATCCGCGAAAGTGGCGTCCAGAGTCAGTTGGTTGGGCCACAATACTTCGTCGGCTACCTGCCCTGGTGGCTGAAACTCTGGTATCTGCTGTCCAACCACCCGGTCTGGCTGGCGGTCATGGCGGTCCTGTGCATGCTGCTGGCGGCATTCCTGCTGTGGCAGGCGCTGCGCTGGGTTTCTGAACGACGTCTGCACCAACAGGATTGAGGACAACCATGCGCGCCCTGGCACTCGCGTCGCTACTGGCTCTGCCCTGGCAACTCATGGCTGCTGAGTGCCAGTGGCCGGCCTGGGAGCGCTACCGCCAGGCCATGATGAGCGAGGACGGGCGCATCATTGACCGCTCATCAGCCCAGTTGATCACTACCTCAGAGGGGCAAAGCTATGCCATGTTCTTCGCCCTGCTGGCCAACGACCGGGAAAGCTTCGACAAGCTCGTGCGCTGGACCAGCAACAACCTGGCCGGCGGCGACCTGAGCCAACAGCTGCCAGCCTGGCAATGGGGGCGTGACGGCGAAGGTCAGTGGCGGGTGCTCGACAGCAACAACGCCACCGACTCCGACCTGTGGATCGCCTACAGTCTGCTCGAAGCCGGCAGGCTCTGGGACGAACCTGACTACACCCGGCTTGGCACCGAAATGCTCTGGCGTACCGCCGCGCAGAGCCTGCGTGTGGTCCCCGATCTGGGCCTGATGCTGCTGCCCGGCGACCGTGGATTCGAGACCAGCGAAGGCTGGCGCTTCAACCTCAGTTACCTGCCTCCGCAGTTACTGCAAAGATTTGCCCAGATAGCCGGCGTTTGGGCCGAGTTGGCCACCAACAGTCACCAGTTGATGCTGCTTGGCTCGCCCAAGGGCTTCGCCCCAAACTGGTTGCACTGGCGCATAGGTGAGGGAGTGCACATACCCAAAGATCAGGCCCAGGGCAGTTATGACGCCATTCGGGTCTATCTGTGGATCGGCATGCTCGCACCGCAGGCCCCCGGTCGGGCGGAACTGCTCAACCACTTTCAACCCATGCTCGAACAGACCCGCAGTCAGGGGCTACCACCGGAAGCAGTCGACAGCCTGAGCGGCGAAACCCAGGGTCGGGGTCCGGCCGGATTTTCCGCAGCACTACTGCCCATGCTGCAAGCCTTGGAGGGTTACGACGACCAATTGAACGCACAACGTGAACGCCTGATTCAGCACCCTCCCGCCGAGGATGCCTACTACAACCAGTCATTGCTGCTGTTTGGCCAAGGCTGGGACGAACAACGTTATCGCTTCGATGAGGCAGGTCGGTTACAGCCGGCCTGGACAGCGCCATGTCACAATTAGCCGGACGTAAGCTGTTGGCCACCTGGGTTTTGCTGCTCAGCGGCCTGTCAAGCACAGCAGTAGCACAGCCGGACGCAGCCGTTGATCAACAGCAATGGCTGGTCGAGCGGCTGCGCACAGGCCAGGCCATGTATCGCGATGATCTGGTTGAAGACGCCTTAGGGCGTCTCGAACTGATAGCGCCGGAACACCCTGACGTTGTCATAACCAGGCTGACGCAGGAGTTGCAGGCGGGTGACCGGGAAGCGGCCGAGTTCAGACTCACCGAATTGCGCCAGCGAGCGCCCGGCTCCAGCCTGTTGAAGCGGGCCGAAACCATGGTCCACCTGTATACGCCTGAGGGCCAACAGGCCTTGCAGGAAACCCGCCTGCTGGCCGCCGCAGGCCACACCGAGCAAGCTGCATCAGGCTACCAGGCCTTACTCGGCGACGAGCCACCGGACTTTGCCCTATCACTGGAGTATTGGCGCACCCTGAGCGGCGTGCAGCCACAACGTGCGCAAGCAATCCGGAAACTTCAGGAGCTGGACCGCCAATACCCAGGCAACCGGGAACTGAGAGAACTCCTGGCCCGCCTGTTGATGTCCGAGGATCGCCCTCAGGAAGCACTCACTACACTGCAGGCACTAGCAACCGACCCGCAAGCCAGGGAAAAGGCCGCAGAGCTGGAATATAACCACCTCAGCGATCTGCCGATCAGTCAATCCACTGTGCGGGCCCTGCAGTCATTCGTAGAGCGCTATCCCGATTCCCCGCTACTGACCAACGCCCAGGAAAACCTCAGCCGTCAGCAACGCCTGCTGGCCGATCCGGCCTGGCAAGCCGGCGCACGTGGCAAGGCCCTGGTCGATCGCGGCGAACATGCCGCCGCCGAACCGCTGCTGCGCCAGGCCCTGCGCAACTATCCCAATGACGGCAATCTGCATGGCCATCTTGCTCAGGTACAGATGAATCAGGGCCGTTATGAGGAGGCCGCCAACTCATTTGCCAATGCTCTGCGATACGAACAGGAAAGCGCCTGGCTGGCCAAGTGGGAAGACCTGAAAAACTTCAACCGCAGCCTGCTGCTCCTGCAACAGGGCCATGCCGCCCTTGAGGCCGGCAACTACAGTGCCGCCCGCCAGGCCTACCAGCAGGCCCAGCAAACCAAGCCTGATCACGTCGATGGCCTGATCGGTCTGGCCAACGTCGAATTGGCACAGGGCAACGACCAGGCCGCCGAGCGACTGTTGCGTCAGGCGCAACGACAACAACCCACCAACGGTCGGCTCATCTATACCTTGGTTGACTTCTATCGCCAGCGCTCGCCCGACCAGGCTTTACAGGTCATTGATTCACTGCCGGCAGGAACACGGGCCAGCTACGCTGACTTGCGCAACAGTGTCGTGCAGGAACAACTGCAGGCTCAGGTTGACAGCGCTTTGGAGCAACAGGACTGGGACCGGGCCATCACCCTGCTCCAGCAAAGTGTTCGTCTCTCGCCCGACGCCCCCTGGACCACCTATCGGCTGGCCAATCTGCTAGCCGAACAAGGGCGTATGCCTGAAGCCGACGACCAGTTCAACAGGCTGCTGCAACGCCAGGGCACCAACCCCGAGGCCCGCTATGCTCACGGCCTTTACCTGGCCGGCCTGCAACGCGACCAGGAAGCGCTGGCGACGCTGCAACCCATTCCACAAGCGGATTGGAACGAAGGAATGCAGGCACTGGCCGAGCGAATTGCCCGCAGACAGCGCCTGGCCGAAGCCTACGCACTGCGCGACGCCGGCCAGGAACCCGAGGCCATCGCCATGTTGCTGGACAATCCCACCGCCGGCGATCTGGCTACCGTCGCCAGTTGGCGTTACCTGGCCGGGGATTACCGTCAGGCCGAAGCCTATTACCAACAAGCGCTGGAAATGGAGCCCGGCAACCCGGACGCCATCCTCGGGCTGGTGGAAACCTGGACCGCAGAAGGTCGGACTGTCCAAGCCCGCCAGACACTGGAGCAACTGGAACTCCCGGAAGACACCAGCGTCAACTACCGCCGGCGTTACGCCAACGCACTGGCCGGCCTGGGCAACCCGGCTGCCGCCAATGCAATATTCGACGAATTGATCGAAAGCGGCCAGGCCGACGCCCTGCTCTACCGTGACGCCGCTCGCCTGCACGCCCAGCAAGACCCGCAGCGCGCACTGGACCTCTACGCTCAGGGTATGGCTACCAACGGTTTGCTGGCCCCCGGCGCGGTGAACCCGCGCAATGATCGGCAAATGACCGCCGCCAGCCGACTCAAGGACGACGATGACTGGCTGACCCGCAGCCTGCGCAGCAGCGTGGACAGCCTGTATCAACAACAGAACCCGACTGTACGACTGCAACACGATTACGGCTGGCGCAGCGACAGCGACGTATCCGGGCTGTCCGACCTCAAGCGCCAGACCACCATCTTGCGCGTCGATGCACCGGTGCATGGCGGGACCGGTTTTTTACAGGCCGAGCATGTCGACCTGAATGTCAGCAAGCCCGGGCAAAACAGCCTGTTCGGCACCTGTAACTTCACCATCGAAGGTTGCCAGGTCCCCTCACAAAGCACCTCCGGCACCGGCCTGGCCGTGGGCTGGGCTGGTGAACGCTGGGGCTGGGATATCGGTCACTCCCCGCTCGGCTTTGAACTATCGAACTGGTTAGGCGGGCTAAGTTACCGTGGTGACTGGCGCACTCTGGGTTACACCCTGACCGCCTCGCGTCGGCCCATGAGCAACTCGGTGCTGTCCTATGCCGGTGCAGTGGATCCGGTCACTCGCACCTCCTGGGGCGGCGTCACCGCCAATGGCCTGACCCTGGGTCTCAGCCATGATCAGGGTGGCGTTGATGGCATCTGGGCCAGCTTCGGCTTTCACCGCCTACTGGGCGAGAAGGTTCAGGACAATCAGCGTCTGACCGCCATGACCGGCTATTACTACCGCCTGATCGACCAGGTCGACGAGCGCATGCGCACCGGCCTGACCCTGATGTACTGGGGCTACGACAAAGGACTAGACGAATACACCCTGGGCCAGGGCGGCTACTACAGCCCCCAACGCTACTTCTCTGTTGGAGTACCCTTCAGTTATGCCCGACGCAGCGCCAACTGGTCGGTAGCCTTTGAGAGCTCGGTTGGCTGGTCAACCTCCAAATACGATGGCGGTGACCGGTTGTATCTGAGCAGCGCTGCTGAGCGCATCGCTGCCGCAGGCTTTACCCCTGACCCTGGCGCACGCCAGTTCAACAACTCAAGCAACAGCAGTGGTGTTGGCCTGCGTATGCAGGGCATGGGCGAGCGCCGCCTGACTGATCATCTGGTGCTGGGCGGTGGGATCAACTGGGCCTACAGCAAGGATTACGCCCCCAGCCAGGCTTTCATGTACCTGCGCTATACGCTCAAACCCTGGCGCGGCAACCTGCCAATGCCCGTTGAGCCGCTGTCGCCTTATGCTGATTGGCGATAAAAATAGGCAGAACAGGCTAAAGATGACCCGGATCAACATCCGCTCCGGCGCCAGCGCCTAGACTGTCGGCATGAACTGGGCTCTGACTTCACGGCCAGAGCCCACAAGCCAGGCTTTTAATGGCCCGCAACACAAGGATTGGCTGATGGATACCGACTACTTCTGGTACGCACTGATACTGTTCCTGCTGGGCCTGACCCTGCTCGGCCTGGGTTTCGGCCTGCGCGACAATCCACGCGGCATCGGCATGCTCTGGGCTGGCGCACTGTGCATGCTGGTCCCGGTGTTTGCCGTCATTCTGCATCGGGTCGCTATTTGAAATAACCAACTGGATAACCCTTAGCCTGATCAGCAAATCGACAAGCCCTGCATTTCAACTAACCTTACAGAACACTACCAGCTACACCACACTCTCCCACCCTTTTCCTGTCACGAGACTCCTCGTGCCCCCCCGGGAGGCCCAAAATGAAATGCATACATCTGATCAACGCGTTCATGTTTAGCGCAGCATCCTGCTTGCTTTCCAGTACCGCTCTGGCTGACACCAAACCAGACCAGGCTGTCGAGCGACTAGGCGAAGTAGACTTCGTAGTATCCTGCAATCCCGAAGCGCAACAGGCCTTTAACCGAGCGATGGCCTTGTTCCATTCGTTCTGGTTCGACCCGGCCAAGTCCGCCTTTAACACAGTCTTGCAACTGGACCCTGAGTGCGGCATGGCTCACTGGGGGTTATCAATAATGTCCATGGGCAATCCCTTTGCCTGGGCAACCAACCCGAACGCCTCAAAAGCAGGTGCCCCGGATGCTGAACTGGCCAGAAAGATTGGCGCCGCAAGCGAACGCGAGCGCGACTACATCGCTGCGCTGGGCAATCTCTTCGAGAACTGGGAAACCACCGAATTTCGCCCTCGCGCCCTGGCCTACGAGCAAGCCATGGAGGCCCTGGCCAACAAGTACCAGGAAGATGTTGAAGCACAAATCCTCTATGCCCTGGCCCTGAACATCACCGCGCAGCCAGCGGACAAGAGCTTCTCCAACCAGTACAAGGCTGCTGCGATTCTGGAACCATTATTCGAGCGTTACCCTGAGCACCCCGGTGTAGCACACTACCTGATTCATACTTACGACTACGCCGAACTGGTTGATAAAGGCCTCGAGGCAGCGCAGTCCTATAGCCACATAGCTCCCGATGTTCCCCATGCTCTGCATATGCCGTCGCACATCTTTACCCGGCTTGGTATGTGGCAGGAGGTGGTCGACAGCAACCAGGCCTCTTACCAGGCCGCCAAGAACGAACTCAAGGAGACGACTCTGGGTATCGGAGCCTACGACGCCTTGCATGCCATGGATTACATGGTCTACGGCCATATGCAACAGGGCCAGGATCAGGCCGCGCTGCGTCTGGTTGAGGAAGCCGCAGCGATTCAGCAGGTCAATGTGGAAAATTTCGTTGCCGCGTATGCCTTTGCCGCCATGCCTGCCCGTTACGCGAGTGAACGGGGCGACTGGCATCAGGCCGCCGCGCTCACCTTAAAACCATCCAGCCTGGCCTGGGAGCGGTTTCCGCAAGCTGAAAGCATTCTGGTATTCACCCGCGCCCTGGGCGCAGCACGCACTGGCGATCTTGCCACAGCACGGCGCGACCTGAAACAGCTTGAGGCGCTACAGGCCAAGCTGGCAGAGGCCAACAACAGCTATTGGGCCGGCCAGAGTGCTTTTCAGATCAACGCCGTACGTGCCTGGATCGCTTTGGGCGAACAGCACACTGACGAAGCCCTACAACTGATGCGTGCGGCGGCGGATGCTGAAGACGCCAGCGACAAGAGCCCAGTAACACCCGGTAATGTTGTACCCTCGCGCGAATTGCTTGGCGAAATGCTGCTGAGCAACGGGCAGGCTACCCTGGCTCTGGAGGAGTTTGAGCGTTCCTTGCAACGCGACCCCAATCGATTCCGTGGTCTCTATGGCGCCGCCCGTGCAGCTGAGGCCAGTGGCGACTCAAGCAAGGCTCGTGATTATTACCGGCGCCTGATCACCATGAGTGCAGCACATGACAGCGAGCGTGCGGAAATCACTCAAGCCAGAGAGTCCCTGGCCCGACTTTGATTCAGATTAATGGCCGGATCGCGTGGAGGTTTGGTATTACAAACACCCCCAGCGACCGGCCAGCTGGACCATACATTCAGTAAAGCTCGATCAGCTCACCAGCACGACTGATCGCCAGAAACTGCGCCACCATGCCGGCCTGGATTTGCTCCATCATCATTTTCAGCGGCTGCTCAGCCTCATCACTGTTCGGCGTTATGCCCCCACGTCCACTCATGGCCGAAACGAACGCCAGATCCCAATGCACCCCGGTCTGCTGCGACTCGGCCACCAGATCGGCAAAGTTCGCCGCCTGATGTGGCAACTTGTCGACACAGAGTACCGGGCTCAGCGCCCCGCCGATGCCCTGCTCAAACTGCAAGCGCTGTTCTTCGGTCGCCCCTTCCGGAAGCTCGGCCCTGGCGAACACGAACAGCAGCCGCTGCGGCTCGCTCTGGCTGCGCGCGGCCTGAATAAAGTCGGCATAGGATTGAATTGTCATGGCCTCTGACCTCTACTGGCGAATGCAGCCAGCTTAGCAGCCGAAACAACCACACTGGCGACTAAAAAGAGGCAGGTGCGTACCCCTTAAGGGGGAGCCACCCCGACGCCCTACCTTATGACCTCCAATAGACCCAGGTGTTATTGGCTGCTCTTGATCCAGCTATTTGTCATGCTTTGTCTATCGGCACGTTAAGCCCCCAATCACAAGTCAGGGAACGGATATGTACACTGTTGAAGACATCACCCTCGAAAACTGGACTGTCAGCAATCTGAGTACCCGTGTAGCTTGCTTGGGTCAGGGGCCGGTAGCGCTGTTCATTCACGGCTGGCCCGAGTGCTGGTACTCCTGGCGCCGGCAGATGGTCGCACTGGCCAATGCCGGCTACCGCGCCATTGCCCCGGACATGCCCGGGTTTGGTGAAACCGATGCGCTTGATTCGATTGAGCAGTACAACGCGGTGCGCATCTGCGAGTTCATGCGCGAACTACTGCTCCAGGCCAGCGGTGGCTCCCCAGTAGTGCTGATTGGTCATGACTGGGGCGCAATCAATTGCTGGCAATTCACCCTGCGCCACCCGGAACTGGTTTCCAGGCTCGTCAATATGAGCGTCCCGTTGCACCCGGTCTCCGAGCGCTCGCCCATTACCCAGTTGCGTGAACACTTCCAGAACGACTTCTTCTATCAGCTTTACTTTCAGCAGCCGGGTGTCGCCGAAGCCGAATTCGATGCCGACCCGGAGGGCATTTTGCGCGCGCTCTACTGTTCACCGGATACCCCTCGGCATCCGCCGATCCTTGGCCGTTCAATCAGCGAAGGTGGTGGCTGGATCGGCCGTCTGGGCAAACCACGCCAGCAGCCGGCCTGGCTGAGCGACGAGGCACTGGCCTACTACATCGACACCTACCGGCATAGTGGATTCGCTGGCGGCATCAATTACTACCGCAATCTGGATGAGAACTGGCGCCTGATGCAGCCATACCGTGAGCACCAGATTACCTGCCCAGTGCTATTCCTTGTTGGCAGCGGCGACAGCACCATCCGCGGTGCCGATGAAGACAGGCTGAGAAAAATGATGGGCAAACGAATCCCCGATCTGCAAATCCTCATGCTGCCAGGCAAAGGCCACTGGATTCAGAGCGAAGCGGTTGAGCAAGTGAATACGGCGCTATTGTCGTTTGTGGAGGTTTAAAAGCCTGCAGACGACCGCTCTTACCACTCCACCAAGACCTGAACTAAGCAGTCCTGAAAC
The DNA here is from genome assembly GCF_002056295.1 of Halopseudomonas phragmitis. Classification (NCBI taxonomy): domain Bacteria; kingdom Pseudomonadati; phylum Pseudomonadota; class Gammaproteobacteria; order Pseudomonadales; family Pseudomonadaceae; genus Halopseudomonas; species Halopseudomonas phragmitis. The sequence continues at coordinate 2,914,524 of NZ_CP020100.1, read as the reverse complement.
GCTCGACCAGCGCCTGCAGCTTCTCAGCAAGGCGAGCCAACTCGTGGCTGGTCGCGGCGGTCTGCTCAGCCCCAGCGCTGACCTGGATGGCCACTTCGTTGATCGACAACACATTGTGGTTGATGTCTTCGGCTACCGAACTCTGCTCCTCGGCGGCCGAAGCGATTTGGATGTTGCGGTCATTGATACCCGCCACGCCTTCGGCGATTTCCGCCAGCAGTTCACCAGCCCGCGCCACCCGCGCCGAACCCGATTCGGCAGTGGCCAGAGTAATGTCCATGGACTGGGTAGCCTTATCCGAGCCGCTTTGAAGGTTGGACACCATATTCTGGATATAGCCTGTCGACTCCTGGGTTTTCTGTGCCAGCGAGCGCACCTCGTCGGCTACCACCGCGAACCCTCTGCCCTGCTCGCCGGCACGGGCAGCCTCAATGGCTGCGTTCAAGGCCAGCAGATTGGTCTGCTCAGCTATGCCACGGATCACGTCAATTACCGAAGATATCGACGCGCTCTCTTTCTTCACTTCGCCGATAGTCTTGGCTGTTTCTCGCGCTTGTTCGGACAGTTGCTGAATCAGTGCAACCGTCTGACGAATTTCCTCCCGGCCCTGGGCAGCATGGTCGTTGACCTGACTGGACAACGCCGCAGCATCATTGGTGCTGCGCGCCACATCGCGCACCGTAGCACTCATCTGGTGCATGGCGGTCACTACAAGTTCGGTGCTCTGGCGTTGCTGGTCCAGCCCCCGGCTGGTCTGCAGGGTGACGGTCGAGGCTTCCTCGGCTGCAGTGGCGACCTGAACGGTAGCCCCGCCGATTTCCATGATGACCCGGTTCAGCTCATCGGCCATACGATTGAGGTTGCCAGCGATCAGGCCGAACTCATCGGTGCCGTGGTAGTTCGCACGGGCGGTCAGGTCGCGCTGAGCCAGGCTGCCGAGCGAGCGATTGAGTTCGGTCACCGCCTGATTGATATTGCGGATGATGACGAACGCCAGCAGCAGCACGGCCAACAACGCCACGCCGACCGCCACCAGGGCAAGCACCAGCGAACGCATGGCCGCTGCATAGCCTGCACTTGCCAGGCGGTTGGCCGCCTGCGCCAGGCCCAGCTCAATCTCGGCCATCATGTCGATACGTTCGGTAGATTTCTGAAACCAGTGTTCAGCATTGACGTTCAACGGCTCCCCCATGCTCACGCTGAAGGCAAGTTGCTGCAGTTGCGCCACTTCCTGAACGCCAGGGTGCTGTATGAGCTGCTCATACTGACGGGTAAAAGCAACATCGGCACTACGCTGGAAGATTTCCCAATAAGCCTGAAACTCGCCCAGATTACGGCTAAAACTCGACAATAGCGTCGAGTCGAAGTAATTCTGGTTGAAGACCACGCCCAGCAAGGCCCGTTCCCGCCCGGCCCGTTCCTTCATCTCAACAAACTGGGTGAGCGATCCCAACGCCCGGGCCAGCGCCATATCGTTCACATCCTCCCCCAAAGCATGGGTGAAACCGATAAGCTCCAGGATCAGGCGGGTGTAACGGGCTCCCGAGTCACGACCGCTGATACCAAGCCCATCGACCTCGCGACGCAAAACCTCAAGCTCGCCAAACTGTCCGAGGATACCCTGCACTCGTTGATCCGACGCCGCGCTGCGTCGCAGGTTGGCTAACGCTTGGTCAACATCGGTGCGAAAGACCGACAACTGTTCGCGCATCGAACGGCCCTGGCTACCAATGAATACCCCGCTGCCGCCACGTTCACGCTGCAACATGGTGACCAGGTTGCTGACATCCTCGGCGAGGACAGTCGCCTGGACGATCTGGCGATTAATATTCAGCGCTTTGAGGCTGTCATTGATGAGCAAACCAGCCAGAACGATGAACCCCAGCATCGGCAAGGCTAGAATTAGTAGTAACTTGCGGCTGAGGCGGATGTTGCGCAAAAGAGTGTCCATGTCGATCTCCTGAGACCGGTCATTGGCTCACTGGGATCGGCCAGCACGAGCAATCAGACGCGGTTATGATTCGGTAAGCCCCCTGGTTCAGGAGCAGCCGTAGTGCCGTCCGTGCACATATGTAGTGCCTGCGGTCTAATTGTCGTAACGCAAGTCTAGCTGCAGCTCAATACGAGCTGTATCCCTCCAAGGTAGTAGATTCGCTGGCTTCAGGTTCGGGCGCAATGCAGGGCAGCAGCGCGCCTGACAACTCCAGCGTAGCAGAGCATGCCGAGGGCTTGATGGCTGGCGGAAATGTTGTACTGATAAGCCAAAAGGGCTGGGCATTACAAATAAAAAACCGGCACAAGGCCGGTTTTTTTATTTGTTTGGCGGAGGGACAGGGATTCGAACCCTGGGAAGGCTTTCACCTTCGCCGGTTTTCAAGACCGGTGCATTCAACCGCTCTGCCATCCCTCCACGGCCCGCAATACTACCGGAAAGCTGAGCCTAGTCAATGGCCTGCGTGTGTTATTGCGCAAATAGACTGTTAACCGGTTGGCGTATGAAACAGCTCGAAACCCCTCATGCCTTGATTTGACGCTTCCAGCAGGTATGATCACAGCATCCATCAAGGATTGACCAAGGGGAGCCCTGCACTTATGAATATCCAAGAGCGCCATAACGCCCTGCACCATGCAGGTGTCAACGAGGCGGAAGTCAGCAAGCTGTTTCGCAATACCTACAGCCTGCTGGCCATGACCCTGGCATTCAGTGCCTTCGTTGCACTGATGTCGATGAGCCTGAACCTGCCGCATCCCGGCCTGATCATCACCCTGGTTGGCTTCTACGGGCTGCTGTTCGCCATTTCCAAGTTCCGTAACTCTGGCATGGGGTTGGTTCTGACCTTCGCACTGACCGGGTTCATGGGTTACACCCTGGGGCCGATTCTCAACGTCTACCTGTCTTTGCCCAACGGCGGCCAACTGGTCAGCATGGCGCTGGGCATGACTGCGTTGGTGTTCTTTGGTCTGTCGGCGTACGCGATTATTACCCGCAAGGATTTCAGCTTCCTGTCCGGCTTCATTCTGGCGGGCTTCATCGTACTGCTGTGCGCCATTGTTGCCAGCTTCTTCATCCAGATAAGCGGCCTGCAACTGGCCATCTCCGCCGGCTTCGTGCTGTTCTCCTCGGCGGTGATCCTGTATCAGACCAGCGCCATCATTCATGGCGGTGAAGACAACTACATCATGGCCACTGTGACGCTGTTCGTGTCCATCTACAATCTGTTCCTCAGCCTGCTGCAGTTGCTGGGTGTGTTCAACAACGATTGATCGGCACGCTTTTGTTTATACTAATGAGGCCCGCCCAGTGCGGGCCTCATTGCTTCAGGTGGTCTATCGATGAATTTCGCCATTGCCTTGCTGGCTGGCCCGCAAGATCCTGCGGCCCGCTCCGCACTCAATTTTGCTCGTGCAGTAGTAGATGCCGGGCACGAGATCAACCGTTTGTTTTTCTATCGGGACGCGGTGCATATCGCCTCGAATCTGGGTGTGCAGCCCCAGGATGAAAACGACATCACCCACGAGTGGCGCCAGTTCATCACTGAACACAAGCTTGATGCGGTGGTGTGTATTGCCGCGGCGCTGCGCCGTGGAGTGCTGAATGAAGAAGAAGCCCAGCGCTGGGATCGTCACGCCGCCAATACCGGCACACCTTGGGATCTTTCCGGGCTGGGCCAGTGGGTCGATGCGCTGCAAAGCGCTGACCGGGCCGTGAGTTTTGGGAGCTGAACATGAAAAGCCTGCTGATCATCAGTCGCCACCCCCCTACCCGCCTCGCCGCCCGTGAAGCCCTGGACATGACACTGGCCGCTGCGGCCTTTGGCGTCCCCGTAGGTATGTTGTTCATGGATGACGGGGTGCTGCAACTGCTCAAGGGGCAGGACGCCAGTCTGATCGAGCAGAAGTCCCTGGCTGCCAACCTCCAGGCGCTGCCCCTGTTCGGCGTTGAAGACCTGCTGGCCTGTCAGCGCTCACTCAGCGCCCGGGGGCTGACACTTGAGCACTGCGCCCTGCCGGTACGTGCACTCGAAGGCGTCGAGATCGCTACGCTGATGGAACACTACGATCAGATCATCAACCTGTGAGCCCTGCCATGCTGCATATTGTTCGCCACTCACCCCACAACGAACCGCGTCTGAGTTCCTGCCTGCAGGTTCTGGTCGAGGATCAGGGACTACTGTTGATCGAAGACGCGGTGTACGCCCTGTTGCCCGGCAGTGAAGCTCGCCAACAGCTGAGCCAGCTGGCCCCTGGCATACAACTGTTTGCCCTTGAGCCTGACCTGCTGGCCCGCGGGCTGGCGCTGGATGATCTGCCTGCAGGGGTCAGCAGTATCGATTATCAGCGGATGGTCGACCTGTGCGTTAGTTACGACAAGGTGGTGAGCTGGTGACCACATCGATTAAAAGCGACGGGCTGAATGTACCGCTGGACAAGCACGGCTTTCTGGTCAACCTCGAGGACTGGTCCGAAGCGGTAGCCGCTGAACTGGCCCGCAGCGAAGGGATTGAGCTCTCCGCCGAGCATTTCGAGGTCATTCATGCCCTTAGGCGCTTTTATGCGCAGTTCCAGCTGTCCCCGGCCATGCGCCCGCTGGTCAAGTACATTGGCCAGGAACTGGGAGCGGACAAGGGCAACAGTATGTATCTGATGAAGCTGTTTCCCGGCAGCCCGGCCAAGCTGGCCAGCAAGATTGCCGGACTGCCCAAGCCAGACAACTGTTTGTAAGCAGCCGGAAGTTGCCAGGCCTGCTACAGTAACCGTGCCCAACAGCCATTACCGGGAGAGCAATGGACAACCTGCAAACCATTCTGGGCCTGATTGGGGCGGTGTTGTATTGGTTGTTTACCGCCGCGGTAACCATTCGCGTTATTACCCGTCGTCGCCCGGTCAGCGTGACCCTGGCCTGGCTGCTGGTGATTTATATTCTGCCGCTGTTGGGCGCAGTGTTTTACCTGATGTTTGGCGAGCTCAACCTGGGCCGCAAGCGGGCAGCCCGCTCCGAGGCCATGGTCGAACCCTACCTGGAAAACCTGGCCAATGGGTTCGCCGGGCTGCGCAGGCCATGGCCCGGTGGGCAACTTACCCTGGCTATTCACCAATTGCTGTCTCATCGCATGGGCATCGGTGCGCTGGGTTACGAACAGATGCGCCTGCTCGACAGCCCTGAGAGCATTTTCGAGCAGCTCTGTACCGATGTCCGCAGCGCCCAGCACAGCATCAACATTCTGACCTACATCTGGCATCCCGGAGGCCGGGTTGATGAACTGGCCGAGGCCTTGATCGAGGCCAGTCAGCGTGGAGTCAAGGTCTCGCTGCTGATCGACCATGCCGGCAGCCGTAAATTCTTTCGCTCACGCTGGCGCACCCGCATGGTCGATGCCGGTATCGCCGTGGTGCCGGCGCTGCCGGTGCGCCTGTTGCGCGCCCTGGTCCACCGCATCGATCTGCGCATGCACCGCAAGCTGATAGTAATTGATGATCGGCTGGCCTTTACCGGCTCTATGAACATGGCTGACCCGGCGTTCTTCAAGCGTGAAGCCGATGTCGGCCCCTGGATCGACATCATGCTGCGCATCGAGGGCCAGGCGGCAACCGGGCTGGCCAAGGTATTCGCCTGGGACTGGGAGGTCGAGACCGGCCAGCGGCGGCTGCCCAAACTGGAAGCCGGACAGCTTGGCTGCCATCAGTGGATGTCGATCATTCCATCGGGTCCCGGTGTTGGTGATGACCTGATCGGGCAGGCAGTGCTATCGAGCATCTACCGGGCCAACGAAAGCATTGTCATCAGCACGCCCTACTTTGTGCCTTCGGAAAGCATTTTCGAGGCGCTATGTCAGGCCGCCAAGCGCGGTGTGCGGGTACAGGTGCTGCTACCCAAGCACAATGACTCGCTGATGGTCGGCTGGGCCAGCCGTTCCTATTTCGAGCCGTTGCTGCGGGCTGGTGTTGAGATTCTGCAGTTCGATGGTGGACTGCTGCATACCAAAGCGATGCTGATGGATGATCAACTCGCCCTGGTCGGCAGCGTCAACCTGGATATCCGCAGCCTGCAACTCAATTTTGAACTGACCGTAGCGCTGTTCACTCCGGAAAGCTGCGCACATATTCGCCAGCTGCTCAGGGGCTATATGGCCCGCAGCGAGGCCCTTGAACTGGACCGCTGGCAACAACGCAGCCGCCCGGCACGGGCACTGGAGCGGTTGATGTTCTTCATGAGTCCGCTACTCTGAAGCCGCTCTACTACCCAGCCTGTACATTATCGCCCTGCCCGCTAGACAACGCAGGCAAGCACTGCTAGATTCTCAATTGCGTATGATTATCATTTACTATCGAGGTGATTATGAGAGTCTTCCTGCTACCTGTAACCCTCACGGCTGCGCTGATGTCAGTCAATACCGCGCTGGCCAGCGGCGATATCGAGCACTTCAAGGGGCTGCCCGCCAATAGCCTGGAACAGGCTCTGAGCAACTTCGTTGAATACAACAAGCGGCTGGAAAACATCCTGGCCGGAGAGCTCACCACCGAGACCATGACCCAGGTACACGAACTCACCTATACCCTGGAGAACGCCCTGGAACGGATCCGCCAGGACAGCGCAGAGCTGGCGGAAACCCTGGAGGAAGTGCACCTGGCCTCGGAGCGTTATGATGCAGAAGCCGTGCGCAAACATGGCCAGGACTACCTCAAGGTATCGAGCCAACTGGTTCATTAGGGTAACGCTACAGCTGGCTCTCGATCGGCAACAGACGTAATAGCCAGGTCATGATGCGTCGGGTCGGACCTGCCTTGGGCTCTCGGGTCCAGGTCTGACCCTCGGCGTGCCACTGCAGACGCCCCTGTTCATCCAGACTCAGGCGGTAGGCGTAATCGTCCGAAGTCCAGCGCTCAAACAGCTCGACCATCTCCCCAGCCAGCGCCGGCTGCTGCACCAGAACTCCGGCCTCGGTATTGAGGCTGATCGAGCGCGGGTCCAGATTGATCGAACCGACGAACACCCGCTCGCGGTCGAACACAAAGGTTTTGGCATGCAGGCTGGCTACCGACTCACCCAGAAACGGGCTGGCACGCTCCTGCTGGGCAGCCAGCGGGCGTAACTCCCAGATACGTACCCCATGCGCCAGCAACGGCTCGCGGTAGCGCACATAGCCACTGTGTACGGCCAGGACATCAGTGGTGGCCAACGAGTTGGTCAAAATCGAGACCTCCAGCCCCTGATTGACCATATCCATCAGAAAACCCTGACCGTCGGCGCCCGGCACGAAATAAGCCGTCATCAACTGCAGCTCATGCTGGCTGGCACGCACCTGCCGGGCCAGGTGCATACCCAGGTAGGGAACCTGATTATGGTCGCCGTGGGGGTCGGCCTTGTCCGGCGGGTCAGCCAGCCAGGTTGCCTCCCCCCAGTGCCAACTGACCTTGTTGTCGGTAAACGGCTGATTAAACGGAGAACCTTCTACCGCTTTCTGATACGGGCCCTGGCGCAGGTCGGTACTGACAGACTCCAGGCGCTTGCGTAGCCGCACCAGTTCGGAACGCCCGGGGCGTCGGGTCAAAAGACGCACAGGTACCGATTTGTGGCTGTTCCAGTAGGCATCAAAACTGTTGCTGGCGGCTCGGCTGATCGGGCCGATACCCAACACATCGATATCCTGAAAGTCCAGCTCGCTCAAGGCGAAATACTCATCGCCAATATTGCGTCCACCGGTAATCATCGCCTGGTTGTCGGCGATCAGCACCTTGTTGTGCATGCGATAATTGATCCGTCCGAACTCGCCAACCTTGCTGACATAACGCAGCCAGCCCTGGCGTAAACTGAGCGGATTGAACAGCCGAATCTCGATATTGGGGTGCTGGTCCAGGGTAGCGATCTTGAACTCATTGACCCCACTGCCAATATCATCCAGCAGCAGCCGCACCCTCACCCCACGGTCAGCCGCACTCAGCAGGCGCTCTGCAATCAGCCCGCCGGTTACATCGCCATTGTAGATGTAGTACTGGATATCCAGGCTTTGGCGAGCCTGCTCGATCAGATGCAGGCGCGCGGCCAGCGCATCCATACCGCGATAGAGCAGACTGAAGCCCGACAACCCTGACTCCTGGCCGGCCACCGCTGCTTCGACATAGCCCCCGATCAAGCCATCGCTGGCGGCAGGCTGGGCATGCTCAAGAGGCAGATCCTGTGGTGGCAGGCGTGTTGCACAGCCGCTCAACAGAACGACCAGCAACAACCAGCCCAGCGGGCTCCTGAATGCGTTCAAGCCAATGATTCCCTGTAGGCTGTGGTCATCCAGGCATTCTAGTCAGTCAGCCTCCCACGGTCATCTTTTATACCCACTGGACTCGTTCTTATCACACCCTGAAAGCGTTGGCCGCCTCGCGGCCCTGCTGAGCCAGGCGCTCCTGGGCAGTGGCAGTCTGAGACAGCTCGGCCATGGCCTGGGCGGTGCGTTCGGCATCCTGACGAATGCCATCCAGGGTCTGGCCCATGCCCTGAGCCCGCTGATTTTCATCCCGGACCGCCCGGTCGATGGCCCGGGTTGCCTGACTGATATCTCCAACCTGATCACGAATCCGTACCAGCAGCCCCTCGGCCTCGGCTGCCCCGTGCAGACACTGGGTCGCGCTATCCTGCTCCTTGCGCAAGCCTGCCGAAGCGTCAGCTACAGTTGAGCGCAAGCGGTCGAGCATGGTCTGGATCTGACCGGTAGCCTCCTGAGTACTGCTGGAAAGCCGCCTGACCTCATCGGCCACTACCGCAAAGCCACGGCCATGCTCGCCGGCTCGGGCAGCTTCGATCGCAGCATTGAGCGCCAGCAGGTTGGTCTGCTCGGCAATCCCTTCAATGGTATCGAGTACCGACACGATAGCGCCGGCGGCCTGCTCCAGTTGCTGCATGCTGTCACAGGACTGGGTGACTTCATCGGACAACTGCCGGATCAACTGGCTCACCTGGCGTACCGCTTCGTGCCCCTGCACAGCGCCATCATCGGCCAGCCGCGCCTGCTCAGCGGCTTGGCTCACCAACCCGGTGATCGCCTGAAGCGCCCGCTGCAAGGCTCTGGATTCAGCATCCAATGCTTGCAAAGCCTGCTGCTGGCGCTCAGCGGCGGCCTGGCACTCATTACCGATACCAACCGTGCGAGTGCTGGCTGAGGCCGTGTCTTCGGCGGTCTGACGAATCCTGGCGACCAATCCAGAAAAGGTTTCGAACAGTTGGTTCAGTGAGGCGGCAATCTGAGCGATCTCATCACGCCCACGTACCGGCAGACTAATACGCAAATCCCGCTCACGGGCGCTTTGCCCGATGGTGCCGCTCAAGCGCGTCAGCGGCGTTGCAATCATTCGGGTCAGCCACCAAGAGGCCAGAGCTGCCAATGCCCCCAGCACAACCACCGCCAGCCCCACAGCCAGCATGATGTCATGGCTCAGACGCGCCACCGCGCCAAAACTCTCAGCCAGCGACTGTTCGGTAATCAATGCATAGCGCTCACCACCCAGCATCACCGGTTGCCAACTCATCAATACCGTCTCACCCAGCAGGTTGGTTTGCCGGCCAAGGCCACTCTCACCCTCCAGTGCCGCTTTCAGCGCAGGGCTGTCGATCCGCAGCCGACCATTGAGCTGACGGTAGCGCTGAATAGCCTGAGCGTCACCAGCTTGCTGACCGGACAGGTTCAGGCGTGCCAGCGTGGCATCCGGCTGTTCGAGCATTGCCCGCGGTTCGGTGATCAGACGTCCATCAGAGGCAACCAGATAGGAGTCGCCGGTATCACCCAGACCAATTGCAGCCCAATTGCCACCGGCAGTCATGATCTGTGTGAAGCGCTCAGCCGGCATCTGTACTACCAGAAAGCCCAATGGCTTGTCGGGGCTATAAACCGGGTGGAATACCGGCACGCCGAAGAACACCACATGCTGGTTGAAGTGTGCGTCGAACCGGGAAAAGCGTGACACTTTGAACTCATCCTTGAGCGGCTGCTCACGCATACTCTGCACCAGTTCGGCCAGGGCGCTGGTGGCGAATGGTCCATCGCGCAATGAAGTGGCGAAAACCGGCCCCTTGTTGACGCTATAGATCACCTCAAGGCTGGCAGCATCAATCAGCATCAGGTCGTGATAACCATAGCGCTGGGTGATTTCCCGGTAGCTTTCCTGATAACGGCGATGTTGCTGGCCATAGATGGTCGCATCGTCCCGATCGACCAACTCACCCAACTGATCGGCCGGATTGGGGTTGTCGTGCACATAAAACTGTTGGATCAGCAGTCCCTCATAGCGGGTCGCTTCGATCCAGCTCTCATAATCAGCGCGCTGGCCCTGTGTCTGGGCTCCGTACAGGGGCTGATAGTGACTGGCGTACCAGTCCTTCATGCTGGCCTTGAGTTGATCCAGGCTCGGCGCCGAAACTTCATAGCGAAAGGACACAAAGGGCCGAACAAATCCATAGACCGCTTCCTGGGTCAGACGGTTGTTGGCCATCGACAGCAATAGGTCATGGTGACTCTCAAGCTGCAGGCTGAGGCTGGTCTGGCGACCGGCGGCCACTGCCTGAAACTGCTGCTCGACACTGTGCTCTACCACCTCGGAGCTGCGCTCCAGCGCCTGCCAACCGGTGATTCCCGCCGCGATGACCACGGCCATGAGAGTGAGCAGCGAAACGCCAAGCATCAGGCGGGTTGCGATTGTCATACGAGTGAATTTCCAACTGCGAGGTTGGGCATCACTCTATGTCATCAAGATGACAGCACCATGACAAACGCCATCAAAAGGCCATGCCTGAACATCTGCTAATAAAAAGGTAACAGAGCTTTAACCGAGCCCGGACATGCGCCGTGAATATGGGATAATCCGCGTCTTTAACCCTGAGAGGCCACATGAACTCGACCACCAGCAAGCCCCAACGGCATATCCCCGCCTGGATCAAATGGACATTCATGCTGGTACTGCTGGCCGGCGTCAGCGCGGTGGTCATCCAGCAACTGCCCAGAGCCGGCATTTCCACCGATCTGTCCGGCATAGGCCAGGGCAAGCCGGTACTGGTACTAACCCGCGACATCCATTACCTGGGCGGGGCCGAAGTCCTGGAGTATCTCAAACAGCTCAACCCAGAGTATCAGACCCGTCTGGACATGCGCATCGCCCACCAGGGTCAGCCTGACGGGCAGGCCTTTGCCGACCGGTACAGCACTTACGACGGTGATCTGGTATTGCTCAATGGTGCAGGTGAAGAAATCGGCCGTCTGCAACAACCTGGCAATCTTCAGGCGGTTCGCCAACTGCTGAGTCAGGCTGAATAGACCTGCCTCAGACGATCGCCCCCTCCAGCGCCGACAGTCGCAGGCCGTCGGCCTGTTCGGTCCGGTTGCGACCATTCTGTTTGGCCCGGTATAGCGCCTGGTCTGCCTGCTCCAACAGGCTGTAAAGCGTTTCAGCCGGGTCATGACAGGTTTGCGCCAGACCAATCGACACCGTGGTAGCCAGCGGCCCGTTGGGCGTATCGAGCACCACCTCGGCCCAGGAGCGTCGAATCCTCTCGGCCATGCTCTGCGCCTGGTCCCGATCGGTATCAGGCAGCAATACCACGAACTCTTCCCCCCCGAACCGGCAAATCAGGTCAGCCGTGCGGGCGTGGGCGTGCAAGTGTTCGGCGAAAGCGCCCAGCACCTGATCACCGGTCTTGTGACCATGCTGATCATTGATCGACTTGAATTTATCCAGATCCATAAGCAACAAGGTCAACGGCCGTTGCCCGCGCCGCCCCAAAGCCAGTGCATTCAGTGCTGCCTCTTCAAAAGCCCGACGGTTCAGCAGATCGGTCAATGGGTCACGGGTCGCCTGGCGACGCAGAGCCTGTTGCAGGCGCAGCGTGGTCAGAATCACGCACATCAGCGAGAACCCATAGAGAAATACCGTGCCCTCCAGGTAGTTCAGCGCCTCAATCTCAATTGCCTGCTCGAAGCTGGTCACCTGGCTGTAGTGGCTGTCGAACAGGTACAGCAACGTCCGGCGCAGATACACCAGACCGTGTACGCCCCAAAGCAGAGTCCAGAACAATGGCAGCAGCGGCTGACCAAGATTCAGCTTCCACAGCTCGCGGATGGTCAGCCCACACATAACAACTGCCACTGAGCTGTGGAACACGATGCTCCAACGCAACGAATCACTGAGTATGAAGAACGTCAGGCCCTGAGCCAGGCCTATCAGCATCATGACCAGCCAGAAACGCGGCAGCCGTTGCGAGAAGCGGTAACAGCGGGTGCCCCACCAGATCACGAAATAGGCCTGGGTAATGGCTACAGCACTCAACCACAACGGCAATGGCGGGCTGGCAACCTGGAGGAAAAGACCGGTAAAGAAGCAGGCCAGACCCGCCGCCCAATAACGAATGGCCAGCACCTGGCGGTTAAGCAAACTGGCGATCAGCAAGCCCACCACGGAAACCACCGTGGCAAGTGCCAACACCAGCATGAGGGTTTTGATATCAAGCATGAAGGTCGCCGGGTTCCTTGGCGTATTGTAATGGCCGCCATCCTAATGCCTGCACGCAGCGGATACCAGTTCATTGATCGACTTCACAACCCTGTAAACACTCGACCAATAGGTAATGCCGGGCTGGTGCCAGTCCGTGTTATCCAGACAGGTGACACTCAAACAACAACAAAACAAGGATAGGCCATGAGTCGCCCCTCACTGAGCATTTTTTTCTTCGCCCCACTGAAACACCTGTTGTTGGTTGTGGCCCTGCTGGCAGCCTTCCCTGCCCTGGCTGCCGAGCCCATCGTGCTGGGTCTGAATGTTCCGCGTAGCGGCGAATACCGTGAAGAGGGACTGATGCAGATCCGTGGCGCGCTGATGGCGGTGGAAGAACTCAACAATCGCGGCGGCGTACTTGGCCGGCCTCTGCAACTGATCGAAGCCGATAGCGCCTCGCGTCCGGCCCAGGCCGTTGCCAATGTCGATTCGTTGGTCGATCAGGGCGCAAGGATGCTGTTTGGGGGCGCCTCCAGCGCAGTTGCCATCGCCGCCGGCAAACGTGCCGCCCAGCGTGGCGTGGTGTATTTCGGCACCCTGACCTACTCCAACGATACTACCGGCAAGGATGCCCATCGCTACATGTTCCGCGAGAGTTACAACGCCTGGATGGCCTCCAAGGTTCTGGGCGGCTATTTGCAGGAGCAACTGCCAGGACGCAGTTACTACTACGTGACCGCTGACTATACCTGGGGCCATACCACTGAAGCCTCAATGCGCCGCTTCACCGCCACCGAAGACAGCCGCCAGCATCCCGCCAGCCTGCTGTCATTCCCCGGCGCCACCCAGAGCGAGCTGCGTGCCGCCTTGCGTCAAGCTGCCGACGCCAAGCCGGATGTGCTGGTACTGGTGCTGTTCGGTGATCAGATGGTCAAGGCCATGCGCGTGGCCCATGAGTTCGGCCTGACTCGCAACTCCCAGATCGTGGTTCCCAACATTACCTTGAGCATGGTCGAGCAGGTTGGCCCGGCGATCATGGAGGGCGTGCTGGCTGGCTCCGCCTGGACCTGGAACCTGCCCTTCGAGCTGGGCAATCAGCGCGGCCAGGCTTTTGTTCGCGACTTCGCCGAGCGCTATCAGAGCTACCCGTCAACCTCGGCGGCCTCAGCTTACAGCATTGTCTATCAATGGGCAGAGGCGGTTACCCGCAACGGCACACTGGCCAGTGAAGCACTGATCAGTGCTCTGGAAGACCATGAGTATCAACTGCTCAAAGACGCACAGCGCTGGCGCGGGTTTGATCACCAGAATGTGCAAAGCGTCTATGCTGTGCGGATCAAGCCCCGGGCTGAGGTCATGCGCGACCCCATGCGCCAGGACTATTTCGAGATCGTCAGCCGGCTGGCCGGTGAACAGGCCGTTATCTCACACCCGGAGTGGCTGGCCGAGCGCCGTGCCCACGGCCAGCCGGAACAACTCAGGTAGCCCTTACCCGGAACCACAGCGCATAGAGCGCCGGCAGGAAAAACAGGGTAATCAGGGTCCCGACCAAGGTTCCGCCGATCAGCACATAGGCCATCGGCCCCCAGAACGCATCGAAAGTCAGGGGGACGAAGGCCAGTGCCGCCGCCAACGCGGTCAACAGAACCGGCCGGGTACGCTGTACCGTCGCTTCGACCAGAGCCGTATGCCGGGCCATGCCAGCTTGCAGGTTGTCATCGATCTGCTGGGCCAGAATCAGCGTGTTGCGCATCAGGATTCCAGCCAGCCCGGTCAGCCCCAGCAGCGCAACAAACCCGAACGGCTGATTTCCGACCAACAGGGCCAGCGTTGCCCCGATCACCCCCAGCGGCGCAGTTGCCAGTACCATGAAAGTCCCGGAGAAGCTGCGCATCTGCAGCATGATCACCACCAACATCAGCGCCAGCATCACCGGCTGAACCTTGCGGATCGACTCCTGCCCCTTGGCCGATTGCTCCACAGTGCCGCCAATATCCAGGTAGTAGCCCGGCGGCAAGGCTGCTCGCAGTTCAGCCAGATCACGCCACAGGGCCCAGGTCACGTCCGGCGGCTGGGCACCCTGAACATCGGCCTGCACGGTGATATAGGGTTCACGGGTGTAACGCTTGAGTACCGGGTCTTCGCTGTCGAGCCGAATCAACCCTGCCTGGGCCAGGCTGATACTGCGCCCGTCGGCCGTGCGAATCGGCAGGTCCGCCAGTTCGCCCAGACCACTGCCATCGCCACGCAGCACCAACTGCACACTGCGCACGTCCTGACGCAGTTGGGTGACCGGCACCCCACCCCATTGCAGCTGTAGCTGGCGCGCCAGCTCACGGGGTGTCAGACCAATCGCGCGCAGGCGTTCAGGGTCAATATCCAGACGCACCGAAGGTACCCGCTCGCCCCAGTCCAGGTGGGCATCAACGATATGCGGATGAGCCTGCAGCACCTCACGCACCTGAGCAGCGAAGGCACGCAGTTGCATTGGGTCAGGACCAAGCACTCTGAAACTCACCGGCCAGGTCACTGGCGGGCCAAATACCAGCCGATGCACCCGCACCCGAGCCTCGCCAAACTCGCCGGCGGCAACCCGTTGCCGTAAAGCCTGCATGATCCGATCACGCCCGGCAGCATCCTCGGCAATCGCAATCAGTTTGGCAAAGGCCGGGTTGGCCTGTTCCGGATTCAATGACAGGAAGAACCGCGGCGCCCCGGCACCGATATAGCTCGACAGTGACAGTACATCCGGGTCTTCCACCAGAACCGCCTCAACCCGCCGTGCCAGCGCCTCGGTGGTGGTCATGCTGGAGCCTTCGGGCATGTAGATATCGACCAGCACTTCGGGTCGGTCCGATGAGGGGAAAAATTGCTTCTGTACCGGCCCCATCATTCCCAATACTGCCAGCACAAACAAACCAAAGGTGGCCAGCACTACCGTCTTGCGGTAACGCACACAGTTCTGGATCAGTTGGCGAAACCGCTGATAACCGGCGCTCTGGTACTGGCCCTGGTGTGACTGAGAAGACTTGGGCACGTCCTTGAGCAGAACCACGCCCAGAAACGGGGTAAACACCACCGCCACCAGCCATGAGGCCAGCAGCGCAAAGGCCAATACCCAGAAAATATTGCCGGTGTACTCACCTACACCGGAGCGGGCAAAACCAATAGGCACAAAGCCGATAATGGTCACCAGGGTGCCAGACAGCATGGGCGCGGCGGTCACCGTCCAGGCATGGGCGGCGGCCTTGACCCGGTCCCAGCCCTCCTCCATTTTCACCAACATCATCTCGATGGCGATGATCGCATCATCCACCAGCAAGCCCAGAGCAATGATCAACGCCCCCAGGGTGATCCGGTCCAGATTCATCCCGCGCATCAGCATCAACATGAAGGTGATGCCCAGAGTCAGCGGCACGGCAATGCCGACAATCAGACCCGGGCGCAAACCGATACTGGCAAAGCTGACCAGCATCACCACCAGCACCGCCAGCAAGAACTTGTACTGGAACAGCTCAACCGCCCGGGTGATGGCCTCGCGCTGGTTGGTGACCTGGCGCAGCTCCATACCCAGCGGCATACCGGCCACCAGTTGCTGATGCTTCTCGGCCAGGCGCTGGCCCACTTCCAGACCATTCTCGCCAGCCTGCATTACTACCCCGATCAACAACGCCTCTTCACCGAAGGCGCGTACCAGATAGCTCGCGGGCTCCTCGTAACCACGCTGAACCTCAGCGACATCGCCCAGCCGAATCAGCCGCTCACCGATACGCAACGGCACCGCCGCAATGGCTTCAAGGTCGGCCAGATCGGCATCCAGACGCCAGTACAGACGAGGCCCGGCTGTCTCGATCAGGCCTGCCGGCAGCAAGCGGTTATAGGCATCCAGTGCATCGCCGATCTGCTCCAGGGTAACTCCCATTTGCGCCAGTTGGTGCTGATCGACATCGACAAACACCTGTTCACGGCGCTCACCGATTACCCGCACTTTCTGCACCCCGGCTACCCGGCTGAACTGATCGCGCAGTTGCTCGGCCTCACGCACCAGTTGCCGGGCCGGCAGGCCCGGTGCTGTGAGGGCATACAGCGAAAAGTACACATCGGAAAAGTCATCATTGACGAATGGCCCCTGAACCCCCGGCGGCAGGTTGGCCACTTCGTCCTGCATGCGCTTGCGAATTTCGTAGAACAATTGCGGCAAGGCACTGGAGGGGGTGTAGTCCTGAAAAGTCACCTGCATATCGACCCGGCCGGGACGAGCCGTGGTTTGCACCTTGTCGAAATAGGCCACTTCCTGCAGGCGCTTTTCCAGCGGGTCTGCCACCTGCTGCTGCATCTGCAGCGCACTGGCGCCCGGCCAGGCCGCAGTTACCACCGTGGTGCGTACGGTAAAGCTCGGATCTTCGGCGCGCCCCAGGGCCAGAAAGGCATACAGCCCGGCCAGCGAGATCAACAGCAGGAAAAACAGGGTGACCGAGCGCTCGCGTACTGCCAGGGCCGAGACGTTGAAGCGCAAAGGGTCAAGACTCATGGCAGCACCTCGACCCGCTGACCATCCTCGAGCAGGTGCGCGCCCAGCGCCACCACCTGCGCTCCAGCAGCCAGAGCACTGCGCACGTAGGCTTGCTCGGTGTCAGTGCGAACCAGTTCGACCGGCTGTCGGTGTACCCGCCCTTCTTCGATAACCCAGACCCCGAGCCCCTGGCCACGATCAATCAGGGCGCCCAAAGGCAAGCTCAGCAACAACTCACTGTCCGTGCCGGTTTGACCATTCAGGTGCAGCGTTACACTGCTTCCCAGAGGCCAGTCGCTGGCTTGCTGCTCGATCACGAAACGGGCCCGCCAACTACGGGTCTGGGGATCGGCCGAACCGGCCATTTCACGCAGTGTCACATTGGCTTGTTGGCCATTGCCAAACAGCTCTACACGGCCCTGCTGTGGGATGCTGCGCCGACGCAGCTCGGGAATGAATGCCTCGACCTCGCGGAGCCCGTCATAGGCCAGTTGAGCCACACTCTGCCCGGCCGCCACCACCTGCCCGACCTGGCCACTGACCTCAACCAGAATGCCACTGGCCGGCGCTCGCAACTCGGCATAATCCCGAGCACTGCGGGCCTGCTCAAGTGCCGCTTCGGCGCTGCGCATGGCTTCACGCGCAGCCCGGGCACTGGCGGCAGCATCCTCGTACACCTGCAATGGCACCAGATGCTGTTCACGCAGGGTTTCCAGCCGGCGCCGATTGGCCTCGGCGTTATCAGCCTGAGCCCTGGCCGCGCTCAAAGCCGCCTGGGCCGCATTGAGTTGCTGGCGAATGTCCCTTGGGTCCAGTCGCAACAACACATCGCCAGCCTCAACCCGCTCGCCAGCCTGCACCAGCCGCTCACTGATTTCGCCAGGCAGACGGAATGCCAGGCTGGCCTGATGCCGGGCTTGTACCGTACCGTTCAACGTCCAGTGCCGCTCCGCACCCGCCTGCACCTCGACTGCTCGGACTTTGACTACCTGTTGAGTTGGCGGCGCTGCCGCATCAGAACCGCAACCAGCCAGCAAAACCAAGCCCATAACCGGGACGAAAATACGCATAGCCTGTTAACCTTGTTGTTGGCTTTAGTCAGGCCGATAATTACAGAACGGTGCCGTGCAGTAAATAGCATGACCGGAGCATTACTCGCATAGATGGATAACAATATGGCCCCAGCCAGCAAGCTTTCCGGTAAACGATCCAGTGGCAATGGACCCGGTCGCCCAGTAGATCCACGCAAGTTGGATGACATCCTTGAAGCGGCGCTGGAAAGCATTGCCGAGGGTGATCCGCAATTTGGCATGGAGTCGGTGGCGCGCCGCGCCGGTGTGGCCAAGGGCACGCTCTACCGTTATTTCGACAATGCCGAAGCGCTGTTGCAGGCAGTGCTGGAACGCCATCACCAGACCATGGTCGGGCACCTGCCCGAACACAACGGTTCACTGGATGACCTGCGCACGCAGTTGGTCGCTCTGGGCGAGCACCTGCTGGATTTTCTGACTAGTGAACGGGGCATCAAAATCATGCGCTCGATCATTGCCCATGGTGCACGACATGGCGAACACGGTCGCATGATCTACCGAGACGGTCCCTGGGCCTTTGTCCTGCGTGCGGCACAGTATCTGGAAACCGCAGCGGCCCGTGGGCAGATCCAGCTTGATGACCCCGTTGAAAGTGCCGAACAACTGATCGGCCTGTGGAAAGGTTCGTTGATTACCGGGCTGATGATGAATGGCTGCGACGTGCCGGACAGTGCCGCACGCCGGCGCCGGGTCGAACGCGGGGTAGATCTGCTATTGCGCGCTCACTCACGTAGCTAAGGAACCTAAAACCCCAGGCGTTCTAATTGCCCGGCCACCTCCTGCAAAGCCTCCAACCCCTGCACGTCGGTCTCCATCCAGGGCAGGCGCGGCCGAGGCAAGCGGGCCAGTTCCTGATCGATCCGCTCCAGATAGGTCGCTTCCTGCTCCCGCCGACGGCGCAGAAACTCGCCATCGGCATCTTCGGGAATCACCCGGTTGACCAAGGTCGCCACCACCGGAATACCTACGGATTCAAGCGTCGCCACCGCTCGAACGGTTTCCAGAATCGGCAACCGCTCGGGCGTAAGCACGAACAGAAAGCCACTTTCCTTCGGATCTTCCAGATGACGCCGGGCCTGATGGAACAGCCGTCGCCGGTTGATCAGGGTCTGCGCCACCTCACGGGTGCGCTCATCCAGATCACTGAACTGGTCCTTGTCCGGATCATCGAACGGGGTTGGCATATCCCGGCCGCTTTTCGGCGTCAGATGCTTGAGCACCTTGCCCAACTCCTGGGATTTGCGATTGTGTGCCAGCAGACCATCGGTCCAGGCCGCCATGGCCTCCGGCAAGGTCAGCAGCCGCAGGGTGTGTCCGGTCGGAGCGGTATCGAAGATGATCAGGTCATACTCAGACTCCCGATCATTGATCAACCGGGCGATCCGTTCCAACAAAGCTGCTTCCTGAGTACCGGGCGACTGGCGGGTCAACTGCATCTGCCGCTCCAGCTCCGGCATCATGGTTGAGGAAGCAAAGCGGCGCATCTGCCCCAGCACCCGCTTGAGATGGCTGTCCACCTCGGCATCAGGATCAATCTCAATGGCATCCAGATTAGGCAACACCCGGGTAGCACTGTCGTCCAGCTCACGGCCCAGGGCATCCCCCAGGCTGTGCGCCGGGTCGGTCGACACCACCAGGCAACGTTTACCCCGGGAGGCGGCCAACACCGCCAGAGCTGAAGATACGGTGGTCTTGCCCACCCCACCCTTTCCACCAACCCAGACCAAGCGTCGGTCTAGCAAATCGAACATGCGAATATCCCTGCCGTATGCGGCTCAGCAACAACGAAAATGATCCAGCGGCGAATGTTCCATCCCCATCCGTCGATGCCAGTCATGGAAGCGCTCGAGCAGCAGTGGTTGCAACTCTAGGGTGTAATACGAAGCGGGATTCGGCACGCCCATCAATTCAGAGAACACCAGCAACATGAACAGGTCATCCTCATCGCGCCGGGCCCGGGCTATGGCACCCCGATAGCGTGAGCTGTAGACCTCTTCAGCAAAGAAGCGGGCCTGGCTGAGCCAGGCCCGCATATCTTTCGGAGGCTTGGAAGCCTTCATGCTACTGAGACTCGCTGGCCACCGCAGCGCGATGACGTTTGAGCGCCGCGGCACATTCCAGTGCCACCAGTATCGCGGCAATCAGCACCACGATATCCAGCCCCAGCAGGAAGTAGTTGCCCTGCTCGTAGAAGGTGCGCAACTGGAACAGCAGCGCCGTCACGGTCATCACCAGCAGGAAGCACAGCGGTACCAGGGTAAACCACATGGGCCGGCGCAGGTGAACCAGCATGACAGTGATCACCAGCAGAGTCAGGCCCGCCAGCAACTGGTTGGTAGTACCGAACAGCGGCCAGATGATCATGCCGCCTGAACCATCGGCACCACCGGCACCAAAGGCCAGCAACAGACAGGAACCTACGGCCAGCAGAGTTGCCGGCAGCGGCTTCTTCATCCATTCCTGCTTATAGATTTCACCCCACTCCTGGAAGATGTAGCGCTGCAGACGCAGGCCGGTATCCATAGTGGTACCGGCAAACAGCGCAGCCATTACGGTCAGCAAGGTTGCTGCGGTAACTTCCGGCATACCCAAACCATGGTGAATGATGTAGGCACCGCCCTGTACGAAGGCAGTTACACCGCCCTGGCCGAAGGCATGGTACATGGCTTGCCAATCAGCCAGGCTGGCAAAGCCGGCAGTGGCGACCAGAATCGCGGCCAGCGCCAGACCGCCTTCGCCCATGGCACCGAAGTAACCGACAAACCGGGCGTCAGGCTCACGATTGAGCTGCTTGGAGGTAGTACCCGAGGACACCAGACCATGGAAGCCAGAAATCGCACCACAGGCGATGGTCACAAACAGCAAGGGAACCAGCGAAGGCGTTCCCGGCGGTACATCGCTGTTGAACATCGGCGCGACCATGGTCGGATTCAGCATCACCACCGCGCCATACAGCACGAACAGACCGACGAACAGTTGCAGGCCGTTGATATAGTCACGCGGCTGCAGCAGTACCCAGACCGGCAGTACCGAAGCAATCGCGGCATAGACGAACAACAGCAGGATCCAGGTAGCGTTGCCGGACACGCCCGGCAGCACTTCAGCCGGCATTTGCAGCGGCATGGAAGGGCCTGCCCAGATCAGCGCGTACAGGGCAATCACCCCGAGGATTGAGACCACCGGCAGGCTGAGAATCCGCCGATAGATCACCTGACCGATGATCAAGGCAACGAAGATCGCCCCCCAGACCGGCACCACCGCCGTCGGAAAGCTCATCATCAAACGCGCGATAACCACCGCGAACACCGCATTGACCATCAGCAGCACGAGGAAGATCACGATCATGAAAATGCTGCGAGCCCGCTTGCCGACCACATCGCCGGTCAAGGCGCCGACCGACTTGGCCTTATTGCGCACGCTGGCCCAGATCGCCCCGGTATCGTGCACACCGGCAAAGAAGATAGTACCAAGAACGACCCAGGCAAACGCCGGCCCCCAGCCCCAGATCACCGCGATCGCCGGGCCGACAATCGGCGCCGCACCAGCTACCGAAGTAAAATGGTGACCCCAGAGCACGAATTTGTTGGTCGGAACAAAATCGACGCCATCTTCGTATTCATGGGCGGGTGTTTTGAAATCGGGATCGAGGCGATAGATCTTTTCCGCGATGAACTTGGAGTAAATGAAATACCCCAGCGCCATCATGGCCAGACCCGCGAACATCACGATCATGGCACTCATGCAAGGCTCCTGCTTATTGGTTTAGTTATGAACTCGCAAGCTTCAAAGACCTGCCCCACCAGTTCAATATAGACAAAGGTCGTATTGATCGTGCCGAATTCAGCCAGAACTCCACAAATAGGTCAAACCAATGACCCGCAAACTCCTCCCAAAGCCCCATTCCAGAGTGAATACTCGGACAAAGCATAGATACCGGCACAGCCTTGGCCGTGCTCGTCAGTGGACGAGCTACGCCAGAAGATAGTCGAGCAGATTTTCCAGCAAGGCGCCGGTCTGGGCCAATTGCTCGGTACTGACAGCCAGAATGCGCTCGGCCGGCTGCACATACTGATCAGCCGTCAGGTCATCCTCGGCCTGCTCGACGAACTCGCGCAACAGCTCCGGCGTGGCTTCGGGGTGGAACTGCAAGCCAATCACATTGCGCCCCAACTGGAATGCCTGGTGCTCGCAACCCGGGCTGCGGGCCAGATGCACTGCACCAGGTGGCAAGTCAAAGGTCTCACCATGCCAGTGCAACACCAGTACCTGCGCCGGAAACTGCCAGTTCTCGGCTCCGGCCCCAACAGCCTGGACCGGAAACCAGCCAATTTCCCGCAGATGATTGGGGTACACCCTGGCCCCCTGACTACAGGCAATCAACTGAGCGCCCAGGCAAATTCCCAGGACCGGCAGGCCTGCGGCTATCGCCCCGGCAATAAAGGCCTTTTCGGCGACCAGCCAGGGAAACTGGGCCTCATCATTGACGCTCATTGGCCCGCCCATCACGATCAGCAGATCGATATCGGCCAATGCCGGCAGGCTCTCATTGGCAAACAGCCGGGTAACGCTAATCTGATAGCCCCGGGCAAGCAGAGCCGGCTCAAGCCGCCCCAATCCTTCAAAGGGTGCGTGTTGGAGATAATGGGCGCGCATGCATCCTCCTGGCAAAAGCGCTGAACAGGGCTGTCAATGTAGCAGTGCAGGCCTTTCCCCGGAACATTGTGTTTAAGAAACAGTGCCAACGAATGCTCGGCCATGAGCCAACTCTGCGCTATGCTCCAGAGAAACACTGATTAGCTGCACGAAAGCTCAGTAGCCCGGTTGGCGCTGACCTGTTCTGGACCGTTAGATGCCAGGGATGGCATCTACGAGCCCTCAGGGAAGGGTTTACGGCGTGTCCAGAACAGGTCAGCGCCAATCGGGCAGACTCTGAACTCGATCTAACCAGTGCACCCATAACAACAACGACAAAGCGGACTACTTGCATGTTCAGACTCCCTCCCCTGGCCCGGCTGTTGGGCGCTCTTGCATTACTGGCGCCGTTATCCGCCCTGGCAGACACCCGCCCCAACATTCTGCTGATCGTTGCCGATGACCTGGGATTCTCCGACCCCGGTGTTTATGGCGGCGAGATCAGCACCCCGAATATCGACGCGCTGGCCGCCGAAGGCCTGCAGTTCAGCAACTTCAACGTGTCAGCCACCTGCTCACCAACCCGGGCAATGCTGATGACCGGCGTCACCAGTCACAAGGTCGGCATGGGCAACATGAAGGAGATCATGGCCGACAACCAGAAAGGCCAGCCCGGCTACGAAACCTGGCTCAACGATCAGGCCGTTACCCTACCAACCTTGCTAAGCGACGCTGGCTACCGCACCTACATGGCCGGGAAATGGCATCTGGGCGAACGGGCGCAAAGCCTGCCCAGCGCCAGAGGTTTCCAGCGCTCGGTCGCCCTGCTCGAAAGCGGCGCCGACAACTGGGAAGCCAAACACTATCTGCCTGCCGGAACCGCAACCTGGCTCGAGGATGGCCAACCGATCAACCTGCCGGATGACTTCTATTCCTCGTTCTACTATGCCGACAAGCTGATCGAATACCTGAGCAGCGAACCGGACAGCGACAAGCCGTTCTTCGCCTATCTTGCCTTCCAGGCCGTGCATGCGCCGCATCATGCTCCGGAAGCCTATGTAGAAAAATACGCCGAGACCTACCAGGACGGCTGGGATGTCATTCGCCAGCGCCGCTATGAGCGGCTGACTGCCATGGGAGTACTGCCCCGCACCGCAGAATCGGTAGTCACCAGTGACTGGGGGACCTTCTATGACACGCCGTCCATCGACTGGGACAGCCTCAGTGATGACGAGCGCGCCTATCGTGCTCGCCAGATGGCAGTATTCGCCGCCATGGCCGAAGCCATGGATGAAAGCATCGGCCGGGTCATTGAGCACCTCAAGGCCAGCGGCGAATATGACAACACCCTGGTCATCTTCATGAGCGACAACGGCGGCGAATCTACGGTGCTGACCGAGATAGCACCGCTGTTCTATCGCCTGCGTTACGACCACGACTACACAGACCTGGGGCGCCCCGGTAGCTGGAGCGAGTACGGCCCTGGCTGGGCCTACGCCTCCAACTCGCCGTTCTACTCCTACAAGGGATCACCGTTCAACGGCGGCTTGCGGGTACCTATGATCATGCGTTACCCCGGCGTCATCGAGCCTGGCTCACGCACCGGTGCTTTCGGCTATGTGACCGATATCGCCCCAACCCTGCTGGAGCTGACCAACACCCCAGCGCCGGACGGCGAGTACCAGGGCCGCCCAGTGCATCGCATCATGGGCACCAGCATGGTTCCGCTGCTGCGCGGTGAGAGTGAGCGTATCCATGCCCCCGAGGAGGTCATTGTCTATGAGCTGGCGGGTGGCATCGCCATCTGGCAGGGTGACTACAAACTAGTGACATCGCGTTCAAGCGCCATTGCCGCCCGCCCCGGCACCCTGCTGTTCAACCTGCGTGATGACCCACTGGAGCGCCATGACCTGTCAGAGCAGCAACCTGAGCGGGTGGCGGCACTGATGCAGGCCTATCGCAGTTTCGTGGCCGAGCACGGGCTGGTTGAGGTGCCGGATGACTACAACGCCTGGGATCAATTGAATCGCAACGCCCGGGAACAATTGCTCGCCCGCCATGCAGACAAGTTACTGCTGGGCGCCATCATTGTGCTGCTGTTTTTCGGCTGGCGTCTGCATGCCCGCTGGCGCCGTCGGCGGCGCTGATCAGAGCCAGTGCCTGCGTCGGAACGCAATCAGCAGACCAATCGCGATCATCAGCATCAACACCAGCACTGCCGGATAGGCCCATGGCCAGGCCAATTCCGGCATATGCTCGAAATTCATGCCATAGACACCTGCCAGAAACGTCAGCGGCATGAACAGCGTGGCGATGATGGTCAGCACCTTCATCACCTGGTTCATCCGGTTGCTGGTGCTGGACAGATAGAGATCAAGCATGCCAACCAGCAGCTCACGCAGGGTGTCGATGGTATCGAGCACATGGATGGTGTGGTCGTAAACATCACGCAGGAACAACCGGGTTTCGGCGCTGATCAGCGGACTCTCATCACGTGACAGTCGACTCAGCACCTCGCGCAGCGGCCAGATCGACTTGCGCAGCAGCAGCATTTCCCGCTTGAAGTGATGGATACGACCCAGTGTCGTCGGGGTCGGGTTGTCGATCAGCTCATCCTCGAGCCGCTCGATATGCTCGCTGAGCTGTTCCAGAACTACGAAGTAGTGATCGACCACCGCATCAAGCAAGGCATAACCCAGGTAGTCGGCTTGCATGAAGCGAATCCGCCGGCCGTTGCGCAAACGCTCCCTGACCCCATCAAACACATCGCCCGGATGCTCCTGGAGTGACAGAACAAAGTGCTGGCCCAGGATCAGGCTGAGTTGCTCGGAGTGAATCTGCTGTTCCTGCTCATCGAAACGCAGCATTCGCAACACCAGGTAGAGATAGCCGTCGTAATCTTCGACCTTGGGTCGCTGGTCAGTATTGAGGATATCTTCCATGACCAGTGGATGCAGCTTGAAGCCCTTGCCCAGGGCCTCGATCACGTCGGCCTGATGCACACCATCGACATTGAGCCAGGCGACCCGGCCTCCATTGGGCTCATGGTACTGACCGGCATCATGGATGCGCCGGTCATCGAGCCCTTCGGCGTCATACTCAATCACCCTGATCGCCGCCAGATCATCACGGGGCTGGCCGATATGCATCAAGGTGCCGGGGGCCTTGCCGGCTTTGCGACTGCGTTTGGCTACCAGCTTGCGTGCCATCGATTATTCCTTGTCCCTGAGCGTCACTTGCAGCCTAGCAGCAATAACCAGACAGCACGGCAGGGTTACAGAACCCCACCAGCCCCGGATTCCACCTGCTCCGGCTTGAACCACTTGAGCTTGTCATGCAGTTGCACCACTTCACCAACGAAAAGTAATGTAGGTGGCTTAATTTCTGTATTTTCAACCAGTTGAGGCATAGTCTTGAGTGTTCCTATCAAGACTTTCTGGTTGCTGGTCGTACCCTGCTGAACCAGCGCCATCGGGGTATTTTCATCACGCCCATGGCTTATCAGGCCGGCACAGATATCAGCCAGGCCAACCAGCCCCATGTAAAATACCAGCGTCTGTCCCGGGGCAACCAGATCGTTCCAGGGCAAATCGGTACTGCCATCCTTGCGATGGCCGGTGACAAAGCGCACCGATTGGGCATGGTCGCGGTGGGTCAGCGGAATGCCAGCATAGGCCGAACAGCCATTGGCGGCGGTAATCCCCGGCACAACCTGAAAGGCTACGCCATTGGCCGCCAGTTCTTCGATTTCTTCACCACCACGACCGAAAATGAACGGGTCGCCGCCCTTCAGGCGCAATACACGCTTGCCCTGCCTGGCCAGATCGACCAGCAACTGGTTGATCTGCTCCTGCGGCACCGCATGCTCGGCCCGGGCCTTGCCGACATAAATGCGCTCGGCGTCACGCCGGCACAGGTCGATGATCGCCGGAGCCACCAGGCGGTCGTAGAGCACCACATCCGCCTGCTGCATCAGACGCAGCGCCCGGAACGTGAGCAAATCGGGATCACCGGGGCCAGCACCAACCAGATAAACCTCGCCCTGATAGCCCTGCCCGGCCTGCTCGGCCAGGCGACGCTCCAGCAAACGTTCGGCCGCCTCATCCTGACCGGCAAAAATCCGCTCAGCAATATCGCCCTGGAATACGTTCTCCCAGAATACCCGGCGCTGATTGATCTGCGGGAAGGCCGCCTTGACCTTGTCACGAAAACGCTTGGCCAATTGCGCCAGCCTGCCGTAGCTGTGCGGAAACAGGGTTTCGATCCGGGCCCGGGTCAGGCGCGCCAGCACTGGCGCATGACTGCCGCTGGACACCGCGATCATCAAGGGGGAACGGTCGACAATCGCGGGAAAGATCACCGTACACAGTTGCGGCGCATCCACCGCGTTGACCGGTAGCTGGCGCGCCTGGGCATCTGCCGAAACCTGAGCGTTCAGTGCCTGATCATCAGTGGCGGCTATCACCAGTTGGGTATCATTCAGATCAGCCGACTGATACCCCCGCACCAGACACTCGCCACCGCCCTGCTCAACCAGGGTTTCGAGCTGCGGCTCAATCTGCGGCGCCACCACGCGCAAACGTGCGCCGGCCTCGCTCAGCAGTCGAGCCTTGCGCAGGGCAATTTCTCCACCACCAACCACCAGGACCAGGCGGCCCTGCAGATTGTGAAATAGCGGGAGATATTCCATCAGTGTTTCCTAACCAATCCGCTCAAGCCCGCCCATGTAACCACGCAGCGCCTCGGGAACGGTCACGCTGCCATCGGCCTGCTGGTAGTTTTCCAGAATCGCCACCAGCGTCCGCCCAACCGCCAGCCCAGAGCCATTGAGGGTATGAACCAGTTCCGGCTTGCCGGTTTCAGGGTTACGCCAGCGCGCCTGCATGCGCCGGGCCTGGAAGTCGCCACAATTGGAGCAGGAAGAAATTTCCCGGTATTTGCCCTGGCTGGGAATCCAGACTTCCAGATCGTAAGTCTTGGTCGCGCCAAAGCCCATGTCGCCGGTACACAGCGCCAGGGTCCGGAATGGCAGTTCCAGCCGCTTGAGCACATCCTCGGCATGGCCAGTCAGCTCCTCCAGCGCCTGGGCTGAGGTTTCCGGCTGAACAATCTGCACCATCTCGACCTTGTCGAACTGGTGCTGGCGAATCATCCCACGGGTATCACGACCAGCCGAGCCGGCTTCACTGCGGAAACACGGCGTATGCGCAGTCAGGCGCAGCGGCAGCTTGGCAGCATCGAGGATTTCACCGCTGACCATATTGGTCAGCGACACCTCAGCGGTGGGGATCAGGTACAGATCGCGCTGGTCTTCACCACGCGGCACCTTGAACAGATCCTCTTCGAACTTGGGCAACTGGCCCGTGCCCTGCAAGGCTTCAGCCTGTACCAGATAAGGCGTATAGACTTCTTCATAGCCGTGCTCGTTGACATGCAAGTCCAGCATGAACTGGGCCAGAGCCCGATGCAGACGGGCAATCGGCCCGCGCATCAGGGCGAACCGGGCGCCGGACAGCTTTGCCGCTGTTTCAAAGTCCAGATAGCCATGCCGCTCACCAATGGCGACATGATCACTCACCTCGAAATCGAACTCGCGCGGAGTACCCCAGCGTCGTATTTCAACGTTGGCCTCTTCGTCCTCACCCACCGGCACGCTGTCGTCCGGCAGGTTGGGAATGGTCAGCAGCAGCGCATCCAGCTCGGCCTGGATCTGATCCAGCTCATGCTTGGCATCGCTCAGCTCCTGCCCCATGCGATCGACATCCGCCAGCAGCGGCTGGATATCCTCACCGCGCGCCTTGGCCTGGCCAATCGCCTTGGAACGACTGTTACGCTCAGCCTGCAGGCTCTCGGTGCGAGTCTGGACGGTCTTGCGCCGTGATTCCAGCGACTCCAACAGACTGACATCAAGGGCATAACCGCGGGTGGCAAGGCGTTCAGCGATCTGTTGCGTTTGGCTGCGGACCAGTTTCGGATCAAGCATGAGGCATCATCTTTTCAGTTACGGGTGAATAGGCTGGCTAGTGTATACCGATCCGCCCGGGCTGCGAACCGCATACGCAGTACAGAGAGTCGGCGTTTGTTCTCTTTCGTCATCACCAGCGGCGCAGCCGCGTGGTGATCCATGGCCTGTGAATGGATTGCTTCGGCGCTACGCTTCTCGCAATGACGGCGGGTGCGGCTTAAGAGCGACGGTGGGTCCGGTTTAACGGCGTTGCCTGCTGCTGGCCTTGTCCAGGCTGCGCAGGTGCTCAAGCTTCTGGGCGATCTTGCTTTCCAGCCCACGCGGCACCGGATGGTAGTACTGACGAGGCTCCAGCGCCTCGGGGAAGTAGTCTTCACCGGCGGCATAGGCCTCCGGCTCGTCATGGGCGTAGCGATAGCCTTCGCTGTAACCCAGCTCCTTCATCAATTTGGTCGGCGCATTACGCAGGTGCAGCGGTGGCTCATGCGAAGGCTGCTCAGACACATCCTTCATAGCGCTGTTGAAGGCCTTGTACACCGCATTGCTCTTGGGCGCGCAGGCCAGATACACCAGCGCCTGTGCCACCGCCAGCTCGCCTTCCGGGCTGCCAAGGCGCTCCTGCACATCCCAGGCATTGAGCGCCAGGGTCAGGGCCCGTGGGTCGGCATTGCCGATATCCTCACTGGCCATGCGCACTACCCGGCGAGCGATATAGAGCGGATCGCAGCCACCATCGAGCATCCGGGCGAACCAGTACAGAGTCGCGTCAGGGTTGGAGCCGCGCACCGATTTGTGTAGTGCGGAAATCTGATCGTAAAAAGCCTCGCCACCCTTGTCGAAACGTCGACGAGTGTCATTGAGCAGATCAGCGACCAGCTCGGTACCAATCGTGCCGCCATCCTCGACCAGATCGGCGGCGATCTCCAGCAGGTTGAGCAGCCGGCGGGCATCGCCATCGGCGGCTCCCAACAAAATCTGCTGCGCTTCGTCGCTGATCGACAGCTGGTGCTGACCCAGCCCGCGCTCGGCATCGCTTAGCGCACGCTTGAGCAAATCAGCCAACGCCTGCTCATCCAGCGACTTGAGCACATAGACCCTGGCACGCGACAGCAAGGCGTTGTTCAGCTCAAACGACGGGTTTTCGGTAGTAGCACCAATGAACAGCACGGTGCCGTCTTCGACATAGGGCAGAAAGGCATCCTGCTGAGCCTTGTTGAAGCGATGCACTTCATCGACGAACAGAATGGTCTGACGTCCACTCTGGGCCGCATGCTGGCGGGCTTCATCGACCGCCGCGCGAATATCCTTGACCCCTGCCAGCACCGCCGACAGGGTCACGAAATGGGCATCAGCCAGGGTCGCCAGGAGTTTGGCCAAGGTGGTCTTGCCTACCCCTGGCGGCCCCCAGAAAATCATCGAATGCAGGGCGCCCTGCTCCAATGCCACCCGCAATGGCCGCCCCGGGCCCAGCAGATGGCTCTGGCCAGCGTACTCATCCAGACTGCGCGGACGCATCCGCGCTGCCAACGGCTGATGAGCCGGCGTATCAGGAAACAGGCCGGCCACGACTTACTCGCTGATCACATCGACACCTTCCGGAATCTCGAAGGTGAACTGGGCTTCATCCATGGCTGGGTTGAGCTGGACATTGGTGAACAGGATATTGGTCCGCTGACCAATGGGATCGCTCATCTGCATATCGTTGATCAGCCCATCACGGAACGACAGCCGCAAGGTTTCAAACAGCGTGTCGGCCGCCTTGGGCGTCAGGGTGAAATCGACCACGCTGCCGCCTTCGGTCCAGGCAATCTCGAAATTGTCCTGCAGGGTGCTGACATCACCGGACAGCAGCAGCGCCGGGGTATGGGTCAGGCGCTGATCCATTTCCTGAACGGTAACCTGCATCAGGTCCGGGTCATACAGCCAGACCTGCCGGCCATCGGACACCAGCAACTGCTCCAGCGGCGGATCAGTGTGCCAGCGAAACTTCCCCGGACGCTTGAGCGTCATGCTGCCCGTAGTTTCCTGCAGGCTGGCGCCATTGCTACTGAGGGTCATCTGGGAGAAGTTGGCAGTCAGGGTTTGAGCCTGGGACAGCAGCTGATTGAGGCGCTCAGCCGCCTTGGCCTGATCATCAGCCTGGGCCAGCAACGGCATGGCAGCCAGGCAGACACCGGCAAGCAGCGGACGCAACAGTGTTTTCAGCATGATAGGAGGGTTCTCCGTTAATCACGTAAGGGGGCTGGCGCGATCACCTCGCGCGAGCCGTTGGTATTCATGGGTGTCACCACGCCAGCCATTTCCATGGCCTCGATCATTCTCGCGGCGCGGTTATAACCGATTTTCAGCTTGCGCTGCACGGCCGAAATCGAAGCCCGGCGACTCTCGGTGACGAACTGCACGGCCTGGTCGTAAAGCGGATCGTCTTCCAGGTCATCACCGCCACCACCGGAGCCGCCACTCTCGTAGCTGCCGCCACCGCCGTCATCCACACCGTCGACGATATCCTGTATGTAGTCAGGCTCGCCGCGCTGCTTCCACTCATCCACCAGCCGGTGCACTTCATCGTCGGAAACAAAGGCGCCATGCACACGCACCGGCAGGCTGGTGCCCGGCGGCATGAACAGCATGTCACCATGCCCCAGCAACTGCTCGGCACCACCCTGATCGAGAATGGTGCGCGAATCGATCTTGCTCGACACCTGGAACGCCATCCGGGTCGGGATATTGGCCTTGATCAGACCGGTGATCACGTCCACCGATGGCCGCTGGGTCGCCAGAATCAGGTGGATGCCAGCCGCCCGGGCCTTCTGGGCGATCCGCGCGATCAGCTCTTCGACCTTCTTGCCGACGATCATCATCATGTCAGCGAACTCGTCGATCACCACCACGATGATCGGCAGGCTTTCCAGCAAGGGCGGCTCATCTTCCATCGACTCGCGCCGGTACAGCGGGTCGGTCAGCGGCGTGCCGGCCTTCTGGGCATCCTTGACCTTGCGGTTGAAGCCAGCCAGGTTACGCACCCCCATGGCCGCCATCAGCTTGTAGCGGCGCTCCATCTCGGCCACGCACCAACGCAGCGCATTGGCTGCTTCTTTCATGTCGGTCACCACCGGCGCCAATAGATGCGGGATACCCTCGTAGATCGACAGTTCAAGCATCTTCGGGTCGATCATGATCAGCCGCACTTCATCCGGGCCGGCCTTGAACAGGATCGACAGCAGCATGGCGTTGACCCCAACCGACTTACCCGAGCCCGTGGTACCGGCCACCAGCAAGTGCGGCATCTTGGCCAGGTCAGCCATCACCGGGTGGCCGCCAATATCGTGGCCCAGCGCCAGGGTAACCGGCGACTGCGCCTCGTCGAATTCACGGGTCTCCAACACCTCGGACAACCGCACGATTTCACGGTCTTCGTTGGGAATCTCGATGCCCACCGTGGTCTTGCCGGGAATCACTTCAACCACCCGTACACTTATGACCGCCAGCGAGCGCGCCAGATCCTTGGCCAGATTGGAAATTTTGCTGACCTTGACCCCAGGCGCAGGCTGAATTTCAAAACGGGTAATGACCGGACCAGGCTGAACCTTTTCGACCTCGGCTTCGACCCCGAAATCCTTGAGCTTGAGTTCCAGCAGCCGCGACATGCCTTCCAGCGACTCGGGGGAAAAGCCCTTGGTCTTCTTGCTGGCCGGGTCCAGCAACGAAATCGGCGGCAACGAGCCGGGCTCAACCGCATCGAACAGCTTGGACTGCTTCTCCTTCTGCAACCGCACACTGGCCTGCGCCGGTTTCGGGTCCGGCGGCACAATCTGCGGCGGCTGGCGATGCTCCTGGGCGGCCACATGCTTGGCCAACGCTTCCTGACGCTGCGAACGAGCCTGTTCGGCGCGCTTTTGCTCCTCAGCCGACACCGCCGGCTCACGGCGCGGCGCACTGCGCACCGGCTCGCCTTCAGCCAGGCGCTGGTCAGCCTTGCGCGCCCGCCAGTTGAGCCAGGCACGCTTGAGCAGATCGAGCAGATCCAGGGTAATGCGCCCGGTCAGGTCCATAACCTTGAACCAGGACAGATTGGTGAAAACCGTGATGCCGAACAGGAACAACGTCAGAAACAGCAAGGTGCTGCCTTGCATGTTCAGCACCGGATAACTGATCTCGCGCAGCAGTTGACCCAGCACCCCGCCCGCCCCGGCACCTTCTGGAAAACCAGCAGGCACACCACCATGCAGAGCCGCCAGGGCCGTACCGGCCAGCAGCGTCAGCACAAAACCGATCAGCCTCCAGGAAAACAGCCAACCATTCCAGACCAGCGGCTGATGGCGGCGACGGAACATCTGCCAGACCTTGACCGCAACAATCACCGGAAACAGATAAGCCAGGTACCCGAGTACCAGCAGCAGCACATCGGCGATCCAGGCGCCCATCCGCCCACCGGCGTTGTGCACATCCACAACATCACCGCTGCGGGTCCAGCCCGGGTCAGCTGTATGGTAAGTGGACAGCGCCATGAACAAGTACAGACACAGTGCAATCATCGCCAACAGGGCGCCCTCACGCAGGCGCAGACTCAACTGCTCACGCCAGGCAATCGGGGCTTTCTGTGCTTGGGTATCCTTCAAAACGCAGTCTTCCGTATCAATTCAATCAGCTATTGTAACAGTGGGAGTCAGGATTATAACGATTGACCACCCACGCGCGTTTGCGTTCCATCACGCATTGACACTATCTTGATAAGGGACAATAGCTTATACACGCTTCTTGATAAACCGTTTGAAAGGCCGGACATTGCACACATGGGCCACCTGACCTGGCTTAATCCGCACACACTGGAGTTTCCTTCCGCCGACATGGCGCTGGATGACCCTAATGGCCTATTGGCACTGGGCGGCGACCTCTCGCCACAACGGCTGATCCGCGCTTATCGACTGGGTATTTTCCCCTGGTACCAGGATGGTCAACCCTTGCTCTGGTGGTGCCCCAACCCGCGTACCGTGCTGTTTCCCGATAAGCTGCACATCTCGCGCAGCATGAACAAGTTCCTCCGACACACCACCTTCAGCATCAGCTATGACCGCTGCTTCGACCAGGTATTGAGGCAGTGCGCGGCCCCCCGCCCCTACTCGGAGGGCACCTGGATCACCGACGAGATGCAGCAGGCCTATCGGCAACTGCACCGGATGGGTATTGCCCACTCCGTCGAAGTCTGGGATCAAGATGAACTGGTTGGCGGACTTTACGGCCTCGCGCTGGGCCGGGTCTTTTTCGGCGAGTCGATGTTCAGCCTGCGCAGCAACGCTTCAAAGACCGGCTTCATCCATCTGACCGGTGACTTGCAGCGCGCCGGGTTTGCCCTGATCGACTGCCAGATGCCTACCGATCACCTGTTCAGCCTGGGCGCCGAATCGATCGAACGATCCGACTTTCTCCAGCTCTTGCGTCAGTTCTGCCCTGAAAATGCAGATAATCACTGGCCATGGACAGGTTGCCTTTGAAGCCCCGCAAGCCCCGCTCTATACTTGGCGGAGTAGCCTGAAGCGCGACACACTCCCATGACAGACCTGGCCCAACTCAAGTTCTATGCGACCCAACCGCATACCTGCAGTTACCTGCCAGACGAGCAGGCGACCACCCTGTTTCTCGACCCCCAACAACCCATTGACCTGACCACCTACAGCCAACTGTCCGAACTGGGGTTTCGCCGCAGCGGCGATCACCTCTATCGTCCGCATTGCCGGCACTGTAACGCCTGCATCGCTGCCAGAATCCCGGTCACAGCTTTCAAACCCAGCAGCCAGCAGCGCCGCATCATCAAGCGCAACCGCGACATCACCGTCACGTCCTGTCGCCCGCATCTCAGCGATGAAGCCTATCACCTGTACGCGCGCTATATCGAAGCGCGACATGCCGATGGTGACATGTACCCACCCAGCCGTGAGCAGTTCAGCTCGTTCCTGGTCCGTGACTGGTCGTTCAGCATATTCTACGAGTTTCGCCTGGATGGCCACCTCGTCGCGGTAGCTGTCACCGACCGCATGAACAACGGCCTGTCGGCGGTCTACACCTTCTACGCCCCCGAACTGCCCAAACGCAGCCTGGGACGCTATGCAATTCTCTGGCAGATCGAAGAGGCCAAACGCTGCCAACTGGAAGCTGTATATCTGGGCTACTGGATCAAGAGCTGCCGGAAAATGAACTACAAGACCGAGTATCGGCCGCTGGAAATGCTGGTCAACCAACGTTGGATCCTGATCAACTGAACTGCCGTCAGGCCATCAACCTGCAAAATAAACCCGGCTAAACTTGGCTCTTCGTTGCTTTTAAGGCACAATTGCTCACCTTTTTTGCGGGCACCTCTATTTGCCCGCCTGCAAACAGATACCTGAGAGGCCCTTGCTGAATGGCGAAAGAAGACAGTATTGAAATGGAAGGCACCATCATCGACACCTTGCCGAACACCATGTTCCGTGTGGAGCTGGAGAACGGCCACGTCGTGACTGCCCATATTTCAGGCAAGATGCGCAAGAACTACATCCGCATCCTGACCGGTGACAAGGTGCGGGTTGAACTGACCCCCTATGACCTGACCAAGGGTCGCATCACCTATCGCGCCCGTTAAGCCGATCAGGGCCTAACGCCCGCGCTGTCCCTTCGGCCACGGCCAAAAAAAACCCGCCAAACACGGCGGGTTTTTTGTTAGCAGTACCGGCTTAACGAGCCATGTACTTGCCCAGCTCGTGCTTGCCGATGGCCGCGCGGTGTACCTCATCCGGGCCGTCGGCCAGACGCAGGGTGCGCTGCATGGCGTACATGTGAGCCAGCGGGAAGTCTTCCGAGACCCCGGCACCACCGTGCATCTGGATCGCACGATCAATGACGCGCAGAGCCACATTCGGAGCCACGACCTTGATCTGGGCGATCTCGCTCTTGGCTACCTTGTTGCCTACGGTATCCATCATATAAGCCGCTTGCAGGGTCAGCAGGCGCGCCTGGTTGATTTCGATGCGCGACTCGGCAATCAGGTCAATGTTGCCACCCAGTTGCGCCAGACGCTTACCGAAGGCCTCACGCTCGACCGAACGGCGGCACATCAGCTCCAGAGCACGCTCGGCAGCACCGATCGAACGCATGCAGTGGTGAATACGGCCCGGCCCGAGGCGACCCTGAGCGATTTCAAAGCCACGACCCTCACCCAGCAGCACGTTGCTGTAGGGGACCCGGACATTTTCCAGCACAACTTCAGCATGACCATGCGGGGCATCGTCGTAACCGAAGACCGGCAGCGGGCGGATTACCTTGACGCCGGGGGTATCCATCGGCACCAGAATCATCGAGTGCTGCTGGTGACGCGGCGCATCGGGATTGGTCAGACCCATGAAGATCATGATCTTGCAACGCGGATCACAGGCACCGGAAGTCCACCACTTGCGACCGTTGATTACCCACTCATCACCTTCGCGGCGGGCATTGGCCTGCATGTTGGTAGCGTCGGAAGAGGCTACGCCCGGCTCGGTCATACCGAAGCAGGAGCGGATTTCACCAGCCAGCAGCGGCTTGAGCCATTTTTCCTTGTGCTCTTCGCTGCCGTAGCGAACGATAGTTTCCATGTTGCCGGTATCCGGCGCGCTGCAGTTGAAGGCTTCCGAAGCCAGGCCCGAACGACCCATCAGCTCAGCCAGCGGCGCATATTCGAGGTTGGTCAGGCCGGCGCCCAGTTCCGACTCAGGCAGGAACAGGTTCCATAGCCCCTCAGCCTTGGCCTTGACCTTGAGCTCTTCAACAATGGCGGTAGGCTGCCAGCGATCACCTTCAGCCACTTGCTGGTGAAAAATCGGCTCAGCCGGGAACACATGCTCCTGCATGAACGCATCGACGCGCTCGCGCAGCTCTTTCACCTTGGGAGAATATCCAAAATCCATGATTGCCTGCCTTTTCTGGTTATCAAACGAAGATTGCGACCAGAAAAATGCTAGTTGAGGCTGAGGGATTTATCTAACCTATTTTTGGTGTGTATAAACATTCATAAGCGATATATACTTGGCCAAAAGTATAAAGCACATGTCTCGACCTTGAGCCAATCAACCGAAGGATGTTGCGATGAACCTCAGCAAAGTTGATCTGAACCTGTTCATTGTATTTGATGCCATCTATACCGAGGCCAACCTGACCCGTGCCGGGCAGATTGTCGGCATCACCCAACCTGCAGTGAGCAACGCCCTCGCCCGCCTGCGCGAGACCTTCAATGACCCGCTGTTCGTGCGGACCGCCCAGGGCATGGTCCCCACTCCCATGGCCCAGAACATCATTACGCCGGTGCGTCAGGCGTTGCAGCTGTTGCGCGTTTCGGTTCAGGAAAGCCGCAGCTTCAATCCCGAACAGGCAACCAAGACCTATCGCATCAGCATGACCGACGCCAACGAGGCAGTCATTCTGCCCCAGCTGGCCGCGCGCATTCGCCGCCTGGCTCCCGGCATCAAGATTGACAGCTTCCTGGCCAAGCGCCGGGAAACCACCAAGGAACTGGCCGCCGGCCGCCTGGACTTCGCGATTGACGCGCCGCTCAACACTGATACCCAGGTTCGTCACGTCAAACTGTTCGAAGACCGCTATGTCTGCGTGATGCGCCAGGGCCATCCGCTGGCCAGCAAGGAGCGGCTCAGCCTGGATGATTACCTGGCCCAGTCGCATATCCACATTTCCAGCCGCCGCAACGGCCTCGGGCATGTCGATCTGGCTCTGGGCAAGATGGGTATTCAGCGCAATGTGGTACTGCGTTCACAGCATTATCAGATGGCACCGCTGGTGCTGGACAACACCGATCTGGTGATGACCGTGCATGAGCGTTTCGCCAAACGCCACCACTTGCATTTCGCCCAGTTGCCGATCGATGACGTACCAGCCATCGAAACCCACATTTTCTGGCATGAAAGCACCGATCAGGATCCAGCCAACCGCTGGATGCGTGAGCAGATCATTGAGCTGTCGCAACAGATTCAGCGCCAGGAACACAAGGAAAAGGCCACCGCAGTAGTCTGAACTCCTCCGGAAGAAGCGCTCCTACCCCGCCGGCAGGAGCGCTCAGCAAGCGCGCGAGCACTAGCCAGCCAGCGCCGGCTCCAGCGTCTGGCGCTCGATCAGCAACTGCTGAGCCAGCACCCCCAAGGTCATCACCGCCCTCTCGGCATTGCGATTCCAAGGTATACCGCAGTTCAGGCGCAAGCAGTGGTTGAACTGGTCCGAGTTACTGAACACAACCCCCGGTGCAATACTGATCCCCTGCTCCAGCGCCCTGGTAAACAGCACCTGGGTATCCACCCCGCCCGGCAGACTGACCCAGAGAATGAAGCCGCCCTTGGGCCGGGTAATCTGGGTCCCTTCGGGAAAGTACTGCTGAACCGCCAACTGGAAGCTGCTCAGGTTCTTGCGATACTCCTGACGGATATGCCGCAGATGCCGGTCATAGCCCCCGTTCTCCAGATAGGCAGCAACCGCCATCTGGCTAACGCTGCAGGCCGACAGCGTGGTAAAGGTTTGCAGCTTTTCAATGGTGTCCTGATGCTTGCCGGCCACCACCCAACCAGTGCGCACGCCCGGCGAAATGGTCTTGGAAAAGCTTGAGCAATACATCACCGTATCCGAACAGTCGAAGGCCTTGAGCGCCCGCGAGCGACCGTGGTCAAACATCAACTCGCCATAGATATCATCTTCGATGATCGGAATGCTCAACTGAGCCATCATCGCCACCAGCTTGCGCTGGCGGTTTTCCGGCATGGTCGCACCCATCGGGTTACCGGCCCGCGAGGTCACCACCAGAGCCTTGATCGGCCACTTCTCAGTGGCTTTCTGCAGCGTTTCCAGACTCAAGCCGGTTTCCGGGTCGGTGGGAATCTCAATCACCTTGAGCCCAAGCAACTCGCACAACTGCAGCAAGCCATAGTAGCTGGGTGATTCAGTGGCGATCAGGTCGCCGGGGCTGGTAATCGCCCGCAGGCACAACTGCAATGCTTCGACACAGCCATTGGTGATCACCACGCCCTCGGGGTCGACCATCGCTCCGGCATCGCGCATCCGAATCGCAACCTGCCGGCGCAGGGGCTCATAGCCTGGGCTAAAGGTATAGCTGAAGGCTTTCTGACTGTGAAAACGGGTGACCTTGCTCATCTGCTGATGCAGCGCCCGCAATGGCAGAAAGTCGCTGGAGGGTACCGCCGCGCCCAACGGCATGACGCCATCGCGCCGGGCCTGACGCAGAATCTCGCTGATGATGCTGCTGCGGGTCACCGCGTAGGGATGCTCAACCCGGGCAATCTGTGGCGTAGGCGCGGTCAGTGCCGGAGTCTGATGCACATAATAGCCGGACTGCGGGCGGGCACGAATCAGCCCCTGATCCTCAAGGGTGGCGTAGGCCTGCAGTACCGTGGCATGGCTCACACCTTTCTGGGTGCTGAGCTTGCGCACCGATGGCACCCGTTCGCCAGGCTGATAGAAACCCTTTTGAATGTCCTCAGCCAACTGCTGGGCAATTTGCTGGTACAACAGATTGCTCATAACCGCTCCCTCCGTATGGCCTAACACCCTAATCCAGCACAGGGCAGCAGAACACCGTACAGTTATCGGGAAAAACACCAATACAGATTAGCAGAGCAAGGACTGTTGCGGTCCAAAGAATTTCAGATGTAACTGTTTTGAAACACCTGAGGCAATTAATCAGTCAAAAACCGCCGGCTCCTCAGCAAGACCTGAAGACACTCCAAACTGCGCAGACCAGATAGCCTGATACTTCTCCAGCAAGCGCCTCGGCTCGCCCCTGCCGACCAGATCCTGCATGGCCAGGGCCAGGGCCGAGCGCAACGCCGGAGAGTTACAGGCACTGCGATGGGAAATGGTGTAATACAACTGCTCGCTGATCAGCGAGCCATCGATGATGTCGAGCTGATCGGCAATGCCCAACTGTTCGGCCACTGCCAGCCCCTGGTAGCGCTCATAGACCACGTAATCGACCCGCCCCAGCAGCAGAGTGCGAAATGACTGCTCAATCGAAGACACCTTTTCGATCCGCAAATGGTCCCTGGCGTAGGTATCGAAAGCCTGGCCATAACTGTTATTGACCAAAGTACTGCCGCGCTTGTCTCGCAGATCGTCCCAGCCGGAGTAAGGAAAGGCGCTGCCGCGTCTGACAAAAACCACGCTGGGTACCTCTATATAGGCCGGATACACATAATCCATGTAGCCCAACCGCTCGTGAGTCAGAAAGGCCCCAGCCAGCATGTCCACCCGCCCACTGCGCACCTCATCCTGGGCCCGCGCCCAAGGGCCGACATTCAGCACCTCGACCTTTACCCCGGCATCGGCCAGGGCCATCTCCAACAGCTCAACACCGGCGCCAATCAGCCGCTTGTCATCCTGCGGATCAACCCATAACAACGGTGGATACTGAGGGTTGCCGGCAACGACCACTCGTTCGCAAGTACCTGTTGCCCAGGCTGGGGTAGAGCTCAGCAAGGCCGCCAACAACAAACCAGCAAGCGACGCGCGGCAACCTGTTCGGACAAACCTCATGCATCCCCTCCCTAGCCTCGAAACACCACAACAGTGACTCATTATAGACAACTGTCTCGATCTTACACCCGGACTCAGCAAGCCTGGGCGGCAACGCCGCTGTGGAAACGAAATTCGGAATCGTCGGCCATCACGGCCTCGGCCTCTACCTCGGCAAAGAACGCTACCCGCTCATCAATCGGACCTTGGGCATACTTGCCCGCCAGCTTCAGGTAATCCTGGTAATGCCGGGCCTCGGACTTGAGCAGCGAACGGTAAAAATCGCCCAGTTCAGCATCCAGATGCGGTGCCAGCTTGGCGAAGCGCTCACACGAGCGCGCCTCGATAAACGCCCCGACAATCAGAGTGTCAATCAACCGCCCAGGCTCGGTAGTACGCACATGTTGACGCAAACGCTGAGCATATTGGCTGGCGGACAAGCCACGATAAACAACCCCGCGTCGCTGCATCAGTGCAGTCACCTGCTCGAAATGACGCAACTCCTCACGGGCCAAACGCGACATTTTCTGCAGCAAATCGGGCTTGTCGGTATAGCGAAACATCAGATTAAGTGCTGTCGAGGCGGCTTTCTTTTCACAGTTGGCGTGATCGATCAGCAGCTCTTCAGGGTGCTCCAGCGCTTGGGCAACCCAGGCATCAGGCGTTGAGCAGCGGAGAAAATCGAGCAGTTCTTGCGGCAAGGTCATGGAATCACGTGGCGTTAGCAATCAATGAGCGCAAATTATACGGATATATCAGCGCTCTAGCACCTTGACCCATATCAACAGCAGGCCCCAAAAAACCAGCTACATTGAAAGTAGAACAGCAAAACCGCCATAGGGAGAACGCCATGCAGGCCATCAAACGTATTCTGGTTATCATCGACCCAAGCCAGACCGAACAACTGGCTTTGAATCGTGCCAAGCTGATTGCCGGAGTCATCGAATCGGAGCTGCATCTGCTGGTTTGCGAAAACCGCCAGGATCACAAGCCGCTGCTCGACAAGTTCTGCACCGAACTGGAAGCAGCTGGTTTCAAAGCCTCCGCCTCGCAATCCTGGCACGGCAACCTGACCGATACCATCGTTCAAGCCACCAGTGCACAAGGCTGCGGCCTGGTGATCAAGCAACATCTACCAGACAACCCGCTGAAAAAAGCACTGCTGACCCCGGATGACTGGAAAATCCTGCGCTACTGCCCTGCCCCGGTGCTGATGGTCAAGACCACCGAGTCCTGGATGCGCGGCGCAGTACTGGCTGCCGTAGATCTCGGCAACCATGACGACCAGCACCACATACTGCATGACACCATCGTCAGCCACGCAGCCGATATCGTCGAGATGATCAACGGCGAGCTTCATCTGGTCAGCGCCCACCCGGCACCCATGCTGTCGGCTGCCGACCCGGTCTATCAGTTGCGCGAAAACATTGCCGCCCGTTATGTCGAAGAAGCACGCAAGTACATCGACCAGTACGAACTGGACAACGAACGCCTGCATATCGACGAAGGCCCAGCCGACACCCTGATTCCCAAGGTCGCCAAGCAGGTCGGCGCCAGTGTCACGGTCATCGGCACCGTCGCGCGCAAAGGGATCTCCGGCGCCCTGATCGGCAACACTGCCGAGGTGATTCTCGACCAACTGGAAAGCGACGTGCTGGTGCTCAAGCCAGACGACATGATCGCCCACCTGGAAGAACTGCTGGAAAAATAACCAAGGAACCGGAAGCGGGAGCCCAGCTCCCGCCTCCCCATGCCATGAGTCACTGACCGCCCAAGGGCGCGCCAGGCATCCCCGGCAAAATTGTGTGTCGCTCGTAATAGGCTTGCGACAAAGCCTGAAAGTCATGATCGATTTCATCGCGCAACTGCCGCGCACTTAGTCCCAGCCTGCTCGGCAACACTTTCAAACCACATCCACTCAGCGCCTCGTCGCCAGCGCGCACCAGCAACTGGTAGGCCTTGCTGGTCCACGGCTGACCTGGGTCACAAGCCACCCGCCAGCGCTCCAGCGCCTGCTCCAGCGCCAACACCGAGTCCAAAGCCAGGCGCGCCGTCAGCACCTGCCCAAGCAACTGCTCCAGCCGCCGCCAGATCGCCGCCCGCTGCTCGGCGCTATAGCGGTTCCAGTCGATGATTTCATGACTGAAACGTTTGCAACCACGGCAGACCGTGTCCCCGAACACCGTCGAACAACGCCCTACGCACGGTGTCTTGTCGGTATAACTAGCAACCATGAAGTGATATCCCGCCCATTTCTCAGGGTTTCCCGCAAAAGTGACCCGGTCCGGCAATCGGACCGCCGGTATTGTCTCATACGAAGGTCAAACAGCTCTGCAACTTAACTTTACCCGGCAACTACTGTAGAATCGGCCCGCCGTTAGGGCTGTGTGTCAGGCGTTTGCCCGCAACCCGATTCGTATCTGCCAACCCAGTTACCCAGGTTGTCCACTCAGAAACGGGCTTGCGTTTGTACCCCAGCCTTCCCGGCATGTTGGGGAGCACTGAATAGTTTACTTAGGCTGAAGGCGATTATTCAGTGCTTCCCTGGTCCGTGAGGATGACCGTTCCGTCACAAGCGGAACAGACTGATGAGGGTAATTACTGTGCTTGAAGCCTATCGCAAACACGTTGAAGAACGCGCCGCCCAAGGCGTTGTGCCTCAGCCGCTGAACGCCGAACAAACCGCCGGTCTCATAGAACTATTGAAAAACCCGCCGGCCGGTGAAGAAGAATTCCTGCTTGATCTGCTGACCAACCGCGTCCCCCCGGGGGTTGACGAAGCCGCCTACGTCAAGGCTGGTTTCCTGTCTGCAGTCGCCAAGGGTGAAGCCACCTCCCCGCTGCTGACCAAAGAGCGTGCCGTTGAACTGCTGGGCACCATGCAGGGCGGCTACAACATCGCCACCATGGTCGAACTGCTCGACAACGCCGAACTGGCCGCTGTCGCCGCCGAACAGCTCAAGCACACCCTGCTGATGTTTGATGCCTTCCACGACGTAGCCGGCAAGGCCAAGGCTGGCAACGCCAACGCCAAAGCCGTGCTGCAGTCCTGGGCTGATGGCGAGTGGTTCACCAAGCGCCCGGCTGTCGCCGAAAAAATCTCCCTGACCGTGTTCAAGGTTCCTGGCGAAACCAACACCGACGACCTGTCGCCGGCTCCTGACGCCTGGTCGCGCCCGGACATCCCGCTGCACGCCCTGGCCATGCTGAAAATGGCCCGTGACGGCATCGAGCCGGTCGAGCCTGGCGCCATTGGCCCGCTGAACCAGATCGAAGCCATGAAAGCCAAAGGCCTGCCGGTTGCCTACGTAGGTGACGTGGTTGGTACCGGTTCCTCGCGCAAGTCCGCCACCAACTCGGTGCTGTGGTTCTTCGGCGACGACATCCCCTACGTTCCGAACAAGCGTGCCGGTGGTTTCTGCTTCGGCACCAAGATCGCCCCGATCTTCTACAACACCATGGAAGATGCCGGCGCTCTGCCGATCGAATTCGATTGCAGCAACCTGAACATGGGCGACGCCATCGACGTCTACCCCTACGAAGGCAAGGTCTGCAAACACGGCACCGATGAAGTCATCACCACCTTCGAACTGAAGACCCAGGTGCTGCTCGACGAAGTACGCGCCGGTGGCCGTATTCCGCTGATCATCGGCCGCGGTCTGACCGAGAAGGCCCGTGCCGAACTGGGTCTGGGTCACTCTGACCTGTTCCGCAAGCCTGACGTACCGGCCGCCAGCACCAAGGGCTTCACCCTGGCGCAGAAGATGGTCGGCAAAGCCTGTGGCGTCGAAGGCATCCGCCCCGGCACCTACTGCGAGCCGAAGATGACCACCGTCGGTTCCCAGGACACCACTGGCCCGATGACCCGTGACGAGCTGAAAGACCTGGCCTGCCTGGGCTTCTCCGCTGATCTGGTCATGCAGTCTTTCTGCCACACTGCGGCCTATCCGAAGCCGATCGACGTCACCACCCACCACACCCTGCCCGACTTCATCCACACCCGTGGTGGTGTCGCGCTGCGTCCGGGTGACGGCATCATCCACAGCTGGCTGAACCGCATGCTGCTGCCTGACACCGTCGGTACCGGTGGTGACTCGCACACCCGCTTCCCGCTGGGCATCTCGTTC
Organism: Halopseudomonas phragmitis; assembly: GCF_002056295.1. NCBI lineage: Bacteria > Pseudomonadati > Pseudomonadota > Gammaproteobacteria > Pseudomonadales > Pseudomonadaceae > Halopseudomonas > Halopseudomonas phragmitis. Next base: position 2,870,193 of record NZ_CP020100.1, on the reverse strand, counting down.
CCGGCTGGTTCCGGTCTGGTCGCCTTCGCTGCTGCCACCGGCGTTATGCCGCTGGACATGCCCGAATCGGTACTGGTGCGCTTCAAGGGCAAAATGCAACCCGGCATCACCCTGCGCGACCTGGTTCATGCCATCCCCTACTACGCCATCCAGCAAGGCCTGCTGACCGTCGAGAAGAAAGGCAAGAAGAACATCTTCTCTGGCCGCATCCTCGAGATCGAAGGCCTGGAGCACCTGACCGCCGAGCAAGCGTTCGAGCTGTCTGACGCCTCCGCCGAGCGTTCCGCTGCCGGCTGTACCATCAAGCTGAGCGAAGAGTCGGTTGCCGAGTACCTGAAGTCGAACATCGTCCTGCTGCGCTGGATGATCGCCAACGGCTACCAGGACGCCCGCACCCTGGAGCGTCGCGCCCAAGCCATGGAAGCCTGGCTGGCCAACCCGAGCCTGATGCAGGCCGACGCCGACGCCGAATACGCCGCCGTGATCGAAATCGATCTGGCCGACGTCAAGGAGCCGGTACTGTGCGCCCCGAACGATCCGGACGACGCCCGCCTGCTGTCGCAGGTAGCTGGTGACAAGATCGACGAAGTCTTCATCGGCTCGTGCATGACCAACATCGGTCACTTCCGCGCCGCCGGTAAACTGCTGGAGAAGAACAAGGGTGCCATCCCGACCCGTCTGTGGCTGGCTCCGCCGACCAAGATGGATCAGTACCAGCTGACCGAAGAAGGCTACTACGGCATCTACGGCAAGGCCGGCGCTCGTATGGAAATGCCGGGCTGCTCGCTGTGCATGGGTAACCAGGCCCGCGTAGCTGCCAAGTCCACCGTTGTCTCCACTTCCACGCGGAACTTCCCGAACCGCCTGGGCGATGGCGCCGACGTGTACCTGGCCTCCGCCGAACTGGCCTCGGTAGCGTCCATCCTGGGCCGCCTGCCGAGCGTTGAGGAATACATGAGCTACGCTGCCGAAATCGACAGCATGGCTGGCGATATCTATCGCTACATGAACTTCAACGAAATCGAGTCCTACCAGAAAGCCGCAGCGTCCATCCCGGTCGCTCAGCTGTAAGGGTCAGACCCGATAAGCAACCCCGCCTTCGCGCGGGGTTCTGAGAAATCCGATACCGGGCGACTGGTGTCGGATTTTTTTATGCTGCCGGGATGTCTATTAGCGAGGAAGCTCAGCGTCACCGTTAAACGGCTTTTTAGCAGACTCTGCTTGCAGCCGCTCCACCAACCACACCTTGATGATAGATTGGCGGGTAACCCCAATACGCGCAGCCTCGCGATCCAACGACTCTACGACCCAAGCCGGGAAATCGACGTTAATTCGCTTTTGCTCCAGATTGACACGCCGCGCAGAGGAAAGATCAAGGTCATCAATTACATCTTCCTGATCTTCCTCAAATTTTTTATCGAAGTCTTTAGCCTTCATAGAGCTCAACCTCCTTCTTGCGGGAACGCCTTACCGAAATAAGGCGAATACGAGCATCCCTGTATGTGACGACAGCCGACCAGTGCTTTTCACCAATCTTGCCTATCAGCAAAAACCTCGGCTCACCCTCTGATTTTGCACGGACTTCCAGCAGATACGGATCTTTCCACAACCCTTGGGCAGTAAAGAAATCAATACCGTGCTTATCCAGATTGGTCTGACTTTTGGTTTCGTCGAACTCAAATTCATCCATGAGTACAAATTATTCCTTTTTTACTCACGCCGCAAGATTTGGAAAGAAGCTCCAGCGGCTGACACAAGCTGATCATGCAGCATCTATAGGGTTTTGTATTCAGCGACGAGGGTGGTAACGACTCGATGGCCGTTGTTGTCACGTTGAAGCATGGCTTGAAGGAAACCGTCTGGAACAGTTCAGCAGACAAGGCCGCCGCGCTGGCTGAGCCTGGCGCCCAGCACTCACACTCCGTCCATGGAACCTGCCTGAGTCAACCGGCACAACTCTGCCGTGGTCGGGTTGATCACCGTGGCTACGGCAGAAATCCGGGTAACGCTCCGCCGGCGCACCCAAGCAGCGCTTCGCGCAAGACTCTTCCGGCGGGGCCCAGCGGTTCATCGATGCGACGCGCAAGATAAGCGTGTACCGGCGCCTCTCCGCGCGGGCCCAAGGCGGCCGCGGGCAGCCGAACCAGGCGTCTCTCGGCCAGATCGCGCTCGACCAACCACAAGGGCAGCCGCCCCCAGCCGAGCCCGCCGAGAATCAGGGCATGTTTGGCTTCCTGGCTGCTCACCCGCCAGGTTCCTGGGGACAGTACCCCGAAGTCACGTCCCTCCGATAGCGGAGTCGGATCCTGCTGAACGATCTGCAGGTGCTCCATCAACTCGTCTCCACTCAGGTTCTCGGTTTCGGCGCGCACAGCCAATGGATGGTCGCTAGCTGCAACCGCAATGAGAGGAAAGGACGAGAGCGCTTCAAGCTCGATGCGCGGATCGCGAAAATCCTCCCCTACCATGATCCCCAGCGTGCAGCGTCTCTCCATCAAGGCCGTGAGCGGGCCACCCAGCGCAGCGATGGATAGCCGAACGCCTACTGATGGATAGGCCTTACGCATGTGGCGCAGTGCAGCCGCAACCGTAGCAATGGGGAACAGAGTGTCGACGACGATAGGCAGCTCAAGTTCAACGCCTTCGCCCAGTCCGCGGGCTCGGGCACGCATGCTGTCGACTTTCAGTAGGATGGCGCGCGCGTCAGCCAGCAGTGCCTGCCCTTCGCGCGTGAGGGTTGGGCGGTGGCCGGAGCGGTCGAAGAGAGTAACGCCGAGTTGCGCCTCAAGATTCGCGATTGAGTGGCTCACCGCCGATTGAACACGTAACAGGCGGCTGGCGGCGCCACGAAAACTGCCGGCTTCCACAACGGCAACGAAGATGCGCATCTGGTCCAAGGTTAGTGCGTCTAGCATGATCTATCTCATCGATCAACTTAATGAATTATTTCTCAATTGTACTGATCAATTCAAGGTGTCAGCATGGGTTTCCAGTAGTCCCGCCGCCGGCGGGCCGCAGATAAAAGGATTTTCATATGACCAACGTGCTCGTGCTCTACTACTCGTCCTACGGCCATATCGAGGCCATGGCGTCGGCAGTGGCCGACGGCGTCCGGCAAGCCGGCGCCAACGTGTCGGTGAAGCAGGTGCCGGAGCTTGTTAGCGACGAGGTAGCCAGGGAATCGGGATACGGGCTGGCACAGGCGGCGCCGGTCGCGACCGTTGCCGAACTGGCGGATTACGATGCGATCATCATCGGCACGCCAACCCGCTTCGGGAATATGGCCGCACAGATGAAGAACTTTCTCGATCAAGCAGGCGGGCTCTGGTTCCGAGACAAGCTCGTCGGCAAGATCGCAAGTGTCTTCACCTCGACCGGGAGCCAGCATGGCGGCCAGGAGTCGACCATTCTCTCGACGCACATCGTGCTTATGCACCTGGGAATGGTGATCGTCGGCCTTCCCTACACCTTCAAGGGCCAGCTGCGGATGGACGAGATTACCGGCGGTTCGCCGTATGGCGCATCTACCTTGGCCGAAGACGCCGATGGCGGCGATCGCCAACCTAGCGACAACGAACTCGACGGGGCCCGCTTTCAGGGCAGGCACGTTGCCGAGCTTGCGATGGCATTGGTCCATGGCCGGCGGCATCTGCAAGCGGAAAAGACTGAATGAAGATCGCCCATCGCCGTCCGCCTGCGACAGCGTCAGCCCAACACGCCGGCAACTCACGCTGGTTTGCCGTTCTGCTCCTGGTTGGCGCAGGTGTCGTGTCGGCCTTTCAGGTTGGAAAGGCCCCAATGGCACTGGCCGCCATACAGGCGGATCTTGCTATCAGCCTCGCGACGGCGGCCTGGCTGATCTCGGCGTTCGCGCTTATTGGCGCGGTCGCCGGCGCTCCCGCCGGGCTTGCCGTCGATCACATCGGTGCCAGGCGCATGGTCGTTGGAGGCCTGCTGCTGCAGGCGGCGGGCTCCGCGCTCGGGGCGCTCGCAACGAGCGCTCCTGCACTTCTAACAACGCGAGCCCTTGAGGGGGTGGGATTTCTTGCGGTGATCGTTGCCGCACCGGCTTTGATCGTTGCCGTGGCGCCGACGCAAGCCCGGGACCGCGCGGTCGCGGTCTGGGCGACGTTCATGCCGGTAGGTATGACTCTGGTTATGCTTGCCGCACCGCTATTGGCCTCGCTCGAGTGGCGCGGTTTCTGGTTGCTCAACGCGGGGATTCTATTCGGCTATGCGGTTCTCGCTGGTCGTGGCACGCGAGGCCTTGGCCCGGCTGCCACGGAGCGGCGCAGTATCCGCACCGACATGAAGCAAGCATTGGTTTCTCCCGGCCCGTGGCTCTTGGGGGGGATCTTCGCGGCATTCTCCGCAGCGTTTTTCGCCATATTCGGCTTTCTGCCGTCGATACTTTCGGACCGATTGGGTGTGAGCCTGGAAACCGCCAGCATTTTAACTGCCGTTGCCGTCGCCATAAGCGGGGTTGGCAATCTGGCCTGTGGACAGTTACTGGCGCGTGGCTATCGACCGTTGCGGCTACTGGTTACGAGCTTCGGGGTCTTGGCCTTTGCCAGCGTAGGCATTCTCTCTGAAACCTTACCCGGTGCGGTTTCCTACGGCTTATGCGTCGTCTTCGCGTTCGCAAGCGGGCTGATTCCAGTGATCGTCTTCGACGCAGCGCCACGCTACGCCCCGCGCCCCGAACTGCTCGGAGTCACGCTCGGCTTCGCCATGCAGGGAAATAACATTGGGCTCATGGTCGGCCCGGCCGTCGCGGGCGGCATCGCTGGCGCGGCCAGTTGGTCGATGGTCCCGCTATTCGTCTTCTCCCTTGCCGCAGCTGCGATCCTTATTGTTGCCTTGCTCGGCAGCATCGATCAGAAAGAGGTTTCTCGCCCGCGTGATGACAAGCTGCCGTCGGACGATCCGGGGCTTAATCTTTGACGCCTGCATGGCCTGGACGTCCCCCCGATGCAGTGGATACTGGAGTGGGGGAAGTCCAAGTCCGACAACATGCGCTTGTTAGAGCTTTCTGCAGGTAAACACACAATATCGTGGCGACTCCCATTTGGCTCCATATTTTAGTTGTATATCATCTTCTGGATAGGTTTCGTCAAAGCCATCAATAGCGAAACCAGATTCAACTAGTTTATTGATGTACTCTGATAACGGTCTGTGATGGTATGGCACTCCACTAATCGTATTTAGTGGATCTTTAGTGATGGTAAACGACACGTTCTTGATCATTGACGCCATGTAATTATATTCATCTCCGAAAAACCCCTTATATTCATTATAAAAGCAAGGATGTGGGATCGAAAAAATAAAATGACTGGAAGCTTTCAGGTGTTGCCCGACTGATTCAAAGAACGCTGTGAGGTCATCAACAACGTGTGCAACAAGATGAGAGAAGGCAACTTCATAAAGCTCATTTTTTTCTAAGTCGAATGAAGTGCAGTTCAACAACCTAACATCGGTTAAAGACAAAACGTCTTTTGCGACCCGATACATTCCGGCAGAAGGCTCTATTGCCGTAACAGAAAACCCTAATTCAAATAACTCTTTGGAAATATGACCAGTGCCAGCACCTACCTCCAGCACATTGCTAGGTGAAAGGCTCGTAATTCGACTAACTAAAAGCGGCTTAAACACCTCGTTGAACGTTAAGTCTGCTCCTGACTCAATTTGCTCTCGGCGTATTTGTGCCGAATTACACCACCTATGCGGCATTAGCCAACTCCTTGGATTTTCTAATTATGTCCTTTGCCATTGCAATTATTTGGGGACCAGAATTGTTGTCAAAAATTGTAATCTCGTGATCAGGGTGAACGCCACGAGCAATGGCGAGCTTTTCAGCGCCGCTGCGATCTCCATTCACTAAGGTAAATCTAGCTTCAGGTGATACATTTTCTTTTGTGACAATAAAAGATGCACCATTCAGCTTTTTTCTAAGCGCCTCCGGAACTTCACTTGGCGTAATAATTTCAATGCGAGTACCTTTTTCAATTTTTGATTGAAGAATTGATATAAGTTTATCGTCACCCGCCAACCATGACACGCGGTTACTCACAACAGCCGCACTAGTGCCCGTAGAAATAAAGCTCTCCATAAACTTAAGGGTATCTTTTGGCTCTTTATCTGTTTGTGTGTCCGGAAGATATTTTAACCCTTTTTTAGCAAGCATAAGGATCACCGCGACGACCTCTACAATCACAGAGCCTATTAGCCACTCTAAATGAGGGAGTTCTTTCGCCTCCGAGAAAAACCAAGTATAGCCAATACCTGCTAGCGTCATAGCAGCCGTTAGACCAGTAATCCATAGAAAAAGGTAAAGAGTATGTTTTACAAGGTTTTGCATTTCATTCCTTTAATGATGCTGATGTTCAGGGCTACGTGAGCTCTAACGCTTTTGTCCAGCGGTGCCCTTGTAGCGCAGCGAAAAGGGCATCCGGTGGAGGGCCGTTAGGCCCGGAACGATTGTAAGGAATAGGCATACAGTCCACAGCAGCGGGCTATGGCCAAACCTCATCGGAATCTGCCCTCTATTGGCGGCCCCTCGGGTCCTACTCCACTTATTGGCCCCTTATCGAAAATATATCCGCCAAAAAGTGAGTTGAATTCCTCTTCTACATCCTTGAGAAACTGCAAGATTAAATCTAAAAGGTCACGAAAAGTCGTACAGTGCCATTCCACACCTGGTAAAATCTGAGATAAGACCTCTTTTTTAAAGTTATCCAAGTCGGCCGGAACATTCAGCAAGGTACCGGTGTTCAGGTGTGGGCTCACGGACTCGAGGTTAAACATCGAAAACATCCAAGAATGAACAGTGTACCGTGATCGTAACTGATCAAATTTTTTCTTCTTTTCCTCCGACAGATTTTCGTAGGCTTTATCTCGCTGACCATTAAATTCTTCTGTGTACTGCAAAACGCGATCAGCTGCATCACCTATCCGGGGGCAGAAGTATCTTCTCCACCAAGCCTCAAAATATCGCTGCTGAAGTTCTAGATAGGTTAATCCAGTAATATTTGTATTATGGGTGTACTGCTTCGCCCCGGATTGCAGACCATACTTCGATACGATAAATCCAATATTAGCCCCAGTCTCATGCATAACCGTGGTGAATGAATGAACGACTGATTGGGGCACTGTCGCGTTCCAGTTCTTGCATTCCACAATATATTTAATTTTATCCAAGCTACGACGGTCTACAGCGCAAACGTCTACATTGACGGTGCCGCGCGGTGTCTGGAGATCAACCTCAACATCAGCCGCCAGCCCTACGTTGCGAAATAGCCGTTTCACACCTGTTTGTAGGTCCTGCCAGCTTTCTGGGTACGGGTCATCAATCATGAACTAAGGTTCAACTCCTGGATTCCTAACGCTTGAGCTCAGGTGCGTTTGAGGCGAATCCCGTTTTTGCGGCAGTAAAAATGGGTGGCGGGTCAAACGTCACCTGCAGCGATTTGTTCGGCGTCATCTCACTCGACATCGACGATGATCTCGGAATGAAGTTCAGATATGACCCGAAAAATATCTTTTAGCAACGAATCAATCTCGTTTTCCGTGATTCTGACTTCACGGCCTTCACGCTCAGCCTGTTGAGCACGTTCCAAGTATTTTTTATCTACGACCCCAAGATTGTGAGTGACTGGGTGTCGCTTCTCGAATGAGCCTCCTAGTCGATCCCAGATTGCAGAATGAACCGGCTCGTAGCTAAACAGCTTCTTCAGCTGCTCCCTTGAGCGATCGACATTTTGAAACGAATTCCCAACTTTCTTCAGTTTGGCTTCAACTGTTTCAGCGTCATCTCCACGCTGTGTCAACGCCCTGCGCGCCAAGGCTTTTGCAGCAGCCTCGAATAACGAGACCGAATCTTCAAGGCAGTTTTCGAGGTCTTTCGCCGCCACGCGGCGCCCCAAATCCTGTTCACGACGCCCAATATCGTTGAGCATACTTCGAGTCACGGCGATTTCGGCTGAAACGTGGGTTAGAAATATGTCCTTACCGCAATCTGAGCACCATGCAGCTAAGCCAAAAACCGTTTGATCAAGAGTGCAATGCGGGCACACGACATCCCGACGAACTTCATCCTCGAAGGGACGTCTCACCTGTTTAGGTTGGCTAGGCTTGAGATCCATTTCAATGGAAAGAAATCCGCCACCGAATTTTCGTTTCCCTCGGGAATCTAGCCCTAGCGCGTCCTTCACCATATCGTTGATGCCGCCATGCGCTTCTCGTATTGCCATGTCCTTGGCGTATCGAATTTGCTCCTGCGTAGTGAAATCCGTTGGCTCCGCCTCGTGCCGACAGTAGGGGCAAAAGGCTGAATCTTGTCCACCGGTAATCCCCGTGCCCGGAGTGACCTTGAAATAGGCAGGTGAGCATTCGCTATTCGGACATTCCCGAGCGATTCGGCCATCCTGATCCTTTGGAATCGTAATTGTCAGGTGGTACTGATCATTGCCGAGGCTCTTGACCTCCAAAGGCCCACCTTCCTTAAACAGCCCCTTCTTCAATGTGGCCTCCTTGACGCCGAACGCCTGAGCTCAGGTGGCGCCTCAAACGTCATCTGCAGCGATTTGTTCGGCGTCATCTAGCCATCGCTCCGTTCTGGCAGTTGCCACTGGTAAACTCTTTTATATTCATACACTTGTATAGTGTCCCTCGCCGCCAGCGGCCTTCCAATGTGGCGCTCGATCTGTGTGATTATAGTCAAGTTCTCATTCTTCTTTCGGAGGAGCTTTCGCGCTAATTCGGATCTCTTATGCGTGATCTTCAAAAGACACGGTTCACTATTGCGGTCGGAACTGCCGGCGATCTCGACGACATCATTGACTGAAAGGAAGTCCATGTGCCCATCGCAGTCATAAAGGGCATGGTGATATGCAGAGTACTTGCATATTTGCTCAGAGATTTCTGAGGGAAGGTTAAGCTGCTCTTCTTTGTGAATTATTCCAAAAACCGGGTCCGTAAATTCCTCGGGAAAGATAGCAACTCTCTCGTAATCATCCAGATATTCGACGGCGTGTTGATTTACCTCGAGCAGTTGCTGACCTCCGGCAAATGGTCCTTTTTCCGGATCGAAATCAACATATATTTGAGGCATTTCGTATTCGACGTCGCCCTCGCTATCAATTGCTACTACAGACTCAAACTTCAGCCATCGCAAATCGACCATCTTCACTTGCTGGCACTTTTGAATTGAGTCGTAGAAAGCCTCAACCTTTTGACTCAAATTATGATCGTCAGAGTCTTGATTGTTTCTGACCTTGGCTAAGTTTATTGCGGCGGTGTAGTCCCAAGTCTTCGCATCACGGTCGATGTACGCAAAGTACTTGCCCTCCTCAAACACAACACCTAGGGGGTGCATTTGAACCGCAGCTCGTTCCACCCACCGAGGACGTTTCTCGAAATCTTCGTATCTGTCTTGATATGGATAATTCTGATCCTTACTGTCACGAAGCAACACGGACTTGTGGGCGGGATTAGTGCCCAATAGCTTCTGCAGTTTGTTTTTTACGGAAATGAAGGATCGTAATTCAGTTGCACGAGAACGCTTGCGGGCAACGAGGGAAATTCCGAAAAACGCAAATAAAATTCTGTCGTTTTTCGGTTGATGCAGCATATCTTCGAGTTCCGCACGTCCCCAGAGGTAAAACTCCATTACCCCTCGCGCCCTGAGTTCCTCCCGAAACTTGTCATATGCCTTTTTAGAGAAATTAGCTGGTGCCGCCAGAATATATCCGTAAGGCGGGTCGGAGCCACTAACGTCACTGCTTACGATCTCCGACAGCTTCTTCGGGCCAATGGCTTTTTCCCGTTTACATTGGAACATCCACATCCGACCTTCCATCGGGTGGGGCTGCTCTTCGTCCACGTCACCGGATGCGGTATGAATGTGATGGTGTTCGTTTCTTTCGAAGGCCCGTATATCGAATCCGTCATCAGCTCCTAGACGACCGGTTGCCTCAATATTCGTCCAATCTCGGAAGTCATACGCCAACTCTCGAATCAGGTCTTCAAAACGGTGCGGCTCTAGGTCCTCGAAATGGATTGGGCCTAGTGTCTTGCTGATCGAAGTGCTAACCATCGTTCAAAACCTCACCTCCGCTTCCATGACGCCGAACGCGAAGCTAAACCGCGCCAGATTTACCGGCGTCGGATTTAAGCGCCTTGTTAAAGACAGTCTTTTGCCAAGCCATTTCAAAACAAAAAACTGGCATAGTGAAAAGTATGAAGAATAGCCCTACCAAAAGTCCCAAACGGTGCAGCTCGAACATGTCGCCCATGATTTTATCCAACTCCACTCTCTTATAGCTTGCTGCTTCGAATTTTGCCTCGATAACAGTAATGCCGACGCCACCTGATGCCGACCTTGCAGCATCAAGTTCTGCTTTAGAAATTAGCAGTTCTTCTTGTGTTGAGAAGTCCAACGGCAAGAACTTGTCTATCAAGATAAATGCATGAGCGTAATACCAAGCAATCAATGAAACACCAATCGCTAGGCATAGTATCGATGGAGACTTAAATTTCGGAATATCGATCACGTTTTACCTTTAACATGTAAGCATTTGAACGGTGTGCGCAGGGAGGCGTCTTGTGCGGACCCAAAAATATATTAATATTCATGAGGTTATAACTCCTCCGTTAGCCCAACCGTATTAGTGCCGCATCGTATTTTTGCCCAATCATTAGGATAGGCTTAAGCACAGACGTTGGTGTTTGATCGCGTGCGGGTGATCTGGGGTGTGGGGCGTGTCCGTGCTGGGCCATGCTGACCTCCTTGTCGATGATGGTTTGAAGATAAACCGTTATCGCGTAGAGGCCAAGTGCCATTTTGAGGTTGGCCGGGCTTTGTAGGTTAGCTGGGCAACAACACCGCCCCCAACTTCAATGCTGTTTCCGCCACCTCCTCCACCGGCTGTCGGTAGCCGCTGGCCATCCAGTGCAGGGCGATATGGATCACCCCGCCCATGACGCCGGCGTGCAGCAGCGGGTCGGGGATGTAGTCATGACGGGCAATGACGCGGGTGATGTCGTCGCTCATGGCTTGCAGTGAGCGGGTAATGGCGTCATCTACGGCGGGGCTGATGCCGCGAATTTCCACCAGCAGCAGGTTGGCGGTCAAAGGTTCGGCTTTGAGCGCGGCGAAGTAGCTGCGCAGCAGTTGCCGGCCGCGTTCCAGTTGGTTGATGCCGGCGGCCTGGGCGGCGGCGGTGATTTGTTCGCGCAGGCGGGTGGCGGTCTGTTCGTAGCAGGCTATCAGCAGGTCGTCGCTGTGGCTGAAGGATTCATAAAAGTAGCGTTGGGTCAGCCCGGCGGCATCACACACCTGCTTGACCCCGGCATGCCGGTAACCCAGGCGTCCATAGACCTCTACGGCGGCGTCGATCAACTGCTGGCGGCGCTGGGCTTTGCGCTCTTCGGCGGCGGAGCCACGATAGCGGCGTTGACTGGTAGTCTGCATATTCATCCAGGTTATTCTGACAATCAGGATTGCCAAAGTGTAAGTGACAACCTAGATTGTCACCAGACCCATCGCTACGGACGTGGATCATGAGCACACAACAACAAGTACAGTTCGCCCCGGAACCACTCGATGTATTGATTATCGGTGCCGGCCTGTCCGGCATTGGCACGGCCCGGGCCTTGACCGATCAGTGCCCGGACAAGCGCTTTGCCATTCTTGAAGCCCGCCAGGCCATTGGCGGCACCTGGGATCTGTTCCGCTACCCCGGTATCCGCTCCGATTCTGACATGTACACCCTGAGCTACAGCTTCAAACCCTGGACCGAACGCAAGGCGATTGCCGATGGCCCGGACATTCGCCGCTATATCGAAGAAACCGCCGAAGAAGCCGGGATCACTCGGTTTATCCGCTTCTGCCACCGGGTTATCAGCGCCAACTGGGACAGCCCCAGCGCCTGCTGGACGCTGGAGGTAGAGATCAGCGCGACGGATGGCAGTGTGCGCCAGGAGCAGTTGCAGGCACGCATGCTGGCGGTGTGCGCCGGTTATTACAGTTATGCCGAGGGTTACCGCCCGAGCTTTCCCGAGGAACAGCGCTTTGCCGGGCAGTTCGTACATCCGCAGTTCTGGCCCGAGTATCTGGACTACAGCGGCAAACGCATTGTGGTGATCGGCAGTGGCGCTACCGCCGTGACTCTGGTGCCGGCGCTGGCCGACAAGGCCGCGCATGTGACCATGCTGCAACGCTCACCCAGCTATGTAGTGTCACGCCCGCTGGTGGATGGCATCGCCCAGCGCCTGCAGCGCTGGCTGCCGCTGCCGGTGGCACATGCCTTGACCCGCTGGAAGAACGTGCTGGTCGGCATTTTCTTTTTCAATATGGCCCGCAAGCACCCGGACATGTTCAAGCGCCGGTTGCTGGACATGGCTCGCGACCAGATGGGGCCGGATATCGACCCGAAGCACTTCAGCCCCAGCTACAAACCTTGGGATCAGCGCATTTGCGCGGTGCCCGATGGCGATCTGTTCCATGATCTGCGTGCCGGCCGGGTGTCGGTGGTCACCGATACCGTCGCCGGCTTCAGCGAGCATGGCGTGCGCCTTGAAAGCGGTGAGGAACTGCCCGCCGATATCGTCGTCACTGCCACCGGACTCAAGCTCAACATGCTTGGCGACATGCGGCTGAATGTCGACGGCAAGCCGGTCACGCCCGGCGAATGCATGGCCTACAAGGGCATGATGCTCAGCGATGTGCCGAACATGATTCTGACCTTCGGCTACACCAATTCGTCCTGGACCCTGAAGGCCGAGCTGACCGCCAACTACACCTGCCGGCTACTGCGCTATATGGACCGCAAGAGCCTTAGCGTTGCCGTGCCCAGGCGCGCGCCCGAGGTGCAGGAAACCCCATTCCTCGACTTTACCTCCGGTTATGTTCAGCGCGCTGCTGGGTTGCTGCCCAAACAGGGTGACCGCAAGCCCTGGCAGGTCTACCAGAATTACCTGAAAGACAAGCTGACCATTCAATACGGGCGCATCGACGACGGCACCCTGGACTTTCATTAAGAAGGAAGCGTTTCATGCAATTGAATGACAAGGTTGCGGTACTGACCGGCGCGGGCAGCGGGATTGGCCGCGCCCTGGCTCTGGCGTTGGCCGAGCGCGGCTGCCATCTGGCGCTGGCCGACATCAACGCCGCCGCACTGGCAGAAACCGCTCAACAGGCCCGCGCTGTCGGGGTCCGGGCCAGTGAACATGTACTGGACGTTGCCAAGCGCGAGCAGATCGCTGCTCTGCCCCAGGCGGTCATGGCCGAGCATGGTCAGGTCGATCTGTTGATCAACAATGCCGGGGTTGCGCTGGGCGGTGACTTCCATCAGGTCAGCGAAGCTGATTTTGACTGGCTGATGGCAATCAACTTCGATGCCGTGGTGTGCATGACCCGGGCTTTTCTGCCGCTGCTCAAACAGCGCCCGGTGGCGCGGCTGGTGAACATTTCCAGCCTGTTCGGGCTGATCACGCCGGCCGGCCAGAGTGCCTATTGCGCCAGCAAGTTCGCTGTGCGCGGCTTTTCCAACGCCCTGCGCCTGGAGCTGCGCGGCAGCCCGGTGGGGGTTACCGTGGTGCATCCGGGCGGCGTGGCGACATCTATCGCCACCAGTGCCCGGCTGGCCGATGATATCTCCAAGCAAGACGCCGCACGCAATCTGGAACGTGCCCAGCGCCTGCTGCGCATGCCGCCGTCCAAGGCCGCTGCGATCATCCTGCGCGGTATTGAGCGTGACAAGGCCCGGGTACTGGTTGGTAATGATGCGCGTCTGCTGGCCTGGCTGGAGCGGCTGATGCCAACCAACTACTGGCGTCTGCTGCCGGGGCTCGCTCGCGAGCCAGAACGCCAGCCCTGAAGGTGGCCCGAATGTCGATTATGCAGGGGATATTGCTCGGGCTACTGCTGGTACTACTCAGTCTGTGGCTGTTCAGCCGCTTCATAGCCTGGCGGGCGCAACTGGCCTCTCCGCCAGAGGGGCGTTTTATTCGGGTCATGGGGCATCAACTGCATTATGTCGAAGCCGGTCAGGGGCCGGCCATCGTACTGATTCACGGCCTGAGCGGGGTGTCCCGGCACTTCACTTACAGTCTGCTTGACGAGTTGGCTCGCACTCACCGGGTCATCGCCCTGGACCGCCCGGGTAGCGGTTATTCCAGACGTAACCCGCGCTCGTTTGCAGGTCTGGATGTACAGGCTGATGTAGTCGCTGCGTTCTGCCAGGCCCTGTCGCTCGACAAACCGCTGCTGGTTGGCCATTCGCTAGGTGGCGCTGTGGCCCTGGCCACTGCGTTGCGCCATCCGCAATTGACGCGAGGCCTGGCACTGATTGCCCCGCTGATCTGTATGCCGCAATCCACGCCAAAAGTCTTCGCCGCACTGAACATCAGCCAGCCCTGGTTGCGCCGGCTGATCGCCAATACTGTGGCGGTCCCGCTAATGCTGTTGCAGCGCGAGAAGGTTCTGAAAATGGTATTCGACCCGGAACCGGTGCCCGCCGACTATGCCCAGCGTGGCGGTGGCACTCTCAGCTTGCGTCCCAGTCACTTTCTGGCGGCGGCCGAAGATCTCGGCGCCCTGGCCAGTCGCATGCCACAGCTACAAGCGGCTTATGCCGGGCTGAGCGTACCGCTGGCCATTCTTTACGGCCGGCAAGACCGGATTCTCGACCCGACAGAACAGACTCAAACCATGCTGGAATGCCTGCCACAGACCAGTCTGGAGCTGATTGATGGCGGCCATATGCTGCCGCTGACTCAGCCACAACAGTGCCTGGCATTCATACTCCGGCATGATCAAAAGGGAACCTTTTGAAGAAACAGCCTGTCACAAGTGTGTAGTTTTTATCCATACACATTTTGGAGGTGTATTCTTATGAAACAGTCCCTTGTTGCCCTGATCTGTGCCGCCGCTTTTCTGGTTCTGGCCGGTTGCGCCAAGGATCACTTGATCGCCACCCATGATGGCCGGCTGATCGAGACTGACAACAAGCCGAAGATCGATGACGATACCGGCATGATCGAATACAAGGACTACGAAGGCCGGGTCAACCAGATCCCCCAGTCCGAAGTGCGTGAAATCAAGGAACGCTGATCAGCAGCACTGCGGCGGGCATAGCCCGCCGCAAGTTTCCCTCTCCCTCCTGCCGCCAGTGCAAGGGGAATAAAATCCGCGATTAGTATTTTTCTGCTATCACTACTATATAACTAGTCATCCCCCGCCGACCTGAACGGACGCGCCGCGACAATGGACCTGTTGAATGGAAGCCCTCTCAGATGACTCGCCAGCCTCTGCTTGGTGCGCTCATCCTCGGCCTGTGCCTTACCCTCTCTACCGGGCTGCAAGCCCGTGAGCTGCGTGTAGGTGTCTATCACAACCCACCCAAGCTGCTACTCAACGAACAGCAGCAGCTAGCCGGTATTTTTGGCGATCTGCTGCGCGCAATCGCCGCGCGGGAACAGTGGACGCTGGTCCCGGTGCCCTGTGCCTGGCAACACTGCCTGAACCTGCTCGGCAACGGCGAACTCGACATCATGCCGGATGTCGCCTTCAGCGAAGAACGGGCGCAGGTGATGGACTTCCACCAGGTCCCGACTCTTTACAGCTGGTCACAGCTCTATCAGTCCAACGGTCATGACATCAACACCTTTCTTGACCTGGACGGCAAGCGCGTGGCCGTCCTTGAAGGCTCGATTCAGCACCAGCACCTGATCCAGAAAGCAGAAAACTTCGGCATCAGCCCTACCTGGCTGCCGACCAGTAGCCTTGAGCAGGGCTTTGAGCTGGTAGCCCAGGGGCATGCCGATGTGGTTGCGGCCAATCACTTCTTTGGCGATAAGCATGCCCAGCGCGCTGGCTTGCGTGCCACGCCTATCATGTTCCAGCCAGCCCAGTTGTTTTTTGCCAGCACCGGAGGCCGTCAAGACGAGGTACTAAGCCGCATTGATCATTATCTGCGCGAATGGAAGTCCAACGACCCGTCGCCGTTCTTCGACACCATGCGTGAGTGGGGTGCCCTCCCAACAGCAGACCCGCGCCTGCTGATCGTTTCACCCCAGTTCTGGTGGACTGTTGGCACCCTATTGCTGCTGTTGCTGTTTGCCTTGAGTCTGAATTTTCTGCTGCGTCGCCAGGTCGAGGAAAAGACCCGCCACATCAAGGCCAGCGAAGAGCGCCTGAACACCATTCTCGACAGCGTAGAAGCCTGCATCTATATCAAGGATCGCAAACTGCGTTATCAGTACGCCAACCAGAAGCTGTGCAACCTGCTTGGCCTTTCAAGGGAAGAGATTATTGGCCGGACCGATGCGGATTTTTTCGACGCCAAGGCTACCGAACACATCCGCGACAATGACCATAAGGTGATCAAGGACGGTATCAAACTGGTCGACGAAGAAGTCACAACCTTCACCACATTGGGAACGCCACACACGTTCCTCTCGGCCAAGCTGCCGCTGTATGGCCCGGATGACCGCATCTACGCCCTGTGCGGCATTTCGACCGACATCACCGAATTGCGCCAGATCCAGGAGCAGATGCACCAACTGGCCTATTACGACCCGCTGACCAGCCTGCCCAACCGTCGCTTGCTGATCGACCGGCTGAGCCATGCCCTGGCCAATCACAAGCGTACCGGCCTGGAAGGGGCATTGATCTTTATCGACATGGATAACTTCAAGGTACTCAATGACTCGCTGGGCATGGATTACGGTGATCTGCTGCTATGTCAGGTTTCAGAACGGCTGAACCAGCATGTACGCGCCACCGACACTCTGGCCCGCCTGAGTGCCGATGAGTTCGCGTTGCTGGTTGAAAGCCTGCCCGATGACGCCGAAGCCAGCCACCAACTGCGGCGCCTGGGCCAAAAGCTGCTTGAGCGGCTGTCGCAACCCTTCGCTCTGAACGATAGCCACCATGTCACCAGCGCCAGCCTTGGTATCGTGATGCTATCGGAAGCCAGCGGCAGTGCCGATGAACTGCTCAAGCGCGCCGATCTGGCGGTGAACGAAGCCAAGAGTAGCGGACGCAACACCATGCGCTTCTTCAATCCAACCATGCAGGCTGAAGTCAGCCGGCGTGCCCGCCTGGAAGCTGATCTACGCTACGCCCTGAGCCAGCAGCAATTGCGCCTGCACATCCAGCCCCAGGTTGACCAGCATGGCAGCCAGGTGGGTATGGAGGCTCTGGTGCGCTGGGAGCATCCTCAGGATGGCACCATTGCGCCCAGCGATTTCATCCCGGTTGCCGAGTCCAGCGGGCTGATCATTTCGTTGGGCGAATGGCTGGTCAGTCAGGCCTGTCAGATGCTCGCGCAATGGAGTTCACACCCTCGGCTCAGGCACCTGACCCTGGCCATCAACATCAGCCCGCGCCAGTTTCGCCACCCCAAGTTCGTCAATCATGTGCTCAACAGTCTGCGCGTCAGCGGCATCAACCCCGCGCACTTGAAATTGGAAATAACCGAAAGCCTGCTGATTGAGGATCTGGAAAGCATCATCAAGAAAATGAAGGGACTCAAGGATCTGGGGTTACGCTTTTCGCTGGATGACTTCGGCACCGGTTACGCCTCGCTGAGTTATCTAAAGCGCCTGCCTCTGGATCAGATCAAGATCGATCAGTCATTCGTGCGCGATCTGCTGACCGACAAAAGCGACGAGGCCATCATCCGTACCATCGTCGCCCTGGGCGAAAGCCTGGAAATCGAGATCATTGCCGAGGGGGTGGAAAATGAAGCCCAGTTGGCGCGCCTGAAACAGCTTGGCTGCCGGCTATTCCAGGGCTATCTGTTCGGGCGCCCGGCGCCGATCAGTCATTGGGCTGCCGAGACCGCAAGCTCCGCTCCCCAGGGCCGCTGAGATTACTGCCCGCGCGCCTGGAGCCGACGAGCACGCAGCGCCGGCAGCTCAGCCGCCAGCACCCTGAAGTGCTCGATCAGCTCGTAACACAGATTCAGCTCGCCCTGCAGGCGGTTGTACCAGGCGTCAGGAGCTCCGCAGGTGACCAGCCGCAAGCTGACCGGGCGCGGCAGTGGAAAACTGTCACTGGCCCGGTTGGCTACCTGTTCAATCAAACCCGAGGCCTGAATCCGCGCCAGCAAGGCCTCGCCACCCTCCAACTGTACCGGCAGTGGCCCATATTCAACCTGGATACGATGCCCCTGCTCCGCTGAACTGGCCCGAAAGTGTTCAGTCAGCCAGGTCACCGCATGCTCGACCTGGCGGTACTCTTCATCGCAGTAGAATGAGCGCTCATCCGGCAGCCCCGTGACCTCCAGCACCCAGTCCAGGTTTTGCGGGTCACTGCCATAGATCAGGCAGGCGATATTGTAGAAACGTTGATCATCCATGGCATGGCTGTCCCAGGCCTGGATGGCCTGATCCCGTTCCTTGGCGTAGCTCGATTCCAGAGACCAGTAATCGGCCACATCGATCAACTGCAGATATAAATCCTCGCGCTGGTGCTCGCCGTGCAAGAGAAACAATCCCATCAACCCCAGGTGATCAGCGGCATCCTCTTCGCGCCCGAGCACAGGCAACTGCAACTCGTGGATCAGCAGGTGCCCCATCTCATGCAATAGCGTGAATTCGGCGTTGGCGCTGATGAAGCGTTCTTCGTCAGCCAGCAGCAACTCTGCGGGCACCTGCGCCAATGCCAGGCTGCTCCATACTCCCAGCCCAGCTAGTAGTCCCTGACCCCACACCCGCATTCTCAAGCCTCCTGCTGACTAGTCTGGTAACCATAGCATCACCCATATGGATGGTGCAGCAGATGCACAGGACGAGTGGCAAACCAGAAGGCTGGAACGCTGGGCGTTGCACGGCTAGAATACGCCGTTTTTCATCCTTGGCTGTCCGCCGCCCCATGAGGTAAAGCATGTCCAATCCCAAAGTCGGGTTCGTTTCCCTTGGCTGCCCCAAGGCCCTGGTAGACTCCGAGCGCATCCTCACGCAATTGCGCACCGAAGGCTACGAGGTGGTCCCCACCTATGAGGACGCTGATGTCGTGGTGGTTAATACCTGCGGCTTTATCGACAGCGCCAAGGCCGAATCGCTTGATGCCATCGGTGAAGCCATTGCCGAAAACGGCCGGGTGATCGTGACTGGCTGCATGGGTGTGGAGGAAAACGCCATTCGTGATGTTCACCCCAGCGTGCTCGCGGTCACTGGCCCGCAACAGTACGAACAGGTGGTCAACGCCGTTCATGAGGTCGTCCCGCCCAAGGCCGACCACAACCCGCTGATCGATCTGGTGCCGCCGCAGGGCGTCAAGCTGACCCCGCGCCACTACGCCTACCTGAAGATTTCCGAAGGCTGCAACCATAGCTGCAGCTTCTGCATTATCCCCTCGATGCGCGGCAAACTGGTCAGCCGCCCGGTTGGTGAAGTGCTGGGCGAAGCCGAGCGTCTGGTCAAGGCCGGGGTAAAGGAGCTGTTGGTCATTTCCCAGGACACCAGCGCCTACGGGGTCGATATCAAGTATCGCACCGGCTTCTGGAATGGCCGCCCGGTCAAGTCGCGCATGACCGAAATGTGCGAAGCACTGAGTGAACTCGGCGCCTGGGTACGCCTGCATTATGTGTATCCCTACCCGCACGTTGACGAACTGATTCCGCTGATGGCCGAAGGCAAGATCCTGCCCTACCTGGATATCCCCTTCCAGCACGCCAGCCCCAAAGTACTCAAGGCCATGAAACGCCCGGCTTTCGAGGACAAGACCCTGGCCCGGATCAAGTCCTGGCGGGAAATCTGCCCCGAACTGACCATTCGCTCGACCTTCATCGTCGGCTTCCCCGGCGAAACCGAGGAAGACTTCCAGTACCTGCTCGACTGGCTGACCGAAGCCCAGCTCGACCGGGTTGGCTGCTTCCAGTATTCGCCGGTCGAAGGTGCCCCGGCCAACGAACTGGGCCTGGAGCCAGTGCCGGACGATATCAAGCAGGAGCGTTGGGAGCGGTTCATGGCTCACCAGCAGGCTATCAGCGCCGCGCGACTGCAACAGAAGATCGGCAAGATCATCCCGGTGATCATCGACGAGGTGGACGAAGAAGGCCCGATCGGTCGCAGCATGGCCGATGCCCCGGAAATCGACGGTAACGTCTATATCGATACCGAACAAGCCCTCAGCCCCGGCGATATCGTCATGGTCACCGTCACCGACGCCGACGAATACGACCTCTGGGCCCAACTGGCCTGAACATCGACAAGGCCGAGCACTGCTCGGCCTTGCTTTATGCTCTTCCGGCGCAGCCTGCTGCGGGTTAGACTCTCCCATGCCCCTCAGTCGAAAAGGATAGCGACATGCACCTCTCTCACCGTATTTCCGTATTGGCCTGCGTCGGCTTTCTGTTCTGGTCCAACGCATCATTTGCCCAATCCACCTACCGCTGTAATAGCGGTCTGGTCAGTCTTGGCGACAACCGTTCCAGCGTTCTGCAAAAATGCGGAGAACCCGAATCACGGCATAGTCATTGCCGGGCTCTGACCACCAGCGCCACCACGGATGCGACCAGCGTCAATGTGCAAACCTGTGTCGAGATTGAGGAATGGACCTACAACCCCGGAAGCGGAAGACTGATGACCACCCTGGAGTTTGAAGCCGGGCGACTCAGCGAGATCGCTACCGGGCAACGCGTGCGCTAAGCACTCCCCCCGATCCCCATCGCGCGCCAGTCTGATGCTGGCGCGATCTGCCTGCCCCGGCAGCGCATTTCCCCTGCCCCGCCACTACCTGATTTCATAACCGCTGACTATGCTCAATGTGTGCTTTCAGTCCAGAGTGATATCTGGATAGAGGACCATGTGATGCTGTCGGGGACGGCGTCCATGTATCACGCGACTGAAGGGTTCCTGATAAGCAAAGGAGACGCTTATGAACAAGTATGTCGCGGAGTTTTTTGGCACGTTCTGGCTGGTACTGGGTGGATGCGGAAGCGCGGTTCTGGCCGCGGCCTTTCCCGAGTTGGGTATCGGTCTGGCCGGGGTTGCACTGGCCTTTGGTCTCACCGTACTGACCATGGCCTATGCCATCGGTCACATATCCGGCTGCCACCTCAACCCGGCGGTTTCCATTGGCCTCTGGGCTGGCGGCCGCTTCCCGGCAAAAGAACTGATTCCCTACATCATCGCCCAGGTGGTTGGCGGTATCGTTGCCGGCGGGGTTCTTTACCTGATTGCCAGCGGCAAGGCCGGCTTTGATGTTTCTGCAGGCTTTGCCTCCAACGGCTATGGCGCCCACTCTCCCGATGGTTACGGTCTGGGCTCGGCGCTGATCACCGAGGTAGTGATGACCATGATGTTCCTGGTGGTGATTCTCGGCGCCACCGACAAACGCGCCCCGCAGGGCTTTGCGCCGATTGCGATCGGGTTATGCCTGACCCTGATTCACCTGATCAGCATTCCAGTCACCAATACCTCGGTCAACCCGGCGCGCAGTACCGGTGTCGCCATTTATGTTGGCGACTGGGCCATCGCGCAGTTGTGGCTGTTCTGGCTGGCCCCAATTGTTGGTGCGGCTCTGGGTGCTGTGATCTATCGTTTTATCGGTAAGGAAAACCAGTAGCTCATCAGCAGCGACCAACAGGGAGCCCCCATGCCCAGCTACCGCCAACGCTACTCCATCGTTACGGCACTGCTTGGCGCCCTGCTGAGCTTGCCAGCCAGCGCCATCGAACGCCAGCGCTCGGGCACCGAACGCTTCCATGACCCGGTAATCGGTGCCAAGGGGCTCTATCGCCTGGACTCGCGGGCTTATCTGATGGGCTGGCTAATGACCGGCGGTTTCGGGGTTGGCTCGGATTCCATGACCGATATTCTGGTCAGTGCCGGCTACTCAATCAACGAACAAACGGCTTTGCTAGTGGTTACAGGCACATGTGGCTGGACTACACGGACGGTGGTTTCGAGTTCGATGCCCGCATTCACGGACTTGGCCTGGGGCTGGACTATCGTTTCTGACTGCCAGAGTCAGTGCGTAGCCAAGCCCCAGTCACAACCCACTATGGCAACAGGTTCTTGTAAATCACGCCGTTTTTCATGATCAGCACAAAGTTCTTGTCTGGATCGGCGATCAAGGACAGATCTGCTGTCGGGTCACCATCAACCAATAGCATGTCGGCCATGGCCCCTTCTTCCAGCACGCCAAGCGGTCCCGCCAGGCCATAACGCTCGCCAGCCATGCCAATCAACTGACCATTATTGCCGGTGGCAATCTGCAGGACCTCGCCTGGGTTGTACCAACGCTCCAGTGTGACCAGCAGCCGGTTCTGTTTATCTCCGGTATCACCGCTGGCGAGAATGTCAGTGCCGAACGCTACCTTGACCTTGTGTTTCTTCGCTAGATCAAAGGCTCGCTCGGTGCCGGTACTGACCATCAACTGCTTGACCCGGGAGGCGCCGGTCTGAGGGTTGGCCAGCTCGTTGTCGAGAAACGGCTGCAAACTCCACCAGGCGTTCTTGCTGGCGATCATCCGCACCGTTTCCTCATCCAGCAACTGGCCGTGTTCGATACTTTTCACCCCGGCCTCAAGAGCCATCTGCACGGCCCGCGAAGTGTAGGCATGCACGGCAACATAGGTGCCCCAGTTTTCTGCCGCCAGCACCGCTGCACGCAACTCGTCCGGGGTGTACTGGGTCACATCGATTGGATCATATAACGAGCTAACTCCGCCGCCAGCCATCAGTTTGATCTGGGTTGCACCCATCATCAGTTGCTCGCGCACCTTGCGCAGTACCTCGTCACTGCCGTCGGCAATAGCTGTAACCCGTACCTGATCCGAATAATTCAGCGGCGAGTTGCCTGCGCGCGGCACCTCGTAGGGCAGGCGGAAATCTCCATGCCCGCCAGTTTGCGACACCATAGCACCAGAAGGAAAAATTCGTGGGCCGCTGATCAGCCCTTCCTCAATGGCCCGGCGCAGACCAAAGGACGGCCCGCCCATATCTCGCACCGAGGTGAAACCACGCATCAGCGTAGCTTCGGCTACCTGGCCGGCCAATAGATGGATATAGGCGATATCTGCCGTCAGCGCTTCAACGGTTGTCGGGCTGACCAGTACCGAGTGCCAATGGGCATCGATAAGACCGGGCATCAGTGTGCGCTGTTCCCCGTCAACAACCTGAACACCCTCTTCGGGGGTGATCGGGCGAGTGGCGATCGTTGCGATCTGACCATCACGTACAAGTACATGGACCGGCTGCGCCGAACGACGGTCCGACTTGCCATCGAACAGGTAGACGTTTTCGATCAACACCGCTGGTGCTTTGGCAGCGGCACTGGGGAGCGGGAGAAGGCAGGCAAACAGACAGACAAACAGCAAAGACGCACGATCCGGCTTCAGCATAAAGGCCTCCTTGGCGCTCCGGAATCAACCCCGACTACTGACATCAACAAAGCACCGGCTTGACAGACTGTCAAGCCAGCGCCCGCAGATCGCGCAGACACGAAATTGCATGCCAATCCTGGGCGATCCGGCTAAAGTGTCCCCTTAATCAGCAACGGAGCAACAGGTTTCCATGACTACCCAACGTAGCCGCCGCCTCAGAAAGAAACTGCGCGTCGATGAATTCCAGGAAATGGGGTTCGATTTCAGTGTTGAGCTCAAACAGCCGCTGGACGAGAGTCAGGCCGATGCGCTGGTTGACGCCTTCCTTGATGAAGTGGTCATCCCACGCGGACTGGAGTTCGGCGGCTGGATCAATGGCGGCTTTATCTGCAAGGCCGGACGCGGCTCGGCCACCGATGCCGATCGTGAAGCCGTGGCCGACTGGTTCAAGGCCCGCGCGGAAGTCAGCGACGCCAATGTCAGCCCATTGGTTGACGCCTGGCACTGAGCCCTGGGGCGGTGATTTAAGCCAGCCGCGAGCAGCGATTGTGCCCGTGGCTGCGTAAAATGGCCGCATGGACACCCCCCAGCTAATCGGGCATCATCCCCGGCCCAATGGATCAGACCAAGGACACCCGATGAGTCAGCTTCCTCCTTGCCCATCCTGCGGCTCGGAATATACCTACGAAGACGGCATTCAATTTGTTTGCCCCGAATGCGCCCATGAGTGGACCGCTGCCGAATCCGCTGCCGCAGAGCAGGCCCGGGTCATTACCGACGCCAATGGCAATCCGCTACAGGACGGCGACAGCGTCACCGTGATCAAGGATCTGAAGGTGAAAGGCTCTTCCCTGGTGGTCAAGGTCGGCACCAAGGTCAAGAATATCCGACTGGTTGAAGGCGATCACGACATCGACTGCCGCATCGACGGCATCGGCGCGATGAAACTGAAGTCCGAATTCGTCAAGAAAAGCTGAGCGCCAGACAAACCCTGTCAATGGGTTATCAGGGTGGCCGCCCAGGCCACCAGCAACGACAGAATCACCACAATACTCAATGGCTTGCGCAGGGCTGGATACCAGACCGGCGCAAGGCCATGATTCACCGCCCAGATATCGGCGTAGTACAGCGCCGCATAGGCGAAAAAGAATACCGGGATGGCCAGGCCGATCGGCAAACTCAACGCCACCCAACCCAGCAACGGTGGGATGACCGACAAGCCCAGCTGAAATGGCGCCTTCTCGCTGGATTCCTCGGCGCGCATGGCCAGCCCCCAGTGAATCGCTCCCATGAAGGCAAGAATCACTGCGGCATAGCCCAGCAGTTCCTCCATGACTCGCTCACGCCAGACTTCTGGGGTTACCCACAGCCCCAGCGCTCCGGTGACAAAGGGAATCATGCCGACCATGCCCAAGCCAACCGCCAGACGCGGGGGACGAATCGCGTTGAAAGGATGCATGCAGTCTCCGCCAGAGTTCAGCCCGCTGCTGCGGGCACTTGCTCATTATAAGTGGGTGGACTGACCGGGCAAGTGCTGCGCCGGTCTCGAAATTTTTCCCGCTCTGAGCGGTAACGCGCGCGTCAGTACAGCCAGATGCCGGCGTAACCCCGCACAGGTGTCACGGTCAGGTATGCCGTCCTCGGCATAGGTCAGCCGAACATATTCATCGAAAAAGGCTGCCAATGGCTCTCGCTGCGCCGGCAGGTGCAGCTCCAGGCGTTGCTGCCAGGCTCGCGGCCCCTCGCCACGCACCGCCTGCAACCCCAGGCGCCGCAGCTTGCGATCAAGCTGCTCCCAGGCTTGCCGACGCGGGTCAGGGTGCCTGCGCCGCGGACGCAGGCTCCATACCACCAACGGCAACATGACCAGTGCGGCAGCAATCAGCAGGACCAGGCCGACCCGTTGCCAGTCTGTGGTACCCAGCCAACGTTGCAGGAACTCCAGTTGCCGCTCGGCCTGATAACCCAGCACCCGCAGTTGCCATTGATAGTTGAGGTCGTCCCAGGCCAGACGCAGGTTGTTGATCCAGCCGATGTTGCGGTAACGGGCTGGGGCCATCAGGCTGCCTTCAAGAAAGCTGCCCTCACCCTGCAAGGCATCCTGCAGCCCACGTTCGATGCGCTCTGGTGCAACCTGGAAGGTCGGATCGACCGAGACCCAGCCTTCCCCGTCCAGCCAGACCTCAACCCAGGCATGGGCATCGAACTGATGCACCAGCACATAGTTGCCACGCGGATTGATTTCACCACCCTGATAGCCGGCTACCACTCTGGCCGGAATGCCGGCTGCCCGCAGGACAAAGGTCATGGCTCCGGCATAGTGGGCGCAAAACCCGCGCCGGCTGTCGAACAAAAACTCATCGTTGCTGTGCCGGCCCAGCGTCGGCGGTCGCAGGGTGTAATGGAAGGGTTCACGATTGAAGTGCTGCAACAACGCCTGAACCAGCTCAGCATCGCGTGGATAACGCGTACGCAACTCTTCGGCCCAGGCCCGGCTGCGCGGATCACCCTGTTCCGGCAAGGCGGTGTAGATCCGCTGCTGCAAGGGATCAAGATCATGCGGATCAAGCCGGCTTTCCGGCCACGAAGTAGCCTGATAGGCCAGGGTCTGGGTGATTGGGCGTTTGGCCTGGAGCATGAAGTCGCGGGTCAGCACCAGGCTGTCATCATCGGATGAGGCGCCGCGCAGGCTGAATACCCAGGGCTGTTGACTGGCGCGGGTCACCACCTGATAACGCACCGCCTCCCCCCGTGGCTCCCAGGGCCGCGGCATGCCAATCGAGGCAAAACTGGAATGGCTCCAGCGCCGGCCATCGAAATGGCTGAGAGTCAGGGCTCGCCAGTAAAGCTCGCTGTGCGCGGGAATGTCAGCCTCGAAACTGGCGCGAAAAGCCAGCTCGGGCGAGCGAGCCAGATTGGCGATATCAGCCGGCGCCATGCTCTCGGCCAGCCCGATGGTGGCGCTCTTGCCCGGGGTATTGACCGCCCACAGCGGCCCGAGCCGGGGAAACAGCACAAACAGCACCAGCATCAACGGCAACGCCTGCAGCAGCAGCAACCCCGAGCTGCGCAGAGCCCGGATCGGATCATTGCGCCCTGGTGTCTGTTGTAGCCCGACCAGCGCAGCCACCAGTACCAGCAGGCTCAGGCACTGATACAGCGTCAGCAGGATGCCCTGATCGAACAGAAACGCCGTAGCGATGATGAAAAAGCCCAGGTAGATCACCACCAGGGCATCACGCGGATTGCGCATCTCCAGCAGCTTGAGCATGAACAGCAAGAGCAGCAGCATCACCGCCGCATCCAGGCCCAGCAGGCTGCCCTGGGTGGTGAATACCCCTAGCGCAATCAGCCCCAGCGCTAGCACCTTGACCACACTGCCGGGATAACGCCAGCGCATGCGCTGGATCTGTACTCGCCATAAGGCGCAGGCCATCCAGAGTACCGCCACCCAGAACGGCAGACGTGGCAGGTGCGGCAACAGCACAACAACCTGGGCCGTCAGCAGCCAGGCCAGACTGTTGCGGGGAATCAATGCTGCCGTCATGCTGCCACCCCATACAACGCCAGGGTCTTCAGGCAGGCATCGCGGTGTGCTTCGCCCAACGCTGGGCCCAGACGCTGGCTGCCAAGTTGCAGGCCATAGGGCTGGCCACGCCGTTCCAGCTCCAGTACCCAGCCGGTCAGATAACCCAGGCGCTGTTCAAGATCCTGGCCCGGCGCGCTGTCGAGTACCAGCCATAGACTGTTCTGGCTGGGTTCGGCAAACACCTTGCTGTGCAGCCCCTGCCCTCGTGACCAGGCCCGCCAGTCGAGGCGCCTGCGTGAATCGCCGGGTTGATAGGCCCGCAGCCCTTGAAAGTCGTCGACCCCTTCAGCATTGAGCAGAGCGCCATCGCCATCGCCACCAGCGCCCTGGCGCGGCAACGCAGCGACCAAAGGTTTGGGGTACACCAGCACCTGCCAGTTCAGATCGACCAGGCTCCAGGCAACAAACCAGCCGAGCGGATAGCGCGTTTCAACCCGCAAGCGTCCGGGGCGAAACCAGCCACGCTGATGCACCGGGTGATACAGGGTAACCGTCGTCTCCTGCCCGGCTTCCACATCCAGACGTTGAGGTTGAGTGCGTGGCCAGTACAGGGCCAGTGCCTGATGTTCGTGCTGCACAGCAGCCAGGGTCAGCGACAGCGGCGCCGACTCGCCAACAAATACCGGCCGGCTGCCGGTCGCCCGTAGCTCCAGCCCGGCCAGGTTGCGGTAAGTATGATGTAGCCCAACCCAGAACAGGCTTACCAGCAGGAAGGTCAGCGCATAGACCAGGCTATTCTGATAATTGATCGCTCCCAACAGCATGATCACCAGCAATACCAGCAGCGCCAGTCCTGCCCGGGTCGGCACGATGAAGATGCGCCGATGATTGAGCCGGATCTCCCGAGCCGCCGGAATGCGCTTACCGATCCAGCGCTGGAACAGGCGGCTGGTTTGACCGCTGAGCCGGGCAATCACACCGCGTTGACCTCGTTCAGCAACCATTGCGCCAGCCCGCCGCCGCCATGGCCGGCTGGATCATCATTGGCCCGCAGGCGGTGACTGACAACCGACGGCAGGACCGCCTGCACATCCTCGGGAATTACATAATCACGGTGTTCGAGCATTGCCCAGGCTCGTGAGGCCGCCAACAGGCCCAGGCTGGCGCGCGGTGACAGCCCCCAGGCACAGACCGGGCTTTCCCGTGTCTGGGCCACCAGACGCAGGATATAGTCGATGATCGCCTCACTGGCCTTGACCCCAGGCACCGCCGCCTGCAACTGACGTAACTGCTCACGCCCCAGGGTTGGCTCCATCCGCTCCAGCCTTACCCGCCGCTCAGCCCCATGCAGCAATGAACGCTCAGCCGCCTGCGAGGGATAGCCCAAGGACAGGCGCATCAGAAAACGATCCAGCTGAGATTCGGGCAAGGGAAAGGTGCCGCCCTGGGTTACCGGGTTCTGGGTGGCAATTACGAAGAACGGATCCGGCAATGGCCGGGTCGCTCCATCGACAGTCACCTGCCCCTCTTCCATGGCTTCGAGCAGGGCGCTCTGGCTTTTCGGCGTGGCCCGGTTGATCTCATCGGCCAGAATCAGTTCAGAGAAAATCGGCCCCGGGTGGAATACGAACTGGGCGCTGTTGCGGTCGAAGACCGAGGTACCGAGAATATCCCCGGGCAGCAGGTCACTGGTGAACTGAATCCGCTGGTAGCTCATGCCTAGTACCCGAGCCAGAGCTTGCGACAGGGTGGTCTTGCCCATGCCCGGCAGGTCTTCGATCAGCAGATGCCCTTTGGCCAGAATACAGGCTAGCGCCAGCTTCACCGCCTGCTGTTTGCCCAGCAGTACTTCATCGACCGATGCCAGCGCTCGGTCCAGAGCATCCCTCATGTTCACCTCGTTGTTTGTCCAAGACCGCATGTTAGGGGCCCTGGCACTATGTGCAAAGTCGCAGGCAATGGCTTGTAACAGCTTGGACTCCGCCCCAATGGTTCAGCCGGCCTGTGTTCTCAAGCCTTCCAGCCGCTTGATCATGTAGCGTACGTGCAGATGCAGGCTGTACAGCTCATGGGCGTAGGACAGCGGCACATCCACCCGGCTCAGCTCATCTTCAAGCTGGTGCAATGCCTGGATCTCCCGCTCCAGCTCGCCGGCAATGGCTCCACTGTGCAGCAAGCGGTCAATCCGTCGCAATTGCTCATACCAGCGATAGACCCGGGAACGGATACGCCAACGGTATAGCGGCCCCATGCTGCGCAGCAGCGGCAGCATGATGGCGATGAACGGAATCACCAGCACCACATAGCGGTCGACGATCGAAGCCACCCAGAACGGCAGGTAGCGCTGCAGGAACGGTACGCCCTGGCGATGATAGAAGTCTGCCTCGGGGCTAAGCGTCAGTTCCAAAGGCTGGGCCGCCGGGAAGGCGCCGGGCTTGTCGAGCAGGTTGCCTTCGCGCAGCACCTCTCGGGCCGCCTCCAGTACCAGGGATGTCAGGGCCGGATGAAAGCGCTCATTGGCGACCAGCGTCGCCACCGGTGACAACAGGCTGACCGGCTCGGCAGGCACATTGGCCCCGATATCCAGCAACCCCTCAGGCAGTTGCAGGGTATCGAGAAATGGCAGGCGGGCGCTGAAGGCTTCAGTCTGGCGCAGGCTGACCAGCTCCAGCTCGGGATTGGCGACCATTTCGGCAATCAGCGCATTGCTGGCCGGCAAAACGAAAAAGGCGGCATCCAGAGTCCCTTCACGCAGAGCGTCGAGCGAAGCCCGGCCAGCCAGGGCCTGCCAGGCCCCGCCATTCAGCTCCAGCAATCGCGACTCATCGTCACGGGCCTGGAACAGACTGCGCACCACAGCCCAGGTCCCACTGCCTTCACTGCCGACCGACACCTTCAGCGAGCGCAAATCATCCAGGTGGGTGATTTCCAGCCCTTTGCGCTGAAATAGCCATAACGGCTCGTGATAAAGCGCTGCCAGCCCAACCAGGCGGCGCTGCTCGGCCGGCGTGAGCAACAGGCTGGTACCGCTTTGCACCAGGGCAATAGAGACTGGCGAGTCCGGGTCGAGCAAGTGCTGCAGATTGTCCAGCGATCCCCGGCTTGAGCGTAGTTCAAGAGTCAGACCCTGCTCGGCCAGACGCTCCTGCAGGGCCAGACCAAAGCGGTGGTAGCCACCGGTTTCACTGCCGGTACTCATCACCAGAACACGCGGCGGAGCCGGATCGAGATAGCGGATCAGAGCCCAGCCCAGCAACAGCCCCAGGGGGATGATCCAGAGATTGGTACGAACGAAAAGCGCGGCCTGTTTCAGCACCTGCATGCAACGACTCCCTATGCCTGCCCATCCCACAGTCTAAACGGCCCAGCAGCAAACGGCGAACCGCAAAAACAGCCACTTGGCGATTCGACTATCGGCCAGGCTTGCAAGTAACCGCGGTTCTGGTATGGTCTTAGTTGTCGGCGCCCTGCCGGTTTCACGTTCTTTCCTGTTTTGTCTTTATTTAATTTTTTGATTCTTTTTCATTTTCGTCCGTCAAGGAGTAGTGCCGTTCGCCATGAACAAATCACCTGAGATCACCATGACCCGTCTGGACATTCAGCGCCTCGATAAAGTGCTGGCCAGCCTGGACGCCCCAATCAACCTGCTCGAAGCCCTGGAAGGTGAGATTCTTCGCGCCAAGGTTGTCAGTCATGACCACGTTGCGGCGGATGTGGTGACCATGAATTCGACCGTGCGCTTCATTGATGAAGCCAGCGGCCGTGAATTCGTTCTGACTCTGGTGTATCCGGAACAAGCCGGCAAGCCCGGCACTATCTCGGTACTGGCGCCGGTAGGCATCGCCCTGCTCGGGCTCAAGGTCGGCCAGAGTATTGACTGGCGCGGCCCCAGTGGCCGGCCGCTGAAGCTGAAGATCATCGACATCCTTTATCAGCCCGAAGCCAACGGCGACTATCATCTGTAGTCGCTATTGCCGGGGTGAGTCTCAGGACTCCTCCGGCGCCCCCAGCTCCAGGGTTGCATGCTCGGTCCACGCCTCTCCAAGTTCTGCTTTAACTGAAACACCTAACTCTTTGAAATCATTGACTTGCTTAACGAGATTTCCGCGTCCGGTAACGAGTTGTTCGCGGGCTTTCTTGTAAGCATCGGTCGCCCGTTCCAGGCCTTTTTCGACCCCGTCCATGCTGACCAGGAAGGTCCGTAGTTTGTCATGAACCTTGGCCGCCCGCTCAGCCAATTCGGCGGTGTGCCGGTTCTGATCCTCGAAACGCCAGAGCTGGCGAACGATATTCAGGCTGGTCAACAGCGTGGTCGGCGTGGCTACCAGCACGTTCTGCTCAATGGCTTTCTGGAACAGGCTTTCATCGGCCTTGAGTGCCTCAACAAACGCCGACTCAATGGGCACGAACATGAACACCATTTCCGGCGCATTCAGACCCGGCAGGTCGAAGTAGCTCTTGTCCGACAGCTCGCGGATGCGTTGGCCCACCGCCTGCACGTGCTCAGCCAGGGCC
This sequence comes from Halopseudomonas phragmitis, assembly GCF_002056295.1. Classification (NCBI taxonomy): domain Bacteria; kingdom Pseudomonadati; phylum Pseudomonadota; class Gammaproteobacteria; order Pseudomonadales; family Pseudomonadaceae; genus Halopseudomonas; species Halopseudomonas phragmitis. Next base: position 2,838,810 of record NZ_CP020100.1, on the reverse strand, counting down.
ACTGCCCGCTCCTGCTCGTCTTCACTATTGATATAGCGGGTGTAAGCGTTAAGCGAGACCTTGGCGTCGATGATCAGGTGCTTGTCCTGGGGCAGGTAAACCAGCACGTCGGGGCGCATGCGCTTGCCTTCACTGGTATTGATGCTGACCTCACGCTGGAAGTCCTTGCCTGCACGCAGCCCCGAGCGCTCCAACACATTCTCCAGAATCAGCTCGCCCCAGTTGCCCTGGGTCTTCTTCTGCCCGCGCAGCGCGGTACTCAGGTCGTGGGCCTCCTGGGTGATCTGCCGGTTAAGTTCCTTGAGGTGCTGCAGCTCCTGGGCCAGCGCCGCCTGTTGCTGGGTATCCTTGTGATGGATATCTTCGACCTTGGCGCGGAACTGCTCGATCTGCTCGCGGAATGGCTTGAGCAGACTGTCGAGCGACTGCTGGCTGTGCTGGGAAAAGGCTTGGCCCTTGGTCTCGAAAATCTTGCCGGCCAACTGTTCAAACTCCAGCTTGAGCTGCTCGCGACTGTCCTTGAGCAGTTGCTGCTGCTCGACAAAATGGCGCTGGCGCTGTTCCAGGGTGGTCTGCAGGGTGGAGTGCTCGACCTTGAGGCGTTCATGTTCGTCCTGCAAAGCCTGATGGCGCTGTTGCATCGCCGTGCGCTCAGCACGCAGCTCCTCCAGCTGACGCTGCAGTTCCTGCCCCAGGGTCTGATTTCGCTGGGCCTCGACCTGGGCCGCCTGACGCTCACGCTCACTGAGTTCCAGCCGCCGCCCACCCTGCTCCAGTTGCTGCGTCAATTGCTCGCGGGATTCCTGCAGGTGTTCATTGCGGGTTTCCAGGGTGGCCAAGCGCGATTGCAACTGGTGGTTGTCCAGCAGCGCCTGTTGTGCCTGCTGGCGCTGCTGATCCAGTTGTCCTGTCAGCGCTGCGCAATCTTGTTCCAGCTTCCTGACTCGGCGCACCAGCAACACGGCGGTCAGGGCCCAGCCCAGCAACAAAGCCAGACAGATCGCGGCAAGCAGTACGGGGGTATCAGTGACGGGCATGAGGCTCTCCTTGAATCTGCCGGTATTATCCCTGCCCGGACAGGGGTTTGTCAGCGCCACCACCGGGATTGGCGGCAAAAACGCGAAGAGCCCCTCACGGAGCTCTTCGCCAAACTGCCTCACACGGTTTGATTACACGGTTAACCGCACTTGCTATCACCACAGTTAAGACAGGTCATACAGCCATCCATCTGGACCACGGCCTGGGTATGGCACTTGCCGCACATCTGCGCCCCCGGCGGATAGGACTCGGTACTGTCATCACAGTCGGCAGCGGTCTGATCCTGCGGCTTGAGGCCGACGTACTCGGCACGCTTTTGCTCCAGATAGGCTTTCTGGTGCTCGTCGACCTCATCCTTGATCAGGCCGATTTTCTTCAGGTGCTGCTCGATGACATCGCCAATCTCAGCTACCAGCGAGGGCATCCAGCGTCCGCCACGCTTCATGTAGCCGCCCTTGGGATCGAACACGCTGTGTAGTTCTTCAACCAGGAAGGTGCAGTCGCCACCTTTGCGGAACACGGCGGAGATAATCAGGGTCAGCGCCGAGATCCACTGGTAGTGCTCCATGTTCTTGGAGTTGATGAAGATCTCGAAGGGTCGACGCAGCTCATGATCACTTCCCGGATTAAGCACGACATCGTTGATGGTCACATACAGCGCGTGCTCGGAGACCGGGGTCTTGATCTTGTAGGTGCTGCCCTCCAGGTGCTGAGGGCGTTTGAGCTTCTCGTGCATCTCTTCAATGGCCGGGCTGTTGACCTCCGGCGCCTTGACCTGCTCGTCGGGTTTAACGACAGCATAGTCGACAATTTTGCTGCTGATCTTCAATGCCATGATTTTCGGTCCTCGCCCCGCACTCACGGGGCTTTTCAATCTGAAAATGTACGATTCTGACGGCTTCAGAACTTGCCGTAATAGCCTTCTTTCAGGGCGTCATAGAGGTTGGCGGCGCTGTGCAGTTCACCGTCGTACTCGATCTCTTCATTGCCCTTGACTTCAACCTCGCTGCCATCTTCAAGCTTGAAGCGGTAGGTGGTATTGGCCAGATCCTGCTCCTTGACCAGCACGCCCTGGAACGCCTCGGGATTGAAGCGGAAGGTGGTGCACCCCTTCAGGCCTTTGTGGAAGGCATACAGGTAAATGTCCTTGAAGTCCTCGTAGGGATAGTCGGTCGGCACGTTGGCGGTCTTGGAGATCGACGAATCGATCCACTTTTGCGCGGCGGCCTGAACATCAACATGCTGCATCGGACTCACGTCATCGGCGGCAATGAAGTAGTCCGGCAGATTGCGCTTGTCAGCTTCCATGCTCGGCAAGGCCTGCGGGTCGATGAAGTGACGATAGGCCAACAGCTCGAAGCTGAACACGTCGACCTTTTCCTTGGACTTCTTGCCTTCACGAATCACATTGCGGAAATAGTGATGGGCGAAGCTCGGCTCGATGCCGTTGGAGGCATTGTTGGCCAATGACAGCGAGATGGTGCCGGTTGGCGCAATCGAGCTGTGGTGGGTGAAGCGCGAGCCTTTTTTGGCCAGTGCCTCGACCAGTTTCTTGTCCTCACCCGCTACCTGCTGCATGTAGCGGCTGTATTTGGCCCAGAGCACCTTGCCCTTGAGCTTGTCGCCAGCCTTGATGCCGTCCTTGCGCATTTCCGGGCGCTTGGCCAGCATGGCCTCGGTTACCACGAACTCCTCGTCCATGATCGGCGCCGGGCCTTTCTCCTCGGCCAGTTGCAGGCCAGTGCGCCAGCCTTGCATGGCCATCTCGCGCGAGACTTCCTCGGTAAACTGGAGAGACTCAGGCGAGCCGTACTTCATCCGCAACATGGTCATGGTCGAGCCCAGGCCCAAAAAGCCCATGCCGTGCCGACGCTTGCGGAAAATCTCGCCCCGCTGTTGCTCCAGCGGCAGACCGTTGATCTCGACGACGTTGTCGAGCATGCGGGTGAAGATATCGACCACCCGACGATACTCGTCCCAGTCGAAGCGTGCCTTGTCGGTAAAGGGTTCACGCACGAACAGGGTCAGGTTGATCGAGCCCAGCAGGCAGGCGCCATAGGGCGGCAGCGGCTGCTCACCACAGGGGTTGGTGGCGCGGATTTCTTCGCAGAACCAGTTGTTGTTCATCTGGTTAACCCGATCGATCAGGATGAAACCCGGCTCGGCGAAGTCATAGGTGCTGGCCATGATCATGTCCCACACCCGGCGCGCCTTCATGGTGCGGAAGATGCGGCAGGCCACCAGCCCGTCATCACGGGTGATGTAACGTTCATTGCTCGGCCACTCGCGCCAGATCACCTGTTCAGAATCGTTCAGATCAACCCGGTCGGCCTCGGCTTCGGCCTGATTCAGCGGAAAGGCCAGCTTCCAATCGGCATCGGCCTCGACTGCCTGCATGAATTCTTCGGTGATCAGCAGCGACAGATTGAACTGACGCAACCGACCGTTCTCGCGCTTGGCGCGAATGAAATCCAGCACATCGGGATGACCAACATCGAAGGTCGCCATCTGGGCACCGCGCCGGCCACCAGCCGAAGACACGGTGAAGCACATCTTGTCGTAGATATCCATGAACGACAGCGGGCCCGAAGTGTAGGCCCCCGCGCCGGAGACATAGGCACCCTTGGGCCGCAGGGTGGAGAATTCATAGCCAATGCCGCAGCCGGCCTTGAGGGTCAGACCTGCCTCATGCAGTTTCGAGAGAATGTCGTCCATCGAGTCGCCGATGGTCGCCGATACCGTGCAGTTGATGGTCGAGGTCGCTGGCTTGTGCTCGAGCGCACCGGCATTGGAGGTAATCCGCCCAGCCGGAATCGCGCCATGGCGCAGAGCCCAGAGGAATTTCTCGTACCACTCTTCACGCACTTCGGGAGCTTCGACTTCGGCCAGGGCGCGAGCCACACGCTGGTAGCTTTCATCGACAGTCTTGTCGATGGCGGCCCCATCCTTGGTCTTGAGTCGGTATTTGGTATCCCAGATGTCTTCTGAGGCCGGCTGCATGGGAATGCTGTTAACCACGTTATGCAGACGTTGCACCTTGGCTGTTTGACTCATCATATTCTCCTGAAAGGTCTACTGCATCGCCACTGAAAGCGTCTGTCGCGGGCTTTTGGCCTACGCCCAGCGCATCAGGGCAAAAACACTATGTATTGTGCGTTGGAGGAAATGCTAGACCTAGATATGGTGAATATCAACTGCAAAAAATTTTGATTTCTTGCCCTGGCGGGCTTGACTTGGAAAGCACTTCGGGGAATGGCCGGCCAGCCCTGACGGCCAGCCCGCAATTGACGCGGGATGACCCTCAGCGCGCCTCGGCGCCACCGTCCATCGGAAAAAACTGACCGTTGCTCCAAACTCCCAGAGCACTGTGCCCGTTCTGCTCATGGGCTACTGCCAGATCAACCAACTGATAGAACACGTTGCGATGAATCAGCGCCTGCAGATTGGCGCGCACCAGTATATAGGGTGCCGGCTCGCCACTATCAGGATCACACTTGAGAGTTATCGGATGCTCAGTGCCGGCTTCGAACTCATCACCCAGGCTGGTGGTAAAGCGCAAGCGTTGCAACTGTCCTTCGCCCTCGATATTCAGGTTGGTCGCGACGAAAGGCGCGTCATCGACCTGAATGGCCCAGCGTTCGACCGGCGTAACCAGATAGTAGCGGCCGTCCTCATCCAGCCGCAGAATGCCGGAGAACAACTGCGCCAGCGCCTTGCGTTCAATCGGCCCGCCCTGATAGTACCAGGTGCCGTCGCGGGTGATTCGCATGTCCAGCTCGCCGGATAGCGGTGGGTTCCAGAGGTGAACCGGAGCCGGTTCACGGCGATGCAGACTGCCCGTCTGGGGAATGCTGTCGAGCAGCGATTGCGGAGGGGGTGGGCGATTGTCCATGAGTCTCTCCTGTCAACGACCGAGCAGACGCCGGGTATAGTCCTCGAGCGGCCGCCGCAACAGGTCTTCGGGCTTGGCCTTGTAAAACTGCAGGAAGCCGCCGCGCGCCTGAATGACCGCATAGTCGACCATGTAGCGGTTACCGGTTTCCATCAGAATCAACTGTAACACCGCGCGGTCACGCCCGACATCAGCCAGTTCGCCCGATTCCTCCCACTCCTCACGGGTACTGACGCCGTCTTCGGCGCGGGCAAAGCGGGTGTACAGCAGGTAATCAGCCTGGTGGTTGATAGCCTGCTCCAGTGCCTGCTCCAGCCCAAGCGGCTGCTCGGCGCGCCGTACCAGCGGAAAAACCTGTACGGCGGCGGCAAAGGTCTCTTCGGCCACCACATTGGGCCGCGCATAGGGATGACCTACCGGGACAAAATGCCCTTGGGCAATGAACAGCTGCGAGTCTGACTGCAGCGTCCAGGTTGCGCTGCGGGTCAGCGTGTAATGATCCATCAACCCGGCATCGCCCAGATAATAGCGAGCGCTCTGCTGCATATCGGACGGTTTCATACAGCCAGCCAGCACCAGCACTACCGCCACAAGCCATCCCAACCGCATAACTCTCTCCTTGACGCTACAGCCCGCGCATCCACTCAGGGCGCAACTTCACCCGCTCCGGCTGCTCCAGGGCGGTGCGCACCTGCTCAAGCATACGCCCCTTGTCAGCTCCAAGCACACCCTTGAGCACCAGGTAATTGGAAGCATGGTCACTGCGAAACACCGTGCTGTCCAGCTCCAGAGTCTGCAGGAAGGTCAGCATCTCGCGGAACAGTCCCTGCTGATCGAGCGGCTGGAAGTCGGCATAACGCTCCTTGAAGCGTTCCATACCCTGAGGGAAGCTGACCACCAGAGTGGACAGGTATTCAGGCTGGGTTTCATTCATCAGTTCTGCCGAGTGCCGGGCGTGCTGGTCGCTCAGGCTTTGCCCACCCAGACCGTTGAGGATCATCACCGAGCGCTGAATACCAGCCTCGCCAGCCTTGATCAGCGCCTCACTGGTAGAAGCCCGGGTTTCTCCTTTGTTGACCCGCTCCAGCACCTGATCATCGCCGGACTCGGCCCCGACATACAGCATCGCCAACCCGGCTTCGCGCAGCTCGCTCAGCTCAGCCACAGACTTGCGCTTGAGGTTGCGCGGCAAGCAGTAGGAGGTTACCCGGTTGACCTCGGGCATATGCTGGCGGATCGCTTCAAGGATGCGCAACAGACGATGGGTAGGCAGCACCATGGCGTCGCCATCGGCCAGAAATACCCGCTGCACCAGCAACTGTTCACCGCAGCGCTGAATTTCCTCCAGTACCTCAGCCTCATCACGAGCCCGAAATTTCTTCTGCGGCGCGGTGTACATTTCGCAGAACGTACATTTGTTCCAGGAACAGCCATTGGTGACCGGCAGAATCAGTGAGTGGGCTTCGCTGGGCGGTCTGAATACCGGTTCGATATAGCTGACGGGAAACGGCTGTGCGGCCATGGAGTACTCCTGAAAACAACGCCTGAGTCCAGAGCGGCTCGGATTCGAACGCGCCAGTCTAAACGATGTAGCAGCAAAATGGGATCACCCATCTCCGGGTCTGACAGCGCCATGTGAAGCAATTAGCATTTATGCCTCGCAAGCCTTCCAAACAAAGATAAAGACTCAGGAAGCGCGATTCACTACAACCGTATGCGCATGGGGAACCAGAATAATGACAACAAACCGCGCCCGCCCGGGCTTCATCCTGACCAGCCTTGCAGCGCTGGTCGTCGCCGCCAGCCTAAGTGGCTGCCTGTCCAGTTCAGGTTCAAGCTCGAGCTCCAGAGCCACAGAGCCGGAAGCCAACCCGTTGCTGGCCAGCACCAGTGAAGGTGACATTCAGGGCATCGCACTCAACGGTATGCGGGTATTTCGTGGCATACCCTACGCCGCCGCACCGGTCGGCGAACTGCGGCTGGCTCCAACCCAGGCTGCCGCGCAGCGTGATGCCGTGCTGGAGCTGAGCGAAGAGTTCGGCGCCATGTGCCCGCAGACCAGCCTGATGACCGGACAGCCGCAAGGTGATGAAGACTGCCTGTTCCTGAATGTTTACACCCCTGACCAGGCTGAAGATCTGCCAGTGATGGTCTGGATCCATGGTGGCGCCTTCGTATTTGGCGATGGCGGCGGCGAGTATGACCCCACCCGCCTGGTCCAGCAGGACGTAGTTGTCGTTACCCTCAATTATCGGCTTGGCAATCTTGGTTTCATGGCACACCCATCACTGGAGTCCGATGGTGGCAACTTCGGCCTGATGGACCAGCAGCAAGCCCTGCGCTGGGTCAAGCAGAACATTCAGGCCTTTGGCGGCGACCCGGACAACGTGACCATTTTCGGCGAATCGGCCGGTGGCCACAGCGTCATGAGTCATGTGGTTTCACCGCGCGCGCAGAGCGAAGAACTGTTCCACAAGGCCATCGTACAGAGTGGCTCCTACGCGCCCTTCCAGGTACCTAAGGTAGCCGCCCAGTTTGGCGGTGTGCAAATTGCCAATGCCCTGGGCTGTGACGACCTGGCAACCGCTGCTGACTGCCTGCGCGCCTTGCCGGTTCCAGCTCTGCTGGCTGCCCAGGGTTCGCAAAGCATGCCGAGCGTAGACCCGGATAGCGATCTGCTGCCTCTGTCGATCATGGCCGCGCTGCAAACCGGCCAGTTCAATACCAACCTGGACATGATGATCGGCAGCAATCAGAACGAAGGCACCTTGTTCATTGCCCTTGATGAGCTTGGCGGCGCGTCGCTGGAAACACTGGGCGAAGCGGAATACCGTAGCCGGGTAACCAGCTTTTTTGCACCATACCAGGCCAGCGTGCCCTACGATGATGATCAGATCGCCAGCGATTATCTGGGGTTCTATGCCAGTGAAAGCGCTCCGCTCTCCACCGCCCTGTCCGCCATCTGGACCGATTTCATGTTCGCCTGCAACAGCAGCCTGCACGCCGGCACCTTCGCCGCCCAGGGTATGAACACCTTCAAGTATTGGTTCCGTGATGAAAACGCTCCCTGGACGCTGGTCAGTCCGGCCCTGGTGAGTTTCGACATGGGTGCCACCCATGCTGGCGAGATTCCTTATGTGCTCTACCCGCAAGAGCTGATGCGCGAGCGTTACACCGGCACTGATGAGGAGATCGACAATCTGGCCGGCCTGATGGTTGATTACTGGACATCGTTCGCCAAGTTCGGTGACCCCAACACCAGCGATGGGGTCGCTCCTGCCTGGCCGCAAGCGGCCGACAATCAATACCTGGTACTTGATCCGCCACAACCGGCCAGCACCAGCGCCCTGACCTTCCTCGGCTATCACCGCTGTGGTTACTGGGCCAATCCGCCTCTGCGTTAACCCGCCACCCAAACCAACGCCGGCATTTGCCGGCGTTGGCCTCAGTCCAGCTCCTGACGCACCGCTTCGGGCAGGATCGCCACGAAATTATCCCGCGCCACCTGGTGCGCAACCGATTCAGGCAAAGCATCCAGGAAAGGGTCGAAAGCCTGAAGATGATTGCCCAGGTTGCCGAACCGCCCGACCACATCCGAACCAATCATGAAACGTTCAGGAAAACGCTCGACCAACGCCACCCAGTCTGGATCTGGCGCCCCCTGGTCGTCGAGCAGATAAGGCTCGAGCATGGTCCAGGATAGGTCGATATACAGGTTCTGGTAGGTCGACAACAGCCGTTCAAGCTGCGGCAACAGGAACTCAAGATATTCCTGATGGCGATGAATCTCCATGCTGGTACCGGCATGCGCCCAGATGAAGCGGACATCCGGGTGCTCACCAAGCGGCTCTTCTATTTCCTGTAAATACAGCGGGTTGCGCTCACGTTTTGAAGTAATGTTGCTATGTACCATCACCGGCAGATCATGTTCGGCGGCCAGATGGTAAACCCGATTCAAGGCTGCGCTGTTGGCCCGTGGCGGCTCGCCATGGGTCAATGCAGTCAGGTCGTCATGACGGGTAAAGATTTCACCGATCCCGTGCCACAACCCAGGATCACGCTCCAGCAGCCGACGGATATGCGCAGCGGCATTTTTGTCGCTGGGGTTGAAGCCCGAGATGAACGGATGGAAATGTCGGCGCTGCTCGGCACTCAGGCCCTTGAGCGCATCGGCGATCAGGTAGTCGGTAGCGCTGTACCAATAGACCGGAGCATCATCCCCGGCATAGTAGCGCGGGCGCTTGGGTTCATTCTCGTGCCACATCTTGGCTACCGGGATGCCCGACAGCATTACATGATCGATCCGCCTGGCCTGCATTTCCTTGAGCAAGCGTTCCATCCCGGCGGATTTCTGGAAGAAGTCAACATAGTGCAGGTGGGCGTCACTGTAGCGGTAGTCTCTGGCCTGAGCCGGCAGCGCCAGCAATGCGCAGAGTGCGTACAGGATAAAGCGGGCCACGGTATATCTCCTCTATCACTAGCAGACACACCATAGACCCGCCGTATTGCTCGGGGTTCAGACTTTTGCTGGAGCGCCGCCTTCGCCTTCCTTGCGGCGCTTGAACTTGTTGCCCATGCGCACCCCGACATCCATCAGAAACTGCATGTAGCCTTCCGGATCACCGATCTCCTCACGCCAGAATGGCGAGTGATACATGGCCATCGCGCCGTGGACCAGAGCCCAGGCAGCGCAATAGTGGAAATACGGCGGTACGTCTTCCAGCGAACCTTCATCAATGCGCAGTTGGATCACCCCTTTGAGGTGATTGAAGTTGGAGGCCCGGATCTGGTGCAACTGCTCGACCAGTTCCGGCAACTGGTTGGCCTTGACCACCTTTTCTTCCAGCCGGTCAAACAACCGATAGCGCTCGGGATCGCTCATGCGGAAGGCGAAGTATTCGCGCGGCAGCGCCGCCTTGTCCTTGATAAAGGCATCGGAGTGCAGCAGCTCGGCCAGGTCACGCTCATAGTCCAGCATCAGGCGCAGATAAATCTCGGCCTTGGACTTGAAGTGCTTGTAGATGGTGCCTTTGCCGATACCGACTTCGTCGGCGATCATCTCAACGGTGACGCTATCCTCTCCCTGTTCGAGGAAAAGACGCAGTGAGGTGTCGAGAATTTCCTGTTCACGGCGGCGAAATTCGCGCACCTTGCGTGATTCTTTCTGCATTGATGTACCTGAATCCATAACGGCAAAGTGCATCATTATGCCAACTAAATGACCGATTGCACATTGTTGGTAACAGAAATGACCAATAGGGTCTGTTAAGGAACCTCTGAAAAACGTAGGCGAGGCAGGCAAGACAAGGCAAAAACAGCCGAAAAAGCGGAGTTTACTTAATGTAAATGAGCATTTTGAGGCTGTTTTTAACGCAGTATTGCCAACGCAGGTAGTTTTTCAGAGGTTCCCTAAGGCCTGCGCTGAACCCAGATGCTGACCAGCGCCAGCAACATCGAGCCCAACATCAGCAGCAAGGACACGGCATTGAGGACAGGGGTTGCTCCCTCACGCAGCCGACTGAACAACGTGATCGTCAGCGGCGCATCGGAGCCGACCAACATCAAGGTGGTGTTGAAGTTCTCGAACGACATCAAAAAACACACCAGCGCCGCACCAATGATTGCCGGCGCCAAAAATGGCAGAGTCACGGTCAATACGGCCACCAGCGGCGTAGCCCCCAGATTACGGGCAGCCTCTTCCAGTTGCAGGTCAAAGGTCCGTAGCCGGGCGGCAATCACCAAAGTGGCTATGGTAGTCAGAAAAGCAAATTGCCCCAGCACCACCAGCAGCAACCCCGGACGCAGCATGTCCAGTTCAAGATCATGGTTGAAGTCAAAGTAGTTGGCGATGCTGCTGGCAAACACCAGAATCGAGATACCCAGAATCACGCCGGGAATCACCAGCGGCAGCAACATCAGGATGAACAGCAGATTCTTGCCTGGGAACTGATGGCGCTCGAACAGAAAGGCATTGAGCGTGGCCAGACTGATTGACGCCAGCGTCACCCAACTGGCTACCCAGGCGCTGGTGCCGATGCTGCGCAGAATCGGCCGGTCATCGAACAGGCCGATCCGACCGCTGCCGGACAAGAACCAGTCCAGAGTAAAGCCTTGCCAGGGCAAGGCCGGAAAGCGGCTGTCGTTGAAGGCAAACACCGCCACCACCAGCAAAGGCGCGGCCAGATAGATGAAAAAAGCCACGACATAGGCTGCGTAAATCCAGCGAAACCGGCGGCTCAGGGGCAAGGAGGCAATCATGCTTCACCTCATGGTCTGACTGAACGACTGGCCGCTGAGCTTGAGCCCAAGCCAGACGATAAGCGAAGACAAGAACAGCAGCAGCACGCCAAAAGCGGCGCCCTGCTCCCAGTTGAAGCGGGTGATGAACTGAGTGAAGATCTGTTCGGTGAACCACAAGCTGTCCTTGCCGCCGAGCAGAACCGGCGTCAGGTAATTGCCCAGCGTCAACATGAACACCACAATGCAGCCAGAGACGATGCCGGGCATGGCATGTGGAATGATGATGTCGCGCCAGACACTCAGGTGATTACCGCCAAGGTCGTAGGCCGCCTCCACCAGGCTGTTATCGAGGCTGTCCAGAGTCGTCACCAGCGGCACAACCATGAACAGCATCGAGGCATAGATCAACCCAACCATGATCGCCACGTCGTTGTAGAGCATTTCAACCGGCCCACTGGCCAACCCCAGCCATTGCAAAAGGCCGCTGATCACACCGCTTTCACGTAGCAGGATCATCCAGCCATAGGTGCGCACCAGCTCGCTGACCCAGAACGGCACCAGGCAGGCGAGAAACAGCGTGGTACGGGCACGGCCACGTACCAGCTTGGCGATATACCAGGCAACCGGCAAGGCGATCACCAGGGTCAAGAAGGTGGCCAGAATCGACATCAGCGCCGTGCGCAGAAAGGTGCGCCAGTACAAGGATTCGCTGAAGAAGGCCTGATAGTGCATCCAGCTGAAACGGTACTCACCGAACGCTACCCGCTCACGCAGTGACACAGTCAACATGTCCAGATGCGGCAGCAAGATCAACAGCAATAGCCACAACAGCAGCGGCAACATCAACAGCAGCGTACCCAGACGCCAGGTGCTGCGCATGTTCAGGCTCCGGTCTCGGGGAAATACAGCCCCTGATCAGCCGCCCAGCCCAACGTCAGCAAATCGCCTGGACGCAGCTGGGCGTAAGCCGGGGTCTGGGGCAAGCGTACAGTCAGGTTCAGGGATTGGCCACCAGTCGCCACACTGGCCTCGATCCGGCTGTTGGCGCCATCGAACAACAGTGTCTCCACCCGCGCGGACAGACGGTTATCCAGCTCACAGGGCATGTCCGGCAAGCAGGCGACAATGCTTTCCGGGCGCACGAACAGACTGGCCTGGCTACCAGGTGCTACCGGTGCAGTGGCCGCCCGGGCCTTGACCCGCAGCCCACCAGCCAGCTCCAGTTCAGCATGCGGGCCAGCCTGAAGCAGACGCGCAGCCATGCGATTGCTGTCGCCAACGAAGCCCGCAACAAACGGCGTTTGCGGGTTGTAGTACAGGCCCTGAGGGCTATCGACCTGCTCGAACCGGCCCTGATTCATCACCGCCACCTGATCCGACATCACCAGCGCTTCGGACTGGTCGTGGGTGATGTAGATAAAGGTGGTACCAAAGGTCTGCTGCAACTGCTTGAGCTCCACCTTCATCTGCTCACGCAGCTTCAGATCCAGCGCCCCAAGCGGCTCATCGAGCAACAGCACCGCCGGCTCAAGCACCAGACAGCGGGCAATCGCAATCCGCTGTTTCTGGCCACCGGACAATTGCTCGGGCTTCTTGTCGCCGCTGTCGGGCAGACCGACCCGCTCCAGCACATCCGCCACCCGGCGACGAATTTCCTCACGGGCAGTCCCTCGACGCTTGAGCCCATAGGCGACGTTGTCAGCCACGCTCATCATTGGGAACAGCGCCAGGTGCTGGAACACCATGTTCAGCGGCCGCCGATTGGGCGCAATCCCCAGCATCGAGCGGCCCTTGATCCGGATGTCGCCGCTATCGGGTTCAAGAAACCCGGCCAGCATGCGTAGCAGCGTGGTCTTGCCGCAGCCGGAAGGCCCGAGTATCGAGAAAAACGAACCGGCAGGAATTTGAAAGGAAACGCCGTCCACCGCCTGATGGCCGGCAAACCGTTTGCAGACCTCCTGGCATTCGAGGTCAAAGGGCTGATTGCCTGATGTCATGAGTTACCCTGGCCCACTATGGAAATCAAGGCGCCGGCCCTGAGGCCGGCACCTGCCATATGCTCAGGTCAGTGCGCCTGAATCCGATCAAGAATGCGGCCTTCGAACGCCTCAAGTCCCGGTGGTACTGGCGGATACCACTTGATGTTATCCAGCGCCTGTTGATCGAAGCTGTCCTGGAAACTGGCCTTGAGCTGTTCGTTGACGAACTCTTCGGAGCCCTTGGATGCGGTAAAATTGCCAGCCGACTCGGTGATCCGCGCTGCGATATCCGGTCGCATCACGAAGTTGATCCATTGATAGGCGGCGTCATCGTTGCGTCCCCGGCGCGGCAACACAAAGGTATCGATCCAGCCCAGCGCGCCACTGCTGGGCGCGACAAAATGAATCGCCGGGTTTTCTGCCTGGAGCTTCCAGCCGCCGGCATCCCAACCCTTGGCTGCCACCACCTCGCCGGAAGCGACCAGATTGATCAGTTCATCACCACCACTCCAGTAAGCCTTGACGTTGGGTTTGCAGGCGACCAGCTGCTGTTCAACCTTTTGCATGATCTGCTCGTAACGCGGCATGTCGGCATAGGCGGCGAACGGGTCCTCACCCATAGAGAAGGCCATGCCGATCAGAATCGGCCGACGCAAACGATAGGACACCCGGCCAGCCAGCTCAGGCTTGCACAGATCAGCGAAATCCTTAACCTGATCAGCTACGCTGTCATGCACGATCAGCCCGGTGGTGCCCCAGACATGAGGTACGCCGTAGACTTCATCGGCAATGGCGGTATTGCTTTTGGTGGCCTCAAGCATGGACTCGATGAACAGACTGGTGTCGATCTTCGACAGGTCCATCGGCTTATAGATGCGGTACTCCTGTTGCGCGCTGGTTACCCGGTCCTGACTGGGCTGAGCCAGATCGAAGCCGGAGCCACCGGTGGCCCGCAACTTGGAAATCATGTCTTCATTATTGGAGAGTGTCACCAGAACCTTGATACCGGTCTCGCGCTCAAACTCGCTGACCACGTCTTCCGGGGCATAGCCACCCCAGGTCAACAACCGCAACTCCGAGGCCATCGCGCCCAGTGGCAGGCACAATCCCAGCACGGCAGGTAACAAAAGCTGCTTGATTGGCATAAACGCATCCTTGTTCTGTTAAGGTGATACAACCAAATTAGGTCAAACCCATGACAGTATAGTTACCGTCCTGCACTTTGCCCGGAGCCATTCAATGCTGCACCAACCCCTCTGGGATGCCGAATTCCCCCAACTCAACCAGCTCTGCTACCTGAATCACGCCGCTGTGGCACCCTGGCCCAAACGCGCCGCCGAAGCTGTCAGCGCCTTTGCCCGGGAGAACCTGGTTCAGGGCGCCCGTGACTACCCACGCTGGTCGCAGGCAGAGAAACATTTGCGCCGGCAATTGCAGTCACTGCTCAACGCCGCCTCGGTCGATGACATCGCACTGGTCAAGAACACCTCTGAGGCCCTGTCCTTCGTCGCTATGGGACTCGACTGGCAGGCTGGTGACGAGATTGTGATCAGCGACCAGGAGTTCCCTTCCAACCGGATTGTCTGGGAAGCCCTGGCGCCCCAGGGTGTGCGCCTGAACCAGGTGAGCCTGGACAGTCCTGACCCCGAAGCTGCATTGATTTCAGCCCTGGGACCCGACACCCGCCTGCTGAGCATCAGCTCGGTGCAATACGGCAGCGGGTTACGGCTTGACCTTGAGCGCCTGGGCCGGGCCTGCCGGGAGCACGGTGTGCTGTTCTGCGTCGATGCGATCCAGTCACTGGGCGCCCTGCCCTTCGACGTTCAGGCCATTGATTGCGACTTCGCCATGGCCGACGGACACAAGTGGCTGCTTGGCCCGGAGGGCCTCGGCGTGTTCTATTGCCGGGCGCCGGCGCGTGAGCAGTTGCGTTTGACCCAGTTCGGCTGGCACATGGTCGAAGCCCTTGGCGACTACGACCGTGAAGACTGGCAACCGGCGAGCAGCGCCCGGCGCTTTGAACCCGGTAGCCCGAACATGCTGGCCCAGCAGGCCCTGTCGGCCAGCCTGTCGTTGCTGCTGGATGTAGGGATGGAGCAGGTAGCCTTGGCGCTGGAACAGCGTATTGAGTATCTGCTTGAGCAACTGCGCCAACGACCCTTTATCGAACTATTGAGTCCCAGCGAGCCTGCACGACGAGCAGGTATCGTGACCTTCAGGTTGCACGAGCGGAACCAGGCTGCAGTCTTTGAGCAATTACGCAAGGCTGACGTCGTCTGCGCCCAGCGCGGCGGAGGCATTCGCTGGTCGCCACATTTCTATACTCCGCAGCGGGTCTTGGACCAGGCGCTGATGCGTCTGGATGAGGCTTATCGCCTGACCCAGGCCTGAAAGACTAACAACGGTTGACGATAAGCTGCCGTTGAACGTATTCCAAATCAGTTTATAAAACCCGCGATTGGCGCTGGAAAGCTGGGGATTATCATCAATACTCAACGTATCAGGCCTGCGGCATCTCCCCCAAGTGCCGTGCCTGTCTGGACGGGCAGCGTGTCCCGTCTGTGTATCACTCCTAATGGTCTTGACCCGAATCCATCCCCCAGGATTCGGGTTTTTTTTGCCTGAAACACACCTGATTGTGAGTAGCGCCTCAGGCAGACAGGGGAAACAGCCGGTGAAAATTGGCCGTGGTCTGTTCGGCCAATTGCTCGAAGGACTCACCCCGCAGCTCAGCCAGGAAACTGGCCACCTCATGCACATACTGCGGCTCGTTGGGCTTGCCCCGATGCGGAACCGGTGCCAGGTAGGGCGAATCGGTCTCCACCAGCAGGCGGTCGGCCGGTACCTGGCGGGCAACGTCACGCAGGGCCTCGGCGTTGCGGAAAGTCACGATCCCGGACAGGGAAATGTAATAGCCCATATCCAGTGCAGCTTTGGCCATGTCCCAATCCTCGGTAAAGCAATGCAACACGCCGGCCTGAGGCAGATCGGCTTCGCGCAACAGCGCCA
The DNA here is from genome assembly GCF_002056295.1 of Halopseudomonas phragmitis. Taxonomy (NCBI): domain Bacteria; kingdom Pseudomonadati; phylum Pseudomonadota; class Gammaproteobacteria; order Pseudomonadales; family Pseudomonadaceae; genus Halopseudomonas; species Halopseudomonas phragmitis. The sequence continues at coordinate 2,822,652 of NZ_CP020100.1, read as the reverse complement.
GGGTATCGGCTCGGGCTTCACGGGTATGAATGATCACGGGCTTGCCGGTCTGCTGGGCAGCCTGAAGGTGGCAACGAAATGAAGCCTGCTGCTGGGCTGCCAGTTCCGGCTCGTAGTGGTAATCCAGTCCGGTCTCGCCAATGGCCACCACCCGGGGATGCGCCAGCGCCTGGATCAGCCACTGGAGATCAGTAGGCTCGGAACGGCTGAGATCCAGCGGGTGGATACCCACACTGCAATACACATCGACATAGCGCTCGGCCAACGCCTTGACGGTAGGGGCATTGGCGGCATCGACACCAATACACAGAAATTTGCCGATACCGCGGGCTCGGGCAGCATCCAGGGCCGCATCCAGCGAACCGTTGTGGGCTGTCAGATCCAGACGGTCAAGGTGGCAGTGGGAGTCGATAAGCATGAAAAAATCTCTGGCTTGCAGCCTTTAATCCTAGCTTTGGAACGCTGACAAGCTCGTCATTGCGAGGAGTGTAACGACGCGGCAATCCATACCGCTCTGCCAAGTGCAATCCGGATATGGACTGCCACCTCGCAATAGCGGGAAAGAACGTTTCAGCAGTTCGCTGGCTTCTGGTTTCTTTACATCGTATGCGTTGGACGGTCGGACTTTAGCGCACCCGCCAGATAGGTCTCGATCTTGCTGCGGGCAGTGTTGTCCTGGTCGCTGAACTGCACGCCAATGCCGGCGGCACGGTTACCCTGGGCACCTTTCGGAGTAACCCAGATCACCTTGCCAGCCACCGGTATCTTTTCCGGCTCTTCCATCAGGTTCAGCAACATGAACACCTCATCGCCCAGCCGGTAGCTCTTGTTGGTCGGAATGAAGAGACCGCCATGTTTGACGAAAGGCATATAGGCCGCATACAACACCGATTTGTCCTTGATGGTCAGGGACAGAATACCGTTGCGGGGTCCCGGTGCGGTCGGATTATTCATAAGTACCAGGTCCTTCCCTGCTTAAGCATGTCGATATTGCTCAGGTTAACGCCTTTCCAGCAATTGTTTCCACTGTATCAGCATCGCTTCGATAAACAGCGCACGATTCAGGTTAGCTTTACCGAGGATCATGCCGCGATGTTCCAGCAGCCACTGCTGCCACTGACCCAGGGCCAGCGGCTGAATACGCTGAGCCATATAACCCAGAACCTTGTCCATATCGCTGTTCTCGGGCTGATCCAGCGCCTGGGTATGCAGTTTGAGCAGATCCAGCGTCCAACTGCAGAACCAATCTACCAGCAACTCTAGCGGTACCGACGACCAGCGATCAGTGAGCTGGCTGGCCGAGACCTGCCCTTTGAGCAGTTCCTTGACCCCTTCCACGACCTTTTCCCGCAGCACAGCGGCTTCCAGTCCCTGCAGTGCCAGTGCCCGCAGCGGCGCACCAGCTGCCATTTGCAGCAAAGCATCATGCTGCTGGCCGCTCAATTCCGGCAATTGTCCGGCCAGCCACTGCAATGCCTGATCCCGGCTCGGGGTTGGCAGCGCCTGCACCAGACAGCGACTGCGAATAGTCGGCAGCAACCGGCTGGGCTGATCACTGACCAGCAACAGGTAAGTATCGCGGGTCGGCTCTTCCAGCGACTTGAGCAGGGCATTGGCAGCGTTCTGGTTCATCGCTTCGGCCGGCTGCAGAATGATCACCTTGCGTCCACCCTGCTGCGCTGTCTGGGCAATGAAGCCGACCAGCTGGCGAACGGCGTCGACCCGGATCGCCTTGCCCTCCTCCTCCGGCTCCAGCAGCAACATGTCTGGATGGCTGCCGGCCTGGCGCAGCAGACAACTACGACACTGGCCGCAGGCCTGGCCTTGCTGTGGCTGCTCACACAGCAGCCAGGCGGCAAAGGCAGCGGCAAAGTCGCGCTTGCCAATACCCGGTAAGCCACTGAACAGGTAGGCGTGCGCATGCCGAGGCTGGTTCACCAGGGCGCTCCAGGCTGGCAGATGCCAGGGGCATGGCTGCATACCCAGTTCAGCCATGCCAGCGCTCCAGAACTTCGTCGATCACCGGCTGGAGCGCGGCTCCAACCTGTTCAAGCGAGCCACTGGCATCGATGATCCGGTAACGCTGAGGATCAGCCGCTGCGCGTCGCAGGTAGCTGGTGCGTACCGCCTCAAAAAAGCTCTGCTGCTCCTGTTCAAAGCGATCCAGCTCACTGCGCGCTCGTGCGCGGGCCATGCCAACGTCGATCGGCACATCGAATACCAACGTCAGGTCTGGGCGCAGCGAACCTTGAACCCAGTTCTCCAGTTCAGCGATCCGGCTGTCGGGAATTCCCCGCCCACCGCCCTGATAGGCGTAGGTAGCATCGGTGAAACGATCGCTGATCACCACCTTCCCGGCAGCCAGTGCAGGGCGGATCAGGCTATTCAGGTGCTGAGCCCGGGCAGCAAATACCAGCAACAGTTCGGCATCGGCATCCATGACCTCGTCATGCTCGCTCAGCAGCAGAGCGCGAATCTGCTCGGCGATGGGCGTACCGCCTGGCTCACGGGTCAGCAATGGCTCACAGCCAGCCTTGCGCAGAGCCTCGGCAAACAATCGCAGATTGGTCGACTTGCCGGCGCCTTCCGGCCCCTCGAAGGTGATGAACATTCCGCTCACGGAGCTGTTTCCTGTTGACTGAGAGCTGGAGGCGGGCTGGAGCGGTAATTGGCCGCGCGTTGCTCGATCTGATACTTGCGTACAGCCCGGTTGTGCTGCTGCAGGGTATCGGAGAACACATGACTGCCATCACCACGTGCGACGAAGTACAAACTGGTACCGGGCTCGGGATTGACCGCGGCCACCAGCGCCTCGCGTCCAGGCATGGCGATAGGTGTTGGCGGCAAGCCATTGATCACGTAGGTGTTATAGGGGGTTGGCCGACGCAGATCAGCCCGGCGAATCCGTCCATTGTAGTCCTCGCCCATGCCGTAGATCACGGTCGGATCGGTTTGCAGCCGCATACCGATCCGCAGACGCCGGGCAAAGACGCCAGCGATCTCGCCGCGCTCATAGGGCACGCCGGTTTCCTTTTCGATGATCGAGGCCAAAATCAGCGCCTCATAAGGGGTGCTGATCGGGAGATTGTCAGCCCGCTGCTCCCAGGCTTCAGCCAGCACCGTCTGCATCCGCTGATAAGCCCGCAGCAAGATGTCACGGTCACTCATATTCAGGGTATACAGGTAGGTATCCGGGAAGAACTGCCCCTCGGGGTGTACATCCCCCAAACCCAGCTCCGCCATGACCTGCTGCGCCGTGAGTTCTGCCGGCAAAGTCTGCTCCAGGCGTTCGGCACGGGCCAGCGCGGCACGGAACTGTCTGAAGTTCCACCCTTCAACCAGCGTCACACTGCGCTGGAGCACCTCGCCACGCTGCAGCATGCCGAGCAAGTCGCGTACCTGCAGATCCGGCTCGAGCGCGTATTCACCGATTTGCAGAATGCTGCCAGGCATTCGCCACTGCCAGTAGCGGCGCACCCAGGCGCCGCGCTCTATCCAGCCGCGTTGTTCAAGGCTGCCAAACAAGCGTGCCGGGGTAGTACCTGGCGGCACATCAAGCGTTTCCGGTTGCTCTATTCGTACCGGCTGACTCAGCACAGCCTGCAGGGTAAAGTACCCCCACAGCGCCACAGAACCGGAAACAAGTACTGAAAAAACAACAAGTAAGGATAAAAACCTAAATACAGCTTTCACAACAGAGCCTGCTTTGCAATTTGTTGCGCCGCCAGAGTGGCCTGCCCCACCGGCCAGCGCAGTCCATTCATGGCCACAATCGGCCAGACACCATACAGGCTGTTGCAGCAAAACAGCTCACTGCATTCATGCAACATGAGCTGATCCACCGCGACAATGCTGACCGGATCGCCCTCTTCAGCCAGTCTGTCGATCAGATAATCGCGCATCACCCCACGCACACCCGATTCACTCAAGTCCGGAGTAATCCAGTGCCCCTGCCAACGCAGAAACAGATTGCTCATCGTACACTCAATAATCCGGTCATGCTGATCGCACATCAGCCCTTCGGCATAACGGGAATCCAGCCACTCGCTGCGCGCCAGTACTTGCTCAAGGCGATTGAGGTGCTTGAGCCCCGCCAGCAGCGGCTGGCTGGCCAAGCGAGTCTGGCAGGAAAACAGCTCCACACCCTGCGACTGACGGTCAGGCGGGTATTCGGGCAGTGCCGACCCCATGACAATCCTCAAGGGCTGCTGGGCTCCTGCAACTGAATAGCCGCGCTGGCCAGAGCCACGGGTCACAATCAGCTTGATCACGCCGACCCCGGACTGTGAGGCCATCAGCAGCAATTCGCTCTGCAGCGCAGCCCAGTCCAGCTCCAGCCGCAGTTGCTCGGCACCACGGCGCAAACGGCGCAAATGATAATCGAGCAATGTGGGCTGGGCAGCGCGCACCCTGATGGTCTCGAACAGGCCGTCACCATAAGCCAGTCCGCGATCATCCACGGGCAGCGCGGAGCCGACCTGCCCGTTGATCAGGCACAGCGGCTCAGTGGGCGCAGCCACGTCGGGCTCCGTCACAGGCGGCGAAATACCAGGCTGCCATTGGTACCACCAAAGCCGAAGGAGTTAGAGACAGCGACATCGATGGCACGCTGCTGGGCTTCATGCGCCACGTAGTTGAGGTCGCAGCCTTCGTCCGGGTTGTCCAGGTTGATAGTCGGTGGGGCGACCTGATCACGCAGCGCCAGTACACTGAAGATCGCTTCGACTGCGCCGGCGGCACCGAGCAAATGACCGGTCATGGACTTGGTTGAACTGATCGCCAGTTGGCTGGCGTGCTCACCGAATACCGCCTTGACCGCCATGGTTTCTGCCAGATCACCAGCCGAGGTCGAAGTACCGTGGGCATTGATGTAACCCACTGCCTCAGGAGCTATCCCGGCATCACGCAGGGCATTGCGCATGCACTGGGCACCACCGCGACCATCCTCCGGCGGAGCAGTCATGTGATAGGCGTCACCGCTCATGCCGAAACCAATCAGCTCGGCATAGATGGTCGCTCCACGCGCTTTGGCATGCTCATACTCTTCCAGCACCATGGCCCCGGCACCGTCAGACAGGACAAAACCGTCACGATCGCGATCCCAGGGGCGGCTGGCAGCCTGCGGATCATCATTGCGCGTGGACAATGCACGAGCGGCGCTGAAGCCACCCAGGCCCAGACCGCTGGTCGCCATTTCCGAACCACCTGCGACCATCACATCCGCCTCGCCATAAGCAATATTGCGCGCTGCCATGCCGATGCTATGGGTACCAGTGGTACAGGCGGTGGTAATGGCGTAGTTCGGCCCTTGCAGACCGTACTGAATCGACAGATAGCCGGAAACCATGTTGATGATCGAGCCCGGTACAAAGAACGGGGAAATCCGGCGCGGCCCGCTGTTCATCAGCAGCTCATGATTCTTTTCGATGTTGGTCAGACCACCAATACCCGAGCCCATCGACACGCCGATGCGGTCACGGTTGGCATCAGTCACTTCCAGGCCGCTGTCACGCAGGGCCTGTATGCAGGCCGCGACACCATACTGGATGAACAGATCGAGTTTGCGCGCTTCCTTGGCAGCCATGTAGAGCTCGATATCGAACTCACGGACCGAACCACCAAAACGGGTGCCAAAGGCACTGACGTCCATATGCTCGATCGGGCCAATACCGCTCTTGCCCGCCACCGCAGCCTGCCAACTCTCGTCGACTGTATTGCCCAAAGGCGACAACATACCCAAACCGGTTACCACCACGCGTCTGCGCGACACAGGAGACTCCTTAAATCTACTCGTGAAAACGGCGGACGTGGTCGTCCCTCGCCCGAAATGCGGCTATTGTCCGCATAAAGGCGGCTGGCGGCAAGGCTGAGAGACCTTCGCGTACCGGCCAGGTTACAGACAACAAAAAAGCCGCAGTCCCAGAGGAAGCTGCGGCTTTGTACGTCCTGTCAGCAGGCTACGTGATTACTTCTGATGAGCATTCACGTAGTTGATGGCTTCCTGAACGGTGGTGATCTTCTCGGCCTCTTCGTCCGGAATCTCGGTCTCGAATTCTTCCTCGAGAGCCATTACCAGCTCCACGGTGTCCAGGGAGTCAGCGCCAAGATCTTCAACGAAGGAAGCGCTGTTGGTTACTTCCTCTTCTTTGACGCCGAGTTGTTCGGCAACGATTTTCTTGACGCGTTCTTCAATGGTACTCATACCTTGTTCTCACTCCTAGTTGCAGTTCCGAGAAGCCGGACTGCGGGTAGTTTATAGAAACAATTTGCGATCTTTCAAGCGCAAATCACTTCCATCTCAAAGAGGTCAAGGCTTGCAGCCTTCACCAAGCCAAACAAAACCACGGATCAGAGCATGCCAGTATAGCAGCGGCATGACCATCCATTCAGTTCATGAACATTCCGCCATTCACCGGGATAGTCGCCCCGGTAATATAGCCTGCTGCATCGCTGGCCAGGAAAGCCACCACACCTGCGATCTCTTGCGCCTGACCCAAGCGACCCAGCGGAATCTGATCCAGCATCACGGAACGCTGGCTATCAGTCAGCGCCCGAGTCATGTCGGTATCGATGAAACCAGGTGCCACCGAGTTGACCGTGATCGCCCGCGAGCCGACTTCACGTGCCAGCGCCCGGGTGAAACCTTCCATGCCAGCCTTGGCTGCAGCATAGTTGGACTGACCGGCATTGCCCATACCCCCAACCACCGAACTGATGTTGATGATACGACCCCAGCGGCCTTTGGTCATGCCGCGCAGCACAGCCTTGGACAGACGGTAGACCGAGCCGAGATTGGTATTGATGACATCATCCCACTCCTGGTCCTTCATCCGCATTAGCAGGTTGTCCTGGGTGATACCGGCATTATTGACCAGAATCGCAGGCGCGCCGAACTCACTGGTAACCTTGTCCAGCACAGCAGCGACCGATTCAGCATCACGCACATCCAGCTTCAGCCCAGTACCCTTGTAGCCGGCCTCAGCCAGCTTGGCGGCGATTGCCTCGGCACCGCTGTCACTGGTGGCCGTACCGATAACCACCGCGCCCTGGGCAGCCAAAGCATGGGCAATAGCCTGACCAATTCCGCGACTGGCGCCAGTGACCAGCGCAACCTTTCCTTCAAGACTCATGCTCATGCTCCTTGAGTAATGTGACTGATCGCCGCGGCCAAACCGTCGGCGCTGTCCAGATTGTGGGTATTGACCCCTTTGACGCAGCGTTTGTTCAACCCGCTGAGCACCTTGCCGGGACCACATTCGATCAGATCGGTAACCCCTTGGGCGGCCATGAATTCGACCGACTCGACCCAGCGTACCGGGCTATACAGCTGCTCGACCAACTGACTGCGCAGACTGTCCAGCCCGTCGGCCGGACGGGCGCTGACATTCTGGACCAGCGTCATGTTCGGCGCCTGCCAGTTCAAGGCAACAAAATCGCTGGCCAACTGCTCGGCAGCCGGCTTCATCAAGGCACAGTGCGAAGGTACGCTGACCGGCAGCGGCAAGGCCCGCTTGGCGCCAGCAGCCTTGCAGGCTTCAACGGCGCGTTGCACCGCGCTGGCCTGGCCGGCAATCACCACCTGGCCTGGCGCATTGAAATTGACAGCACTGACCACTTCGCCCTGCGCTGCTTCTGCACACAGACCAATGATCTGCTCATCAGTCAGGCCCAGAATCGCCGCCATGGCGCCCTGTCCCTCGGGAACAGCCTGCTGCATCAGTTGACCACGGCGCTCGACCAGCTTGACCGCTTCAGCAAAGCCAATGACGCCGGCAGCTACCAGTGCCGAGTATTCACCCAGACTGTGCCCAGCGACGAAAGCCGGCCGCACATCAGTCTGCGCACACCACAACCGCCAGAGGGCAACCGAAGCGGTCAGGATCGCCGGCTGAGTACGATCAGTACGATTCAGGTCAGCTTCCGGGCCATTCTGGCAAAGTTGCCACAGGTCATAACCCAGAGCCTCGGAGGCTTCGGCAAAGGTCTGTGCGACGACATCGTGCTGCTGCGCCAGCTCGGCGAGCATGCCTACCGTCTGAGAGCCCTGACCGGGAAAGACGAAAGCGAGGGTTTGAGTCATGCAAGGTTCCTCGTGTTGTTATCAATCATTATTGAACGGCCTTATACAGGGTCTGCCAAACAATATGCTGGTTTGATGACGAAGCTTTGAACAGAGTCACAGGCTCTGCACGCCAGATTGCGCCAGCCGCTCGGCAATCCGCTCAGCCAGTCGCGCCCTGCTCGCCGCCACAGCCTGGACAATCGCCGCTTCAAAAGCCCGCTCGCCAGCCCCCCCATGACTCTTGACCACCACTGCGCGCAAGCCCAACAGACTTGCGCCATTGTAGAGATCTGGATCGTGCCGGCGCAGCACCGGCCTGAGCAGCCGACGAAGCAGCGGCGACAGCCAGGCCAGAAGCGGATGAGCCGCCAACACATCGCGCACCTGGGCCTGCAGGTAGTGCGCCAGACCCTCACTGGCCTTGAGCACTACATTGCCGACGAAACCGTCGCACACGACCAAGTCTGCCTCATCACGGAATAGCCCATCCCCCTCAACATGGCCAACATAGTTGATCAGCTCACACTGACGCAGAAGCTCGGACACCTCACGCACCCGCGCACTGCCTTTGTTGACTTCACGGCCGATATTGAGCAGACCGACTCGCGGCCGCGGATTGCCGGACAACTCAGCCACCGCCTCGGATCCCATGATCGCGAACTCGAACAACTGCCTGGCCGAGCAATCGACATTGGCGCCCAGATCCAGCAGATAGCAAGGTTTGCCCGCCACCGGCAGTGCGGCCATGATTGCCGGCCGCTCGATACCTTCAAGCGTCCCCAACAGCGCCCGCGACAACACCATCAGCGCGCCGGTATTGCCGGCACTCAGACAACCATCGGCCTGCCCGTCGCGCACCAGTTCGATAGCCACGCGCATGGATGCATCGCGCTTGTGGCGCAACACGCTGGCCGGCGAATCATCGGCAAGGATCTGTTCAGAGGTATAGCGAAAACTCACGCGTTCGGCAGGCAGCCGATACTCATGAGACAAGGCGACCAGCGACTCTTTCGAGCCGACCAGTATGACCTGTAGTTCAGGCAACTTGGCCAAACTACGGGCAACGGCGGGGATAATGCAGCGGGGACCGTGATCCCCGCCCATCACATCAATCGCAAGACGGACTGACGTGGACAAAACGACTTATTCGTCGTTGCCCTTGTTCACTACCTGACGGCCACGGTAGAAGCCATCCGGAGAAACGTGGTGACGCAGATGAGTTTCACCAGTGGTACTGTCCACAGACAGGGCAGCGGCTTCGAGAGCGTCGTGCGAACGACGCATGCCACGTGCGGAACGGGACTTTTTGTTCTGCTGTACAGCCATGACTATAAGCTCCTATAAGCTCAGGTATCGCGTTTCAACTTGGCCAGCACGCTGAAGGGGTTGGGCTTTTCAACCTGCTCCTCCAGCCCCGCTTCTTCGGGCTGATAGCCCGGCGGGTGCTGACAGCTATCCAGTGGATGCATGGGTACCGCAGGCAAGGCCAGCAGCAACTCATCTTCGATCAGCCCATACAGATCGAGCGTCTCGTCATCCACAATAACCGGTTCATAGTGACGCGGCAGATTACGCGCTGCCTCATCACTGTCGACAAACCCCACCTCACACCGACTATCAAGCATTACCTCGACCTGCTCCAGGCAGCGCTGACAAATCAGCGCCACCTCGACCTGGTAATGGCCGTTCAGGGTACGAACACCCTGCTCGTCCCGAGCGAACTTCAGCTCAACCAAAACATCGCCGGCAGGAGCGTTCAATTCAGCACTCAGACGCGGCAACTTGGCGGCAGCAATCGTGCCGTTAAGCACTACGCCCCGATCTGCCAGCCTTCGAGGCTCGATGTGTGCGGGTATGGGTCCAGACATAAGCGCGCAATTCTAGGCACCATGCAGGCTGCTGTCAAAACTATTTGGCGCAATTTTTACCAGTTTCAGTCAACAGCGTTAGAATGATGCCCTTTGCGCCCCAAGGAATCATCATGCCGTCACTGGTACTAGCCTCCAGCTCACCTTACCGCCGCCAGCTGCTCGAGCGCCTGAACCTACCCTTCGAGTGGGCCGCCCCGGACATCGACGAAACCCCACTCCCGGGCGAAGCCCCCGAGCAACTGACCCTGCGTCTGGCCGAAGCCAAGGCCAGGGCCTTGATTGAGCACTATCCAACACATCTGATTATCGGCTCCGACCAGGTGTTATTGCTTGACGGCCAACCGGTCAGCAAGCCCGGTAATCACGCCAATGCCCTGGAGCAACTTCGTCGCTGTAGCGGCAAAAGCATTCGCTTTCTCACATCGCTGTGCCTGCTCGACAGCGCCAGCGATACTGCTCGCTCAATTGTCGAGCCGTTCGAGGTGGTATTCCGCCAGCTCGACGAAGCCACCATCGAGCGCTACCTGCTGGCTGAGCAGCCCTACGACTGCGCCGGCAGCTTCAAATCCGAAGGACTGGGCATCAGCCTGTTTCGCGCTCTGCGTGGCGACGACCCGAACAGCCTGATCGGCCTGCCGCTGATCAGACTCTGCGATCTACTGGCCGAGCACGGCATTCAGATTCCCTGAGCGCCTTGAGACACGCTGATTAATTGCACGCAAGCTCAGTAGTCCGGTTGGCGCTGACCTGTTCTGGACCGTTAGATGCCAGGGATGGCATCTAAGAGCGTACAGGGATGTATTTACAGCGTGTCCAGAACAGGTCAGCGACAATTGGGCCAGCACCGAAACTGATTTAATCAGTGCTTCCCTAGCGCAGCACCGGACCACTCAAGCCTAGCTGAGTGGCCAGCGCATTACCGATACTGGTCCCCAGGCGCTTGGTAAAGCGCTCGAATGGTGATTCACGGTAAGTGAAGTCTTCAATCTTTTCGACTCCTACCACATCACGGGCCACACTTGAGGTGCTGGCCAGACCATCAACAAGCCCCAGCTCCAGCGCCTGCTCACCAGACCACACCAGACCACTGAACAGATCCGGATGCTCTTTGAGCCGCTCGCCGCGCCCCGCTTTGACCTGCTCAATGAACTGCTGATGCGTGGTCTGCAGAACACCCTGCCAGAACTGTCGCTCTTCCGGCTTCTCAGGCTGGAACGGGTCCAGGAATGACTTGTGCTCACCAGCGGTATAGCTACGCCGCTCAATCCCCAGCTTGTCCAGCGCCTCGACAAAACCAAAACCGGCCGCTGTTACCCCGATAGACCCAACCAGACTGGCCTTGTCGGCATAAATGGCATCAGCCGCTGCAGCTATATAATAAGCACCAGATGCTCCGAGATCGGTAATCACCGCATAAACCGGCACCGCCGGATTCAGTGCACGCAGGCGCTTGATCTCATCATAGACATAGCCCGCCTGAACCGGACTACCGCCCGGACTGTTGATACGCAGAACAATACCGCGGGTATTTTCGTCTTCAAAGGCGCGACGCAGACTGGTGACCAGGTTGTCGGCACTGGCCTCCTGACGGTCGGCAATCATGCCTCGCACCTCAATCACCGCCGTATGCGGCACATTCAAGGCCTTGCGCCCTTCAACGCCGATCATTGGCGAGAACAGCAACGCCACGCCAAACAGATAAACGAAGGTCAAGGTCTTGAACACAATACCCCAACGCCGAGCCCGGCGCTGCTCTTGCACCGAGGCCAGCACGGCCTTTTCCAACAGCTCCCAGGCCTTCTTGTCTTCCTTGGCCTTGTCCGCCTCATCCCGAGTGACCATCGGGCCTTCCGTCCAGCGATCGGATTGCATCAGTTTACCTCGTTGGATATCAGGGTCTCACGCTGAGCAAGAACCCAACCGTATAGCTCGTCAAATCTATCGATACAGTGTGTCGGCCGACTCAGCGCCAACTGCTCGCGGCTTTGCGCGCCGTAACTGACCGCCACGGCCGTCATACCTGCATTATGCGCCATTTGGATATCGAATTCGCTATCACCGACCATCAGCGCCCGCCCCGCCATGGAGTCGCATGCCTGCAGAATTTCATGCAACATGCGCGGATCCGGCTTGCTTGCCGTCTCGTCGGCACAACGGGTTGCATCGAAGTAATGGCTCAGACCATGGGCAGCCAGGATTCGTTCCAGCCCCGCCCGCCCCTTACCGGTAGCCACTGCCAACTGGAAGCCTTCGCGACGAAACCGTTCCAGCACATCCAGCACCCCATCAAACAGCGGAGAAGGCGTACTATCGAGGCGCCGATAATGGGCACTGTAGCCGCGCGCCAGCTCTTGCGCCTGCGGCTCACCAACCAGCCCCGGATACAGCACGGCTATCGCTTCAGGCAATCCCAGCCCGATAATCCCGCGCACCTGCTCGCCATCAAGGGCCGGCAGTTTCAACTCAGCCGCCGCGACCTGCATGGCAGTCACAATACGCTCAATAGAATTGGCCAGCGTGCCATCCCAGTCAAAAATCAGGGTATCCAGCTCACGCATTGGCCAACCGCTCCAAGGTACGCTCCCACATATCCCCAGGCTCAGCCCGCACATTGAGCTGTTGCCCGTCAGGCAATTCGACGCTCAGCGAGGCGGCATGCAGGAACAGCCGCTTGCCACCCAGCTCGCGAATTTTCAGACTGAACTCATCATCACCATACTTGGGGTCGCCTGCGATCGGGTGACCGGCATGCTTGGCATGCACCCGAATCTGATGAGTGCGCCCGGTAATCGGACGCGCCTCGACCAGGGTCGCCAGTTCACCAAAGCGCCGCAGCACCTTGAACTCGGTCAGAGATTCCTTACCCTCGACATTGACCTCAACCATCCGCTCACCGGAGCGCAGATTGTTCTTCTGCAACGGTGCATGCACACGCTTGGTTGAGGCTGGCCAGCGCCCGCGCACCAGCGCCTGATAACACTTGTCTACACCATCACCACGCAGCGCCGCATGCAGGTGGCGCAGCATGCTGCGCTTCTTGGCAATCATCAGACAGCCGGAGGTATCGCGATCCAGCCGATGCACCAACTCAATCTGCGGGCAGTCCGGGCGCAACTGACGCATCGCCTCAATCACCCCGAAGCTCAGTCCGCTGCCACCGTGCACAGCCAGACCGGCCGGCTTGTTGACCACGATCAGCGCCTTATCTTCATACAAAATGTTGCTTTCCAACGCCTGCAGGATGCCCTGCCCGACCAGTACCGGCTCATCCGGCTCGGCCAGCCGCACCGGCGGAATCCGGATGCTGTCACCAGCCTGGAGCCGGTAGTCAGGCTTGACCCGCCCCTTGTTCACCCGCACCTCGCCCTTGCGCAAGATACGGTAAACCAGGGTCTTAGGTGCGCCCTTGAGACGGGTACGCAGGTAGTTGTCGATACGCTGGCCAGCCAGGTCCTCATTGATCAGGTCGAACTGGACGGCATTGGGAGTTTCAGGAGTGCTGGTTTTCATCCGCGCATCATACCGTTTTTTCATTCAATTGAAGCACTTAAAAAATACTGATATATTCCGGCGAGCTGCGCGATGTGCGGCCGGGGACAGCAGACACCCACAAGGTCTTGAAAGAATCCCCAGAAACACCGTTGCAGAGGCTCCGCCGGCCACAGACATAGCCCCCGAGCCCTGCGATCGACAGACTGTCGGCACAGCCGACAGAATATTAACCCGCTCCCCGCATTACGATGAGCGGCACCCGATTCAGATGGGTAAGTGCACAGGTGGAGATGTACAGCTTCAGGATCATGTGACGCGCGTAGACACGCCTTGAACAGTGTCCCCGTCCCCAGTCCGGCTGATTCCTCCATCAAGACGTTTTCTGTACTCGCCAGAAACAGATTGATCCGTGGCTGCAAGGCAGCGATGAGAATTCTGAACAAGGGCAAGGTTGGCCCAAGCAGAAACACACCTGACACCTAACGGAAGAGTCGTAGGTGCCGTATTCGTGAATCCGGGTAGCACTGGAACACAACGGTACTTCATGAAAAGAATGCTGATCAACGCAACTCAGCCCGAAGAGTTGCGCGTCGCCTTGGTTGACGGCCAGCGCCTGTATGATCTGGATATTGAGTCCGGAGCCCGCGAGCAGAAAAAGGCCAACATCTATAAAGGCCGTATTACCCGGGTCGAACCCAGCCTCGAAGCCGCCTTCGTCGACTTCGGCTCCGAGCGTCACGGCTTTCTCCCCCTCAAGGAAATCTCCCGCGAATATTTCTCCAAACAGCCCGAGGGCCGCATCAATATCAAGGATGTGCTCAAGGAAGGCCAGGAAGTCATTGTCCAGGTCGACAAGGAAGAGCGCGGCAACAAGGGCGCGGCACTGACCACCTTTATCAGTCTGGCTGGTCGCTACCTGGTTCTGATGCCCAACAACCCCCGCGCCGGCGGCATTTCCCGCCGCATTGAAGGCGAAGAGCGCAACGAACTCCGTGAAGCTCTGAACAGTCTCAACGTACCGGCCGACATGGGTATGATCGTGCGCACCGCCGGCCTGGGCCGCAGCGCCGAAGAACTGCAATGGGATCTGGATTACCTGCTGCAGCTGTGGGAAGCCATCAAGGGCGCCTCAGCCGAGCGCACTGCCCCCTTCCTGATCTACCAGGAAAGCAACGTTATCATTCGCGCCATCCGCGATTACCTGCGCCAGGACATCGGTGAAGTGCTGATCGACAACGAGAAGGTCAAGGACGATGCCCTGAACTTCATCAGCCAGGTCATGCCGCAGTACGCCAGCAAGGTCAAGCTGTACGAAGACAGCGTACCGCTGTTCAATCGGTTCCAGATCGAAAGCCAGATCGAAACCGCCTTCGAACGCGAAGTGAAACTGCCTTCCGGTGGCTCCATCGTGATCGACCACACCGAAGCTCTGGTGTCGATCGACATCAACTCGGCGCGAGCCACCAAGGGCGGCGACATCGAAGAAACCGCACTGCAGACCAACTTGGAAGCGGCCGAGGAAATCGCCCGCCAACTGCGTCTGCGTGATATCGGCGGCCTGATCGTGATCGATTTTATCGACATGACCCCAGCCAAGAACCAGCGCGCCGTTGAAGAACGCATGCGTGAAAGCTTGGAAGCTGACCGCGCCCGCGTTCAGGTTGGACGCATCTCCCGGTTCGGCCTGCTGGAAATGTCGCGTCAGCGCCTGCGTCCGTCACTGGGCGAAACCAGCGGCATCGTCTGCCCACGCTGTAACGGTCGCGGCACCATCCGCGATGTTGAGTCGCTGTCGCTGTCGGTCCTGCGTCTGATCGAGGAAGAAGCACTCAAGGATCGCACCGCCGAAGTCCGCGCCCATGTGCCGATCGCGGTAGCCACCTTCCTGCTCAACGAGAAGCGTGACGTACTGGCCAAGACCGAAATCCGCACCCGCGTGCGCATTTTGGTTCTGCCCAACGAGCACATGGAAACCCCGCATTTCGATGTCCAGCGCCTGCGCGACGACCACGAATCAGTACTCAGCGGCGAGACCAGCTATACCATCAGCGCCGAAGTCGAACATGAAGAGCCAGCGCCGGTCAGCCAGACCCGTGCAGTCGTTCGCCAGGAAGCAGCCGTCAAGAGCATCGCTCCGACCCGCCCTGCCCCTGCGCCGGTCACTCCCACGCCGAGCCAGGTCATCCACGAAAATCAGCCCAGTCTGTTCAAGGGTCTGATCAAGTCGCTGGTCAGCCTGTTCGCGACTGAAGAGAAGCAGGCCCGTGAAGAGCAGCCGGTCAGCGAAAAGCCCGCCGAGCGCCGTCCGCAACGCGACAGCAACCGTAACGACGAGCGTCGTGGCGGTCGCAACCGTCGTCGCGGTGAACGGGATCGCGGTGAGCGTGCAGAACGCGGTGAACGTACCGAGCGGACTGAACGGACTGAACGTAGCGACAAGCCGAGCAGCCGTCCCGAACAACGCCAGACCGAAAGCCAGCCAGCCAGCACCGAGACTCGCTCTGAAGGCGGTCGCCGTCGTCGTCGCAACCAGGACAGCGAAGCCCGTCCGAGCCGCGAAGAAGACAGCAACCTCAATCAGCAGTCGCAGGCCGAGCGTCGCCAACCGCGCCGCGAAGAAAAGCCTGAGGTGGTTGAGAGCGAAGAACTGACCGAAGTACTGGAAAGCGGTGCTCAGCCCGCTGGCGAAGAGGCCGACAGCGAGCGTCCCAAGCGCCGCTCACGCAACAGCCAGCGTCGCCGCAACAACCGCCGCCGTACTGACGAAACCGCTCAGAGCGACGCCACTCAGACTGAGACCCAAACCGCAGGCGATGGCAGCGCAAACAGCGACAACCAGCAGCAAAACCAGGTCGCAGCCGCCGCTGTAGCCGTGGCCGCTACGGCCGCCGTTGCCGAGGCCAGCGAAGTCAGTGCACCTGTTGAGGAAACCCTGAAGCAGGCCGCTGACGAACTGGAACAATCGATCGAGCAAGCTGTTGAAGCCTTTACCCAGGCCCAGCCGGACAGCCCGAACGAAGTCGCCGAAGTTGTGGAAGCTGCTGAAGAAAGCATCGCTGAGCCACAGGCCGAGCAGGTTCAGCAACCCGAAGCGCAAGAGCCAGCGGCCCAGGCGCAGACCATTGCTGAAGTTGCCGAAACCGAGAAAACCGAGCAAGCCGTACAAGCAACCGCCGAGCCCCAGGCTGCCGCGGAAGCTGTCAGCGAGCCGGTAGCGGAACAGGCTGATGCCGAAGCCGAGCAAGCCAAGCCGATTCCGGCTTTGACCGAAAGCGGCCGGGCCTACAACGACCCGCGCGAAATTCGCCGCCGCCAGCTAGAGGCCAAGCGTCTGGCCGAGCAGCAGGCTGCCGAACCGGCTCAGGCCACTGAAACCGCCGCCGAGGCTCAGTCCGAGCCACAGGCAGCCACTCCGACCGTAGCAGAAGCGCCAGCGGTAGAGCCGGTAGTCGAGCCTGAGGTCGAGCCTGAAGCTGCTCAGACTGAGCAACGCCCTCAGGCCTCCACACCTGAGCAAGCGGCCCTGCCGATTGAGCACGCCGAAGCCGATGAAGCTGAGTCGAGCGAAGAGGAGCAGGATACCGAGGCCCGTAAAAAGGCTGACGACTCCGCTGAAGAGCAGACCGAAGAAACCGTGACCGAGCGCGAGGACACTACCCAGCGCTAATGGTCTGGAGCAATAAAAAGGGGATGCCAGTGGCATCCCCTTTTTTATGCAGTCTGGTTAAAGCCTATCGGCTCCAGCCTCGGCTGGCCGACCTCAATCACCCAGACGCTGTGGCTCCATCTCCAGCCGAACCCCAAACTGCTGCTGGATATCCGCCTGAATCGCCTCAGCCAGAGCCAGCACCTCTGCCCCACGGGCGCCACCGTGATTGACCAGTACCAGCGCCTGCTCCGCATGCACCCCCACCGCGCCCTGGCGCCGCCCTTTCCAGCCGGCCCGATCAATCAGCCAGCCTGCAGCCAGCTTGCAGCGACCATCGGCTTGCGGGTAATGCGGCATGCCAGGAAAGCGTAGCAACAACGCCTGGGCCTGTTCTGCTTCGACCAGAGGGTTCTTGAAAAAGCTGCCGGCATTGCCCAACACCGCAGGGTCTGGCAGTTTGCTGCGCCGAATAGCACACACCAGCTCAGCCACCACCCGTGAGTCCGGACGGCTCAGCCCAGTTGCAGTCCAGGCTGCCGCCAACGGGGCATAATCGATACGCAAGTCTGGCTGGGTCGGCAGTCGCAATCTGACCCGCAAAATCACATAACGTCCGGGTTCTTGCTTGAACAGGCTGTCACGGTAAGCGAACCGGCACTGCCGGGCATCCAGTCGGCAATAACGTCGCTGCTGACGGTCCCAGGCTTCCAGACTGTCAAACCGCTCACACAGTTCGACACCATAGGCACCAATGTTCTGCACCGGCGCGGCCCCGACTGTCCCCGGGATCAGGGCCAGATTCTCCAGGCCGCTAAGCCCCAGATCCAGACTCCAGTTGACCAACGCATGCCAGTTCTCACCGGCTTCGGCCTCGATTACGGCAAAACCGTCAGCCCGCGACAACAGCCGACGGCCACGGCTACGCATACCGATCACCAACCCAGGCACGGGCCCTGCCAGCACCAGATTACTGCCACCGCCCAGCAGGGTAACTGGCCAGCCATGCTCTGCCGCCAAGTCCAGAGCCTCGATCAGCTCGGCATCACGCTCGACCCAGACCAGGCGTTCGGCACACTCGGCAATCGCGAAACTGTTATACGGCTGCAGGTCGACGTTAGTTTGCAGCTGGATCATGCCTGCTCCAGACAGCGCTCGATCAAGCCGTCGGCAGCCTGCTCAAGCATATCCAGTACCTGCTCGAAGCCGTCATCACCGCCGTAATAGGGATCAGGCACTTCGATCGGCAGCCCCGGAGCAAAATGCATGAACAACTCGGTGCGCGCCCGGGCACCAGCCGGCACCAGGCGCCGGAGGTTGCTCAAATTACTCTGATCCATGGCCAGGATCAGATCAAAACGCTGAAAGTCGGCTACCGATACCTGGCGGGCCCGCAATCCAGCAATCTCGTAGCCACGCTTGCGGGCAGCGGCGATTGCGCGTCGATCCGGTGGATTGCCCACGTGCCAATCGCCAGTCCCGGCCGAGTCCACCTCAAAACGCTCAGCCAGGCCGCGATCACGCAGACGCCGCTCGAACACACCCTGAGCGCTGGGCGAGCGGCAGATATTGCCCAGACAGACGAACAACACTCTGGTCATGGGTTCTCCAACAGGGCCCGCACCCTGGCCAGATCCTCGGGAGTATCCACACCTGCCGGCGGCGCCACACAGGCCTCGGCAACGTGAATCCGGCAGCCAAACCATAAAGCCCGCAACTGCTCGAGCGACTCAGCAGTCTCCAGTGGACTGGCCGGCCAGCCAACGTAGTCATGTAGAAAGCCGACCTTGTAGGCATACATGCCGATATGCCGATGGAACGGCACCTCTGACGGCAACACATCACGCGACTCGGCGAAAGCATCACGACACCAGGGCATCGGCGCACGGCTGAAATACAGGGCGAACCCCTGATGATCGGTCACCAGTTTGACCACGTTGGGATTGAACAGTGCAGCCGGATCATTCAGCGGTTCGGACAGCGTGGCAATACTGGCGCTCGGATTGGCCAGCAGATTGGCCGCTACCTGGTCGATCAACGCCGGTGGAATCAGCGGCTCGTCACCTTGCACATTAACCACGCAGGTAGCATCGTCAAAACCAAGCAGGCTGACCACTTCCTGGAGGCGATCGGTACCTGAGGGATGATCATCACGGGTCAGTACCACGTCGGCACCAAAGCCCTTACAGGCTTCGACAATCCGCGGATCATCGGTCGCTACGGTGACGGTTGCCGCAGCACTGCGCCGGGCCTGCTCCCAGACATGCTGGATCATCGGCTTGCCGGCGATCAGTTGCAGTGGCTTGCCTGGCAGGCGGGTCGAGGCGTAACGGGCTGGAATAATGACGTGATACATGCTTCAACCGTCCAGACGTTCGTCAGCATCCAGCGGCCGGGCTTCGCTTTCGAGCATGACCGGGATCCCATCACGGATCGGGAAGGCCAGGCCATCAGCCCGGCACCAGAGTTCGGTTTTATCGCGGTTCTGCACCAGAGGGCCCTTGCACAGCGGGCAGGCGAGAATATCCAGCAACTTGGGGTCCATCATGAGACTCCTGAGAGAGAAAACGTGAATTATCGCACAGGCAGCAGGGTCGCCAGCCGACTTTCCAGCGCCTGACGAAAGGCCTCGCTGGGACGCGCATCGACACTCAGATACCACCACTGCTCTTCGGCAAAGGCAGCGCACTTGACTGCGTCCTTTTCGGTCATGATCAACGGCCGGCCGGCACTCAAGGCGCTCAACACCGAGGCAGTGTACTGTGCGTGATCGGCAAACGGCTGCCGCTCAACCTCAAAGGATAAGCTTTCCAACGTGCGGAAGAAACGTTCGGGATTGCCGATTCCGGCAAGCCCGACAACCTGACGCGGCCCCTGCCACTGAGTCGCCGGACAACGCTGGCCGGTGCGCAGATTGATCAGTTCGCCCGGCACCAGCTGCATGGCGTAACCGTCAGGGCTGTCTTCAGTGGCGCCATTGCGCACAATGAAATCCACTGCGGCCAACCGCTCTGGCGGCTCGCGCAAGGGACCTTCCGGCAGGCAGCGGCCATTGCCCACCCCCCGCGCCTGATCCAGCATGACCAGTTCAAGATGACGACCCAGACGGTAATGCTGCAACCCATCGTCACTGATGATCAGGTCCACCGGCTCGTGCTCCAGCAGGTGCTGAACAGCCCTGACCCGATCCGGATCGATCACCACCGGCACTCCGCTGCGTCGGGCCAGCAGCAGCGGCTCGTCCCCGGCAATGGAAGCATCGTCGCTATCGGTGCGGACTCGCCAGGGCAGACTCGGCGGTTTGGCCCCATAACCACGGCTGACCACTCCGGCGCGGATCCCACGCGCGGCCAGCCATTCGATCAGCCATAGGGTCATTGGCGTTTTGCCGGTGCCGCCCAGGGTAATGTTACCGACCACCAACAGCGGCACCGGCGGCTGCCAGCTAGCGCCACTTTCGTCGAGAAAGCGCTGCCGGCGACGCCGGGCAACCTGCGTGTAAAGCCAGGACAATGGGCGCAGCAGTCGCAGCCAGGGCGCCCGGCCATACCAGGCGTCCAGCATCACGGCTTCCAGCGAGCGACGCTTCACGGCTGGCCGTCAGACTGCATTTCACTGGTTGTCAGGCGCAGCCGACTGAATCCGAGCTGACCGGCGGCATCCATCGCAGTCACCACCGCCTGATGCGGCGCCTGACCATCGGCGGTGATTACCAGCGGCAGCTCGGTGTTGCCGGCCGACTCACGCTGCAATGCCCGCTTGAGATTGTCCAGACTGGGGTTGGCCAGCACCTGCTCATTGACCGCCACCTCACCAGCAGCCGAGATGGTCAGCTCAATCACCTGCAGATCCTGCTCCACCGGCTCACCGGAAGCCGCCTGTGGCAGATCCACCTTGAGCTGGGTTTCCCGGGTGAAGGTGGTCGTAACCATAAAAAAGATCAGCAGCAAAAACACCACATCGATCAGCGGCGTGAGGTTGACCCCAACCTCTTCTGGGCGTTGACGACGAAATTGCACGGCTCATGCTCCCTTGCGGGCTTTGGCCCGAGGCGCTGCTGCCTCCTGGGCACCGCCATTGAGCTCGACGTCACGATTACCCTGCACCACCTCAACCAGCTTGGTCGCCTCTTGCTCCATAGCGACCACCAGTTCGTCGACCTTGCGGACAAAGAAACGATGGAAGAACAACGCCGGAATCGCCACGGTCAAGCCAGCCGCCGTAGTGATCAGCGCCTTGGAAATACCGCCAGCCAGCACTCCGGTATTGCCGGTGCCCTGGATCATGATCGCGCTGAATACATCGATCATGCCGATCACCGTACCCAGCAATCCCAGCAGCGGGGTGATTGCCGCAATGGTGCCCAGGGTGTTGAGATAACGCTCAAGCTCATGGATGACCTTGCCGGCCGCTTCCTGAATGCATTCCTTCATGATCTCCCGGCCATGCCGGGAGTTCGCCAGACCAGCGGCGAGAATTTCGCCCAGCGGTGAATCGGCGCGCAGACTCTTGAGCTTCATGGCATCGAGTTGGCCGTCCTTGATCCAGCGCCAGACCTGGCCAAGCAGATTGGGAGGAGCGATACGTGTGCTACGCAGAGTCCAGGCGCGCTCGATGACAATGGCCACAGCGATGACCGAACACAACAGAATCGGCAGCATCAGCCAGCCACCCGCACTGATCAATTCCCACACGCGCGTTCCCTCCCCCAATCAATTTAATTACTCAACTGCCGCTATCGGCGACTGTAGTCATTCATGCCAAAAACGCCGGGCGTGCTCACGCCAACGCCAGATCAACTCGGTACCATGCTCGTCCATGGCGAAGCGTACAGCGCCGGAGCCGGCAGTATAAACCGGTTCGACCTGCAATTCTTGGTAACGTGCCACAACCTGAGGATGCGGATGATTGTAGCGATTATTGCGCCCGGCACTGAACACCACCCAACGCGGTGCCACAGCCCGAATCAGTGCATAGGATGACGAGCTGCGACTGCCGTGATGCGGTGCCAACAACAACTCGGCCGCCAACGGCCGCCCCAGCATCTGGTACTCGCCACGGATACCCAGGTCGCCCGGCAACACCACGCCCCGACCAACCGGCCCGGCGCGTAGCACACAGGAGCGCTCGTTGGGCGGTGCTGGCGGCGGCGCGCTATAGAGCACCTCGAACGGCACGCCATTCCACTCCCAACGCTCACCCGGCTGACAGGCTGAAGCATCCAGTTCCGCCGGCAACCGTTCATGCTCGCCAGCCAGAACCCGATCAACCTGCATACGGCGGGTTACAGCCAACGCCCCACCAGCATGATCGCTGTCGGCATGGCTGAGCAACAGGGTATCCAGCCGGCGCAACCCGAACCGGCTCAACGCTGGATGTACCACTGCCTCGCCCAGATCAAAACCACTGGGCAAGCGTGCTCCGGCATCATAGAGCAACGCATGCTCGCGGGTCTGCAGCAGCACCGACAACCCCTGCCCTACATCCAGCACCGTAACCCACAACTGGCCTTCAGCAGGTCTCGGAGTCGCCGGCCAGACCAGTGCCGACAAACAAACAAGCGCAGGAATTCGCAACAACGGCGCCAGCGGACTGACCAACAACAGACAGGCCAGCAGCCCAATGGACCAGTTCAACCAGCCGGGGAACCCAAGATTAACCGGACTCTGCCACTGGGCTACCCAGCCCAGGCAGAAGAACAGGGCCTCCAGACTCCAGGCTGCCAGCACCAGCAACCAGTCAGGTCCACCCAGCAGCACCAACAGAGCCCCGAGCATACCCGGCGGCACCACCAGCATGCTGACCCAGGGAATCGCCCACAGGTTGACCAGCGGTGCGGACAGACTCCCCGGCATGCTCCACAACAACAACCAGGGCCATAAGCCGATGAAGATCACCCATTGCGAGCGCCCCCAACGCCACCACCAGCCCTTGATCAGCAGACGCCCACCCAGCCCCAGCAGCAACAACCCCACCGCCATGAACGACAACCAGAAGCCAGCCCGCAACGGAGCCGCCGGATCCAACGTCAATACCGCCGCCAGGGCCAGCCACCACACCTGCCAGGGGCCTGGCTGACGATAGACCAGGCGCATCAACAGCACTAGCACAACCATCAGCATTGCCCGCTGAGTTGGCACGGCAAAACCAGCCAAGGCCGCGTACAAGGCCGCAACTAGCATAGCCAGCGGCGCCGCCAGCCATAGACTGGGCCAGCGCCAAGGTAGCCAGCCAGGACGAAAAACAAGACCTATCAGAGCAAAGGCCGCGGCCGCCAGCATGCCGACATGCAAACCGGAAATCACCATCAAGTGGCTGGTCCCGGTAGCCTGCAGCACCTGCCAATCGGCGTTGCTGAGCACGCTACGATCCCCAACCAACAATGCCAGCAGCCGGGTGTCGGCATCGCGGGCTTGTAGCTGCTGTGCCAGTCGGTCACGCCAATGCGTGCGCAGCCCATGCAGATCCAGCGAATCAGGTGCTACCAGCAACTCCCCGCTACGCACGCTGGCCAGACCGCCAATGCCCTGGGCATAGAGCCAGGCTTCGTAATCGAAGGTCCCCGGATTGGACATGCCGGCAGGACGCCGTAAGGTCATCTCAAAACGCCAAAGCTCACCATGGGCCAAGGGTGGACCTGCAAACCAGTGGGCACGCAGCAGGGGCAATCCCTGCCCGCTATCAACCAGCCGGGCGTCACGCAGTTGAAAACGCCAACCATTGGTCGTGGGCTCCGGCAAGCCATGGACTCGACCTTCGACCAATAGCCTTTGCCCTTCCAGGTCGGGTGCCAGACGCTCGCCTAATTGCTGATGATGAATCCAAAGTGCCCAGCACATGGCCAGCAACAGCACCGCCAGCGGCCGGGCCTTGGCACTCAAGGTCAGCAACCCAGCCACGATCAGCAGCACAACAAGCCAAAAGAGCTCCGGCAACCCTGGTAGCAATAGTGGCAGCAACAGACCTGTCAACCAAGCCGGCAGCAGAAAAGCCAGTTTCATGTAACATCCTGTTCATTACCGTCGCTGCCAGGCAGTAGTCCATGCCTGGCATTCCATGCATAATTGGTCCACGTTCAACCCGCCGACCATTCGCTGATGCCGCGCCAGATTCTCAAACGCTACATGCCCAGTCCGGAGCGGATCAAGCGCAGTAAATCCCTGCGTTTTCTCGGCACCATTCTGCACGATCCAAACCTGTGGCACCTCAACCGTCACAGTGTGGCTCGCGCCATGGCCATTGGTCTGTTCGTTTGCATGCTGCCGATCCCGATGCAGATGCTGGTATCGGCAATCATCGCTATTCCCTGCCGCGCCAACCTGCCAATCTCCGTCGGTCTGGTCTGGTTGTCCAACCCGGTGACCATGCCGCCGCTATTCTTCATTCAGTACAAGATTGGCACCCTGCTGCTCGGCACCCCGGAGCGCACTATCCCAATGGAGCTGTCACTGACCTGGATCAGCGCGGAAATCCAGCACATCTGGCAACCGCTACTGGTCGGCTCGGTCCTGATGGGTGCGGTGCTGGCATTGATTGGCTACAGCGCCACCATGTTGTATTGGCGCTTTTGGGTCTCGCGCAACTGGGAGCAGCGCAAACTGCGACGCCGTCGGCAATCCTGAACCGACGGCGATAGGTGAGAATCAGATCTGCTTCAGAACTGATGCTGTTCGAGATGACCTTCGGTCAGAGTCAGCACCCGATCCATCTGGGCTGCCAGGTGCAAATCGTGGGTCACCACCAGGAAGGTGGTTTTCAGGCTCTGGCTCAACTCCAGCATAAGTTGCTGAACACTTCGGGCAGTATGCTGATCGAGATTGCCGGTCGGCTCATCGAGCAGCACACAAGCCGGCTGATTGATCAGCGCCCGGGCAATCGCCACCCGCTGACGTTCGCCGCCGGATAATTCCGCGGGCTTGTGGCCAGCCCGCGGCTTCAAGCCCACCCGCTCCAGCATGTTCATCGCCCGCTCTCTCGCCTCAGCAATCGGCGTGCGACCAATCAACAGCGGCATGCAGACATTCTCCAGCGCAGTGAACTCCGGCAACAGGTGGTGAAACTGGTAAACGAAGCCCAGGTCACTGTTGCGCAGACGCCCGCGCTCCGACTCGCGCAGCGCAGAAATCTGCTTGCCTGCCAGCCAGACTTCACCCTTGCTCGGGGTATCCAGCCCGCCAAGCAGGTTGAGCAAGGTGGTCTTGCCCGAGCCGGAACTGCCCACGATTGCCACCCGCTCGCCGGCTTGCAGTCGCAGGTTGACGTTTTTCAGCACCTGCAGGCTCTGCGGCCCCACCGCATACTCCTTGCAGATCCGCCGGCATTCGAGAACCACTTCAGTCATAACGCAAAGCCTCCGCCGGTTCGGTGCGTGATGCCCGCCAGGCCGGATACAGGGTGGCCAGGAAGCTCAGACCCAGACCCGCCGAGCAGATCAGCAGCACATCGCCCCAAAGCAGCTCGGATGGCAGGTAGTTGATGAAATACACATCGGAACTGAGAAATTGAATCCCCAGCAAACGTTCCAGCCCGGCCACCAGATCGGAGACATTGAGCGCCGCCAGCACGCCGAGCACACAGCCGGCCAGAGTACCGACCACACCGATAACCGAGCCCTGAACCATGAAGATGCCCATGATCGTGCGCGGCGAACTGCCCAGCGTGCGCAAGATCGCGATATCGGCCTTTTTATCGGTGACGACCATTACCAGGGTGGAAATGATGTTGAAGGCTGCCACCGCCACGATCAGCAACAGCAGCAAGCCGACCATGGTCTTCTCCATGCGGATAGCCGCGAACAGGTTGCCGTGGCTGCGGGTCCAGTCCTGGGCGTAGTACTGACCCGGCAACCGGGTCACCAGCTCCCAGGCTACCTGCGGCGCCTGGAACAGATCATCCAGCTTGATCCGCAGCCCCTGAACCTGCCCTGGCTGCCAACGCGACAGACGCGCAGCATCTGCGGCGTGAATCAACGCCAGCGAGCCATCCAGCTCGGCCCCGACCTTGAATATCCCCACAACCTCGAAACGCTTGAGCCGCGGAAACACCCCGGCGGGCGTCATCGAGGCCTCCGGCAAGACGAAGGTCAGCTTGTCACCCGGTTCAACCCCGAAGCGCTTGGCCGTGAGTTCACCGATGATGATACCGAACTGGCCATCAACCAGAGCATCCAGGCTGCCAGCCTCGAGGTGCTGATCGATGATCGAGACGCCAGCCTCGGCCTCGGGCACAATGCCATTAACCAGAACCGGAGCTACACTTCCGTTATGGGTCAACATCCCCTGGAGTTGAATGAACGGCGCCGCCGCCTCCACCCTGGGATGGGCGGTCAGCACTCCAGCCAGACTTTGCCAATCGTCGATCGGCTGGTAACCATTGATGGTGGCGTGCGGCACCATGCCGAGAATTCTGGTACGCAGCTCACGATCAAAACCGTTCATGACCGACAACACCAGAATCATGACCATGACCCCCAGGGTCAGGCCGAGCATGGAAATCAGCGAGATGAACGAAATGAAGTGGTTACGACGTTTGGCGCGGGTGTAGCGCAATCCGATAAAAAACGGCAGGGGTCTGAACATGGAATACCAGTTACCTGAAGGATGGACCCAGTTGAGTGTCGGTTTGGGCTGCCATGTTACACTGAATTGCGTTGCGGTAAACGGGAACAGCCATGCAAACCCATAACGACGTTGACAACGACATGCGCGAATATTTCCGTATCCAGGACAATCTGGCGCTGGACTATCGGCTGATCGATGGCCCCGAGGGGGACCTGTCCGATTTCACCCGACAATCCCCCCTGTTCGGACTGCTGGGAGACCTGCACATGCTCGACTACGAGTCCCAGCATCTGTTGCGTCAGATCGCCGAGCGCGACCGGGCCCTGGCCAACTACCTGAAGATAATCAACAAGCGCATCGATCTGGTCGGCAAAGCCCTTGCTACCCAATTGTCTGAAGATCTGGGCGCCTGTGTCGACGTCACTATCAGCGAAGGCGGGATGTCCTTCCCCGCCTCCGAGCCCCTTACACCCGGCAGTTGGCTCGCCATCCGTATGGTACTGCTCCCTACTCCGCTCGGCCTTATCGTGCCAGCCAAAGTTGTGCATTGTGACCCATTTGCTACCGGCAAATGGACAATCGGGGTAAGCTTCGAGCAATTGTCCGATGCTCAGCGCCAGCTACTGGCCCGGCATATTCTGCAAAAGCAGGCCCAGGACATACGAGCTGCAAAAACCGAAGAAAGGACGCCAACATGAAAAAACTCACCAGCCTGAGCCTGGCCGTCACCCTGCTGTGCGGTGCCGCCTGGAGCCTGGCCGACACGCTAACCGTACCGGTCGGCCAGCAGGCAGGCACCAGCGCCAACCAACTACCGAACAACGGCACCAGCAGCGCCCAGGTAGTTCAGCGCCATGGACAGCCCACCACCCGTCACCCGGCCGTCGGCCAGCCACCGATCAGCCGTTGGGACTATCCCGGTTTCAGCGTCTACTTCGAACACGACAAGGTCATTCATAGCGTGCGTCAGCACCAACCTCGGATACAGTAACGTCAATGCCGCTCATCTATGGCCACCGGGGCGCCCGTGCCGAGGCTCCAGAGAACACCCTGCCAAGTTTTCGCAAGGCTCTTGAGGCCGGAGTCACCCGGGTTGAACTAGACCTGCACCTGTCGGCCGACCAGCAACTGATCGTCATTCATGACCCCACGCTCAGGCGCACCACTGGCCTGGGTGGTAAGGTTGCTCAACACCCGGCTACACACCTGACCCGCCTCGACGCCCGTCATGCCCTGCCCGACTGGCCGGAGCCCTGCCTGATCCCCAGTCTGGAACAACTGTTCGAGAGCTGCCCGGAGTTCGAGCACTATCAGCTTGAGGTCAAGAGCGGCTCGCAAAGCCAGTCACGGCTGGTGATTGATGCAATCCTGCGGCTGGTCGAACGCTTTGAGCTGCACAACAAGGTCACCATCACCTCCAGCAGCCGCATCCTGCTGCGTTACGCCCATGACAGCGGCTGCCCATTGCCAACCGGACTGGTTGAGGAGTATGGCCTGCTGGACCCGGTCAAGAGTGCTTTACGTTACGGCTGCCAGATGCTGGTATTGAACTGGACGCTATGCAGCCCGGCGTTGCTGGCTCGAGCTCAGGCCAGCGGCCTGCACGTCTCAGTATGGACAGTCAATGATCTGGATTTAATGCAGCGCCTGGCGCAGATGGGGGTGGATAGCATCATTACCGATGTACCCAGCCAGGCTGTCCGGCTACTCGGCAACAGCGGCTGAGCCCCGGCCAAGCGGCCGGGGCAACCTGCTGGTTCAGAACAGCCGGTTCAGGCCATCCAGCGCAGCAACCCGGTAGGCCTCGGCCATGGTCGGGTAGTTGAAGGTGGTGTTGACGAAATACTGAATGGTATTGGCCTCACCCTTCTGGTTCATAATCGCCTGACCGATATGTACGATCTCGGCGGCCTGGTCGCCAAAGCAATGAATACCCAGCACTTCCAGGGTTTCACGGTGAAACAGGATCTTCAGCAGCCCTACCGGCTCACCACTGATCTGCGCCCTGGCAATACTCTTGAAGAACGCCTGACCGACCTCATAGGGCACTTTGGCCTCAGTCAGTTCACGCTCGGTCTTGCCGACCGAACTGATCTCGGGAATGGTATAGATACCGGTCGGCACATCATCGACAAACCGCCAGGCATCGTTGCTGACGATATTGCCAGCCGCCGAACGGCCCTGATCGAAAGCCGCACTGGCCAGACTCGGCCAACCGATCACATCACCCACCGCGTAGATGTTCGGCACCGAGGTCCGGTAGTTCTGATCGACCTCAAGCTGACCCCGGCCGTTGGGATGCAGCCCGACGTTCTCCAGCCCCAGACCATCGGTGTTGCCGGTACGGCCATTGCACCAGAGCAAGGCGTCAGCTTTGAGCTTCTTGCCGGACTTGAGATGCAGAATCACCCCACGATTTTCCAGCCCCTCGATCTTGTCATACTCCTCGTTGTGGCGGATCAGCACACTGTTGTTGCGCAGGTGATAACTGAGCGCATCGGAGATTTCATCATCGAGGAAGCTGAGCAAACGGTCGCGATTGTCGATCAGATCGACCTTCACCCCAAGACCGCAAAAAATCGATGCATACTCGCAGCCGATCACCCCGGCGCCATAGATAATCAGGGTGCGCGGCGTGTGATTGAGCTTGAGAATGGTGTCACTGTCGTAGATGCGCGGGTGGCTGAAGTTGACATCCGCCGGACGGTACGGCCGCGAACCGGTAGCGATGATTACTTCCTTGGCCACCAGCTTGTCCACTACCCCGGAGCTATTGACCAGCTCGATGGTGTGCTCATCGGCGAAACTGCCCTTGCCGAAAAACACATCGACCCGATTGCGCGCATAGTAGCTGGTACGTGAAGCCACCTGCTTGCTCATCACTTTTTCGGCGCTGCGCAATACGTCAGGGAACGAGAACCAACGCGGGTCACCAATCTGGCGGAACATCGGGTTGGTGTTGAACTGAATAATCTGCTTGACCGAATAACGCAGCGCCTTGGAGGGGATAGTGCCGAGGTGAGTGCAGTTGCCGCCCACCACATTGCGCTCTTCAACCACCGCCACCTTGCGGCCATGTTTGGCTGCATTCATCGCAGCCCCCTCACCCGCTGGGCCAGAGCCCAACACCACTACGTCATAGTTGTATACGGCCATTCAAATGTGTTCCTTGTGCTAACGGGAAAATGCTGACAGCTCACCGATTGCCTGACTAGTCGACCTTGGTCGCGTCACGCGCAAGATCTGCACCCTTGCTGGGCACCTGGGGCACACCGGCTCTGGCACTAGCCTCTTCACACTTGGTCGTGTCACCACCACAGATGCCACAGACCTTATCCACGCCAGTCGCACCGATACCACCACAGGAACCGGCAATTGGCTTGCGCCCCATCATCACCCCGACAGCCATGCCGGCGACGATCAGCGACATCAACAGAAAAGCCAAAACCCAAACCATGAGTTACTCCTTGCCCCTTTTGAGGACCTTGAATCGGGGAGTGCTGCGGGATACGAAGCCCTTCCCGGAACGAATTACGAACAAAGCTGCTATGTCATGCTCTACAGCATACACCCATCCGGCCTCCGGCCCCTTGACCAACAGAATGGTCGACAGCCCGTCAGCCCGTGCCGTGGACGGGTCCAGCACCGTGACCGAGGCCAGGGCATGCATGACCGGGCGGCCACTGACCGGATCGAAGGTATGCGAGTAGCGCTGCCCCTCGTACTCGAAATAATTGCGATAATCTCCTGAGGTGGATACGCCGTGACCATCCAGAGCGATCACCTTGTGGGTTACCCGGTTGTCGTCACGCGGCTCCTCGACCGCGATCCGCCAAGGCCGGTTGCCTGGCTTCAGACCGGCCGCCTTGAGCTCACCGGTGATTTCAACCATGTAGCTGGTGATTCCCAGACTGTGCAGGTATTCCACCACACGATCAACCATGTAACCGGCTGCGATGCTGCTGACATCCACCTCAACGTCAGCATCCTTGCACAGCTGACGACCCTCAATCCGCAGGTGCCGCTGACCTACCCGCTGTAGTGTACGTTCAACTTCCTGCTCGGCAGGAATCACTTGGCGCCCATCGCCACCGTGGAACCCCCACAGCCGCAGCAAGGGACCAACAGTCAGATCAAAGGCACCGCCGCTCTCACGATTGAGCTCCTGAGCCAGCCGCACTAGATCCAGTACCGAATCAGGCATATCCCGGCAACTGCCGACAGCCGCAGCGTTGAAAAGCGCCAAATCAGAATCGGGACGCCAGGTCGACACCTCAGCGTCGAACTCGGCCAGCATGGCCTCGATCTCGGCATGCAGGGCCACTGCCCCCAGGGAGTCCTCTTGCGCCACCCACTTGATCGAGTAGCTGCTCCCCATAGTAGCGCCCTGAACTTCAGAAACCGGCTCTACAGAATTGAAACAGCCCGTTACGGCTGCCGCCAGGGCGACAGCTATAACGGGCTGGGTAACACGATGCAGCATGTTTATCCGCCGAAGTCGTCGAGCAGGATATTCTCGGGCTCCACACCCAGGTCTTGCAGCATCTTGATCACCGAAGCGTTCATCATCGGCGGCCCGCACATGTAGAACTCGCAGTCCTCAGGCGCCGGATGCTCCTTCAGGTAGTTCTCGAACAGAACGTTGTGGATAAAGCCGGTGGGGCCTTCCCAGTTATCTTCGGGCAGCGGATCCGACAGTGCCAGATGCCACTCGAAGTTCTCGTTCTCAGCAGCCAGTTGATCGAACTCTTCGACGTAGAAAGCCTCGCGCAGCGAACGCGCGCCGTACCAGAAGCTGATCTTGCGCGTGGAGTGCAGACGCTTGAGCTGGTCGAAGATGTGCGAGCGCATTGGCGCCATACCGGCACCACCACCGACAAAGACCATCTCGGCATCGGTTTCCTTGGCGAAGAACTCACCAAACGGGCCATACACGGTTACCTTGTCACCGGGCTTGAGAGAAAATACCCAGGAAGACATCTTGCCGGGCGGCAAGTCATCACGACCGGGCGGCGGCGAGGCCACACGGATGTTGAACTTGACCACGCCCTTCTCTTCCGGGTAGTTAGCCATCGAATAGGCGCGGATGACCGTTTCGTCGACCTTGGAAACATACTTCCATTGATCGAATTTGTCCCAGTCGCCACGGTATTCAGGCTGAATGTCGAAGTCCTTGTAATGCACGGTGTGCGGCGGGCATTCAAGCTGTACGTAACCACCGGCACGGAAGTCAACGTTCTCGCCTTCCGGCAGTTTCAGGGTCAGTTCCTTGATGAAGGTCGCGACGTTGGGGTTGGACTCGACAGTACACTCCCACTTCTTCACGCCGAACACTTCTTCCGGCACTTCGATCTTCATGTCCTGCTTGACCGGGGTCTGACAGGACAGGCGCCAGCCTTCCTTCGCTTCACGCTTGGTGAAGTGAGTCTCTTCGGTCGGCAGCATTTCGCCACCGCCCGCTTCAACGATGCACTTGCACTGGGCGCAGGTACCGCCGCCACCACAGGCCGACGACAGGAAAATGCCGTTGTCGGACAGCGTGTTGAGCAGCTTGCCGCCAGCCGGCACGGTAATGGTCCGCTCGCCGTTGATCTCGATAGAGATGTCACCGCTGCTGACCAGTTTCGAACGGGCGATCAGGATCACGGCCACCAGCGTCAAAACGACCGCGGTGAACATCCCGACGCCGAGGATGATTTCGATGTTCATGACGGGTTCAGCTCCTTATTACAGTTGTACGCCGGAGAAGGACATGAAGCCCAGAGACATCAGACCGACAATGATGAAGGTGATGCCCAGTCCGCGCAGACCGTCCGGAACGTCGCTGTACTTGAGTTTTTCACGGATACCAGCCAGCGCGACAATTGCCAGCGCCCAGCCAGTACCAGCCCCAAAGCCGTACACGACACTTTCACCCAGTGCGTAATCACGCTCAACCATGAACAGCGAAGCACCCAAAATCGCACAGTTCACGGTAATCAGCGGCAGGAACACGCCCAGCGCGTTGTAGAGCGCCGGAACATATTTGTCGAGCAGCATCTCGAGGATCTGAACCATGGCGGCGATAACGCCGATATAGCTCAGCAGACCGAGGAAACTCAGGTCGACATTCGGCATACCAGCCCAGGCCAGTGCGCCATCACGCAGCAGATAGGTGTAGATCAGGTTGTTGGCAGGTACGGTGATGGTCAATACCACAACCACCGCAATACCCAGACCCAGGGCGGTTTGCACCTTCTTGGAAATGGCCAGGAAGGTACACATCCCGAGGAAGAATGCCAGCGCCATGTTCTCAACGAAAATGGCTCTGACCAGCAGGCTAATGTAATGCTCGATCATGATTTACATGGCCTCCTTGGCGGCACGGGTCTGAGGGGCCATCTTGAACTCGACAGCCTCGACCTGGCCTTTGTCCCAGGTACGCAGGGCCCAGATGATCAGGCCGATGATGAAGAACGCCGACGGCGGCAACAGCAGCATACCGTTGGGCTGATACCAACCACCGGCATTGACCAGCGGCAGGATCTCGAAGCCCAGCAGCGAGCCGGCACCGAACAGTTCACGGATGACCGCAACCACGATCAGGATGAAGCTGTAGCCCAGACCGTTACCGATACCATCAAGGAAACTCATGGCCGGCGGGTTCTGCATGGCGAAGGCCTCAGCACGCCCCATCACGATACAGTTGGTGATAATCAGACCGACGAACACCGACAACTGCTTGCTGGCGTCATAGGCGAAAGCCTTGAGGGTCTGGTCAACCAGAATTACCAGAGAGGCGATGATCACCATCTGCACGATCATACGAATCGCACTGGGAATCTGGTTACGAATTACCGAAATGAACAGGTTGGACAGTGCACAGACCGAAGTCAGCGCCACACACATGACCAGAGTTACACTCAGGCTGGTGGTCACTGCCAGGGCCGAACAAATCCCCAGTACCTGCAGAGCGATCGGGTTGTTACTAAAAATGGGCTCGAAGAGCACCTGCTTGGCGCTTGCCTTAGCCATGATTAAGCCTCCCCTGCGCGCAGGTTATCCAGGAACGGACGGAAACCATTTTCGCCCATCCAGAAACGGACCAGGTTTTCCACACCACGACTGGTCAGAGTCGCACCGGCCAGACCATCGACCTGGTGCTGGATACGCGGACTGTTGCTGTCGACGCTGCCTTTAAGCACCTGTACAGCCACGCTACCGTCATCGTTGTAGATCAGCTTACCGGTCCACTGCTGCTTCCAGTTCGGGTTATCAACCTCACCACCCAGACCAGGGGTCTCGGCGTGTTGATAAAAACCCAGACCCACAACAGTGTTGAGGTCGCCTTCCAGGGCCACGAAGCCATACAGGGTCGACCACAGACCAGCGCCGTGAATCGGCAGGATCAGAGTTTCGATCCCGTCTTCGTTCTCCACCATATAAACGGTAGCGAAGTGCTCACGGCGACGGATAGCTGCAATATCGTCCGAACTGTCCAGACGGCTGGACAATGCCGGCTCCTTGGCAGCACGAGCCTGATCGTAGCTCAACGGGTCCAGCTCATCGCTGAACTTGCCGGTACGCAGGTCGACCAGACGCGGGGTGATCTTCTGGAACTGCTCCTGAACCGGCACACCCGGCTCCAGCAGACCAGCGATCGACAGGATGTTACGTTGCTTGTCGAGCAACTGGTTGGTGATCTGGATCGGTTTCAGCGATACCGCTGCGGTGGACACCACCACCGAACACACCAGACAGACCAACAGAGCGACAGTAATCGTCCGCCCTACGGTTTCTTTCTTAGCTGACATGACGTGCGAGCCTCCGCTTGATATTGGCCTGAACCACGAAGTGGTCGATCAGGGGCGCGAACAGGTTGGCAAACAGAATCGCCAGCATCATGCCCTCAGGGAACGCCGGGTTCACCACCCGGATCAGGATAACCATGACACCAATCAAGGCACCGAAGATCCACTTGCCGGTATTGGTCATTGAGGCGGACACCGGGTCGGTCGCCATGAAGATCATGCCGAAAGCGAAGCCACCGATCACCAGGTGCCAGTACCAGGGCATGGCGAACATCGGGTTGCTGGTTGAACCAATGGTGTTGAACAGCAAGCTCATACCGATCATGCCGATCATCACACCAGCTACGATGCGCCAGCTGGCGATCTTGGTCAGCAGCAGAATCGCGCCGCCGAGGAAGATAGCCAGCGTCGACACTTCACCGATCGAACCCTGCATATTGCCAAAGAAGGCGTCCCACCAGGTGATGCCCTGGGCCAGGATGCCCTGTACGCCACCTTCGGCGCCCAGGCTCAGCGCGGTAGCGCCGGAGTAGCCGTCAACCGTGGTCCAAACCGCGTCACCGGAGATTTCCGCCGGATAGGCGAAGAACAGGAAGGCACGGCCGGTCAGTGCCGGGTTAAGGAAGTTCTTGCCAGTACCACCGAACACTTCCTTGCCGATCACCACACCGAAGCTGATGCCCAGCGCAACCTGCCACAGCGGGATATCTGGCGGCATGATCAGGGCGAACAGCACTGAGGTCACGAAGAAACCTTCATTGACTTCATGCTTGCGGATCGAGGCGAACAGCACTTCCCAGAAACCACCGACCAGGAAGGTCACCAGGTAAATGGGCAGGAAGTAGGCAGCGCCGTGAACGAAGTTGTCCCAGAGGCTGGCTGGATTGAAACCGGCAAACAGCGAGATCAGGGCGATCCGCCAGTTGTCCTGGGCAGCCATCAGTTCCGGGCTGGCAGCAAGAATGCTGTTGGCCTGATAACCGATGTTGTACATGCCGTAGAACATCACCGGGAAAGTGCATAGCCAAACGGTGATCATCATCCGCTTGAGGTCGATACCATCACGCACGTGGGCGGTGGTTTTGGTCACACTGCCGGGGCGGTAAAAGAAGGTATCAATGGCTTCGTACAGGGCATACCACTTCTCGTGCTTGCCGCCCTTTTCGAAGTTGTGTTCGATCTTGTCCAGAAATGAACGCAGACCCATGGTTTAACCCTCCTTCTCGATGCGGGTCAAGTTGTCCCGCAGGATCGGGCCGTATTCATACTTGCCGGCGCACACGTAGGTGCACAGAGCCAGATCTTCCTCGTCCAGCTCCAGGCAGCCCAGTTTTTGCGCCATGTCGGTATCACCGACGATCAGATAGCGCAGCAATTGGGTCGGCAGGATGTCCAGCGGCATCACTTCTTCATAGTTCCCGACCGGCACCATGGCCCGCGGGCTACCGTTGGTCGAAGTGCTGAAGTCGAACAGCTTGGCCGGATTCAGTTTGGAAACGAAGATGTTCAGCACCGAGTGCTTGTTAACCCCAGCGCGCAGGTAATGCATCATTTCCCGCTCACTGCCTTCACGCAGTACCGACACCAGTTGATGGTAACGACCCAGATAGCCGACCGGACCACGGGCATTGCGACCACCGAACACCGAACCGGAGATAATCCGGTTGTTGCCTGGTTTGAGTTCACCAGCGGTCAGCTCTTCCAGATTGGCGCCCAGACGAGTCTTGAGCAGGCGCGGATTGTCGACTTGCGGGCCGGCCAGTGCGACAACGCGCTCGGTCCAGATCTTGCCTTCGGTAAACAGCTTGCCGATAGCAATCACGTCCTGCGGGAATACCTGCCAGACCTGCTTGTGGTCATTGACCGGATCCAGGTGATGGATATGGGTGCCGGACAGGCCAGCAGGGTGCGGACCAGCAAAGCTCTCAGTGCTGACACCGGCCACGCCCTCGCCCGGCAGGCTGACGCCTTCGGCCTTGCACAGCCAGATCTTGCCGAGACGGGCCAGAACCTTGAGACCGTTTTCAAAGTCGGCCGCATGGGCTTTGATGACCACAGCCGGATCAGCCGCCAGCGGATGGGTATCGATTGCGGTTACGAAGATTGAGCTGGGCTTGCTGTCAACAGCCGGCACCTTGCTATAGGGCCGCGTGCGCAGAGCAGTCCACAGACCGGAGCTGATCAGTTGATCACGCACCTGCTGCGGATCCAGGGTGTCCAGCTTGCCAGCGTCATGGGCATCGAAGGTCACCTGCTCGTCGCCATCGATATCGATGACTACCGACTGCAGGACGCGCTTCTCGCCTCGATTGATGGCACTGACAACACCACTGGCAGGCGCGGTATAGATCACGCCGGGCGTTTTCTTGTCGCTGAACAGAATCTGACCCAATTTGACCCGGTCACCTTCGCGCACTTCCATGGTCGGTTTCATACCGTGGTAATCAAAACCGACAACGGCTACGCTGCGTACGGGACGGGCATCCTCGATACGCTGCTCGGGTGAGCCGGTGATTGGCAGATCCAAGCCCCGTTTGATTTTTATCATACGAATAGCCTAATCACTGGTTGGAATCTTTAAGGGGCGGGCAGCCAGCCAGACAAATCCTCAGGCCTCCGACATGCGGAACAGGGCATCAGAGGCGGAATCAGGGCTAGGCGACCACAAACCCCCGGAAAAAATCCCGCTAAGTATAAAGACCATGCCCCTCAATGGCTACTCAAGCCATTGGTTTTTTCAGGTTTTTTAGTTTACGAAATCAATTTGACAAATAGCCGCAGGTCCTCGACACCGCCCTACGCCCGCATACGCCCTGACGAGCAACAAAAAAGGCGCCGAAGCGCCTTTCTTGCATTACACATCAACCTCAGGCCGGAAAAGCCGGCGGGTTGACATGGGCCATATCTTCCAGGATACGCACCACCTGACAGCTGTAACCAAACTCGTTGTCGTACCAGACGTAGAGAATTACCCGGTTGTCGTTGCAGATGGTCGCTTCGGCGTCCACCACACCCGCGTGACGCGAACCTACAAAGTCAGTCGAGACCACTTCCTGCGAGTTGGTGAAGTCAATCTGCTTGTGCAGGTCCGAGTGCAGAGCCATGTGGCGCAGGTACTCGTTGACTTCGTCGCGATTGGTCGACTTTTCCAGATTCAGATTCAGGATCGCCATCGACACGTTCGGGGTTGGTACCCGAATGGCGTTACCAGACAGCTTTCCAGTCAACTCCGGCAGCGCCTTGGCCACGGCCTTGGCGGCACCGGTCTCGGTGATCACCATGTTCAACGCAGCACTACGACCACGGCGATTGCCCTTGTGGAAGTTGTCGATCAGGTTTTGGTCGTTGGTGTACGAGTGAACAGTCTCAACGTGGCCATTGACGATACCGAACTTGTCATTGATGGCCTTAAGCACCGGCACAATGGCGTTGGTTGTACAGGAAGCGGCAGAAATGATCTTGTCATCCGGGGTTACCGCAGCATGGTTGATGCCGTGCACGATGTTCTTGATGTTGCCCTTGCCCGGCGCAGTCAGCACCACCTGACTGGCACCCTTACACTCCAGGTGCTGGGACAGACCGGCCTCGTCGCGCCAGACACCGGTATTATCGACGACGATAGCGTCTTCAATGCCGTACTGGCTGTAGTCGACTGCCGACGGATCCTTGGCGTAAATCACCTGGATCTGCACACCGTTGGCAGTAATGGTGTTGTTTTCTTCATCGATGGTGATAGTGCCCTGGAACGAACCATGCACCGAATCACGACGCAGCAGGCTGGCGCGCTTGGCCAGATCGTTCTCGGCACCCTTGCGCACGACGATGGCGCGCAGGCGCAGGCCATCACCAGCACCGGTCTTTTCGACCAGAATCCGGGCCAGCAAGCGGCCGATGCGACCGAAGCCATACAGCACCACGTCACGGCCTTGACGCTTCTCGCCCTTGTGGCCAATGACGCTGGCCAGTTCCTGACGCAGGAAGGCATCCAGATCACCGCTACCGGACTTGTTGAACTTGTCGATCAGGCGGGCCAGATCGATGGAGGCTGGGCCCAGATCCAGTTCCAGCAACTTCTGGATGATCTTGTAGCTGTCCCGCACCGACAGCTCGGCATCGTCGATCTGACGGGCGAAACGGTGCGACTTGAGGATACTGATCACCGAACGGTTAACCAGGCCGCGACCGTAGATGGAAGTGACCACATTGTGTTCACGGTAGAGACGCCCGATCAGGGGAATCATCGCCTCGGCGGTGGCTTCACGCTCTGTCCATTTGTCCAGACACTGCTCGAATTGGGCTTGAGTCACGGCTGTACCTTCCAAGTCGTTAAGAAACTGAGGGGGCGATATTATGCGTTTTACCGCCCAAGGAGGCAATCACCAAGCCCGGCAAGTGCGTAAACGCGATTGAACACAACAGCGGCACACGGAGTTAAACTAGCGGCTTTTCGCAATGGACCTGACCGGCATGCCGTCCACACCGACGATCCTCACTCTTCCCGAGCTCAGCCAGACCCGCAGCCTTTGGAGCGGGCTCCAGGGCGCCGCCCAGGCGTTGGCTATCGCCGAAGCCGCCAGCACCCACTCGGGCCTGAGCCTGGTCATCACCAAGGACAGCGCCGAAGCTGACCGGCTGGAGCGAGAACTGAGATTCTTTGCCCCGGCACTGCCAGTACTCAGTTTTCCGGACTGGGAAACCCTGGCCTACGACCGTTTCTCACCACACCAGGACATCATCTCCCAGCGCCTGAGGGCCTTGCACCAGTTACCCCAGGTCAAACAGGGCATTCTGGTCGTCCCCATGACCACTCTGCTACAGCGCATTGCCCCGCGCGGCTTTCTGGCCGGCTCGGTACTGATGCTCGAAGTTGGTCAGCGGCTGGACATGGAAGCCATGCGCCTGGATCTGGACGCCGCCGGCTACCGCTGCGTCGACACTGTTTATGAACATGGCGACTACGCCGTCCGCGGCGCCCTGCTCGATCTCTACCCGATGGGTAGTCGACTACCCTACCGGATCGACCTGTTCGATGACGATATCGAAACCCTGCGCACCTTCGACCCGGAAACCCAACGCTCGATCGACAAGGTCGAACGTATTCACCTGTTGCCGGCCAAGGAATTCCCGCTCGACAAGTCAGCCCTGACCGGCTTTCGCGCCCGTTTCCGCGAGCGCTTCGATGTCGACTACCGGCGCTGTCCGATTTATCAGGACCTGAGCGAAGGTCTGGTACCACCAGGCATTGAGTATTACCTGCCGCTGTTCTTTGACGAGTTGGGCACCCTGTTCGACTACCTTCCGGCCAACACCCAGCTTTTCAGCCTGCCGGAGATCGAAGCAGCCGCAGAGCATTTCTGGCAGGACGTACGCAGCCGCTATGAAGACCAGCGCATCGACCCGACCCGGCCCCTGTTGCCGCCCAGTGCACTATTTCTCGCCGTTGAAGAGTGCTTCGCCAAGATCAAGCAGTACCCTCGGGTCATCTGCCATCAGAACCAGCAACCGGCCGCCGTCGGTCACAGTATCTTTGCCTGCCCCCAGCCCCCCGAGCTGACGGTCGATAACAAGCGTGAACAGCCGCTCGAGGCGCTGCTCGGTTTCATCGACCGGTTTCCCGGACGGATCGCCTTCATCGCCGAAACTGCTGGGCGCCGGGAGGCGTTGCTCGACCTGTTCAAGCCGGCCGAACTGAGCCCGGAGGCGTTCGAAGACTGGCCAGCCTTTCTTGCCAGTGACAGCCGCCTTGGCCTGCTGATCGCGCCGATTGACCAGGGCCTGATCTGCGAACACCCGCCAGTAGCGCTGATCGCCGAAAGCCAGCTGTTTGGCCAGCGGGTCATGCAGCGCCGTCGGCGCGGCAAGGCGACCGACTTGGGCGATGCAGTCATCCGCAACCTCACCGAACTGCGCGAAGGCGCCCCGGTGGTGCATATCGACCATGGCGTTGGACGCTATCGCGGACTGACCAATCTGGAAATCGACGATCAGCAGGCCGAGTTCCTGATGCTCGAATACGCCGACGAGGCCAAGCTCTACGTTCCGGTCTCCAACCTGCACCTGATCGCCCGCTACAGCGGTGCCGAGGACGACAGCGCGCCACTGCACCGGCTTGGCTCCGAACAGTGGCAGAAAGCCAAGCGCAAGGCTGCCGAGCAGGTCCGCGACGTAGCCGCCGAACTGCTCGACGTCTACGCCCGCCGTGCCGCACGCAAGGGCTTCAGCTTCGCCCATCCCGAGCGTGATTATCAGGCCTTCGCCGAAGCCTTTCCGTTCGAGGAGACCGCCGACCAGCAGGCTGCGATCGAGGCGGTCATCAACGACATGCTTAGCAACAAACCCATGGATCGCCTGGTCTGCGGCGATGTCGGCTTCGGCAAGACCGAAGTCGCCATGCGCGCCGCGTTCATCGCCGTCCACAGCGGCAAGCAGGTAGCGGTACTGGTACCCACTACCCTGCTGGCTCAGCAGCACTACAACAGCTTCCGTGACCGCTTTGCCGACTGGCCGGTCAAGGTCGAAGTCATGTCCCGGTTCAAATCGGGCAAAGAGGTCAAGAGCGCCATCAGCGAGCTGGGCGAAGGCAAAGTCGACATCATCATCGGCACCCACAAGCTGCTGCAGGACGACATTCAGTTCAAGGATCTTGGCCTGGTAATCATCGATGAAGAACACCGCTTTGGCGTGCGCCAGAAGGAACGCCTCAAGGCGCTGCGAAGCGAGGTCGACGTACTTACCCTGACCGCCACGCCAATTCCGCGAACCCTGAACATGGCAATGTCCGGCATGCGCGACCTGTCGATCATCGCCACCCCGCCGGCCCGCCGGCTGTCGGTAAAGACCTTCGTCATGCAGCAACAGCCGGCAGTGGTCAAGGAGGCGATTCTGCGCGAACTGCTGCGCGGCGGCCAGGTGTACTTCCTGCACAACGAGGTGGAAACCATCGAGAAGTGTGCTGCCGATCTGGCCGAACTGGTACCCGAAGCCAGGATCGGCATCAGTCATGGCCAGATGCCCGAACGCGCGCTGGAACAGGTCATGCGCGACTTCTATCATCGCCGCTTCAACGTTCTGGTGACCTCGACCATCATTGAAACAGGGATCGACGTACCCAGCGCCAACACCATCATTATCGAACGCGCCGACAAATTCGGCCTGGCCCAGTTGCATCAGCTACGCGGCCGGGTCGGGCGCAGTCACCACCAGGCCTACGCCTACCTGCTGACCCCACATGGCAAAAAAGTCACCAGCGATGCGGAAAAACGCCTGGAGGCCATTGCCGCTGCCCAGGACTTGGGCGCGGGTTTCACCCTGGCCACCCACGATCTGGAAATCCGCGGCGCTGGCGAACTGCTGGGCGATGGCCAGAGCGGCCAGATTCAAGCCGTTGGCTTCACCTTGTACATGGAAATGCTCGAGCGCGCGGTCAAAGCCATCCAGCAGGGCAAGCAGCCAGAGCTGGAACAGCCGTTGTCCGGCGGACCTGACATCAACCTGCGTCTACCTGCGTTGATTCCTGACGACTACCTGCCCGACGTACATGCGCGACTAATTCTCTACAAGCGCATCGCCAACGCCGGCGACGATGAGCAACTCAAAGACCTGCAGGTGGAAATGATCGACCGCTTCGGCCTGCTGCCCGAACCAGTCAAGACTCTGTTCCGGGTAACCTCGCTGAAACTGCGCTGCGAACCACTGGGCGTGGTCAAGGTCGATGTTGGCCCCGAACATGGTCGCCTGGAATTCGGCACCAACACCGCAGTCGACCCACTGACGCTGGTACGACTGATTCAGGACAGCCCACAACGCTACCGGCTTGAAGGCGCTACCATATTCCGCTTCAATGCCCCCATGGGCAATGCCGAGCTGCGTCTGAACACGCTTGAAGCCCTGATTGATCGCCTGCAACAACCCACAGAAACAACCGGCAAAGGAAAACGCCCATGAATCACCCCCTGCGCATCTTCACCCTGCTGCTGATCCTGGCCCTCGGCTGGGCCGGCCTGGCCCAGGCCCAAAGCGAGCAGATCTATCAGGTTGAAGTGGTGGTATTCAGCCAGGCCTCCGGCCAACTGGCAGCGGGTCAGGGCCCCGGATCGGACTGGGCTGAGCGCGCAGTGCTGCTCGACAGCACCGCCCGCAGCGATGTACGCAATATCGACCAGACCCGCTACCGGCTTGGCACAGAGGCACGCCGGCTGAACGATCAGGGTTACCGGGTCAGACTGCACAAGGCCTGGGAACAGCCTGCCGACGATAGCTTGCGTGTGGCCGTGACCAGCGGCACGGAAAACGCCCTGGGGATTTATCCAGTGCAGGGCCTGGTCCGCCTGAGTCAGGAACGGGCCCTGGAGGCCGATGTAAGCTTCTGGCTCAATCACAATGTGCAGGGTCAGGCCGTCAGTGAGCACCTGCGCCAGAATCGTCGCCTGCGCGTGGACGAAGTCCACTACCTGGACCACCAGGGCATGGGCATGCTGATACGGGTGTCACGCCTGTAAGCCAGCCAATCGGCCGCTCGACGCCCGAGTCAGAGGGTGTCGCAGCGGCTCTCCCCGTTCAGGTACCTTAAAGCGTGCCGATCACTCCAGCCAACACCGCTCCAACCCGCGCCATCCCCGCAGCCATCACCGCCTCGATATCCTCCATGCGGATTGGTCCCTGGGCCTTGCCTGCCGCCGGATTGACCACCAGGGCCAGGCAGGCGTAGGGAAGTTCCAGCTCACGAGCCAGCGCAGCTTCAGGCATCCCGGTCATACCGACAATCGCACAGCCATCACGCTCCATCCGTCGAATCTCGGCTGCGCTCTCCAGTCGCGGTCCCTGAGCCGCGCCATAGATCCCATTAGAACTGTGGGCATAACCCTGTGCCACCAGTACTGCCAGCAACTTCTGGCGCAACGACTCGTCGTAGGGCTGGGTAAAGTCTATGTGAGTGACCTGCTCCAGATCGTCCTCGAAAAAGGTCGAGGCCCGCCCCCAGGTGTAATCGATTACATCATCGGGCACACAGAAGTGCCCCGGCGGCATCACTGCATCAATGCCACCCACCGCATTGACCGCCACCACCGCCGTCGCCCCAGCCTCGCGCAAGGCCCAGAGATTGGCGCGATAGTTGACCCGATGAGGCGGAATCCGGTGCGGATCACCATGACGGGCCAGAAACAACACCTCACGCCCGGCCAACAGGCCCCGCACAAGCTCCGCCGAAGGTGAACCAAACGGCGTCTCCAGCGATTCTCGGCCCGTTACCTGCAACTCTGGCAGACGCGTCAGCCCGGTGCCACCGATGATCGCCAGACAGCCCATCAGGCGTGTTCCGGCGTAACTGGACGCGACTCGGGACTGTGTTCCACCTCACCCGAGCGCAGCCGCAAACCTTCCGGCACATGCAAAGTCGAGGTCGGGAATGCCACCTGGGCCTCGTGCTCATCGATGATAGCC
This sequence comes from Halopseudomonas phragmitis, assembly GCF_002056295.1. Classification (NCBI taxonomy): domain Bacteria; kingdom Pseudomonadati; phylum Pseudomonadota; class Gammaproteobacteria; order Pseudomonadales; family Pseudomonadaceae; genus Halopseudomonas; species Halopseudomonas phragmitis. Next base: position 2,778,790 of record NZ_CP020100.1, on the reverse strand, counting down.
AGAATCTTCAGCAACACATCCTCCTTGATCCGGTGGAACTCGGCCCATACCGGGGTGGTGAAGCAGTAGATGAAGAAATCCACCGACGATGGCGCGCAACGGTCAAAGTAGACCATCTGAGTCTGGTCCTGGGCGATTTCCGGGTGTTCTTTGAGCATCTCCCGAACCGCCTTGACGATTGGCTCCATTCGACTGATATCGTCGTAGCGAATACCAATATGCTCATAGATTCGCCGATGACTCATGCGCGACGGATTCTGCAGCACAATATTGGTAAACACCGCATTGGGAACATAAATTGGTCGCTTGTCGAAAGTACGGATGCGGGTCAGACGCCAACCAATATGCTCAACCGTACCTTCGATTTCCTTCTCCGGCGAACGAACCCACTCCCCCACCGAAAAAGGCCTATCCAGATAGACCATCAGGCCGCCGAAGAAGTTGGCCAGCAGATCCTTGGCAGCAAAACCCACCGCCAGACCGCCAATACCACCAAAGGCCAATACCCCGGACACGCTATAGCCCATAGATTGCAGAATCACCAGTGACGAGGTGATCACCACCGAAATTCTAAGCAGCTTGCCGATTGCGTTGACCGTGGTCTTGTCGATCGGCTTTTCCCGGCAATTTGGGTCAACCAGGCGTTTTTCCACTTCCAGCGCCAGGCGAATCAGGAACCAGGCCAGGAGCACAATCAATAGTACCGACTGGAGCTTATCCAGCACCTCAGCCAACCCGTCATCCATCTGTGCGGCGGTCACCTGGGAAGCCCATAACAGGCCCATACTCCAGATCATCACCCATAACGGCCGACGCGCAGCTATCACCAGCGCATCATCCCAAACCGTGGAGGTTTTCAGCGCCCGCTGCTCAACCCGGTCCAGCAGCAGCTTGCCCAGATAGGCTGCGACCAATGAAATGAAAATAATCGCGAAAACCTTGTATATCCAAAGTTCTCCGCCCAACGGCAGAGACTCGAGCGGCAAGCTTTCCAACAGTTCATCCATATCCACAGTTACACCAACTCCCATTGCTTCAAGTCATGCACTGCCTGCGACCAGTTCGGCAATGCCTTGTAATCCAGCCCCGGGCGCGAGCGGGCCAACATCCTGGCCAGGCGTAGCGGCTCGCTGATCCCGCGCTGCTGACAGTGCACCAGCGCCTGCTCAGCCGCCGCCCGGTCATTGCATACCAGCAGCATGTCGCAGCCCGAATGCAGAGCGGCATCGACCCGCTCCGGCATGCCACCCACGGCGTGAGCACCGGCCATGGTCAGATCGTCGCTGAAGATCACCCCATCAAAGCCCAGCTCGGCACGCAGGATCTGCTGCAACCAGCGTCTGGAAAACCCCGCCGGCAACTCATCGACGGCCGGATACACCACATGCGCGGGCATAATGCCGTCGAGCAACGGCGCCAGTGCCGCGAACGGCTTGAGATCCGTGGCGCGGATCTCGGCTTCGCTACGCTCATCAACCGGCAAGGCAAAATGCGAGTCGGCCTCAGCCCAGCCGTGACCGGGAAAATGCTTGCCAGTAGCAGCCATACCCGCGGCCTGCAAGCCCTCGATGTAGGCCCGACCCAACTGGCTGACCTGATCAGGATCACGGCCCAGAGCCCTATCACCAATGACCTGGCTGCGACCATAGTCCAGATCCAGCACCGGCGCGAAGCTGATATCAATACCGCAGGCCAACATCTCGGTCGCCATCAGCCAGGCCGCCTGACGCGCCACCTGTGACGCCTGCTCCCCGGCTCGCAAGCCGATTTCGCGCAGTGGCGGCAGGCGCAATACATCGCGGCGCAGACGCTGCACCCGACCGCCCTCCTGATCGATGGCGATCAGCATATCCGGGCGCAATGCACGAATGGAGCGAACCAGCTCACGGACCTGGGTCGGCGACTCGGTATTGCGAGCAAACAGAATCAGACCGCCAACTTCAGGCTGGCGCAACAACTGACGGTCGTCCGGGGTCAGCCAGGTTCCAGCCACATCCAGCATCAAGGAAGCATGAGTCAAGCAGAATCTCCAGTCAGGGGGCCTGTCGCCCCGTCATCAATAATTACCTGGCAACCGACCGGCGTCAGCTCGAAGAGTTCCAGCATGTCCTGGTTACGCAGGCGAATGCAGCCATGGGAACGCGCAACACCCATTGGCTGGTCGTCGGCGGTGCCATGCAGATAGATATAGCGACGCTGGGAATCACAATCGCCGCCACGGTTGAAGCCGGGTTGCTCGCCACACAGCCAGAGAATTCTGGTCAGAATCCAGTCGCGCCGGGGGTACTGCGCAGCCAGTTCCGGCGACCACAGCTCACCGGTTGGACGTCGCCCGACAAACACCGCCCGCAACGGCTGACCATCACCAATCCGCGCCCGGATGCGGTGTCGCCCCCGAGGCGTACAGCCCGAACCCTCACGCTCTCCGGCGCCATTGACTGCGGTCGAGACCGGGAAATGGCAAACCGCCTGACCGGCCTGATAGCCGGTCAGGGTCTGTTCTGACAAGGATATGCGGATCAGATCCAGTTGCATGCGCACCTCCGGGAAAGTGCACACCATAACGGATAGACGGGAAACTGATAAGGGCCGTCAGACCCTTTCGAGCAATTCACCGCGGCGCGGGTCACTGCCACCGGGCAGCCCGGAGCCTTCAGCACGCATTCCAGCGGCAAGGAAAGGTACCATCAGATGCAGCACATCATCGACCCCGGCCTGGCTGCCGAACTCAGACTCGGCAATGGCACGCAAAGCCTTCATGCTGGACATGGTGAACGCGGCACTGCCAAGCATGAAATGCACTCGCCAGAACAGCTCCTGGGGTGGCAGTTGCGGCGCCGCCTGCATCAGAAAGTGCATATAGCGGTGGAATACCTTGCCGTAGACCTCTCCCAGGTATTTGCGCAAGTGGCCCTGACTCTGACTGAAAGCCAGCCCGAGCAGACGCATGAAGATCGACAGGTCATTGCCGCTGCGAGGCTTAACTGCCAAGGCCTGGCGCACCAGCATCTCCAGCAGCTCCTCCAGAGACAACGAACTGCCGCCTTCACGCTGATGACGATCAAGCTCCTGCTCAAGGCTTGCAACGAAGGGGTTGAGAAAACGCACGAAGACCGCTTGAATCAGCGCCTTCTTTGAACCGAAGTGGTAATTGACCGCCGCCAGGTTGACCCCGGCCTTGCTGGTAATCAAACGCAGGGAGGTCTCAGCAAAGCCTTTTTCCGCGAACAATTGCTCGGCGGCGTCCAGGATACGTTCAACAGTTTCCGACTGGGCCATTAAGGCAGCTCCCAAAATACAAACAGATGTTTGAAACATACGTTTCAAACATCCTGACTGTCAAGTCAATTCAGGAACCAGTACTGTTTTTATCCGGTAGTTACCTTTTAACCAGTAGAACCGTGTCTGACAAGACTCTTGCCTCACGGTGATAACTGTATATAATCACAGTTACTGGATAAAAACACAGGTTAGTCTCCATGCAAAAACTGACGGCACGGCAACAACAAATCCTGGCCTTCATCAAGGAGTACATGGACGCCAATGGCTATCCGCCGACTCGGGTCGATATCGCCCGGGTTTTGGGATTCAAATCGCCCAATGCAGCAGAAGACCACCTCAAGGCGCTGGCCCGCAAGGGCGCGATCGAAATGATTCCCGGCGCCTCACGCGGCATCCGCCTGCCGGATCAGGGAACTGAGGTTGATGAAGACCGCCTACCCGTTATCGGCCAGGTCGCCGCCGGCCAGCCGATCCTTGCCTTGGAAAACATTGAAGACCACTGCCGGATCGACCCCTCCTTTTTCCGCCCCAAAGCCGACTACCTGCTCAGGGTGCGAGGCATGAGTATGAAGGATATTGGCATCCTCGACGGCGACCTGCTGGCAGTACACCGCACCAGCGAAGCCCGCAACGGCCAAGTGGTAGTCGCCCGCGTCGGCGACGAAGTAACAGTCAAGCGTTTCCAGAAACAGGGACGCAAGGTTTCGCTGATAGCCGAGAACCCGGAGTTCGCCCCCATTGAAGTAGATCTGGGCGAACAGGAACTGACCATCGAAGGTTTGAGTGTCGGCGTCATCCGCCGCTGAAGGAGTTGAGCATGCAGTACCGCCAAAGCCACCCCCGTATTGAACAGGCCGAGCTCTTCCACAACGCCCTGATGGCATCACGCAGCCGTCTTGAGTCTCTGACCACCCCGGTCAGTGAAGAGGCTCTCACCAACAACGAGGACGCTGGCGGTTTCAGCGAAATCAGTCTCAACGGCGCACCTCGCCATTGCCTGCAGTGGCTGGCTCCGGTCCTGAGAGAGCTGAGCCAGGCTCGGACCCCGGGCTGGCTGACCCTGGTCGACCCTCCTGAAGCTGTCAGTCACGGCTGGTTGCGCCAAGCAGGGCTCGACCCCTGGCGCATTCTGATCGTGCGCTCCAAAACCGGCATGGATAGTTTCAAGCTGACTTGCGAACTGCTGCGCCTGGGTTACAGCCATACCGTAGTAAGCTGGCACCAAACCAGTCAGCAGCAGGCCGCCCTATTGGAGAATGCTGCTCGCTCCGGTAGTTGTCGTAGCCTCAACGTGCGCATGGAAAGCACTCAAGCCGCCGCCTGAAACAAAAATGCCCGCAACGTTTGTTGCGGGCATTTACCCTTGAATGCCGGGTCGCCAAACCCTGAGCGCAGCATCAGTGCAGTACGCGGTGCTCCGGAATGTAGTCATCTTCTTCCTCATCCATGACCTGCCCGGCGACCTGCATCCCAGCACTGATCATAGCCTTGGCCACCTCAATGTAGTGTCCTTGCAGATATTCCTGAGCATCGGCAGAAAACTCGATGGTCAAGAGCGGCTCGCCCTCCTCGTCCGAACGACGAAGGGCCACTTTACCATCGGCCAGCTCTACGATTTCGAGAAAGGGTGAAGGCATGACTGTATTCTCCTGTAACGGGGGCAGTGTACCACAATCACCACAGCCCTCGCAGACTTACCACTCCTGCATCCCATCTCTATAGCAACTCACCCGCTCATTGAGCGCCGCCAGTGCTTCCTCAGCCTGCGCCATGCCCCACTCCTTCGCAGGCTCCAATGCGCTGCTGGCGATGATCTGCTCATCAGCTCGTGGTTTGCTTTCCTGCGGCTTGGGCGGCGCCTGCAATTGTTGCCAGGCGGCCAGCAGACCGGCCAGCCAGGTTTCCTTGTGCAGCGCCAATTCATTCAGCTCGGCCAGCTCGGGGCCCGGATAGCGCTCAGCGACCCGGCCATCGAGCACCTGCTCTACCGTGCGCACATCCAGCAACGGCCAGCGGTAACGATCAGCCACTTCGTGAATGACCGCCAGCACCGCCCGGTACAGGTGAAAGACCACATGTTCACGGTGATAACGAGCCTGGGTCACGGCATCAAGTGCACCCGACTCAGCTGCCTGGTGCCAACTGGCCAACGACCAACGGGCAAAGTGCAAGGCCTGATTGGTGCGGGTATAAACTTCATTGGCCATAATTCACCTCTCAACGCTTGGCTTTGCTGCGGCCATCGTCCACCGACCACTGCTTGCCGTCATAGAAGGCCCGCCAACCCGTCGGCTTGCCTTCCACCTCACTCTGTACATATTGCTCTTTTGTCTTGCGGCTGTAACGCACAACCGTCGGATGACCATCCGGGTCTTTTACCGGAGCATCGAACAGGAAGTGGTATTTTGGATCGATTTCAGCCTGATGCGGCAGCAGCTCGGCCACCAGCGGCGCCCGGGTCTCGCGGTTCTTCGGGAACTGACTGGCAGCCAGGAACAGCCCAGAAGCGCCATCACGCAGCACGTAGATATCATCAACCTTTTCACAGCGCAGCTCAGGCATCTTCACCGGATCCATCTTCGGCGGCGCGGCCTCACCATTTTTCAGTAGCTTGCGAGTGTTCTTGCAGACGCTGTTGGTGCAGCCGAAGTACTTGCCGAAACGACCGGTCTTGAGCTGCATTTCACTGCCACATTTGTCGCACTCAAGGGTCGGGCCATCATAACCCTTGATCTTGAACTGCCCTTCTTCGATCTCAAAGCCGCTGCAATCCGGGTTATTACCGCAAACGTGCAGCTTGCGCTTCTCGTCGACCAGATAACTGTCCATCGCCGTACCGCACAGCGCGCAACGATGACGGGTACGCAGTACCCGTGACTCACCTTCGTCATCATCCTCAGCCACTTCGTTGCCCGGCACCAGGTTGATGGTCGCCTTGCAGCGCTCTTTGGGCGGCAGTGCATAGCCAGAGCAGCCGAGAAACACCCCAGTCGAGGCGGTACGGATCATCATAGGCCGGCCACATTCGTGGCAGGCGATATCGGTCAGGGTTGGCTGATTAGCCCGCATTCCCTGCCCTTCGGTACTTGCTTCGGCTGCGCTGAGCTTGCGCCGAAAGTCGGCATAGAACTCATCCAGCACCTGCTTCCAAGGCACCCCGCCCTGAGCCACTTCATCCAGCGACTCTTCCATATTGGCAGTAAAGCCGTAGTCCATCAGGTTGGGGAAGCTTTCGCTGAGCCGGTCGGTGACGATATCGCCCATCTTTTCAGCATAGAAGCGCCGATTATTCAGGGTCACGTAGCCGCGCTCCTGAATGGTCGAGATGATCGCTGCATAGGTCGACGGCCGGCCGATACCGCGCTTTTCCAGCTCCTTGACCAGACTGGCCTCGGAGTAGCGAGCCGGCGGCTTGGTAAAGTGCTGCTTGGGGTCAAGCTTGTTGAGCTTGAGTGCGTCCTGGACCTGCAGATCCGGCAACACCTCGTCCTCGCCGCCCTTGCCTTGCGGCGGCATGACCTTGGTGTAACCATCAAACTGCAGGATACGGCCCTTGGCGCGCAGTTCGAACTCACCAGCCTGCGCGGTGATGCTGGTCGACAGGTAACGGGCTGGCGGCATCTGACAGGCCACGAACTGACGCCAGATCAGCTCGTAAAGGCGCTCAGCGTCACGCTCCATGCCCTTGAGGTCAGTAGCCTTGAGCTTAACATCAGAAGGACGAATCGCCTCATGCGCCTCCTGAGCGCCTTCCTTGCTGCTGTAGACGTTGGGTTTTTCCGGCAGGTACTGCTTACCGAAAGCCGATTCGATGTAACCGCGGGCCATGCCGATGGCGTCGGCCGACAAATTGGTCGAGTCGGTTCGCATATAAGTGATATAGCCCGCTTCGTAGAGACGCTGGGCCATCATCATGGTTTTCTTGACACTGAAGCCCAGGCGAGTACTGGCAGCCTGTTGCAGCGTCGAGGTAATAAAGGGCGCACCAGGACGCGTACTGGTTGGCTTGTCTTCGCGCTTGATTACCTGATAGCTAGCCGCTTTGAGCTTTTCCAGCGCCGCATCGGTCTGCGCTTTGTTAAGCGGACGGAAGGTCTCGCCATTCTGGCGCACCACCTCGAACCGTACTGACTCGGCCTTGGGCGTATCCAGCAGTGCATGCACTTCCCAGAACTCTTCCGGGACAAAAGCGCGGATCTCCCGCTCACGATCAACGATCAGCTTGACCGCTACCGACTGCACCCGACCAGCCGACAGACCACGGGCAATTTTCTGCCACAGCAGCGGCGAGACCATATAGCCCACTACCCGGTCGAGGAAACGTCGGGCCTGCTGGGCATTAACCCGATTCAGATCCAGCTCACCGGGCTGGGAAAAGGCCTCCTGGATGGCCTTCTTGGTAATTTCATTGAACACCACGCGTTTGTAGCGGCTCTCATCGCCGCCGATGCTTTCGCGCAGGTGCCAGGCAATCGCCTCCCCCTCACGGTCCAAGTCCGTTGCGAGGTAGACGGTATCGGCATCCTTGGCCAGACGACGCAGCTCGTCGATGACCTTTTCCTTGCCCGGCAGAATCTCGTAGCGCGCCGCCCAGCCATTCTCAGGGTCAACCCCCATGCGATTGACCAGTTGGATACGTGCCTTGGTGGCCTTGTCGAGCTCCTGGGCCGACGCCGCCTTGCGCCCATTTTTGGGCTTGCTCTCGGTCTTGCCCCCGCTGGTGGGCAGATCGCGGATATGGCCGATACTCGACTTCACCACGAAATCATTACCAAGATACTTGTTGATCGTCTTGGCTTTGGCGGGCGATTCCACAATGACCAGTGCTTTTCCCATGGGTAACTGTATTCCTGACTCAATCGATTCTGGTTGGCGGCGCTCGGGCCGGCCCACTACCGGTGCAGACCGGAGGGCCAGAGCCTACACGTCTTCGCTGATAAAGGTAAAGCGTGGATGCAGCGCGCCGTCAACTTCAACCTGTTCACTGAACATGGCCAGCGGCCGGACCCAAAGACTGTAATCACCGTACAGGGTGCGATACACCACTAGCTCTTCCTCGGTCTCGGAGTGACGGGCAACGCCAATGACCTGGTAATCCTTTCCTTTATAGTGACGATAGCGACCGGGCTTCATAGGGCCTCCTGACAGTGGAAAAGTCGCGAGTGTAGCCGAGGATGCCACGCTCAGGCACTCAGGCATAAACCGGTAACGCTCGCAAATAAAAAAGCCGGGGCACAGGCCCCGGCTTTCTCCGTACCGATTGCGTTAGACGCGTTCGAATACGGTAGTGATGCCCTGACCCAGACCCACGCACATGGTGGAAACACCAATGCGGCCCTGGCGCTGTTTCATCACGTTCAGCAGGGTGCCGGAGATACGTGCGCCGGAGCAGCCGAACGGATGACCCAGAGCGATGGCGCCACCGTGCAGGTTGACCTTCTCTTCCATCTTGTCCAGCAGCTTCAGATCCTTGAGGACCGGCAGCGCCTGGGCAGCGAAGGCTTCGTTGAGTTCGACGAAATCAACGTCATCAATGGTCAGACCTGCGCGCTGCAGCGCTTTCTTGGTCGAAGGTACCGGACCATAACCCATGATCGACGGATCGACACCGGCCACAGCCATGGAACGGATCACCGCCAGCGGCTCCATACCCAGATCCTTGGCACGCTGAGCCGACATGACGATCATGCAGGAGGCGCCGTCAGTGATCTGCGAGGAGGTACCCGCAGTCACGGTACCGCCCTTGGGATTGAACGCCGGGCGCAGTGCGGCCAGGCTTTCCAGGGTGGTGTCCGGACGGATGGTCTCGTCTTCGGTGAACACGCGCAGGAAGCCGTTCTCGTCGTGACCTTCCATCGGGATGATCTCGTCCTTGAAACGACCTTCAACAGTAGCCTTGTGCGCCAACTGGTGCGAACGGTAGCCGAACTGGTCCTGCTGCTCGCGGGTGATGCCGTGCATCTTGCCCAGCATTTCGGCAGTCAGGCCCATCATGCCGGCAGCCTTGGCCGCATACAGCGACAGGGCCGGGTTCGGATCAACGCCGTGCATCATGCCCACGTGGCCCATGTGCTCGACACCACCAACCACGAACACGTCGCCGTTGCCGGTCATGATCGCCTGAGCGGCGGTGTGCAGCGCGCTCATGGAAGAACCACACAGACGGCTGACGGTCTGGCCGGCCGCAGTGTGCGGGATCGGAGTCATCAGTGACGCCATGCGGGCAATGTTCCAGCCCTGCTCCAGGGTCTGGTTCACACACCCCCAGATTACATCTTCAACTTCAGCCGGGTTCAGCTTCGGGTTGCGCTCCAGTACGCCGGTGATCAGCTTGGCGGACAGGGTTTCGGCGCGTACATTGCGGTACATGCCGCCCTTGGAACGGCCCATCGGGGTGCGGCCGAAGTCGACAATTACCACATCTCTCGGATTCAGGCTCATAGCTTTACTCTCGCTCCGTATTCCGCATTAACCGAAGAATTTCTGACCGTTCTTGGCCATTTCACGCAGCTTCTCGGTCGGGTGATACATAGGACCGAACTCCGCGTACTTATCGGCCATGGCAACGAACTCGGCCACACCCAAGGTGTCGATGTAGCGCAGTGCGCCACCGCGGAAGGGAGGGAAGCCGATACCATAGATCAGGCCCATGTCAGCGTCCGCAGCGCTTTCGACGATACCGTCTTCCAGGCAGCGTACGGTCTCCAGACACAGCGGAACCATCATGATCTCGACGATTTCCTCATCAGTCAGCTCGCGCTGCTCCAGCACGATCGGCTTCAGCAGCTCATAGGTCTCGGGATCAACAACCTTCTTCGGCTTGCCCTTCTTGTCCATCTCATAGGCATAGAAGCCCTTGCCGGTCTTCTGACCCAGGCGATTGGCTTCGTACATGACGTCAACAGCAGTCTTGGTCTTGTCAGCCATACGGTCCGGATAACCTTCGGCCATCACGTCACGGCCATGGTGACCGGTATCCATGCCAACCACGTCCATCAGATAAGCCGGCCCCATCGGCCAGCCGAATTTTTCCATCAGCTTGTCGACGCGCTGGAAATCGGCGCCCATGCCCAACAGGCGAGCAAAGCCGCCAAAATATGGGAACAGTACGCGGTTGACCAGGAAGCCGGGGCAATCGTTGACCACAACAGGGGTCTTGCCCATCTTCTTGGCATAGGCCACGGTAGTGGCAACAGCGCGATCACTGGACTTCTCGCCACGGATCACCTCAACCAGCGGCATCATGTGTACCGGGTTGAAGAAGTGCATGCCGCAGAAGTTTTCCGGACGCTTGAGCGCCTGGGCCAGGTAAGTGATCGAGATGGTCGAGGTGTTGGAGGTGATGATTGCATCCTCACGCACCTGCGACTCCACCTCAGCCAGCACAGCGTGCTTGACCTTGGGGTTCTCGACGACGGCTTCGACCACGATATCAACATTGCCGAAATCGCCATAGGACATGGTCGGGCGAATGGCGTTCAGCGCTTTGGCCATGTCGGCCGGCTTCATACGGCCCTTCTCGACACGCTTGCCGAGCAGCTTGGAGGCCTCATCCAGACCCAGTTGAATACCCTCTTCACGGATATCCTTCATCAGGATCGGAGTGCCCTTGACCGCCGACTGGTAAGCGATACCGCCGCCCATGATGCCAGCGCCCAGTACCGCAGCCAGATTCACGTCTGCAGCAGCCTTGTCGTACTGCTTGGCTTTACGCTTGAGCTCGGTGTCGTTCAGGAACAGACCCACCAGCGACTGAGCAACGGTGGTCTTGGCCAGTTTGGCAAAACCGGCAGCTTCGACTTCCAGAGCCTTTTCACGAGTGAAGTTGGCAGCTTTCTGGATGGTCTTGACGGCTTCCAGCGGGGCCGGATAGTTCGGACCGGCCTGACCAGCGATGAAACCCTTGGAGGTTTCGAAAGCCATCATCTGCTCGATGGTGTTGAGCTTGACTTTTTCCAGTTTGGGCTGACGCTTGGCCTTGAAGTCAATCTCGCCGGCAGCGGCACGCTTGACCAGATCCAGTGCGGCGTCCTTAAGTTTGGCGTCTTCGACTACAGCGTCAACTGCGCCAACTTTCAGGGCCTTGTCGGCGCGCTGCTCGGCACCGGCGCAGATCCATTCGATAGCGTTGTCGACACCGATCAGACGCGGGGTACGTACGGTGCCACCAAAGCCCGGGTAGATGCCCAGCTTGACTTCCGGCAGGCCAATCTTGGCGCTGGCGGCCATGACCCGGAAATCACAGGCCAGACACATTTCGAAACCGCCACCCAGGGCCAGGCCATTGATGGCGGCCACGGTCGGGACGTTCAGGTCTTCAAAGGCATTGAAGATCTTGTTGGCTTCCAGGTTACCAGCCACCAGGTCTTCTTCCGGCAATTGGAAGGTGTTGACGAACTCAGTGATGTCGGCGCCGACGATGAACACGTCCTTGCCGCTGGTCACGATGACACCCTTGATGCTGCTGTCGCCCTGCAAAACCTCTACGGCGGCTTGCAGTTCAGCCAGGGTGGCACGATTGAATTTGTTGACAGACTCGCCCTGCAGGTCGAACTTCAGCTCGACGATGCCGTCTTCGAGGGCCTGAATCGTGATGGCTTTACCTTCGTAAATCATCAACTGATCTCCACGCTGTGAAAGCACTTGAGAGACACCAGCCATGCCGCCCCACCCCTAGTAGGTGCCGCGGTGCCGATATCATGAACGTTCCCGAGACAGAGAATGCCGTGGGTTTGACCACAACAATTCATACGCTTGTTTGATTCGGGTGCGCACACCTTCGGGGAAATCGCTGCAATTGTCAATGCACGCTACGGCATAAAGCCATACTTCAGCTCGAAAAAGTCTTATATGAAACATTCAAATGCCTTTAATAACAATAGGTTACAGAACATACCCAATACCGTATCCATGTACCAACGACGCTTTGAACCTAAGCATTCAAACCCTGACCCCAGCTTCCAACAATGACCCTATAACCATAGGTACGCCCTGCCAACGATATTCCAGTCAGCCAAACAGGGTTTTAAAATGGTTCTTCACGTATTACCGGCAAAGACTGCTACTATCAGCGAAAAAAGGGGAGAACCTGCATGCTCTATAAACATGTACTGGTAGCCGTCGACCTGATCGACGAGTGCCGCTGGGTAGCAGATCATGCCATGGCGCTGGCCAAGGCGTTGAATGCCCGCCTGACCTTGCTACACGTGGTCGAGCCGCTTGCGATGGCCTACGGCGGAGACGTTCCTATGGACCTGTCGATGCTGCAACAACAGCAGTTTGAGCAGGCCCGTGAGCGCATGCAGTTGTTCGCCGGTGATTACGGCCTGTCCGAAGACCAGCTACAGATAGCCTTTGGTCACCCCAGGCAGGAAATCCACCGGGTCGCCAGCGAGCAGGATTGCGATCTGATTGTGGTAGGCAGTCACGGCCGCCACGGCCTGGCCCTGTTGCTGGGTTCGACCGCCAACGATGTGCTCCACGGAGCGCCCTGCGACGTGATTGCCGTAAGACTGGGCAAGAAGAAATAATCTCCTCCCCGTCGCGGAGCGTTCAGCGAGCGCTCCGCAAACGCGAAGAAACGAGCCCCCTACATATCCTCCAGCTCAGCCCAACGCTCCATGGCTTGATCCAGCTCGCCCTGCTTGGCAGCAACCTGCTCCAGCACCAGCGCAGTCTCTTCATGCGGGCGACTATAGAAATTCGGATCGTTGAGCTGGGCCTGCAGCGCCTCCAGCTCACCTTCGAGCTTCTCCAACAACGCCGGCAGAGCGTCCAGCTCGCGCTGCAGCTTATAGCTGAGTTTGGCCTTGGGCGCCGCCGGGACTGGCGCACTGGACGCGACCACAGCAGGTGCCGGCTCGGCAGCGGGCTCGGTGGTTTTATCGAGAGTCATGCGCTCAGCCAGCAACTCGATATTACCGCCCTGGCGCAGCCAGTCGGCAAAGCCGCCGACATATTCACGCACCCGGCCATGACCTTCGAACACCAGAGTGCTGGTGACCACGTTGTCGAGAAACGCCCGGTCGTGACTGACCAGCAGCACAGTGCCATCAAAGCCGGCCAGCACCTCTTCCAGCAATTCCAGGGTTTCCACGTCCAGATCGTTAGTCGGCTCATCCAGCACCAGCAGGTTGGCCGGTTTGCTGAACAGGCGTGCCAGCAGCAGGCGCGCCCGTTCACCACCCGAAAGTGCCTTGACCGGGGTGCGGGTACGCTCGGGCGAGAACAGGAAGTCTCCCAGATAACTGATCACATGCCGACGTTCGCCGTTGATCTCGATAAAGTCACGGCCCTCGGAAATATTGTCGATCACGCTCTTTTCCGGCTCCAGTTGGCCGCGAAGCTGATCGAAATAGGCTACCTCCAGCTTGGTACCATGCTTGACGCTGCCACTGGTCGGTTCCAGTTGACCAAGCAACAGCTTGAGCAGGGTACTCTTGCCCGAACCGTTGTTGCCGATCAGGCCAATGCGGTCACCGCGCATCACCACCGTACTGAAATCACGGATCAGCGGGACCTGATCAGGCCAGGCGAAACTAATGTCTTTGACCTCGATGACCTGTTTGCCAGAGGACTGGGCGGTTTCCATCTGGAAACTGGCCTTGCCTTGACGTTCAATCCGCTGCGCGCGCTCCTCACGCATGGCCTTGAGCGCACGAACCCGGCCTTCGTTGCGGGTGCGCCGGGCCTTGATTCCCTGGCGAATCCACACCTCCTCCTGGGCCAGTTTCTTGTCGAACAACGCATTGGCTGTGGCTTCAGCCGCCAACTGCTGCTCTTTATGCGCCAGAAAGCTGACATAGTCGCCCTGCCAGTCGATCAACTGACCACGATCAAGCTCCATAATCCGGGTAGCCAGTGCCTGCAGAAACTGACGGTCGTGGGTAATGAACAGCACCGCCCCGCGAAAATCCAGCAGCACCTGCTCCAGCCAGGCAATGGTATGAATATCCAGGTGGTTGGTCGGCTCATCCAGCAACAGCACATCCGGCTCGGCCACCAGTGCCTGGGCCAGCAGTACCCGGCGACGCCAGCCACCGGACAGCTCGGCCATGGTCTTGTCTGCAGGCAGCCCCAGCCGAGTCAACGTGGTTTCAACCAATTGATCAAGACGCCAGCCATCTTTGGCCTCCAGTTGCGCCTGAACCTTTTCCAGCCGCAGCATAGCGGCATCATCCATCTCGCCACTGATCAGATGGTGGTACTCGGCCAGCAGGTCACCAACCCCAGCCAACCCAGCGGCCACCACGTCATAGACCAACGCATCACCAGCCTCGGGCAGTTCCTGGGGCAATTGGCCAACCTTGAGTCCAGGCGCAAACCACAACTCGCCCTCATCCGCCGGCTGCTCCCCGGTAAGGACTCGGAACAGGCTGGACTTGCCAGTGCCGTTACGCCCGATCAGGCATACCCGCTCCCCTCTGTCGAGCTGGAAACTGACCTTGGACAGCAGCGGATTGAGCCCGTAGGCCAGGGAAACATCGGTAAACGAAAGCAGAGCCATAAACCACCTTTCAAACTATAAGACCGGCATTCTAGCGCTTTCGCAGCCAGCTGTAACAAACTGCGATGATTTCCTCTGCCGGCCTCTTCTCGCTGCCAGGGCAACTCGCTAAGCTGTAGCGATAATACCGGCCAAACCGGCCAACGATTTCGAGAGAGCAGGCATCATCATGCGCCGCACCCTATTGCGTTTCTGTTTTGCCCCGGCCGCTCTGGCCTCCCTACTGTTCACCGCCCTGCCCGCTCAAGCTGACCGCCTGCAGGAACAACGCCGCCAGTACGACCAGGCCATGAGCGCCCTTAACAGCGGGCAACAGGCCCGCTACGAAAGCCTGGCCCGCGGCCTGAGCGACTACCCGCTTTACCCTTACCTGCTGCTGAACGCCCTGGATAAACGTCTGGACAGCGCCAGCCACCGGGAAGTCGAAAGCTTTTTACTGACCCACGGCGACCTGCCTGCCGCTCAGCGCCTGAAATCCCGCTGGTTGCACCGCCTGGCTCGTGAAGGTGAATGGGAACGGCTGCGTGCGCACTATGACAGCGATAGCCAGAGCACCTCGCTGGATTGTCACCTGGCGCTGCGCCGCTGGCGCGAGGGCGACCAGGCCGGAGCCATGCGCCAGGCTCAGGAGCTATGGACCGTTGGCCGCTCCCAGCCAAAGGATTGCGACCCGCTGTTTGAACGCTGGCGTGCCGCAGGCGGCCTGACTGAAGACGTCGCCTGGCAGCGTATTCGCCTGGCCCTGCTGCATCGCCAGGACGCCTTGGCCCGCTACCTGACCCGCTACGTCGCCAGCAACAAGCCGCTGGCTGACAAGTTCGTGAGCACCGCAACCCAGCCCAGCCTGCTGAACCAGCCTGGCAACTATCGCCCCAGCGCCAACCAGCCGGCCAACAAACTGGCCGATATCGTCACCGTATCCCTGCGACGCATGGGCCGCGACGACCCGCAGGCCGCCCTCGGGCTCTGGCACCACTATCGTGAACTTCCCTTCGCCGAAGAGGACCGGCTGGCCATCACCCGCGATATTGGCGTGCGACTGGCCAAGCGCTTCAACCCTGATGCATTACCTTTCATGGCCGCCAACGACCCACAAATGCGCGACGATCAGGTCAGCGAGTGGCGGATCCGCCTGGCACTGCGCACCAACCAGTGGCGCATGGCTCACGACCTGACCCAAACCCTGCCCGAAAGCCTGGCCCAGCAAAGCCGCTGGCGCTACTGGCAATTGCGCAGCGCTCAGCTTGCCACCCCGAATGTTGGTGAACTGCAAGACGACTATCGACAACTGGCTCGCGAACGGGATTTCTACGGCTTCATGGCCGCCGAACGCACCCAGCAGCCCTATGCACTGAACCACCAACCAGCCAATATCGACCCACAAACCATAGCCAGGGTCAGCCAGACTGCCGGTATTCGTCGAGCCAAGGAGTTTTACGCACGCGGCCAGATAGTAGACGCCCGCCGCGAGTGGTATCACGTCAGCCGTCTGTTCAGCCGTGAGGAACTGATAGCCCAGGCAAAACTGGCCCGCGACATGGACTGGTACTTCCCGGCGATCCGCAATATCAGCCAGGCCCAGTACTGGGATGACCTCGACATCCGCTTCCCGATGGCCTATCGCGAACCGATTCTTAATCAGGCCCGTGCCCGCCAGCTTAACTCCACCTGGGTATACGCCATCACCCGCCAGGAAAGCGCCTTCATGGCCGACGCCCGCTCTCATGCCGGCGCCATGGGTCTGATGCAGTTGATGCCTGCCACCGCCCGGGAAACCGCCAGGCGCAACAACATCCCGCTGGGCAACCTTAATGAGGTACTGATTCCCGAGCGCAACATTGCCCTGGGCACAGCCTATCTGGCGCAGCTAAACAATCAGTTCCAGGGTAACCGGGTACTGGCTTCAGCAGCCTACAACGCCGGCCCCGGTCGAGTACGGCAGTGGACTCAGAATATCGACAACCTGCCCTCGGACGTCTGGATCGAAACTATCCCCTTCGACGAGACCCGCCAGTATGTGCAGAGCGTATTGAGCTATTCGGTGATCTACGGCGACAAACTGGGCATTCGCCAGCCGGTGATGGAACAACATGAGCGCTATCTGCGCGGGCGCTAGGACTGAGCACCAGAACGGGCTGAAGGCGGACTTCAGCCCCTGGCCTGGAGATTACTCAGCCGCTCGCGGACCACTTCCACCAGTTGATCGGGCTGGAACTTGGACAGAAAGCCATCGCAACCCACCTTCTCTACCAGCGCCTTGTTGAAGTTGCCCGACAACGAGGTATGCAGGACCACGTACAGATCACTCAGACGCGGGTCCTTGCGAATTTCGGCAGTCAGCCGGTAGCCGTCCATTTCCGGCATTTCAGCATCGGTAATCACCATCAGCAGCCGCTCAGACAACTTACCCTCGGCATCGGCCCAAGCCTGCAGCTGACGCAGCGCACGCAGCCCATCGGTGGCCACATGCAGGGTCAGATCGAGCTGAGACAAGGTTTCCTTGAGCTGATTGATACCGGTTTGTGAATCATCCACCAGCAGCACTTCACGGCCACGCGCATTATCCAGCAATTGCTCATCGAGCAGTTCCTCGGAAATACGGGTATTGAACGGCACGATTTCGGCCAGCACTTTCTCGACGTCGATAATCTCGACCAGGCGCTGGTCTTCAAGGCGGGTAATGGCAGTCAGGTAATGGGCCCGACCGGCGCCTCTGGGCGGCGGCTGCACAGTATCCCAATTGAGATTGATGATGCGCTCGACCCCACCAACCACAAAGGCCTGCACCGAGTTGTTGTACTCGGTAACAATCACCGTGCTGTTTTCGTTGACCTGCTGCGCGCGCATACCAATGGCAGCGGCCAAATCGATTACCGGAATGGTCTGACCGCGCAGATGCACCACACCCACCACATGCGGATGGCGCTGCGGCATCTGGGTCAGCCGCGGCAGTTGCAGTACCTCACGGATCTTGAACACGTTGAGAGCAAACAACTGCTGCCCAGAGAGCCTGAACAGCAGAATTTCCAGACGGTTCTCACCGACCAGTCGAGTACGCTGATTAACGCTATCCAGTACACCAGCCATGGGGCCCCTCGCTGTCAGATTCAGGTGAAGTAGCCACCTGCCATGACGCAGTGTACCCAGTTATGCCTACTTTCGCAGCCCGCGCTTAATAGTAGGCATTTTCCTTGACTGTGTGATCGGTTACGTCACGCACGGCAGTAATTTCCGGGATTCGCGCTACCAGAGTCTTTTCGATGCCTTCCTTAAGGGTGACATCGACCATACCGCAGCCCTGACAACCGCCACCGAACTGCAGAATCGCCACACCACCCTCAACCACATCGATCAGCTTGACCTCACCGCCATGGCTGGCCAGCCCGGGGTTGATTTCGGTTTGCAGCAGGTAGTTGATGCGCTCATTGAGCGGGCTGTCTTCATTGACCATCGGCACCTTGGCGTTTGGTGCTTTGATCGTCAGTTGCCCGCCCATGCGGTCAGTGGCGTAATCGACCACGGCGTCATCCAGGAAAGGAATACTGATCGCATCGATCCAGACATTGAAGGCATCCAGCACCAGCAGTTCATCCTCGGGCTTTTCCTCGCCAGGTTTGCAGTAGGCGATACAGGTTTCCGCGTAGGGAGTACCCGGCTGGGTAATGAATACACGGATACCAACACCTTCGGCGTCCTGCTTGGACAGCAACTCGGCCAGGTACGACTGGGCCGTGTCACTAAAATGAATGCCTGCCATGAAATGCCTCTTGAGCAGTGACTGATGGCCCATAGTGTACGGGATAGCTGCCCGCGAATAAAGTCCTACCTTTATACTAGGTTATTTGCCAGGCATGCCGAAATGCAGCCCATCGCCATCGCGCGTTCAGTGTTGGCCGATGTTCTGCTAAGCTAGCGGGCTTTTCTCAGCGCTAACCCCCCGGAGCATCCATGTCAGACCTGAGTACCCGCTTGACCGCCCTGCATGAGGCCCTGCGCCAGCGCATCCTGATTCTCGACGGCGGCATGGGCACCATGATCCAGAGCTTCAAACTGGAAGAAGCTGACTATCGGGGCGAACGCTTCGCTGACTGGCCGATGGACCTAAAGGGTAATAATGACCTGCTGATCCTGACCCAACCGGACAAAATCGCCGCGATCGAGCGCGCCTACCTGGATGCAGGCGCCGACATCATCGAAACCAACACCTTCAACGCCACCCGAATTTCCCAGGCCGACTACGGCATGCAGGAACTGGCCTACGAGCTGAATGTTGAAGGCGCTCGTCTGGCTCGCCGGGTCTGTGATGAGAAAACCGTCGAAACCCCGGATCGTCCGCGCTTTGTTGCCGGGGTGCTGGGGCCAACCAGCCGTACCTGTTCAATCTCGCCGGATGTGAACAACCCTGGCTACCGCAACGTCACCTTCGACGAACTGGTCGAGGACTACAGCAGCGCCACCCGTGGCCTGATCGAAGGTGGCTCAGACCTGATTCTGATCGAGACCATTTTCGACACCCTCAATGCCAAGGCGGCCATTTTCGCCGTGCAAGGGGTGTTTGAAGAGCTCGGGATCGAGCTGCCGATCATGATCTCCGGCACCATTACCGACGCCTCCGGCCGCACCCTGTCGGGCCAGACCACCGAAGCATTCTGGAACTCGGTACGCCATGCCAAGCCGATCTCGGTGGGCCTGAACTGCGCACTGGGCGCTAATGAACTGCGACCTTATTTGGAAGAACTGGCGACCAAGGCTGATACCCATGTCTCGGCACACCCCAACGCCGGCCTGCCGAACGCCTTTGGTGAGTACGACGAAACCCCGGCACAGACTGCCGCGATCATCGAGGAGTTTGCCGCCTCAGGTTTCCTGAACATTGTCGGCGGCTGCTGCGGCACTACCCCCGGACACATTCAGGCGATTGCCGAGGCGGTGGCCAAGTACCCGCCCCGCGTCATTCCCGACATCCCCAAAGCCTGCCGCCTGTCGGGGCTCGAGCCGTTCACAATCGATCGCAGCTCGCTGTTCGTCAACGTCGGCGAGCGTACCAACATCACCGGTTCTGCCCGCTTTGCCCGGCTGATCCGTGAAGAGAATTACACCGAGGCCCTGGAAGTCGCCCTGCAGCAGGTCGAAGCCGGGGCCCAGGTGATCGACATCAACATGGATGAAGGGATGCTCGATTCCCAGGCAGCCATGGTCACCTTCCTCAACCTGATTGCCGGCGAGCCGGATATCGCCCGCGTGCCAATCATGATCGACTCCTCCAAATGGGAGGTGATCGAGGCTGGCCTGAAATGTATTCAGGGCAAGGGTATTGTCAACTCGATCTCGATGAAAGAAGGGATCGAGCAGTTCAAGCACCACGCACACCTGTGCAAGCGTTATGGCGCTGCCGTGGTAGTGATGGCCTTTGACGAGCAGGGCCAGGCCGATACCGAGGCGCGCAAGGCGGAAATCTGCAAGCGCAGCTACGACATTCTGGTCAATGAGGTGGGCTTCCCGCCGGAAGACATCATCTTCGACCCCAACATCTTCGCCGTGGCAACCGGCATTGACGAGCACAACAACTACGCCGTCGACTTCATCAACGCCTGCGCCTACATCCGCGACAATCTGCCCTATGCGCTGAGCTCTGGCGGGGTATCCAACGTCTCGTTCTCGTTCCGTGGCAACAACCCGGTGCGTGAGGCCATTCACTCGGTCTTCCTTTACCACGCGATCAAGAATGGCCTGAACATGGGCATCGTCAATGCCGGCCAGTTGGAGATCTACGACGAGATCCCGGCCGAACTGCGTGACAAAGTCGAAGATGTGGTGCTCAACCGTCACCCCGGTGCAACCGAAGCCCTGCTGGCAATTGCCGACCAGTACAAGGGCGACGGCAGCGTCAAGGAAGCCGAGAACGAGGAATGGCGTGGCTGGAGTGTGGAAAAACGTCTGGAACATGCGTTGGTCAAAGGCATCACCACTCACATCGTCGAGGACACCGAGGAGTGCCGCCAGCGGTGCGCGCGGCCGATCGAAGTGATCGAAGGGCCGCTGATGGCCGGCATGAATGTGGTGGGCGACCTGTTCGGTGCCGGCAAGATGTTCCTGCCTCAGGTGGTCAAATCCGCCCGTGTGATGAAACAGGCAGTTGCCCATCTGATCCCCTTTATTGAAGAGGAAAAGGGCGACAACCCTGAGCCCAAGGGCAAGGTGCTGATGGCCACAGTCAAAGGCGACGTCCACGATATCGGCAAGAATATCGTCGGCGTAGTGCTGGGCTGCAATGGCTATGACATTGTCGACATGGGCGTCATGGTCCCGGCGGAGAAGATCCTCAAGACCGCCATCGAGGAAAAGTGCGACATCATTGGGCTGTCCGGACTGATCACCCCATCGCTGGATGAAATGGTCCATGTCGCCAAGGAAATGCAGCGCCAGGGCTTCAATCTGCCGCTAATGATCGGCGGCGCCACCACTTCCAAGGCTCATACTGCGGTGAAGATCGAGCCGCAATACCACAACGACGCGGTGATCTATGTAACCGATGCCTCACGTGCGGTCGGTGTGGCGACCAGCCTGCTGTCTAAAGAGCTCAAGCCCGAGTTCGTCGCCAAAACCCGCGCCGAGTACGAAGTGGTCCGCGAGCGCACTGCCAACCGCAGCGCCCGTACCGAGCGCCTGAGCTACCCGCAGGCAGTGGCCAACAAGCTGCAACTGGACTGGCAGACCTACCAGCCGCCAGTTCCGAGTTTCACTGGCGCACGGACCCTGGACGATATCGATCTGGCGGTACTGGCCGAGTACATCGACTGGACGCCGTTCTTCATTTCCTGGGATCTGGCTGGCAAATATCCGCGCATCCTTGATGATGAGATCGTCGGTGAAGCCGCCCGCTCGCTGTTCGCCGATGCGCAGGCCATGCTGAAAAAGCTGATTGATGAAAAGCTTATCAAAGCCCGGGCGGTGTTCGGCTTTTGGCCGGCCAATCAGGTTAATGACGACGACATTCAGGTCCGTAACGAACAGGGCCAGCCACTGGCCACCCTGCACCACCTGCGCCAGCAAAGCATCTTCCCGGACGCCAAGCCAAATCTGTGTCTGGCCGACTTCGTCGCACCAGAAAGCAGCGGCCTGACCGACTATGTCGGCGGCTTCATCACCACCGCAGGTATCGGCGCCGAAGAGCTGGCAAAGCAATACGAAGCCAAGGGCGATGACTACAACTCAATCATGGTCAAGGCTCTGGCCGACCGCCTGGCCGAGGCCTGCGCCGAATGGCTGCATGAGCGCGTACGCCGTGAGTACTGGGGTTACGCCAGCGACGAGCATCTGGACAATGAAGACCTGATTCGCGAGAAGTATCGCGGTATTCGCCCTGCTCCCGGCTACCCGGCCTGCCCGGATCATACCGAAAAGGCCACCTTGTTCAGCCTGCTCGACCCCGAGGCCGAATTCGGCAAACCCGGTCGCAGCGGCGTATTCCTTACCGAACACTTCGCCATGTTCCCGGCCGCCGCCGTCAGCGGTTGGTACTTTGCTCACCCCGAGAGCAAGTATTTTGCCGTGGGCAAGATTGAGCGTGATCAGGTGGAAAGTTACAGCCAACGCAAGGAGCAGGACCTGAGCGTCAGCGAGCGCTGGCTGTCGCCCAACCTCGGTTACGACAACTGAGGTCGGCGTGAGCCTGCTACCTGCCCGCAGCCGCCTGCGCACCATTACGCTGCTGGGCCTGCCGATTATGGGCGGCATGCTCAGCCAAAGTCTGCTGAACCTGGTCGATGCGGCCATGGTCGGCAGCCTGGGCAAGGAAGCACTGGCCGGGGTTGGCCTGGGCAGTTACGCCAATTTCATGGCCATAGCCCTGGTCATGGGACTGGGTGCTGGTGTTCAGGCTATGGTAGCGCGGCGCCGAGGCCAGGGTCGCGAAACTGAAGTCGCCGCCCCACTCAACGAAGGGCTGTTGATCGCCGCCCTGCTGGCCGTGCCGCTGACTCTGCTGTGCTGGCTCAATGCCGAGCGCATCATTGGCTTTCTTTCCTCGGATCAGGGCGTGGTCGAGATCGGTGTCGACTACTTCCACTGGCGCAGCCTGGCGATCATCGCTGTAGGTGCCAATTTTGCCTTTCGCGGCTACTGGAACGGTATTCGCGAGTCAGGGTTGTACCTGCGTATTCTGGTGGTCATGCATCTGGCCAACGTGGCAATCAGTTACGGCCTGATCTTCGGCAAGTTCGGCCTGCCGGAAATGGGCGCCGAAGGCTCGGGACTAGGCACCTGCATCGCCATGTTCCTCGGCTCGGCGCTCTATCTGAGTATTACCCTGCGACGTGGCCGCGCGCACGGTTTTCTTCAGGCCCGCCCGCAGTTCAGTGGCATCGTGTCGATGCTGCGGCTGTCGATGCCCAACTCGCTGCAACAGCTCTTCTTCGCCACCGGCATCACCACCCTGTTCTGGATCATCGCCCAGGTCGGCACCGCCGAACTGGCCATCGCCCACGTACTGGTCAACCTGGCGCTATTTCTGATCCTGCCCGGGGTTGGTCTGGGCATGGCCGCCACCACGCTGGTCAGTCACAGCCTGGGAGCCAACAAACCGGAAGATGCCTATCGCTGGGGTTGGGATGTGGTACGTGTGGCAGCTGTGGCACTATTTATCATGGGCATGCCATTCTGGCTGGCGCCGCACTTCGTGCTCAGTCTGTTCACCCAGGACCCGGCGCTCATCGCTCTGGGGGAATGGCCGCTGCGTATTACCGGCCTGGGCATGACCCTGGATGCCACTGCGCTGGTTCTGACCCAGGCCCTGCTCGGCGCCGGTGCCAGCCGTACGGTGATGTCGGTGAATTTGGGTAGCCAGTGGCTGATATTCCTGCCCTGCGCCTACCTGGCCGGACCGGTACTCGGGGGCGGGCTGTTATTGATCTGGCTGCTGCAAAGCGGCTACCGAGCGCTCAACTCGATCATCTTCGCCATCATGTGGCGACGCAGGCACTGGGCGGACATTCACATCTGAGCGGGCTATGCTAGGGTCTGTTGACGCCCCAGAGCCAGAGCAATGACAGCGAGCCAGCCATGAGCAACGATCAGCACAAGCAGCAACAGCCAGAACAACCGCAGCCCCCCATGCGCTTTCGCGACACCCTGTCCAGCGTGCTATGGGCCGCGCTCGGGGTACACAGCAACAAGGCCCGAGAGCGCGACTTCACCCAAGGCAAGCCGAGTCACTTCATCATCCTGGGTATCGCCTTCACCGCCCTGTTCGTGCTGACCATCTTCGGCCTGGTCAAGCTGATCCTGCACCTGGCTGGTGTATAACCCCTATGGAAATACTGATTTCAGTTTCGGTGTTAGCCCAATTGGCGCTGACCTGTTCTGGACACGCCGTAACCCCGTCCCTGGGGGCTTGACGATGCCCATCCGGGGCATCGACAGTCCAGAACAGGTCAGCGCCAACAGGGCTCCAGGGCTTGTGCGCGATTAGTCAGTGTTGTCCTAGCGCTGACTGACCCAAAACACTGCTGTCAGCACGGCAATCAGAATCAGCGCCACCGCGGCCCAGGCATCGATCCGGCTGTCGGTTGTTGTGGCTTCCTGTAGGTCGTGTTCACTCATGGGATGCTATCCTCTTTTTGTTATCACAAGCCGATGCCCGGCGGGCACAGACAATACCAGTAAAGACTAGCAATCCAGACACGGCAAGCCTTTGATTGATACGCGCCTATATCGGAATTTCCGCATAAACATATAGATAAACATTACTTTTGCGCATATCGAAAAACTGCTATTGTCTGCCGCCTTAGCCTTAGCCTGAGCCTGACCAGGGCCAACTCCACGAAAAAAGGGGTACAAAGAAACCCCGCTGACAGGTTGCCTGCATGTATATCTACGACGAATATGATCAAAAGATCGTCGAGGACCGCGTCAAGCAGTTCCGCGATCAGACCCGCCGCTACCTTGCCGGCGAGTTGAGCGATCCCGAATTCCTTCCGCTGCGTCTGCAGAATGGCCTCTACATTCAGCGTTACGCTCCCATGCTGCGTGTAGCCATTCCCTATGGCCTGATCTCTTCGCGGCAGATGCGTAAGCTGGCGTTCATCGCCCGTCAGTATGACAAGGGCTATGCGCACTTCAGTACCCGCCAGAACGTCCAGTTCAACTGGCCGGAACTGGAAGATGTGCCGGACATTCTCGCCCATCTGGCGGAAGTCCAGATGCATGCCATCCAGACCAGCGGCAACTGCATCCGCAACACCACCACCGACCAGTTCGCCGGCGTTGCCGCCGACGAAATCGTCGATCCGCGTCCCTGGTGTGAAATCATCCGCCAGTGGTCGACCTTCCACCCGGAATTCGCCTTCCTGCCGCGCAAGTTCAAGATTGCCGTCAACGGTGCGGCCGAAGACCGTGCCGCGATTGGCGTGCATGACATCGGTCTGAACGTGGTCAGAAACGACGCCGGTGAAATCGGCTTCCGGGTTCTGGTTGGCGGCGGTCTCGGCCGTACCCCGATGGTCGGTAGCGAAATCCGCGCGTTCCTGCCCTGGCAGCACCTGCTGACCTATCTGGACGCTATCCTGCGCGTGTACAACCGTTACGGCCGCCGTGACAACAAGTACAAGGCGCGGATCAAGATCCTGGTCAAGGCCCTGACCCCGGAGGCCTTTGCCGAGAAGGTCGAAGCCGAATGGGTGCACATCAAGGACGGCCCGGCCACCCTGACCGAGCAGGAGCTCGAGCGGGTAGCCAAACACTTCACTGCGCCGGCCTATGAGAGTTTCAGCACCGATGATGCCGGCTACCTGGCCAAACGCGGCAGCGACAAAGGCTTCAACAACTGGGCGCTGCGCAACGTCACTGCACACAAGGTACCGGGCTACGCCGCAGTAACCCTGTCGCTCAAGCCGACCGCCGTGGCTCCGGGCGACGCCACCGACAAGCAGCTCGAAGCGGCTGCCGATCTGGCCGAACGCTACAGCTTTGGCGAATTGCGCGTCACCCACAACCAGAATCTGGTCCTGGCCGACGTCAAGCAAAGCGACCTCTACGCTCTGTGGCAGGAGTGCCGCGAGCAAGGCTTCGCCACTCCGAATATCGGCCTGCTGACCGACATCATCTGCTGCCCCGGCGGTGATTTCTGCTCGCTGGCCAATGCCAAGTCGATCCCGATTGCCGAAGCTATCCAGCGTACTTTTGATGACCTCGACTACCTGCACGACATTGGCGACCTGGACCTGAACATCTCCGGCTGCATGAACGCTTGCGGTCACCACCACGTCGGCCATATCGGCATTCTTGGGGTCGACAAGAAAGGTGAAGAGTTCTACCAGGTCTCGCTGGGCGGCAATAGCGGCCGCAAGGCCAGCATCGGCCAGATCCTTGGCCCGTCCTTTGCCGCCGATCAAATGCCGGAAGTAATCCAGAAAGTCATCGGCGTTTACCTCGAAAGCCGGACCGACGAAGAACAGTTCCTCGATACCTTCCAGCGTATCGGCATGGCCCCCTTCAAGGAGCGCGTGTATGCAACGAATAATTAAAGGCAACCAGGTTGTCGTGGAAAACTGGCACCTGCTGGACAAGGACGCCAGCCTCGACGGGCTGCCCAACAGTGACGACCTGATCGTCCCGCTGGCCCTGTGGCGCGAACATGCCCACGCCCTCAAGGCCCGTGATGGCGGGCTTGGCGTATGGCTGGACAGCGACGAGCAGATCGAGGAAATCGAAGGAGATCTTGAACACTTTCAGGTCATTGCCCTGAATTTCCCGGTGTTCAGTGACGGTCGCCACTACTCCACCGCCCGCATCCTGCGTGACCGCTACGGCTACAAAGGTGAAGTACGCGCCATCGGCGACGTGCTACGCGATCAGCTGTTTTTCATGAAACGCTGTGGCTTCGATGCCTATGCCCTGCGTGAAGACCGCGACGCCGATGAAGCTTTGGCCAGCCTGCAGGACTTCTCCGAAGTCTACCAGGCCGCCACCGATCAGCCGCTGCCGCTATTCCGCCGTCGCGCCTGAGTCAAAAAAGCCGGGGCTTACGCCCCGGCGCTCTCCCAGCCTACCTGCAATGATCTTTCCAGCCAGGATACCGTGTCGGCAACGACAGCCATCAGGGCGTATACTTACGCCACATAACGACTCGTGAGGGAGAACCCAGCATGCGTCTCACCGGTAGTTGTCTGTGTGGCAAGGTCCGCTACGTCATCAATGGCCCACTCTCCGAGGCCAGCCACTGTCATTGTTCCATGTGTCGACGCCAACACGGCGCAGCCTTTTCTACCTATGCAAAATGCAATCCCGAGGATTTTAGCTGGGTCTCTGGCCGAGATTTGGTCAAGGTGTATGAGACTGCTTCCGGCGCAGGCTGGTGTTTTTGTCTCGAGTGCGGTTCCACCTTAGCTGCAAGCGATCAAGGCAGAATCACCTCGGTCACACTGGGCAGTATTGAGGGTGACCCTGGCGTCAGACCGCAATTGCATATCTTCACTGGCTCCAAAGCCCCATGGCATGAAATAACCGACAATTTGCCGCAATTCGAAGCCTGGCCCCCCGGCTGGTGATAAATAGACTGCGGTTCAAACCGCACGATACTTACTGCAGGCCGGGGGTGGACCTTCCAGGCTTGCTCCACCTCTATTAATGCGTAATCATGCACCCGGCCACCAAGGATTAAACACATCAGGGAAAGACCATGTCAGAAAGCCGCGACTACCTCGAAATGTCATTTCACTCCATCCAGTGCTTTTCCAATGACGGCCGCCTGGATGCCGAAGAACTGGGCAGAATTGTTGCCATCGCCGAGCGCGACGGTGTAATCGATCAGAACGAGATCCGCGTACTGAAAAACATCATTGCGCGTATCAAGCCTGAAGAAATCGATCAGGCCATGGCGCTCAAACTGGCCGAGATCAGCCGCAAGATTAGCTAACAACCCTGCCGCATACCTCATCCAGAACTCAAATCAGCGTCGGCTGCGGCACTGGTAGCACTGCCATTATCCATGCCCTCTGTGTCAGGCACATTGTTGCCAGCGACATATCAAGCAGGATGCTCGAGATTGCAGAGATCAAAGCCGCAGAAGCCGGTATTGGTAACATCAGCTTTCAACAAGGAACTCTGGAAGAGCTCAAGCTGCCCCCGGAAAGCTTTGATGTCGTGCTGGGACTGAACGTACTGCACCTGCTCGAGGACGTAAACGCTGCCATGGCGCGGGTACACGACCTGCTTAAACCCGGGGGCATCTTTGTCTCCAGCACGGCGCTGGTGAATAACGTATCACCCTTCTGGCGCCTGGTGATTCCGCTGATGCAACTGCTAGGCCTGGCCCCACACGTAAGCCGCTTCGGCAAACAGGAGCTGCTGTCCATGCTGGCCAAGGCTGGCTTCACGCCAGAGTTCGAGTGGCAGCCAGACCAGGCATCGGTATTCATCGTTGCCAGAAAACCGGCTTCGATCCCTGCGAACCAATAAGCCCGGCCTCAGAACACCAGTCCTGTACTACGCCCCACTTCACGGCACAGAGCCTCAGCAGCACTCTGACCAACAATGCCTTCAGCGACCGGCAGGCGCTTATCGCCAGCCAC
Source organism: Halopseudomonas phragmitis (assembly GCF_002056295.1). Taxonomy (NCBI): domain Bacteria; kingdom Pseudomonadati; phylum Pseudomonadota; class Gammaproteobacteria; order Pseudomonadales; family Pseudomonadaceae; genus Halopseudomonas; species Halopseudomonas phragmitis. The sequence continues at coordinate 2,750,434 of NZ_CP020100.1, read as the reverse complement.
AACATAAGCCGTATAGTACTCAGTACTGACCGGACGGTTGCCGGTACTTGATAACCTGCAGCGAATTTCCAGACGCGAGTTGGTGTCAAGTACAGCCTGCCGCCGGTAGAGCGGCATACCGAATAAATAGCGCACAATACGTATCTGTTGACGACTGATCTCGACCTTCAGGCTGCGCCCCAAAAACATGATACCGGTCATGACTGTCATCAGCCCCGGTAACAGGAATACCGGCCCGACTACCCAGAGCATGGGCTCACCGTCCAGCGCCAAGAACAGCATAAAACCACCCGCAGCACTGAACACGGTCCCAAACAACAGTAGCGCCAGGCCCAGGGCGGGTATACGACCAGCCTTGCTGTTCAACTGGTATTGGCCGGACACCTGGCCGGGACTCAGGTAAGCCTCAATATGCGCACGAGCCTGTTGCTGTTCGGCCTGTTGCAGAGTAGCCGGACGAGCGAGACTGCTCTGGGCATTGCCCTGCTCAACCGGGATGCTCCAGTCGCGCACGAATTTCACAGACTTTCCGTTGTTGGCCGCGGAGCCAGCCGGCGGTCGCCACCGCCCCTCACAGTGCACCACCCACTCGACACGGCCAACCCTTGTGGGATGTCGGCCATTGGTCGGGAGATTTTCCGGCACATCAAAAACAAAACGGTTCTCAGTCTTCATGCCCTGCGGCCTGACCCAGGCAATCTGCTCAGACTGCCAGAGCACATCGCGACGGGTTTGACGCTGTTTGCCCGTGCCTGTGCTGTAGACATACACGCAGTTCAGCCAGATCTGTGGTGGCCCGACCCAGCTACCATGACTGAGCTGGAAGCTCCCACCGATCTGACCACCAACCTGCCCTGGCAATGGGTCGAGAAACAGTCGTGTAGGACCAATCAGCAAATAACGTCGACGCAACATCCAGCCCCAGACCAACAGGCCAGAGCCAACCACCAACAACGGCAGTATGGCCAAAATCTCATAGTTGCCTTGCGCAAGCTCACTGGGCATGAGCAGCACCCACGGCAAAACAAACAGACTCAACCCTGCGCCCATGATCAACGCAAGCCAATAGCCAACGTCACGGTTGCTGGCCAGCCCATGCTGCGCCAACTCTTCAGCTGGAGCTGACTTACCCTGCCAGCTCATGATGCCACCGCCGGTATGGCTTTCAGGCCGGCGCAGAGAACGATAAGAGAAAATGAAATAACGCGCATTGAACGTTCCATGTAGTGATTGCGTAGGGGGTCGAACCTTAAAACATCGCCCCACCCCTGGCAATAGAGCACGTCGCCGTGCTGTGCTACCGTTTGCCTGCACGAGAGATTATGAGAAGCATGGGCAACACGGGCGCGAGGTTTGCTGAAAACTCTATATGAATGAAAACCGCCAGCCTGTATTTTTCCGACCCAGGCCGTTTCCCGCCACCTGGACCAGGATCAGGGCCTGCATTGAGCCTGGCGGCGTCTTCGCTGGAGACTTTATGGGTCTGAACGATAGCTGGGCAACAAACTCACAGCACCGGATCAACGCTATGACCGAGAGTCAGATACTGGCGCTTTTCGAGCAATTCGGGGTGGTACGTTTTCAGGAGCATGACGAACCCGGTACAACCGCGCTGGGCAGGCCCAAGCACTGGCACACTTTTTCGGTCGTAGCCATCAGGCAGGCCTCAGCATGAGCATGCACGAAGCAGCTACCCTGTTCATGATGATGGCCATACTGGCAGTGGTACCGAGTACCAGTGTAGCCTTGGTTGTGACCCGTTCTTCCACTGCAGGCCTTGCTCATGGTGCAGCAGTGGCTGCTGGTATCGTGCTGGGTGATCTGATTTTTGTGCTCCTGGCGGTTCTGGGTATGACTGCGCTAGCCGAACTGCTGGGCAGTCTGTTTCTAGCTTTGCGCTACCTGGCAGGTGCCTATCTGATCTGGTTCGGCATCACGCTCTTGCGCTCAGGAGCCGCTTTAAAGTCGGCACCATCAGAAAGCCCGGCCACATCCCTACCGACCAGTTTGCTTGCTGGTCTACTGATCACCCTGGGTGATGTGAAGGCCATCTTTTTCTATGCCAGCCTGCTGCCAGTATTCGTCGACCTGAGCAGTATCCAGGTGGCAGATATTGCTATGATCGCGACCCTGACACTGGTAGCTGTGGGTGGTGTGAAACTGGGCTATGCCCTGGCCGCCAGAAAAGTGGTAATGCTGATCAAGAGCCCCCGACTTAAGCGCAGCACCAGGCTGGCAGCCGGGGGACTGATGATAGGTGCTGGCTCGTATCTTTTGATCAAGACCTGACCAAGTCCTTGCAGGCCGCCCGCATATTGCCCGCATATGCATCAACGCTATTTTTCAGCCCCGGTATATCGGGTTTGAGTCTTATACACCATGGTTGCTCAGTCTAGGCTGTCATTATCCGCAACATATTGCCCGCATATGCATCAACGCTATTTTTCAGCCCCGGTATATCGGGTTTGAGTCTTATACACCATGGTTGCTCAGTCTAGGCTGTCATTATCCGCAACATACCGCTCCACCCCCGCGCGGATACCCAATGACGCACACAAGGAGACCCCCATGGCTTTTCAATATAAGCGTCTAGACAAGAACGATGTCGCATTGCTGATGGTCGACCATCAATCCGGTCTGCTGTCACTGGTACGGGATTTTTCCCCTGATGACTTCAAGAACAATGTGCTGGCCCTGGCAGACATCGCTAAGTTCTTCAACATACCAACCATTCTGACCACAAGCTTCGAGTCTGGCCCCAATGGACCGCTGGTCCCGGAACTCAAGGCCATGTTTCCCGACGCGCCCTACTTTGCTCGCCCAGGCCAGATCAATGCCTGGGACAATGCCGACTTCGTCCAGGCCGTCAAAGCCACAGGCAAGAAGCAATTGCTGATTGCCGGGGTGGTAACCGAAGTGTGCGTGGCCTTTCCGGTACTGTCGGCCATTGAGGAGGGTTTTGAGGTGTTTGTGGTTGCCGATGCCTCTGGCACTTTCAACCCCACTACCCGGGAAGCCTCCTGGAGTCGTATGGCCGAAGCCGGCGCCCAGATGATGACCTGGTTTGCGGTTGGTTGTGAGCTGCACCGGGACTGGCGCAACGACATCGAAGGTTTCGGAGGACTGCTCGCCAGCCACCTGCCCGCCTATGCCAACCTGATACAGAGTTATAGCGCCCAGAATGGTTGATGTTTCACCCGCCAGATCTGCATGAAACAGGTCTGGCGGGTTACCACAGAGGCAGGCCAGTCATGAACCAGAGCAACGACAATAACGGCGACTCGAGCAGCCATGGCAACCAGGGTGCTTCAATCATCATTCGTCACCAGGTCTCCCCCGATGACCGCAACCGCTATGAAACCTGGCTCAGACAGATCATCACCACCGCCGCGCGGTTTCCCGGCCACCAGGGCGTCCACATTCTACGCCCGGTTGGCACGGATCAGACCTTCGAGATTGCCGTGCGCTTTTCCAGTCAGGAGCAGGCTCAGAACTGGCTGGACTCAGACCAGCGCCGGGAATTGATTGCCGATATCCGCCCCATACTGGCCCAGACCGAGCACATAGAAATACACAGCGGTATCGACTTCTGGTTCACCCCACCCACCGCCCAGAGCAAACAACCCACACGCTGGAAGCAGTGGCTGGTGACCACCTCCGTGATCTGGCCCCTGACCATGCTGGTTCCGCTGGCATTTCAGCCGCTGTTCCGCCAGGTACCAGTGCTGTCCGCCTGGGGTATCAGTCATGGTCTGATAGCCGCCACCATCGTTGGTCTGGTGGTCTATGTCATCATGCCCCGGGTTGTCAGATTGGTGGCCGGCTGGCTGTTTCGCTGAGTCCAGGGTTGACTCGGCAAGGTTACATTTCCTGCCCGGTTTCGTTAAGATTTCCGCCTTGCCTGTGCCCATGACGGCACTTCTTTACACCGAAAAGGACTTTGCGCATGTCTTTCTCCGCTATTCCCGGCGTCGAATTCATCGACAACACCAATCAACGCACCCCGTGCGTACTGGTACTGGACGCTTCCGGCTCCATGGCTGGCGAACCTATGGCCCAGCTCAATGCCGGACTGGAAATCTTCGCCCAGGAACTCAAGAATGACGCCATGGCCGCCATGCGGGTCCAGGTGCTGGTCATTGCCGTCGGCGGTTTCGAAGATGTTCAGATTCTCCAGCCCTGGACCGATGCGGTGGACTTCAAGCCACCGGTGATTCAGGCCAACGGCATGACGCCGCTGGGCAAGGGGATGGATCTGGCGCTGGATGAGGTGCGCAACCAGAAGGCCGTATACGACGCCAACGGCATATCCAGCACCCGCCCCTGGGTCATCATGATCTCCGATGGCTGCCCGAACGATTTTGGCTGGGAGCAGGCAGCCCAGCGCTGCCGTCAGGAAGAGTCCGACAAACGCGTGGTAGTGTTCCCGATCGGCACCGAGGGCGCGGATTTCGCCGCACTGGGGCAGTTCTCCAACAAGACGCCGAAAAAACTCAAGGGTTTGCAGTTCCGTGAGCTGTTCATTTGGCTGAGTCGCAGTATGTCGACCGTATCGGCCAGCGTACCCGGTGAGCGGATCAGCCTGCCGGCGACCGACTCCTGGGCCGAAGTCGAGATCTGAGCATGCGGATTCTAAGTGCCGGCGCTGCGGTGACCGGCACATCACATGTCGACAACGGCCAGCCCTGTCAGGACGCCTTCGAGATCGTGGCCAGCTTCTCCGGCGTAGTGGCCTGCGTCTGTGACGGCGCAGGTTCAGCAGCGCGGTCGGATGAGGGTGCCCGGGCCCTGGCCCAAGGTGTCTGCCGCACACTGTCTGCCGACCTGGAACGCAGCCTGACTGAGGCCAATGCCTTCGAGCGGATAGCCGGCGCCATTCAAAGCGTACGCGAGCAGTTGGCCAACCGTGGGCCGTTGGAGGATTTTCACTCGACTCTGTGCGGGGTAGTGATGACGCGCCAGGGCAATCTGGTGTTTCACCTGGGAGACGGACTGATCTTCGGCATCAATCCGGATGACTGGGATGATTGCCTGGTCAGCGAGCCAGAAAATGGCGAGTTCGCCGAAACCACCTATTTCTTCACCTTGCCTGGCTGGCGCCAGCACCTGCGCGTGCAATGCGTACCGCCACGGTTTAGCACCTGGTTTCTGATGACCGATGGCACCGCCAGCTTCGCCGCCCGCAGCCAGCCCTACCGGCCTGAACGAGGCTTTTTGCAACCGGTCCACAACTATTTGAGCAGCGTGACGCAGTTCACCGGCCGCCAGGCACTTGAAGGAACACTGGCAGACCCTCGTACCCACCGCATTACCGCTGACGACAAAACCCTGGTGTGGCTGCACCATGGCTCGTAAGGGCCACTACACTCTGAAATTTGCCGACGGCCGCCAGGAATCTCTGGCGCTGTCGGGCAAGGCTTTGAACCGTGGCGCCGACGGAGCAATCTACCGCTCCCCTGATGGCCACTATGCCCTGAAGTATTACCACGAGCCAGGCAAGGACCCAGAGCGTCAGCACAAAGTCTGGCAAATGATCCTGCATCCACCCGAAGACACTCAGGCCAACCACTTTGCCTGGCCCTGCGCACTGCTGTTCAACCCACGCGGGGTATTTGTCGGCTTTGCCATGCCGCTGCTGGACATTGCCAGCTATGCCTCTTTGGATATGGCTCTGAGCGCCCGAGGCCGAAAGATCGAGTCATTGCCACAGTCCAGCGCCTGGCGCCTGCAAGTGGCAATCAACCTGTGCAAACGGGTGGCCGAACTGCACGAAAAGGGTCACTGCATCATCGACCTTAAACCAGCCAACCTGCTGGTGCATCGGCGCAGTGGTGATGTCGCAGTAGTCGACTGTGATGGTTTCGCGGTGCAGGGCAATGACGAATACTTTCCGGCGCACCAGTTCACCATGGGATTTATCGCACCGGAGGCGTTCAGCAGCCGGCAATCGCCCCAGGTATTACGTCAGCCGCAGGACCAGTTCGCCCTGGCGGTCATCCTGTTCAAACTCCTCAACAATGGCCTGCACCCCTATCAGGGGGTGCCAACCCGGCGACGCGAAATCCCGACAGACAATCAGAACCGGATTGGCGGTAGTTTCTATCCCTATGGCATTCAGGCCCATGCCGATATCAAACCTTCACCCTGGAGTGTGCATCAGGACTTTCCGGCAATTGTGCGCCAGACCTTCGATCACAGCTTCACAACCCGCCAGCGGCCCAGTGCCCGGGAATGGGTTGGACTGCTGGAGCAGGCCGCACAGCGGCTTAAACAGTGCAGCCAGATTCCTGAGCATGGGTACTGGGGCAAACAGTGCCCGCACTGCGCCCGGGCCGATACCAGGGTCAAGGTCAACAAGCCCAAGCCCACGCAGCGCCCGCGTCCGCCGCTACCACAGGGCCAGGCTGTAGCCGCGCGCGATAAATGACGCGCAGGTGCGCGATAATTGCCGCATCTTAACCGTTGCCCTGCGCGAAACAAAATTTCAATATCACGGCCCGGCCGGTTCAATCCGCTCGAACTGGTGCCGGTGCCGCTGATGTGACTCCATCCCGCCCCTGACTGACCACAGCTCTGCGATCACCTGACCCTCGTATGCCGTTGTCAGGGTCACCGTGGTACCCGAGATACCTGTCTGAGTTGTCAGCACGGCCTGAGTGTCTGCCCGCAGCAATCGAGCGCTGTATGTCGTGCCGGCTTCGGGGCCTGTGCTGCCGAACTGGGTATCGATTAGCTGATCAGCCTGGCCGAGCCTGTCCCGATGCGTCCATGTGATCACCACGTCGCCCTCGATCGATGCCGGGTAGTAGCTGCCGTCCAGCCGGAACTGGCCGGGCGGGTATGGGCGGCCTTGTCGTGCTTGCAGGGTGAGACTGTCTGTCCCTGCCAGCGCTGGGTCGAGCTGGCCAGAGCTGGTGTTGGTCAGCAGCTTGGCCTGCATTGACGTGCTGAGCGAGTACGCTGTCTCATCCTCGCCAGCCCAGTCTTGATAGAACCAGATCCGGGTGCCAGCCGCATGAGTCGCCGGCACAGTGTCGATGCAGCCCCGTGCGATCGTGACAGCGCCGTCGATGTTGATCGCATCGACCCGGACAATCTCGTCGCCCAGAAGCGCTGCTGAGCCGACCTCGACATCATCCAGCCGACTGAACGCGCTGAGCGTGATTGCTGTTGTGGTCTTACCGATCGCGTCTGTGAGCAGTCCTGTCGGGCACCAGTCTGCATGCCCTTGATCAATAAAATCACCGGTACTGCCCACGCGGGTTGTCAGTGAGTAACTGAGCGACATCATTGTTGGTGGCACAGCAACGCTGGCCAGGTATGCCGCCGTTGGGTCGATCAGGGCCAAATTGGCGGGATCAACCCGTGCCGCGAGGTCGCGGTACGGCACCTCAAAGAGACGCCGTGTTGTGATGGTCTGAGGGGTGCGGTCTGGCGGCTCCCAGCCCGCTGGCGGCACTGTGACAAATGAATTGCTCGGCAGGCCGAACACATCTTGGACGAGTGTGAGCGTTATCCGGCCATCGAGCAGTGAACCGTCCTCGATCTTGCCGACCCGGACGACGACTGTCTCGATACCCCGGCGCAGTGATCTGATGCGGATGGGATCACCGATGTTCAGCCCCCGAGCACGCCGATCGAAAACGGCCTTATACCGATGCAGGCCGCTTGTCTTGATAGCCATGTCACGCTGCCCAAACCGGGCAGTAATTTCAGCCGTGGGCGCACCGGGGTAGTCCACGGTCTCAGATGACCGCCAGCCTCGCGCCGCCACCGCTGCATTGCTGATCCTGACGGTCTTTTCCTCACCATCGATCGCATCAACGTACTTAACAAGCAGCTCGCTGGGCATGTCGTTGATCGTTGCGACTTCGTCTTCGAGGATTTCCAGCAGCCCAGAGTCTTCATCGAACAGCGGTAACGATTCCGGATCGTAGTCGTCGCGTATCAGCCGGATGCTGATCAGCCCTGTCTTGCGATCATCGAACACCTCGGCGCCGATATGCTCACAAACGGCATCGCTGAACGACTTGAAGCTATCGCTGCGCCGCCACTCCAGACATAGCCCCACCCCCTCGTCATAGCATGTGTCAGCCGCTGCGCGCCACGCGGCATCGTCCAGCCAGGCCCTGGGCCACCCGCGAAAGTGCTTGCTTGTGCGGATCTGATAGAGAATGTGGACCGGGTTCATGGCTTTGATCTCGCCACTGGCCAGCCAGATGAACTGTTTCTCCGGGTACCAGGGCGCATCAGCACCCCACAGGCGATTGCCACCCCGGCGCAGGAACTCCCAGGGCTTCGGATACGGATTGTTGGCACCGACCATGCCGCTAAAAAATGCTGTCGTGATACCTCTGAACGCCGGCGCCACGCCGCCCAGCATTGCCGCAAGACGGGGAAGTACTCCCTGGCTTTCATCACCCATCAGCACGTCCAACGTGCCGGCAATGCCGCCTTCGGCCTCTGGGCCGCCGAACAGCTCCGGAGCATTGATTACGATCTGGCTGTTAGTCGTGACAGACCCGCGCCAGGCACGTTTGCCGCTCGCCTTGATCTCGACGACTTCATCAACCGGCAGCCCCAGGCCCATGTGAATGTCGAAGAAGAAGAGCGTCGCCTTCGGTTTTTTGCTACTGCTGCCCATGACGCTGAGCCTCCACGTACTCGACTAAATAGATGGCGAGCGCGTCACCAGTGTCCAATAGCGTCTGGCTGTCGATGCCCTGCTGCAAGAACCCGAGCCAGTCCAGTCCATGCCGGGCAAAGAACTCTCGCGCCTTGCTGTGGCAATAGCCCTGGCGACCATTCCACGTAGGGACTGAATGCATGTGATCGACGGTAATGATCACTTCTTGCCGCCCCCGATCTTCTTCTTGCGTGTCCGATAGTTGCCCACGGTGAGCACCATCCAGGACTTTGTCCACACCTGGCCAAAAACGGCCGTTTTCGGCTCGCCCTCTTTGCACAGCGGGAACTCAAAGTCAGCAAAGGCCGGTGGTTTTTGCCGGGGCGCCTTGGGCGTCAGCGCCGCCATCAGCAAAAACGCGCCTACCAGAATTGCGATTTGCAGCATGCTTCACCTCACCAGACGGCGTTGCCGTCAAAGGGCGAACGGCCTTCAAGGTTTGGGATTCCCCGAAACCGATCGCCGTTGCCGAATTTTGATGTGCAGGTACCGAACAGAAAATCACAGCCCGGATACACCCGCAGTGACCCGCTAACCGGCACCCCGGCTGTGCCGCCGAGCAGTTTGAGCTGAGTACTTGAATGGGCCTCGATAAAGCGCCGATCGAACTCGCCCGAGCCGATCGGCCACTCGATATAGCCGCCAGTGAACCAACCATCGGGGTAGCCGGTGACATCGGCGCTGTAGACTGCGATGCCGTCGATCGACTGGATCTGAGCATCGACCCGCAGCGGATTGAGATCCACGCCACAGCGGGGATCGCCAAGGACAGCCGTACACGTGCGTGAGTACGGGTCTGTCAGCCCCGGCTCGGCCATTTCTGCGTCGCGTGACACACAGACAATCCGGCACCGGTCCAGCGCCGGCCAGTTAACCGAGCTGACCCGCCCGGCCAAAGCAAACACGGGGTCATTATCGCCGTAGTGCATGTCGAACACAGTCAGCGCGACCTCATTGCTCGGCTGCCCCGCCCGCCAGAGTTGTGCGACCGAGAGGTCCGCCGGCCCTGTGATCTCAAACCTATCTGAGCGTGCATCACCAGTGATACGGATGCCCGGATCACTGACACCGCCCCTGACGGCACGATAGACCTGAGTGCCGATTGAGATATCACGATCAGCCGAGCAGTACAGCCAGCGCATCACGCCCCGGCTGAACGAGTAGAGGCGCACCGGCTGGCCCTGGGCGGTTGAAGACTCGCGTGCATCAAAGGTCATCGTCGCGCACTCCCCGGAAGACCAATGCGGCGCTGGCAACCCCTTCGCTATCCGTCACGTGATCGATCTCAGCGCTGTCCGATGCCCCGCATGACAGTGCCATCCAGCAGATCCGAGCGATATCTGCAGGCTCGACGGCGACGCCCAGGGCGACATCGATCGCCAACCGCTCGATGTCGGCAGTGATCTCAGATGCACCCGTGATCCTGCGATATAACACCTGGCCTGTTACCAGCTCGATACGGATATCACGACGGCCGGCACGGGCCTGGCCGAACCTCGCATACCCCACATTGAGCACGTCGATTGTGGTGGCGGCATCAGACACGGTATCGACAAGGGTCAGATCGTCTGCATGAGTGGGCACCCAGACAGCGGCCTGTTGACCGCGCAGTGTATACAGCAGGCACCGGTACCAATGTCGCGCCGCTCGGCCCATGTCGATCCAGCGCCACCCGGTGACCGGCATCGCCCGGCCGGGAATGTCAGAGACCAGCGGCAGTGCCGTGCGGCTGTCGAGCGTGACCAGCATGCGCTCATACTGCCGCGTCAGATCCTCGGACTCGTCCGGCCGGACATCGAGGACCGGCCAGCCCCGATAGGTCGTCAGGTCGGTCAGCGTGTCGCAGTCGCTGGGCTCCAGTATCAGGAACTGGACCTCTGCCTCATCGATGGTGTCGGTCAGGCGGATCACTTCAGGCTGACGGGTCAACTGCGCCGGCCGGGCCGGGTAGAGTCTGCTGCCAGCGGGCCAGGCCTGCTGAGTACCGCGCTTGAGATCGAGCCCAGCGGAATCGACAGACTCGACTTCGACCACCTCAAATTGAAACGCGCTTTCGCCACGCAACATAGCCAGGCCACCGGCCCGGAAGTCCAAGTACTCCGTCTCGCAGTTGATGCGCAGGCTATCGACCGGTACGGACTGCTCCAGGAGCTGGATATCCGGCCAAATCGGCAGAGCCCAGACACGGCTGCCCCAGCCAAAAAGAGCCAGATCCAGCATCTGCCGCTCGCGACCCTCGACATACATTGGCGCACCCAGCTCGCGGCGCGGTGCCGTGCGCAGCGCCCGCCGCTGCTGTGCGTAAGTCTCTGAGGTCATCACGTCGGTCAGCCACTCGAACCGTTCGCGGATGCCTTCGCCCCAGTCCGGAGCAAATGACCACGCTATGATCCTGTTTGCAGTAATGCGCAGGCCTGGCTGCTCGCCGTTGCCGAAAACCCAGGACAGGACCGTATCAAGCACGGGCTGGCCATCTGGAGTGACTGATACTTGGTACTCGCGCTCCTGCAGCGCGGCATATAGTAGTGGCGGCGCAGGCTGACCACTGACCTCGATGCCTTCATCCAGCCCCGTGATTGAGTTCAGCGTTTGAGGTATCAGGTATGCATTCCAAACCCAAACCGGTGTTGTCTGTGCCGAAACAACGTTGCCCAGGTCGAGACTCCTGGGGTTGATGTGGATGCGGTGGTAGTAGTCGTCAGAGAAACATTGAGCCGCGCGAGCAAGCAACTCCCGCTGCTGCTCAGATGCAACCGGCCAGTGGTGGGCTAGCTCCCCTCCTGAAAGCCGGGCAGCCTGCGCAGCAGCGGGAGGGTGGCCAACGATGTCGTCCGGATCATACGTGTCATAGTCCCCACTGATCAGCGGATTGAACGCCTGAACCAAGGAGCGAGGAATCCATGCATCAAGCAACATGTCATGGACCGTCGTATCTGATCGCCATACCGAAAGCACCAGTGTGGTCAACGTTATCCGCCCACGTTACACCCGCCTCTTTACGATAGAACGGGTAAACGCGCCACTGTTCAGCGCCCAAGGAAATAATCTGACCAGGCTCGAAGTTATCAACCCGGATATAACGAGCATGTGCCAAATCTGCAACCTTTGAAACCTTGTTCTCAGCTCTGACTAACGCCGGTTGTATAGGCAGCAGAACAGACTGGTGATTCCATGCATTGCTACGCACAATCAATGGGCTTAGAGGTATGTTTGCATGTATTGTGTGGACTACGTTAAACGTCGCGCTATTCGAGCCCGGCCACGGCCAGAGCGTACTATCAAAGCCGGAACAAACAGCATGATTTTCAGCTGCAGCTGTGTTTCGCGCGGCACCAGAAACCCGGCCATTAGAGTTCCAAAAAAGCGCGGCGGTGGTACCGGCGTTTGAAACGCTTGTGCTATCAGTTGCCGAAGAACCACCACCACCCAGATCAGTAATCCGAATCCCTGGCCCAGTCGGCCCCCGGAGTCGCCTACCGGTCGCAGCGAACCACAAGCCAGAACCTGGCAGTTCGAGCGATGACAGACCAAACGCACACCAGATGAAGTAGTCAACGCTATACCGCGCAATGAAATACACTTCGTCCGGGTCGGCATGAATATGAATGTAGTACTCGACGGGCCATACAACTTGGCTGATATCACGCGAAGGGCACCCCATCCTCGGCGACTGCGGTGACGGGTCCAGGAGCGTTGAACCGCTCTTGCCAGTACCGCCTTGCAGCAGAATGCCCTCACCCTCGGTCGATGTTGCGGGGCTGCGAATCCACGGCATGATAAAGGCATCACCTTTGCTCAATATGCCGTCTGCCCAAGTCCAGCCTTCTGAGACACAGGATGATGTAAGTGCGTTGAGCAAGTCAGACCACGAGTTTGCACTACCAGTGAAGTACGCCATTAATCATCCATCCTCAGCGCGAAGTAGTCATTGAACCCGGTTCTCCAGACGTCCTGAACAACGACCCATGTCTGCCCATCAATCAACAGCGTATTTTCAACAGCGTTATCAAAACCCGTAATGTGCGACACACCGTCTAGCTCACCAATGTCACCCAGCGTGCCACTATTAAGCACCACGGCATTGAGCGCATATTTGCCATTAGAGTCGCGCTCTTGAGTCGTACCACCCGCCAGCCACGCATTGTTGTATGGCCAGCAGTCTGGCTGGTGCCAGACACCATCGTTAAACAGCATGCGCAGATTGGGGCGACTTCCCTTAAAGGGTATCGACTGTGCGGTATTGCTGAACCGTGTTCCCGGCACGCCGTCGAGCATGCCGCCAACAACAAGATCATATGGATACTGGCTCGGCCGAGCGTAGCGGAGAAACTTGCCGACATAGGCGCTTTCATAAACCGGAGTCCCGACTTTCATCGCCAACGCAATCCGCTGCGGATTGAGAGTTAACCAAAAATCCACCCGCTGGTTGTGACAGGGCACACCCGACAGCATCGCCCCCGGTTGTGTATCAAATGTGTTGCCGGGCACGTAGCCTGTAAACCCGGCCGCGACCAGGTTGTAATAGTCAGCATCGGCGTTCTGATAAGTGCGAAACCCAACAAAGATTTCCTCTTCACCCGAGTAGCCCACACCTTTCAAGATCAGCTCCCGATTTGCCGGCCCAGTGTCATACCGCAACACCGTCCACCCATTGTCAGCAGCAAAATCGCGGATGGTCTCAAGCATCTTGTAGTGAGAGAGCGTACCGCCCGAGTTATCGACGAAACCAATGTCATGTGGCATATCAAAACCCCAATATCTGCCGCACTGTCGCGGCGTTCTGAGACAGTTCGGCATAGAAGCGCTCCTTGCCGGCGCGCCCCCAGGTTTGTTCAACGATGAATTGCTCAGGCACACCGACGAACACGTCGATGTTGTTCTTGAGCATCGTCTGGTTGCCGCCACCCTCGGTCAGTTGCCCTGTGTGCATCGCCGGTGCCGGCAGCGCTGGCGCTGGCACGCCAGCCAGGCCGCCAGTCGCGTGGCGTACCCGCCCGGCCCAGTCGTCCAGGGCAGCCATGCCGCGCTCATTGAAATCGTGCAGAAACGGCAGCGCCCCCGGCTGCTGCACAACAGCAGCGCGGGTTACGAACTCGTAGTCACTGAGCCAGGCCGGGATAGAGTCGCTTGTGGTAGTACCAGCCCCGCGCACGTGGCCACCTTCGGCAAACGCCTGAAACGCCATAGCCGCAACCACGGCGGCCAGGCCGATCGCAGCCGCTGAACCGAACGAGCCGATCGACGCAGCGATCGCGGCAGGAGTCCATGCCGATGCAGTACTTGCTGCAGCACCGGCCTGGCCAGCGGCGGCCGTGTTTGCCGCAGCCACCGAACTGGCGGCGCGGGCGGTGTCTGCCGCCTGCTGCGCTGCGGTGACTGTGTTGATCGCAGCGACCTCGGCCGCAGCTTTCTGGCCAGCGGCAGCGGTTGCGGCTTGCGCGCCCTGTTGGAAGAGATTCAACACCGACTGGGTAGCCATGTCGGCAAGCTGCTCAGCCGCTAACCGAGCCATCGAATCAGCAATACCCAGCACAAGGCTTTCGAGCGCATCGCGCAGATCGTGCGTGCCACGCACAAGGCCCATCAGCGCCTCTTCGATACCACCCTGCAGGCCATCACGGAACGCCCGGATCAGGTCATTGGTGATGTACTGCATATTCTCAAGCTCTGCCCGGATACGCTGGACGTTCTCAAGCGCGGCCGGGTCGCCTGTGATTTCTGCCACGGCTTCCATCATGGGCAAAATGCGCATCAGTTCAGCCGCCTGCTGCTGGTGCAGCTCGATGATCCGCCGACGGGCCTCGCCCTCGGTGATCAACCCGGCCGCAAGTTGCGCCTGGACTGACTGTTCCTGGCGGGCTGTCGATGAAAACACCTGGTCAACCACAGACTGCAGCTCATTGAGCCTGGCTCTGGCCTGCTCGATGTTGATCAGCCCGTTGACGATCTCCAGACCGGCTGTGTCGCCGCGCTCCTGCAGGCGCGTCATCAGCTCGCCGTAACGCTGCTCGATCTCGATGGTCAGGGCCTCGGCTTCGCGGCCCTGGGCGCGCAGGCGTTGAGCCTCAAGTCCGGCCAGGGTTGCGGCATCAGCGGCGACTTGGACCCGGCGCTCTTCGGCAGCAAGCAGTGCGACCGCCGCTTCGGCGCGGTCGCGCAGGGTGCCGGTTAGACCCTTTTCGGCGATTTCGTAGGCCCGAACCTGCTCAGTGTTGAGGCCGATCAGGGCGGACTGGCGTTCGAGTTGACGGACATATCCCTGTTGCTCAGCCGCCAGTCTCTGTGACGTGCGCGCTTGATCTTCCGCAGCACGCTGCTGACTGCGCATGGCATCCAGCTGCTCAGCATAAACCAGCAAACTGCGGCGCTGATCATCCGTCAGCTCGCCGAGGTCGCCCTGCTCAATGGCGTAGCGAACGCGGGCTGCTTCAGAGGTGACACCAAACAGCTCGGACTGCCGACGCAGGTTACCCAGGAGCTTCTCATACTCCTTGTTGACCTCTACCAGTTGTGGCAGCTCACTAGACGCTACTCCGGAGGTGATCGCAGCGCTTCCACCCTGAGACCCGCCGCGAGCAGCAAGAATCAGATCACGCTCAGCAATCAACTGAGCCCTGATTGCCTGCAACTCTTCTTCAGATGTGAAAAGGTATTTAAATGGAGTATCAAGCCCGCCTTTCAGCGCCCGATCAACAGCGCGAATTTCGACAGAAAGACGTTTCAATGGGTCAAGATCACCAGCGGCACTTTGAACCATTGCACTGATATTCTGATACAGGTCACCAATAGCAACAGTTGCTTCTGCTGCAACCGTTGTCAGTTGAGCTACCGCCCCAATGATGACCCCAAACGCTTCCTTGGTAGACGGATCGCTCAGCAGCGTGACCAGTTCTTCGATTGCCTCCCGAGCTGCAAGCAGACCAGGACTATTGGGGTCACCTTCTAACAAGTCGCCGAAGGCGTTCTTTAACGCGGCGATGGATCCACCAAAAGTGTCCCTAGCGGCCCGTGCTGACCCACCCATTTGGGTTTCCAATTCAGCAAGAATGATCCGCTGCGCATCTGCAATGCGGCCAGTCTCAACCATCTGCTGAATCATGGACTTCTGAGAGTCTGTGAACTGGACGCCAACTCTCGATAACGATGCAATACCCTGCACAGGGTCGTTCAAGGCTTTGCCGAGCTGAATGGCGGAGGACTTCAAGTCCTGCCCCATCGCAACGCTCATATCGAGGACAACCTCAAGAGCGCGCGGGAACACTTCACGGCCAATTTTTGTGAACGTCAGCAGCAGAGATTGCGCCGGAATAACGGCCTCATCACCATAGGTCGTTACCTGCTGCATTGCGCCGGCCATATCCAGCAGCTCGTCGCGGGTCAGGCCGGCAGCATGTTCAGTTGAGCGCAAACGCTGCTCCAGCTGTGCGGTTACACGCTCCTGCTCGATCGTCGCAGAAATAACGGCCTTATACAGAGCGCCACCAGCCACAGCCGCAGCAATCTTACCGAGCGCCGACCCAATACGATCCAGGTCACTGGCAGTGCGCTGCGACTGCTTGCCAACATCATCAATTTCACCCTCCAGCTGACGCAGTTGCCCGATGGCCTGATCCATCTCAGCCCGGATGCGCATCGCCAGTTCGAGTTTCTTGCTCATGGGTGCCTGTTGCCTTGGAGGGTTCAGGCTCAGGATGCCGCAGCGGGGGTATATGGTCTTTTGAACGAGGGCAAAAAGAAACGCCGTAAGCGGCAGCAACTTACGGCGTTGAAGGTGTCCTTGTGATCCGACGCGGCGGCTTCCTGCCGCCTCCCTGGGCCATGCCTATTTGGTCAGCGTTTGGTCAGCGTGTTGACGTGGTCAGTAGCTTTCTGGCCACCGGCAAACGCTAGGTTCATGTCCACTGTGCGGGCGGCGCGCTCTCGGCGATCAACAGCAAGCGCACGCTCGTAGTACAGCGTCAACTGTCGCCGGGTGTAGCTGCCGAGGTCGGCGCGCTGGTGTCCGTGCCGGATGAGGGTTGCGTAGACGTCTGCCCATCGGCCTTCATCCGCTTTTGCACTCGCTGCACTGCCGCGCGACTGACGGCAGTGCGCCAGTAAAAAGGGCCGTTCACAACCCACCAGGCGTCGGCGAGCTTCATGCCGTCCGCTTGGCTCAGGCCAGCAATAAAGGTGACGTCCGTGTCAGAGGCTACTGCCAACAGCTCCTGGAAACTGTCGATATGGTTGCCCATCAGATCCAGCATCTGATCTGTGGTTGGGTTCGGCGTAGTCAGCAACAGGGTTTCCATATCCTGGAGCATGGGCTCGATGACGGGCCGCAGGCGCAGCCCTTCAACAAACCCGTACTCACGCATCACCAGGTCACGCCCCGCGACGCTTACAGGCAGTTCGGGGTGCATCACGGTCAGATCATCATGCCCTGCCGGTTTTGCTGCCCCCTTGGGCGGCTTCTTATGTGCTCGCTTGGCCATGTATCAACCCTTCTGACGGATGCGGCCGAAGCCACCGAAGTTGGCCTCCCGGGCATTGACCGGGTCATACAGCACAGCTCCGGTCAGGGGCAGGTTCCCGTATTCGTCCTGGATCAGGTTGAGGTCGCCTGGTGGGTTGAGCTTCAGCCGGTATAGATCGATCAGCACAGGCTCGTTGTTCTCAGTGTTGATGCCATCAAACAGCAACCAGCGCTCTTTCGGCTGCTGGGTGAAGATCGTCATCGACTCGGTAGCAGCATACTCATAGTCGGCTTCGAGCGGGGTGGCCTGCGGAGTCAGAAACTCGATCAGGCCGGCATTGGGCGACTCAATGCGATAGTCGGTATCGAGCACCAGCGGTGTACCGCCGTTATCGATAACCAGGTCATCAATGAAGCCATGCTCGAGCACGACCACATCACCTGCGGCCAGCGGGGTGGGCAGCGGCTCACCAGTAACAGTACTGCCAGCGGCAGTGATCTCTAGACCGTACATAGCCATGGCCATCCCCATGATAGACCACTCGTCCAGCGTCAAGCTGACGTTAGCAGTCTTGGCACCGGCGAGCTGCCCATACAACAACCGATTACCGCTGAACGATTCGGTTTTGTCAGTGTTGGCCACATTCATTTGGATCTGCAACTGCGACGCGTTGCCGTACCAAATGGGCTTGAGTGGCTTGGCTGCACTGGAGCGCTCTGCCAACCAGACTTTGCCCTGGAAGCTGAAAAGGGACTTTTTCATTGGTGGTTACTCCTTTGCCTTGGCAACAGGTAGTGCCGGGGTGGCATCGGCCACCTTTTTGTGGCGGATCAACCAGGCCTTGCGCTCGGCGGTAACCTGGATTTTGGCGCCGGGTTTGAGTGGCTCACCCTTGTGGGTGTGGTCATCAATCAGCTCGACGGTTTCGAGCTTCTGTTCCTTACTCATACTGGGTTGCCCCCTATGAAATGTTGGGTTTGGTACACATCGGCCCAGAGCAACGTGCTGTGGTTGTAATCAAGCACATCGCCCCTGGTCCACTGCACAGGGCGCGAACCCTGAACCTCGGGCATCCAGCCCATCAGTCGCGCCCGCACACTGCCCAGCAGCGGCCGCAGCTCTTCCAGGGTGCGTTCGCCTCGCTGATCGCCGTAATTGCGCGCAGCAACAACCACCCCGAAAGTGACGATTGCGCGTTGACGGCCTGCTGGCCGAGCCAGGGCGTCGTCAGTGCGCTCCTGGAGCAGCAGCACATAAGCGCACGGCACACGAAAATCCTTTAGGTTGGTGACCGCTGCATACTCGGCCGCACCCTCAACCGACTGGAGCGCCTGCAAAGGCTTGAGCCGGTCGATCACAACTTGCGGGTCAAAGGGCTGAGACATGCTCAATAGTCCTTCAGAGTGTCATGGCTGAAGGTGCGCGGCGGTGCCTTGAACAGTGGTGCGCCACTGGTGGTCGGCGTCAGCGGATCATCCGGCCCCAAGCTGAACTTTCCCTCGGCAACCAGCTGCAGAAACTTCAGCGCATCGCGGTAGTCCCGCACGATCGGATCAGTCTGTTCGGCACTCAGGCGATCCTTGTGCAAGTGGTAGCGGGTGATAGCCCTGGCCCAGCCAGTGACGATGCCGTAACGCTTGGTCAGCGGCAGGCTGTAGCCACGGCGCACCAGGAACCCGTCAATGGTGCCTTGAGCGGTCACCATGGCGTCGTCGATTACTGCAATTGCCAGTTCGGCAATCTGGACATCCTCAACCGGCCAGCCGCTGACATCACCTGAACGCAACAGCGCATCCAGCAGATCAGCATCAACTGCCCGGTATCGCCGGGGCGTGGCCACTTGGGCCAGTTCCTCGGCGCCGGGGCGGTCGGCCAGCTCGGTGAGGGTCAAATAGGGCATGTCAGTCCTCGACCTCTCTGATGGCGATCGCACCCAGTGCCAGCAGCGGCTTTGCCTGCTCATCGGTCAACGGGATATCTTCACCCCACACAAACCGCTGTCCGTCGTGCTCAAGGAGTTCGCGGTGCACGATGTAAAGTCCCGACATCGACTGTTCTTCTTCCGGCCCTGGAGCTGGCGGCGCATTGGTAGCAGCGCCCTCAGTGGTAGCAGCAGACGATTGAACCGGCGCAACCGGTTGGACGACTTGGGCTTGATCCTGGTCCACAACGTCAGCCGGGTCAGCCGGCTTGGCGGTGGCTTTCTTCGTTGCCATGTTGGTCTCCCAGGGCGGCGGCTGCCGCCCGGTCAAAGAGTGGGTGGATCTGCCGGTTAGCTGACAGCGTTCTCGAAGAAGAAACCAAGGTCCGGGGCCGTCACCAGCTCCTTGACCGACTCACCGACACGAACCATCTGGCCACCGCGCAGGCCGATGTTCTTGTCTGGACTGGAACCGGCGATGCGATCACCGAACTGCGCGGTAAAGCCGAAGGTGGTGCCGCTGTTTGCGTCGGCCAGCTGATCGCGGTAGATGAATGAGGCGTGGTTACCCCAAGCCCGCGCCAGATTTGCGGCTTGTCCAGGGCGAGCGATATTCACACGCGCTTCGCCGACCAGAATGGCATCCAGTTCCAGCATGTCTGCCAGCCACTGCAGCGGCACCATGCCCTCATCGCCGAGGCTACCGTTGAACGCCTTCACTACCTTCGGGTGGCGGCGAATGCTGGTAGAGACCGCGCGGCCCAGCACGCCAATGCTCGGACGCATAACAACGCTGTCCAGCGCATCGGTGATCGCCCGGATCGGGTTACTGTCTTCGTGGCTCCATTGGCTGGAACCAGACAGCGTGGTCTTGTTGCCGGTTGCGTAGCTGCCAGGACTGAACACCAGATTGGATGCCCGCACTTCGCGGTCGAGCAGGATCAGGTTAGTGGTCTGCTCAGTCGCTCGGCCGAGCGGGTCATAGTTTTCCGGCGCATTGTCGATATCGCGCTGAGGCACCGGTGCGTCCAAACCATAGTCGTTGGTTGCGCCAGTTTCTTCGGATGCTGAGAAGTCCACCTGGTTGACACGCGATTTGCGGCCGACCTTGGTGTCCGGCACGGTGAAGCCCTCGGCCAAGTCATGCTTCAGATATTTGAACTCCTGCGCACCAACCGGCACACGCGGCAGCACCTGGTCGGCAATGAGCCGGGTGTTGCGATACGCGATGGCGATGGCTGTGAGCGCCGGAGTGATAGGAAACGGTGCATTGCTCATGTCAGGTACTCCTGATGGGGCCGAAGCCGGTTATGGGGCAGTTGCCGGAATAAAGCCGGGGGCGACCAGGGCCGAGCCAATATCACCCTCAACGCCCGAGACCTCGGCAAACCCAACAATGAAAGTGTCAGCCGCTGCGGGCAGGGCCACGGCAACGGCGCGACCGTTGGCGTCAGCGGTGAGCGGGTTGCCACGAGTGACGTTGCCACCGTAGGTGACTGAAGCCAGCCCATTGCGGACTACGTCCGCGGTGCCGCCATCAGCGGTCGGAATGTCGGTAGTCACACCCAGCATCATGGTCGCGCCATCATCGGCCTGCACCGCAGCACCATCAGTGGCGCCATGAGCAGCAATCAGGTACGCCCCAATGGCGCCGATCGCAGTGAACGGGGTAATGAGTCCTGGGATATTCATGGCTCAGCGGCCTCCCTTGGTAACGTGATTGACGGCCTGGCTGATGCTGATCTCGCGGCCAGCCTGGCGTTGCTCGGATTGATAAGCCCTTGCGCGGTCAGCAATGGCGTTGGCGTCCTGGTCATCGACCACATCATTGCCATGAGACTTCTCGGCAAAGTCCACTTGCTTGGGCAGCTCGCTGAGCAGCTCGCGCAGTACGTTGGCCGCTGGCTTGCTGATGGTCTGCTCGCCTTCGGCGAACTCAAGCGGAGCATCAGTGGGCAGGATGAGCATCAGTTCGACTACGCCGGCTTTCTGCCGGGGCAGCAGCTGCCCAGCCTTGACCAGCCCTTCGGCGAACTCGGCCACCTCGTTGCGATGTTCCTCAGCCTGAGCCTGGGCAATACGCGCCTCTTGCTCGGCCACCTTGCGCTCACGCTCGGCGAGCAGTTGTTCACGTTCTTCGTCGGCCATTGATGACTCCTGATTAGCGACCGCGCCGGCATCTGCCGCCGACGGGTCATCATTCCCCGGCTCCGGTGCGGGCGCGGCAGATGCGTCAGCACTTTCATCGCCTGGAGGGGTTGCGGCTTCGCTGGTGGGTTGTTCGGACTCAGAAAACGCCGGGACCGGGTTGTCAGCGCGGGCGCTTTCATCAATGGACTGAAGTTGCCAGTGCGGAATGATCAGGTCTGCTGCCTCTATGCCTTCGCGCTCGACAAACCAGTCACGCAGGCGGCGCAGAATGTCGGTCATGGCACGGAAGGCATACGGCGGCTCGGCAAACTCGACAGCCAGGGCGCCATCGTCTTCGGAAAACTCCAAAGCGGCATCAGGGATACCTTTAATAGCCGGCGGCATAGCACCCAGAAATCCGATATGGCGCAGGTAGTGTTTGCCCGGGACCGGGTTGCCCGGCGAGTCCGGCAGGTAGATCGAGGCCGACCGCTTCTTATACATCTTACGGTTGGCAGCCTCGGCGAACTCCGGCACCACCTGGTGCGGCTCGGCAAACAGCATGCCGTCGCGCACCTCAACGCTTTTCGCCCAACCGTAGGCCGGGGCGTTGAGTTTCGGGTGACCAATGACCAGCGGCGCTTCATGCAGTGCCGGATCATAGGTCGCGGCGATCTCCTGCAGGATGGCCTCAGTGAATTCCACCGGGCGGCCGTCGAGGGCGACGTGCTGGCCGGCGGGGAGAATGGGCAAAGTGGCGTTTGATGTCTTCATGGGGCCAGACTGCACCCCACAGGCGGGAAAGTATTTTGAACGGGGGCAAAACTTGAAAAAACTTGAATCTGGTGAGTTACAGCCAATAGCGCCTTACACCCATCCAGGCAATACCGCTCAGGCGGTTTATAAACATCATTCTTGCGCCAAGTGAGAGCCCACTCGATAAACCGTAGCTGTAAACGCCTCAGAGGCGCTCACAGAGGCGCAAATGCAATAATCAGGAAAACTGCCTGCGCAGATGATCACGAACCAGCTCGATGATCTCATCGGCGTCAGCATCGGACACGCCCAGGAACTCCCTCGCAGCGATATCTCCCCACGGGATCGGACCGCCACGCCGGGTCTGACCGAACTGGCCACGCCTGGCACCAAA